>JAGCYY010000033.1 GCA_017960565.1 bacterium | reverse complement strand
TTTTGAGTGATACAATCAGTAAATTATAGCGCTCGTAATGCGCGCGGCCCTATGGGGCCAGTTCCTCACTGATGTGAAGAACAATTAAATAGAAAGGAGTCAAATTAGACTTATACCTATCTAATTTGATTATACTAGGTGAATTGATATGCTACGCCCTTATCTAAACGTTAAACAAAATTTTGGTTTTGGTTGTATGAGACTGCCGATGAAAGGCAGTGAAGTAGATTTAGAAGAATTTCAAAAAATGGTTGATTATTTTATGAAAAATGGATTCAACTATTTTGATACTGCAAGAGTCTATACCGAAGGGAAAAGTGAACTAGCTTTAAGGGAATGTCTTACAAAAAAATATCCAAGAGATTCTTATGTTTTTGCGAATAAGTTATCATCTCCTCTTTTTTCTAAAGAAGAAGACTTAGAACCTTTATTTAATAAACAACTTGAATCTACAGGACTCACTTATTTTGATTTTTATTTATTACACGCTGTTGGGAAAAGAAATTATTCAAAATATGTATCATGTAAATGTTTTGAATTTATGAAGAAACTAAAAGAAGAAGGAAAAATCAAACATTTATGTATGTCTTTTCACGATACTCCTGAATTTTTAGATGAGATTCTTACAAATCATCCTGAGATTGAAGCTGTTCAAATTCAATTTAATTATCTTGATTATGATAACCCAAATGTCAGATCAAAAGAATGTTATGAAGTTTGTGTTAAGCATAATAAACCAATCATTGTAATGGAACCAGTAAAAGGAGGATCACTAGTTAATCTTAGCCCTAAAGCACAAAAAATATTTTCTTCTCTTAATGGCGGTTCCAATGCTAGTTATGCACTTAGATATGTATCAAGTTTTGATAATATATTTATGATATTATCAGGTATGAGTGATATGAGCCAAATGCAAGACAATCTATCATTTATGAAAGATGTTAGGCCATTATCTAGTTTAGAAATGCATGCCGTAGAAAATGTAGTTAATACAATAAAGCATGAAAAATCTATCCCTTGCACGAAATGTAGATATTGTGTGGATGGATGTCCTATGGGAATAAATATCCCAGAAATTTTCTCTTGTTATAATTCAAGTATTGTGTATGAAAGTTGGACTGCAAAAGCTGAATATAATAAAATCACTGAAGATTCTTCAAAAGCTAGTGATTGTATAAAATGTGGTCAATGTGAAGAAGCTTGTCCACAACACATCAAGATTAGAGAATATTTATCTATTATAGTTTCTCATTTCGAAAATTGAAAAAGCAATTAATATATTAATTGTATTTTAAGATTTTATTTGTTATAATCTTTTTCGGTAAAAATAAAAATATAAAATAAGGAAGGATTTATTATGCCACTCGTTAATACGAAAGAAATGTTTGAAAAAGCCTATAAAGGCGGATATGCTGTTGGTGCTTTCAATGTCAACAACATGGAAATTGTACAAGCTATCACAGAAGCTGCAGGAGAACTAAAATCACCAGTAATTCTACAAGTTTCAGCTGGCGCAAGAAAATATGCTAACTCTAAATATTTAATCCATATGGTTAAGGCTGCTATTGAGAATTTCCCTGATCTTCCAATCGCTCTACACCTAGATCATGGTTCATCTTTTGAACTTTGCAAATCATGTATCGATGATGGTTTCTCATCAGTAATGATCGATGGTTCATCACTAAGTTATGAAGAAAACGTAGCTGTTACAAAAGCTGTTTGTGATTATGCACACGATGTAAAAGCACGTGGAAGATATATCACAGTTGAAGGCGAACTTGGAAAACTTGCTGGCATTGAAGATGCTGTTAATGTAAGCGCAGAAGATGCACAGTTCACAAATCCAGATGAAGTTTTAGATTTCGTCACAAGAACTGGTGTTGATTCACTTGCTATCGCTATTGGTACATCACATGGTGCATATAAATTCAAACCTGGACAAAATCCAAGATTAAGACTTGATATTCTTGATGAAGTATCAAGACGTCTTCCTGGTTTCCCAATTGTACTTCATGGCGCATCAAGTGTTCCACAAGAATATGTTAAGATGGTTAACGAATATGGCGGAAAGATGCCAGATGCAATCGGTATCCCAGAAGATCAATTAAGAGAATCTGCAAAACGTGCTGTCTGCAAAATCAACATCGATTCTGACATCAGACTTTGTATGACTGGCTCAATTAGAAAACATTTCGTTGAACATCCAGATCATTTCGATCCACGTCAATATTTAACAGATGCAAGATCTAATATTAAAGCATTAGTTGAACATAAAATTAAAGACGTTTTAGGTTCTGACAATAAAGCTTAATAAATGATATTTTAATAAAATGAGTACTAGATTCTAATCTTAGTACTCTTTTTATTATTTATGTGAAAAATTTTTAATTGCATATTTTTTCGTATGTGATAGAATAATCGTGTAAAAAATAAATATAATGATATATTCATAATCATTATATATAAAAAATAGGTATCTTATGGACAAATTAAATGTATTTTCAGAAATAGGTAGACTCAAGACAGTTCTTCTACATGAACCAAGTGAAGAACTAGACAATCTAACACCTAAATATCTTCAAGAATTATTATTTGATGATATCCCTTGGCTCCCTCTTGCCAAAAAAGAGCATCAAGCATTTAGAGACGCATTTATAAATGCTAATGTTAAGGTTGTTTATCTATCTGATCTAGTTACTGAAGCGCTTGATACAAGTTTAGATGTGAGAAATGAATTTATTCATGAATTCATTCAGGAAGCGGATATCAAAAATGATGATCTTTCTTTAATTTTAGAAAAATATTTAAAATCAATTAAAGACACAAAAACTCTCGTAAAAAAGACAATGTCTGGCATCAAAAAGACAGAGGTCAAATCATATTCTCTTAAATCTCTTGCTGACTACATCGGTGAATATCCATTTTTAACTGATCCGATGCCAAATCTATATTTTACAAGAGATCCATTTTCAATTATCGGATGTGGAGTATCTTTAAATAAGATGTATTCAAGCGTTAGAAGTCGTGAAACCATCTATGGAAAATATATTTTTAAATATCATCCTATTTATAAGAACACCCCTCTTTATTTTAACAGAGAAAATAAAGCGAACATTGAGGGCGGAGATATTCTCGTCTTAAATAAAGAGACAATCATCGTTGGTGTCAGCCAACGAACAAGCCCAAGCGCTGTTGAAGTTCTTGCGAAAAATATTCTTATTAAACAAAACACATCATTCAAAAATGTTTTAGTGTTCACAATTCCAAACCACAGAACATTTATGCACTTAGATACAATATTTACTCAAGTTGATATTGATAAATTCACAAT
Organism: bacterium; assembly: GCA_017960565.1. Taxonomy (GTDB): domain Bacteria; phylum Bacillota_I; class Bacilli_A; order Izemoplasmatales; family UBA1188; genus UBA1188. Next base: position 47,558 of record JAGCYY010000033.1, on the reverse strand, counting down.
TCATAAAGAATGTTATAAGACACTAAAAATCTTTATTCTCACGAAGTCTCCGACAAAAGATTCTCTCATCATCAAAAAAGAAACATTACCACTTGAGAAAGTCTTAGAAAGATATACAGGAAACAAAGTCACTCTCATTCCTTGTGGTGGTGATGACAGTGTCAGTGCTGATAGAGAGCAGTGGAGCGATGGATCAAATACCATCTGTATTGCACCTGGTGAAGTAATAGCTTATGAGCGAAACTATATAACAAACAAAGTTTTAGAATCATATGGTATTAAGGTATACACTATTCCATCAAGCGAACTCTCAAGAGGAAGAGGCGGACCAAGATGTATGTCAATGCCACTTGAAAGAGAAAACATTTAAAAAAGGAAGAAAAATATATGTCACTATATAAAAGAAATTTCTTAACTCTTCTCGATTTTACAGAAGAAGAGATAACTGGTTTATTAGATCTTGCTAAAGATTTAAAAGAAAAAAAGAAAAATGGTATTTCTATGACTGATACCTTAAAAGGTAAAAATATCGTTTTATTATTTGAAAAAGATTCAACTAGAACACGTTGTGCTTTTGAAGTATCAGGATATGATCTTGGTGCCAACGTAACCTACATCGGTTCATCAGGATCACAAATGGGTAAAAAAGAATCTATCAAAGATACCGCAAGAGTACTCGGACGTATGTTTGATGGTATTGAATATCGTGGCTATAGTCAAGAAATAGTTGAAACTTTAGCAAAATATTCAGGTGTTCCAACTTGGAATGGACTCACAAATGAATTCCACCCAACCCAAGTTCTCGCAGATCTATTAACCATTAGAGAACATAAAGGTTACTTAAAAGGAATAAAGATGGCATATCTTGGTGATGCAAGATACAATATGGGCAATTCCTTAATGATTGGTTCTGCAAAAGTTGGTATCGATTTTAGGGCAGTAGCTCCAAAAGAACTTTGGCCTCAAGAATCTTTAGTAGAAAAAGCCTGTGATGCAGCTAAACTTTCAGGCGGAAAGATTACTCTTACTGAAAATATCGAAGAAGGAGTAAAAGACTGCGATGTCATCGTTACTGATGTTTGGGTTTCTATGGGTGAGGCTGACTCAGTATGGGCGGAAAGAATTAAATTATTACTCCCATACCAAGTCAATCAATCACTTATGAAAAAAGCTAAAAAAGACGCTATATTTATGCACTGTCTTCCATCTTTTCATAACCTTGAAACATCGATCGGTATGGAAGTATACAAGAAATTTGGTTTAAACGGTCTTGAAGTTACTGAGGATGTTTTCGAAGGAAAACAATCAGTTGTTTTTGATGAAGCAGAAAACAGATTACATACAATTAAAGCTGTAATCTATGCAACTATGGTCGAGAAATGAAAATAGTCATTGCCCTTGGTGGAAACGCCCTTGGCGATTCCCCTTTTGAACAAATTAAAAACGCTAAATTTACCGCTAAAATGATTCTTCCTATCATCAAAGATGGCCATGAAGTCGTAATAACCCATGGTAATGGTCCACAGGTAGGACTCATAAATCTAGCCTTCACAGAAGGAAGAAGAATAAATCCTAAAGTTTATGATATGCCTTTAACTGAATGCGGTGCAATGAGTCAAGGTTACATCGGTTATCATCTTCAAAACGCTATTCAAAATGAATTAAATCTTGAAAAGATTGATAAAAATGTCATCTCATTAATCACTCAAGTTGAAGTATCAAAAGATGATGAAGCATTCCTAAATCCTACAAAACCAATCGGTTCATTCTACACTAAAGAAGAAGCATCTAAAATGCCATATGTCATGAAGGAAGATGCTGGAAGAGGATTTAGAAGAGTTGTTGCAAGCCCTAAACCTCTTAAAGTATTAGAAGAAAAAGAAATAAAAACTCTAATCGAAAATGGTTTCATCGTTATCTCCTGCGGAGGTGGTGGTGTTCCTGTCGTATATGAAAATGGAAAATACATAGGTGTTGATGCAGTCATCGATAAAGATTTTGCATCCAGTAAGCTTGCAGTAGATATAAACGCAGATATGCTTCTAATATTAACCGCTATCAGCGAAGCTAAAATTAATTTCAATAAAGAAAATGAAGAAGTTTTAAGAAACGTTACTAAAGATGAAATGATAAAATATAACTCTTTAGGTCATTTTCTTTCTGGCAGTATGAAACCAAAAGTAGAAGCTTCAATTTCGTTTTTAGATGAGATTAAAAATGGTACTGCCATTATCACTTCAATTGAAAATGCATATGAAGCAATAAAGGGTAAAAAAGGCACAATTATTAAAAACTAGGAATAACGCTTATGAACAATTTAGTTGAAGTTAAAGATGGTGAATTATTCTATAATGGTTTTTCACTTAAAAAACTGGCAATAGAATATGGTACACCTCTTAAAATAACTTTTTTAGATATTATAAAAGAAAGAATAACTTCTTTAAAAGAAGCCTTTGATAAAGCCATTAAAGAACTAAACTACAATGGTTCTTTTATCTATCTAAACGCCAATAAAGCTAATTACGGTCTATTAGAACTAAAAGAAGCATCTTATTATTCTGATGGTCTTGAAACATCTAGTTATTATGATCTATTGCTCACAAGAAAACTCCTAGAGAACCAAAAAGATAGATACATTGTATCTAATGGCTATAAAATGGATGATTATCTAGATTCAATTGTTGATGCGTTCAAAGCTGGTTTTAATATTATAGATGTCATTGATTCAATAGATGAATATGAAAGATTAAAAGAAAAAAATATCTCTTTAAAGGTTGGTCTAAGGGTTCACTTAAGCGCAAAATATAATGAAGAAGGTGACATCTTAACTGATGATAGATTTGGTCTTACTAAAGATGAGATAGAATATATCAAAAAAGACATCAAAAACACAAAACTTATTCTTGAAGTAATACACTTCCACCAAAGAGGTTTTGACTACGAAAAAGAAAAGTTTGAACTAAACCTTAAAGAAGCCTTTAATGAATATTATGTTCCACTAAAAAAATCTATTCCATCAATCAAATATTTTAATATCGGTGGTGGAACACCTCTTCCAACAGATTATAATTTTGATTATGATGACTATGCAAAATACGTTATAACACTCCTTTTAAATCTTTCAAAAGAAGCAGGAGTTGCAACTCCATCAATCATCAGTGAAAATGGCAAATATAGCCAAAAAGATGCGACGATAAACATCTATAAAGTAATCGCTAAAAAGGATACTGATAAGGTCTATCCTTGGTATATAGTTGATTCAAGTTTATTAATCGCTCTTCCAGAATATTACGCTCTTGGTGAGGCAATAGTTGTAAAACCTATAAACAACCTTGATGGCAAATTCATTAAAGCACGCCTTGCAGGAGTTACATGTGATTGTGATGATGTCTATTATCAAAAAGACCTTGGATATATCAATCTTCCAGAAAAGCATGATGATCTTTATATCGCTTGTCTTGGTACAGGCTCATATCAAAACAGTATGAATGGAAAAGGTGGAGTACACCACTGTCTTCTTCCTGAAGAAAAAGATTTAGTAATAAAAGATTCAAAAATAGTAGTTCGTTCTAACCTACAAACTTTAGAAGATATTTTATCTAAAATATAAATATAAAAATATCTATAATAAGGTTCGAAAAATATGGAAATAAAATTAGTAAGATTATCAAAAGAATATAAAAATCAATTATTTGAAATGATGGATGAGTGGACTCACTTTAAAGGCGATAAAGATGATAAAACCCCTTATGCCATTTTTAAAAATGATTATCATGATTTTGATAATTATCTTGAGAACCTAGAAATTAAACATTTCGACGGAAAATATGTTCCAGATTCTGTATTCTTTGCTTTAGACACAAAAAGAAATATATTTATTGGTGCTGTAAATATAAGGCATTTTTTAAGTGAACATCTACTAAAAAAAGGTGGCCACATCGGCGATGGAATTAGGCCATCTGAAAGAAGAAAAGGTTTTGGCACAGAAATGATTAGACTAGCCCTAATAGAATGTAAAAACTTAGGTATAAATAAAGTTTTAATGATCTGTGACAAAGAAAACATAGCTTCAAAGAAAACAATAATAAAAAATGGCGGCATATTAGAATATATTGATGGTGATATAGAAAGATATTGGATAAATATCTCTAATTAACGCCATTCATTCAAAAATAAAAAAATCCAATTAAAAAGGTCTAGATTTGGTTTCTAGGCCTTTTTAATTGCTGTATGTTTTTATAAATTAGAAATATATAGTTTATCCTACGTTAATTTAAATACTATCATACATATGAATTTGTACATTTTATTTTTATTCTAGTATCTATTTAGTGTCGGGAAAATATATGAAAATATTAAAAAGAAAAACAACGAATTCAGTATATCTTGGAGAATCAATAAAAGATGGTATGTGCCTAATATGTGAATCAAAAAATGTCACATCTAATAAATGCCTAGAGTGTGGAAATACACAAATACCAGTCTATGGAATTCAAAGAAAAGTAATAAATAAAAATCATATTTTAAAACTTAATTTCTCTCTTTCGTGTGCTCAAAGACAAGCATCTAATTTTCTTTTAAATCACTACAAAAATAGAAAAAATGCTTATCTTAAAGCTGTCTGTGGCAGCGGCAAGACAGAAGTGACATATGAGACAATTCTCTATTCTTTAAATAGAGGCGAAAAGCCTCTTATTGCAATACCGAGAAAAGAGATTGTTCAAGAATTATTTCAAAGGCTAAAAAGCACCTTTCCATCTACCATCATCAAGTTTTTAGATGGGAAAAACCATGATGACGAAGCTGATCTTCTCATCTCGACAGTCCACCAACTCATCAACTACAAAGATGAATTTGATCTAATAATTTTAGATGAGGCAGATGCTTTTCCGTATGCTAATAATGATTATCTAAAAAGATTAGTCTCTAAATCACTTAAAAAAGATGGAATAATAATCAAAATGAGCGCCACTGAAAAAGAATATGTAGATGCTGACACATTCACAATGAATAGAAGATATCATGGTTATAATCTTAAAATGCCAATATTCTATAAAATGAAACCATCTAAAATCATATCCAGCAATGAATTTAAAGAAATATTGAGTTCTAATAGAAAATTAATTATCTATGTTTCATCTATAAATAAAGCAGAAAGACTCGCAGAAGAATTAAATGTAAACTGTTGCACATCAAAAAATAAAAACACCAGTGATATTATAAAATCATTCAAATCAAATAAAGACAAACTTCTAATTTCGACAACCATCCTTGAACGCGGTATAACGATTAAGAACTTAGATTCTATGATATATGATGCTTCAGATCGCATATTTTCTCATCAAACAATCATTCAAATCTGTGGTAGAGTCGGAAGAAGTTATGATGATCCATATGGTAATATCTATATCTTCTATGAAAAAAACTCTATCAAATTTAATCTTGTGAAAGATTATATTAATAGGATGAATAGAATGTTATGAGATGTTTAATCTGCGAAAAACCAATCTTTTATGATATATCTTTTAAAGATCTTTTTTCTTTTAGATTTATCTGTTCAAAATGTCTATCTATAACCAAAGAAAAAACATTGATAATTCCGATAAATCATGGCCACATATTAAAATATAAATACTTTTTAGATGATGAATATTATTCTCAAGAAATCGAAAAAATACTCTACACAAAATTAATAAAAATATTAAAAGAAAACAAAAAAGATCTCATATTATTTATTGATGATGACACACTGCCATTTATAAAATATTTAGAATTTGGCATAGATATCACTTTGATAAGTATCACATATAATGACTTAGAATATCTTCTCGAAGATGTTCTTTAAAATTTTTTGATTTTTTTGTAAAATTTTTTCAAAATCTATATACAAAAATAATATTAATGATAGAATAAAGGCAAGGAGGACTTTTTTATGCAAATCGACATAAGAACTAAAGGTATCAAACAAACCGATGAAATCAAGGAATACTTGATGAAAAAACTATCTAAACTAGATCGTTTTACTACTAGACCACTAGATGCAAAGATCATGATCAAGACTGAAGGAAAACAGGTAAAAACTGAAGTCACAATCCCTGTTGGGCCTATCATCCTTCGTGCAGAAGAGGTGAATCAAGAACTATTTATCGCTATCGATAAATGTGTTGAGAAATTAGAAAAACAAATCAAATCAAACAAACATAAACTTGTAAGAAGCTTACAAGATAAGGCAGGTATTAGTGGACTATTTATTGACACTCCAGAACCAGAGAAAATGGTTGAAAGTGCAGTAAAAATCAAACAATATAAATTAGAAATAATGACATTTGATGAAGCTGTAACACAACTTGAATTCCTAGATCACTCCTTCTATGCTTACAAAAATGAAAAAGAAAATGTATGCATAGTGTATCTAAGAAGAGATGGTGAATACGGACTAATCGAAACATTCTAAAACACAATTTATTCCAAATTAGGAGTCAGATGGCTCCTAATTTTTTATTTTTAATAAAAAAATTGGATATATATGGTATTATATCTATGATGCATCATTAATGATGCATAATAAAGAAGGAGGATAACCATGCCTATCAATCATAAAAAAGATAATCGTATCAAAGGATTCTTACAAAAGAAGTTAGAAAAGAAAGCCTTAGAAGTAATAAAGAAAGAAGAAGATTATAAATCTTTTGAAGATGAAGATTTCTTAAATAAGACACAAGAATTTAAAGAAAGAGTAAAGAATGGTGAATCCCTAGATTCACTTCTAGTTGAAGCATATGCACTTTCATCTGTCGCTGCTTATAAATATACCGGAATGAATCCGTTTAAAGTTCAAATAATGGGTGCAATTGTCATTCATGGTGGTAACATTGCTGAAATGAAGACAGGTGAAGGTAAAACTCTTACTGCTGTTCTTCCTGCATATCTTAATGCTTTATCTGGAAAAGGAGTTCATATCGTTACCGTAAATGAATATCTAGCTGGTCGTGAAGCAAACGGTATTATTGGTGATCTATTTAGAAAACTAGGTTTGACTGTTGGCCTAAACTTAAGAGAAATGTCATCAGAAGAAAAGAGAAATAATTATAACTGCGATATCCTCTATACCACAAATAATGAAGTTGGTTTCGACTATCTTCGTGACAATATGGTTGTCAGAAAAGAAGATTTAGTTCAACGTGAATTGAATTTTGCAATCGTCGATGAAGTTGACTCAGCTTTAATCGATGAAGCAAGAACACCTCTAATCATCTCAGGTGGTGCAAGAAATACAGAAAAATTATATGAACTCGCAGATGATTTTGTAAAATATCTAAGCGAAGATGATTATTTAATTGATATCAAACAAAAAACAATCGTTTTAAGCGAAGATGGTATTAGAAAAGCTGAAAGTCATTTCAATATCGAAAACTTATATGACATTAAAAATGTCACACTTCTTCACAACATCGATAACGCCTTAAGAGCGAATTATATCATGCAAAGAGATGTCGATTATGTTGTTCAAGATAATCAGGTTATAATTGTTGATCCATTCACAGGAAGATTAATGCATGGTAGACAATTCACTGAAGGATTACATCAAGCTTTAGAAGCAAAAGAACATGTAGAAATCAAAAAAGAAACTACAACACTTGCGACAATCACCTTCCAAAATTTCTTTAGAATGTATAAAAAACTTGCAGGTATGACTGGTACAGCTAAGACTGAAGAAGAGGAATTCATCAATATCTACAATATGAGAGTTATTGAAATCCCAACAAATATGCCTGTCATAAGAATAGATGCAAACGATAAATTATTCGTATCTAAAGAAGCTAAATTCAAAGCATTAGTAAAAGATGTTAAAGAACGTCACGAAAAAGGCCAACCAATCTTGATTGGTACTATCGCCGTTGAAACAAGTGAACTAGTCTCTAAACTCCTCACTCGTGAACATATTCCACACAAGGTATTAAATGCTAAACAAAATGAAAAAGAAGCTGAAATCATTCTTCACGCTGGTGAATTTGGTGCTGTAACAATCGCTACAAACATGGCTGGTCGTGGAACCGATATCAAACTTGGTGAAGGTGTAAAAGAAGTAGGTGGTCTTGCCGTACTTGGTACAGAAAGACATGAATCAAGACGTATCGATAACCAACTTCGTGGTAGAAGTGGTAGACAAGGTGACCCTGGTTATTCTTGCTTCTTCATGAGTGCTGAAGATGATTTAATGGCGAGATTTGGTAGTGAAAGATTTAAATTATTAATTCAAAGAGCTCTTATGCTTCAAAGCGGTTCATTAGATGATTCATTAGATTTTGGTATCTTCTCAAAATCAATAGAACGTGCTCAAAAACAAATTGAAGGAAACAACTACGATCAACGTAAAAACGTTCTAAAATACGACGAAGTAATGCGTAAACAAAGAGAAGTTATCTATGCCCAAAGACGTGAAATCTTATTCAATGAATCTATTGAACCAACAATCTTCAACATCATTGAACAAACTCTTCTTCGCGTAATTGATAATCATACAATTATCGGTAAGGGTACTTCAATTGAAGCTTTAGAACTTCTTCAAGAAATCGATGGTAGATATTTCCCTAAAGGATTTATCCTCCTAGATGATTTAGAAGGTTCAGTTGAAGAAGTAACAAAGACTCTATTATCAGCATTTCACACATGTATTGATGAAAAGAAAGCAGTAATAAGTGATGATGTATTCCAAGAATTCTATAAAGCTGTAATGCTTAGAGTAGTTGATACATATTGGATGAGACATATAGACACAATGAGTGATTTAAGACAAGCAGTATCTCTTCAAGGATATGCTCAAAAAGATCCGCTTCGTGAATACCAGGAACAAGGTCTAAGACTCTTCCAAGAACTTGTCACAAACATTCAAAATGATACTACTGCATTCATCCTTCGTGCACAAGTAAGAGAAAACTCAGAGCGCGAACAAGTCATGAAGGCCAAAGGCACAAACAGAGGCGAAGTTGAACAAAAGAAAAAACCAAAAACCAATATGGGTGTGCAAAAGGTCGGAAGAAACGATCCATGTCCATGTGGCTCTGGCAAAAAATATAAATATTGTCATGGTGCATAATTCTTAACTAGATTATATGGATAGAATAGTTCTCAAGCAAAATCTAGAAGAGATGAAAAAGAATCTCTCTAATCTAGAAAAAGTTTTAAATATTTCGCAAATGAAGTATCTTATAGATAACCTTGAGAAGCAGACAGAAGATGCTTCTTTTTGGCAAAATAAGAATAAAACTAAAGAGGTCTTTTCTGTCTTGAATGATCTAAAAGAAAAACTTGAAAACTATGAAACACTAAAAAAAGAACTTGATAACCTCGAACTAATCTTTGAATTATCGGAAATAGAAGAAGATTCTATAAATGAAGCTGATTCTATCGTCCTAAATTTTAGTAAAATTTATGACTCTCTTGAAACCGAATTATTATTATCTGATAAGACAGATAGAAATAATTGCATTTTAGAAATTCATTCAGGTGCTGGTGGAACTGAAAGCCTAGATTGGTCGATGATGTTATATAGAATGTATACAATGTATGCCTCTAAACACAAATATAAAATTAAAGTTCTCGACTATTTAGAGGGAGATGAAGTCGGAATAAAAAGTGCTTCACTTCTCATTGAAGGTCCATATGCATATGGATATTTAAAAAGTGAATCAGGTGTTCACAGACTCATTAGACTCTCACCATTTGATAGTGATCACGCAAGACATACAACATTCGCAAGTATCTTAGTAACTCCAGAAATCACCGATGATATCGATATCATCATAAATGATCAAGATATAAGAGTCGATGTATTTCATTCATCAGGCGCTGGCGGGCAAGGCGTAAATACGACAGATAGTGCAGTTAGAATCACGCACTTTCCATCAAAAATTGTCGTGACTTGTCAAAATGAAAGAAGTCAAATTCAAAACAAGGAAACAGCTCTTAAAGTCCTAAAAAGCAGGTTATATCAAATCGAATTAGAAAAAAGAAAAAAAGAGATCGATTCTTTACTGAATAAATCTCAAATCGCTTTTGGTTCACAAATAAGAACTTATACATTCCATCCATATTCACTCGTTAAAGACCATAGAACCGGCTATGAAACATCACAGATAAATAGAGTTATGGATGGAGAATTAGATGAATTCATCAGTTCATATCTAAAATATTCCAAGGAAAACTAAAATGATCAGAATCGAGTCTATAAGAAAAGAAAAAAGAATATACACCATTAAAATTCAAAAAGATTTTGATACCTTCACTTTCAAAATCACTGAAGATCTCTTAATCGAATCAAGATTTTTATCATTAAAAGAAATCACAAACGAAGAATTCACAAACTTTCTAAATAGACTCCCATATGATCAAATACTCCAACAAGGAATAAAATATTTAGAAAAAAAGCCACATTCCAAAAAAGAAACAAGCGATCATTTGAGAGAATATACTTCTTCATCTTCAATCATTAAGGAAGTAATCAACACCTTAGAGAAGAAGAACTACTTAAATGATGAATATTATAAACAAACTCTCATAGATTATGAAATCTATGAAAAACATTCAGGTGAAAATATCATCACTATGAAACTCAAAGAAAATAAACTTTCACCAGAGTTCTTATATCCAGATGATATAAAAAAACAAAACATATTATATCTTACAAATAAGTTTAACCAAACATCCAAAAAAGAATCAAGAAAAATCAAAATAGAGAAATGCAAGATTTTTCTACTCAGAAAAGGATATAAAGAAGAAGACATATCTAAATACTTCGATGAATCTAAAATAGATTCATGCGATAATGAACTCATAAAAATAGAAAAAGAAAGATTACTAAAAAAATATGCTGGTGATACTATCAAAGTTAAAAAAGCTTTAATAAGAAAAGGCTTGATCGATAATATCTAATTCACATATGAGGGGGACGACATGAATAGTTTTGATGCATTCAATTTATACTTGTTCAATGAAGGGAAACTAGAAAAAGCTTATGATCTTTTTGGCTCTCACATCGTAAAAGATGAAAATGGAAATACCTTAGGTACAATCTTTAGAGTATATGCTCCTAATGCAAGAATTGTATCAATAATAGGTGATTTCAATAACTGGGATTCAAGAGTTCACACAATGAATAGAATCGATGATAATGGTATTTATGAATTATTTATTGAATCTATTGGTGAATGGACAAAATATCGTTATGTGATTGTCACAAGACAAAATGAAACATTATTTAAATCAGATCCATATGCCTTCTTTAGTGATAATAGACCAGAAACATGCAGTAAAGTCTATGATATTGATGGCTATTATTGGCACGACAAAGAATATCTAGAAAGAAGAAGAAATAGTGATCATCTTCATGAACCACTATCGATCTATGAAATGAATATAGGTTCTTGGATGACTAAACCCGATGGTTCCTTCAACAAATATAATGAACTACCTCCACTTTTAATCCCATATCTTAAAAAAATGGGTTTCAATGCCGTTGAATTCATGCCACTAGTAGAATTCCCTCTCGATGAATCTTGGGGATACCAAGGCACTGGATATTATTCTATTACCTCAAGATATGGTGTACCTAAAGATCTAATGTATCTAATAGATGAACTACATAAAGCAGATATCAAAGTAATTATGGACTGGGTACCAGGCCATATTTGCCGTGATGCTCATGGACTATATCGCTTTGATGGAAGTCATCTATATGAATTTGATGATGAATATAGAAGAGAAAATGTTACATGGGGTACAGCTAACCTCGATCTTCAAAAAGGCACAACCAAATCATTTTTAATCTCTAATGCTTTCTTCTTTATGGAATATTTCCATATCGATGGCTTTAGATTAGATGCTGTATCAAACATCTATTATTATCTTGGTGATATGCGAAATGGCATCAACGAAGGTGGAGTAAGATTCTTAAGAGATCTATCAGACGCTGTTAAGTCATATGATAGAAATGTCATCCTCTCAGCTGAAGATTCTACAACTTTCCCTAACGTCACAAAACCAACATCTATTGGCGGTGTCGGTTTCGATTATAAATGGAATATGGGTTGGATGAATGACACCTTAAAATATTTTGCAAAAGATCCAATCTATAGAAAATATCACCACAACTATATAACATTCTCACTAGTATATGCCTTTAGTGAGAACTTTATATTACCATTATCACATGATGAAGTAGTTCATGGAAAAGGCTCTCTAATCGAAAAAATGCCAGGAGACTATTGGCAACGCTTCGCTGGATATCGTGCTTTAATCGGTTTTATGTTTACTCATCCAGGCAAAAAATTATTATTTATGGGTGGTGAATTTGCTCAATTTAGAGAATGGCGAGAAAAAAGCGAACTCGACTGGTTCCTCCTTCAATATGACAACCACAGAACGGCTCAAAACTTTGTCGCCTACATCAATAAACTCTATATGAACCATAAGGCTCTTTATAAAGCCGATGACAATTATGAATCATTTAGATGGATTGATCAATCAAACTCTAATCAATCAGTTTTCATTTTTGAAAGAAAATGTGAAGATGAAAATTTAATTGTCATTGTGAATCTAACGCCTAATTCATATCTAGATTATCGTGTAGGTGTTCCATATAAAGGAACATATGAAGAAATTTTAAATAGTGATAAGTTAGAATTTGGTGGTTCAAACCTCTATAATGGCCTTCCACTAGAATCAGTAAATATTCCAATGCATGGTTTTGAAGAATCAATTTCTATCACCCTTGCACCTCTCTCTACGACAATTTTTAAAAGAAAATAAAAAATGAAAGAATTAAGCGCAATAGTCCTTGTCGGTGGTCGTGGTACACGACTTCAAGGTCTCACTAAAAACAAATCTAAGTCATATGTAAGCTTCATGGGAAAGTATCGAATTATCGACTTTCCTTTATCATCAATCTCTAATTCTGGTGTAGAAGAAGTAGGAATTATCACTCAATATGAACCATATGAACTTATGAGATATATTGGAAGTGGATCCAGTTGGGATTTAGATTATTTCAATTCTGGTATTGCATTTTTAACTCCATATGAGGCTAAAAATTCCCTTGTTTATCAAAAAGGAACCGCAAACGCAGTATTAAGTCAAATTGAATTCATCAAATCTCTAACATCTAAATATGTTTTGATTCTATCAGGTGATCAAATCTATAAAATAGATTTTCGTGAAATCTTAGATGAACATAAGAAAAATAATGCCGAACTAACAATCATCTCTCAAGATCTAGATAATAAAGAAGATTTAAAACGTTTTGGCATTATCGAATATGATCATGAAAACAAAGTTATCGGATTTGAAGAAAAACCTGATAATCCAAAATCAAATAGAATCTCACTTGGAATGTATCTCTTCAACAAAGATTTCTTATTAGAATATCTACACTATGCAGATAAACTAATAGATTTTGGCAATGACTTTATTCCTTTCTTAATCAAAGAAACAAATAGAGTTTATTCATATAACTATACCGGAAGATTTATGGATGTAGGGACAATAAGTTCACTCTATCAAGGAAATATGTTCTATTTAGATCATCCAGAAATCTTAGATAATAAAGGTCAAAAATATAAAATATATTCACGTGCTTATGATTATCCGCCTCATTTTATCGGTGACAAAGCAAGAATTATCAATTCATCTATCGCCGATGGATGTATAGTTAATGGAGAAATAATCCATTCGATTTTGTCATATGACACTAAAGTGGATATAGGATCTATTATAAAAGATTCAGTGATTTTACCATCGACTAAGATCGGCAAAAACGTAATAATCAAAAATGCCATAGTCGATGAAGCTCTAACAATCAAAGATGGATTGAATCTTTCTTTTAATAAAGTAACACTAGTCGATAGTAAATTCTTGGAGAAATTAGATGTTTAATAACACATTTTTAGTGATTGATGCACAAGCTCAATTAAATTTTAAATCATTGACAAAACACCGTGTTCCCGGTGCGATTCCTGTCCTTGGAAAATATCGTCTAATCGATATTGCCATCTCATCTGCGACAGAATCAAATATCACCAATGTCGGTGTTTTTTGTGATAGAAATTATCGAAGCCTTCACGATCATATCGGCGATGGTGCAAGATTCAATCTCGCAAGAAGAGTTGATGGCATCTTTATTCTTCCACCAAAATCGTCTAATCCAGTCGATGAAGAATTTTTATCATTTCAAAGAATGAAAAGTCAAGATGACTATTTTAGAAGATCAAATCAAGAATATTGTATCATCATGCCTTCAACCATCTTCTGGTTTCCAAATCTTGAAGAATTTGTTAAAAACCATATTGAATCAGAAAAAGATATCACAGAAATCGTCAATAAAAATGGTGAAAGATTATATACCTTTATCATCAAAAAAGAAAAACTTATGACCTATATTGAAAATTATAGCACTATAAGTTATCGAAATCTCTGTGAAGTATTTGATTATTCTAATCAAGAAACAAAAAACACAATTATATATGATCGCTATGCCAAATATATTAGAACCTTAGATGAATATTATAAGATGCAGATGGGTTTTATCGGTAGTGCCTTCCCAACAGGCCTTGAAAGACTAGAAAAAGTACGCGCAAAAGATCAATTTGATTCACCGACATATTACGGAAGTGCAGCATCAGTAAAATCTACAATAATGACATCTGGTTGTTTCATAGATGGAACAGTAGAAAATTCTATTTTATCAAGAAGAGTTAGAGTAGAAGAAGGTGCAGTAATCAAAAATTCTATCATCATGAACAACTGCATAATAAAGAAAAATGCCTATCTCGTAAACGCTATTCTCGATAAAGAATCGATCGTTGAAGAAGGCGCTGTCGTTGTCGGGACAAGCGATGATCCATTTGTCTCTGAAAAGAAACAGACAGTCTTTTCCGCAAAACACCCACGTGTTGCGATGTTATCTGCGGAATGTTCACCATATGTAAAACGCGGTGGACTTGCGGATATGGTCGGTAGTCTTGCCCGTGAAATCGCTCATCAAGGTTCAGAAGTATATCTCTTTATCCCACTATATAAAGAAATTAGAAACAAGCACCAAAACGAATCTGAAAAACGTGAAGAATTAGATATCACCATTTTCGATAAGACATATCATATTGGTGTATTTAAAAAAGAGATTGAGAAACTCACATACATTCTTCTCGATCTATATATGTTTTTTGATAGAGAAGAGATTTATGGTTATGATGATGACAGATATAGATTTGCCTATTTCACATATGCAGTATTTGAATATTTAAAGAGTAGGAACATTGAAATTGACGTCTTCCATATTCATGACTGGCATATGTGCCTTCTCCCACTTTTCAAAAAGAAATATGAGATGTATCAAAAATCTTTATCAGTTTTAACTATTCACAACCTCTCATATCAAGGTACATCCGATAAAGATGTAATCGAACATTTTAAACTAGATTATTCTATCGAAGGACCTAAAGTGAGTTTTTTAGAAATTGGAATTAATACAGCTGACATTCTAAACACTGTATCTAAAACTTATGCAGAGGAACTTAAGTATGAATACTATTCTGGAAACTTAAGAGAAGCCATCATGAGAAGGACTCCAGATTTTTATGGTATAGTAAATGGGCTTTCAAGTAAACTCGATCCCAACACCGATGTCCTTCTTGCATCACGCTATAGTATCGATGATGAAGATTTATTTATCAAAAAAGAGATAAATAAAAAATATTTGTCAGATATTTGTGGTTTTGAATATTCAAGCGATATGTTTATTATGGGCATGGTTTCAAGAATCGATAGTATCAAAGGCTTTGATCTCATCACAAATGCCCTCTATAGCCTTCTTGAAAACAAAAAAATTCACTTTGTCCTCTTAGGCATTGGTGATCCACTCATTATATCTCGTCTTAAAGAAATTGAGGAAAGATATAAATCGCAAGTAAAACTATTCCTAGATTTTTATGGTACAGAACCATCATATATCTATAGTGGCGCCGATGTCTTCTTGATGCCATCAAGAATCGAACCTTGTGGTACAAGCCAAATGATTGCCCTTAAATATGGAACAGTTCCAATTGTCAGACAAACAGGAGGACTAAACGACACTATCAGTTCTTACGATAGAACATCTAAAAGTGGAAATGGCTTTAAGTTCTATAACCAAGATTATCGTGATTTAATAAGCGCAATCAATCTTGCCTATTCAATCTATTCAACAAATAGAAATGAATGGGAAATCTTAATCAAAAACGGAATGAGATCAGAATTCTCTTTCAAAAAATGTGCTAAAGAATACCTAAATCTATATTCAATCGAAAGAAAGTGAGACTAACATGAACAAATACTTCAATTCAACAAATGAATTTTTAAAAGAATTTAAATTAAGACTCAAAAACAAATATCTAGTAAATATCGACTCGGCAAGTCCAAGAATGATGTACAATTGCCTAAGCCAAATGATCATGGATTATACATCATATTTTTGGCTAAATACCAAGAAAAAAATCGATAAATCAAACGCTAAAGTTGTCTATTATTTTTCTATGGAATTCCTTCTTGGAAGGCTCACAAAATCTAATATAGAATCACTAGGTGTAATGGATGTAATAAAAAATTCACTAGATTCTTTAAATATATCACTAGATGATATATTAGAAGTTGAAAAAGATCCAGGTCTTGGAAATGGCGGTCTTGGAAGACTTGCGGCTTGCTACTTTGATTCACTTGCTAGTATGTCTTATCCCGCAGTTGGCAACACAATAAGATACAGATATGGTCTATTTCGCCAAAAAATCAAAAATGGTTACCAAGAAGAACGTCCAGATGATTGGCTATCTGATGGATTCAATTATGAAATAAGAAAAGAAGAAGAGGCAATTGAAATCCCTCTTTATGGCTATGTTCAATTTGAAAATGGTAAGAGAGTATATCATCCAAGTGAATATATTAAAGCTGTTCCATATGATGTCCCAATTATCGGATATAAAAATGAAATAATCGATACTCTAAGGCTTTGGAATGCTGAACCTGCAAGAAAATATCCTCTAAATAAATCAGCATTTAATTATGAGATGGATCTTAGAAACATCTGTGGTTTTTTATATCCAGATGATTCAAGCGAAGATGGTAAACGCCTTCGTCTTGTTCAGCAATATTTCTTTAGTGCTGCCGGAATCAGATCGATCGTGAATAAAGAAAAAATGAAATATGGATCGCTAGATAGCCTTGATAAACACGCAATCATTCACTTAAATGATACCCACCCAACAATAATCATCTCAGAACTTATGAGAATACTCCTAGATGAAGAAGAATATGAATGGGATGATGCTTTCAATATTGTCAAGAACGCAACTTGTTATACAAACCACACTCTTTTAAGAGAAGCACTAGAAACTTGGAATACGAGTCTTGTAAGAAATATTCTACCAAGAAATATGGAAATAATTGATGAAATCAATAGAAGATTCGTCGATGGTCTCTATCAAAAAGGTTATCAAAAAGAATTTGTCGACCAGGTTGCGATTATTAAAGACAACTATGTTCATATGGCTAATTTACTCGCTCATGTGTCTTATAGTGTCAATGGTGTTGCCAAACTCCATACCGATCTTCTCATGAACAATGTCATGAAAGAATTTAATGATCTTTATCCTAAAAAATTCAAAAATGTCACAAATGGTATTACACCAAGAAGATGGTTTATAAATTCGAACCCTCAACTCGTTCAGCTAATAGAAAAATATGTTCCTGGAATCAAAAATGATATTTCCAAACTTTCATACCTTGAATCATATCTAGATAATATAGAACTATTAGACGGCTTTATAGAGACAAAATATCAAAATAAAGAACGTCTCGCTAGTTACATCAATTCTAAGAATCCAGATATGAAACATAAACTTGATCCATCATTTATATTTGATGTTCAAGTTAAAAGACTCCACGAATACAAACGTCAGCTACTAAACGCCCTTCATATCATCTATTTATATATTAGACTCAAAAATGATACAGAATTTAGAAAACAATATGAACCTCATGCTTTCATTTTTGGTGCTAAGGCCGCAAGTAGTTATTATTTTGCAAAGAAAGTTATCAAATTAATCAACACAATCGCTAAAAAAATTGATGACGATGAAGAAATCTCTAAATATTTAAAAGTAGTCTTCATCGAAAATTATGGTGTATCAATCGCTGAGATCATCATGCCTGCGATTGAAGTGAGTGAACAAATCTCTCTAGCATCTTATGAAGCAAGTGGTACAGGAAATATGAAAGCGATGATGAATGGCTCAATCACCTTAGGTACACTAGATGGCGCTAATGTCGAGATATACGATCTAGTTGGGCCTGAAAATATGGAAATCTTTGGTTTCACAAAAGATGAAGTTGTTGAAAATAGAAATAAATATTCATCTAGACCATATTATATATCAAATGAATTCGTAAGATGTGCCGTAGATTCGCTTGTGAATGGATTCTTTAGTGACGTAAATCCAGATGAATTTAAAGAGATTTATGAACGACTAATGTATAACGATTTTTATATGGTTCTAGGTGATTTTGAGTCTTATAGACTCGCTCATGAACATATAAATAATCTTTATAAAAATAAGAGAAACTTCGCTAGAATCTCGCTTTTCAATACTATGAAATCACCATATTTTTCAAGTGATAGATCGATTGAAGACTACGCAAGAGACATCTGGCATATCAAAAAACTTAAATAAAGATGTTTAATATTATAGTTGAATATAAAAGGATCAAATATAATAGAATCAGAATTGAACCTTCTGGCAAGGTTATTTTATCTGTAAGATTAAACACCACCAAAAAAGAAATAGATGCTTTAATTAAAAAATATGAACCTTGGATAAAGAAAAATTATAATAAAGCATATGATCTAACGCTAGACTACACTCTTAAACAAGATTCAATAATCTTTATTCTCGGGAAGAAATATATAATCAAAATCATAAAAGATAATTATAATTTTGTAGAACTCAATGATGAATATCTCTATATTCACACATCCAAAATAGATGAATCTCATATTGAGAATGTATTTAATAAATATCTGGATGAATTTAGGTATATAACATATAAAAATATCATCGATAAATATCTTATTATCACAAACCTATCTATAAATGATTTTGAGATAAGAAAGACAAAAAGAACTCTTGGAAGATGTTATACAGAGAGGAAGAAAATCATACTTTCTAAATCACTTATTCATAAATCGATAGAATTCATAGAAGCTGTCGTTCTACACGAGATTGCCCACCTAAAATATCCAAACCATGGAAATAAATTTTACGAATTTATTTATCAATATATGAAGGACTACAAAATAAACATCAAGAAGTGGTATTCATAAGAATAAAATCACTTGAAAAAGATTTTAAATAGGTATAATATATTAATGACTTCGGGGACGAGTGAAAATCTCAACTGGCGGTAAAGCCCGCGAACCTTTAAGGCCGATTAGGTGAAATTCCTAAGCCAACAGTATAGTCTGGATGAAAGAAGTTTTTTAAAAAGTGACCCTGAAGTTGTCACTTTTTTATTTTTAGGAGACTTTTATGCAAGATGAACTAATTCAACAAACAGAAACTTTAGAAAATGAGAAGAAGCTTTCCATCAAAAACCAATTTAAGACAAAAAAAGGAAGAATGAGATTTATAACACGTGTATCGATGTTTTCAGCTCTTTCGACTGTTTTTTATGTTTGGCTTAAATTTCCGCTTCCATTTTTCCCACCTATCCTAAAGGTAAGTTTTTCTAATCTATTTATAATGATAGGATCGCTTCTCACAGGACCAATCGGTGGAGTCGTAATTTCAATTGTTAGGTTTTTATTAAAGTTAATATTAAATCCAACCTCTACAGGTTTTATCGGTGAGATAACTGATCTCGTAATCGCACTTTCTGTCGCTCTTCCTGCCTCTATCACCTACCTCATTAAGCATGATAAAAGCGGTGGAATTCTAGGCATTATCTTTTCATTTTTCTCATGGATCATTGTCTCATTCTTAATCAACCTTTGGGTTTCACTTCCACTATATCTTAATCTATATGGACTTGACGCCTGCATATCGATGTTTAAGTCATTCGCACCATCAATCACAGAAGAAAATCTTACAACTACCTACCTCTTTTATTTTATCCTGCCATTCAATTCACTTGTCGCATTTGTAAACTCTGGTGTTGCACTGATAGTTTATAAGAAAACTTCAACGATTTTAAAAGCGATTGGAATATAATTATCTATTTAAAATCACACCCTTAAGTGATAAAATAAAAGTAACCACATCTTTTTTAAGTAATATATAAAAAAGATGCCAAAGAATATTAAATGTGGAGATAAATAAAGATGAATAAATTCCTCTTTTCATCGATATTAGAAGAACTAAATCAAGAAATACTCTATACAACCTTCAACTATGATAAAGAAAAATTAGGCTATAAAGAATTTAAAAAACTTGGTGAAGATGATTTTAAAAACCTCAAGAAAAATCAAGCTTTAAACAAAATGGCCTATTTTTTAGAGGAACTTTCAAAAAAACATCAAGATAGTAAATATGAATTCGATCCTGACCTCATAAAAATCTTAGATGAGCGAGAATATGACCTCGATAAAATCAAATACATCTATGATTTATTAGATCCATACATCGATTATTATCATAAGATGATGAAAAAGATAATCGACCACATCTCAAAAACTCTCGACCTCAAAGAAAATCAAGATGGGTTTATTGGAGAATTTCCAATATATATAAAACTCGAAGAACATAACTGTAAGCTCGAACGTGCAATCGTCTCAGTTAACAGTAAAGATTATCTCTATGGGAACGCTAAAAATTTCTCGTACAAAGTCACATTTATGGACTTTGATGTGCCACTTAAAGAACCATATAGTTATAATTCTAAAAACCTAAAAGATCTTCCACCAGTTGAGATCCTTAGAATCTTCGATGAATCAATTAAAATCAATCTAAACAACTGCAAATATTTTGAGACAGATAGTATCGTAATCGATACTGAAAGTGAAGAATTAAATCTATTGGATATGGGAAGTGAATCGCTATGGCTTAATAAGAAAAAAGTAACTTATTCTGGCGTTAAACTAGCTTTAAAACATAGCCTTAAAAGAACCTTCTTAACTTTTATAATAATCGTAGTCGTCACAATTATCATTTTAATAATAAAAGAACTTTTGTAGGAGGAACAAATCATGACAAATCTAGAAAAATGGCAACTTCAAGGAAAGAAAGATCCTGAAATCCTAAAAGAAATCAAAAAATTATCTAAAGACGAATTATTAGATGCCTTTAGTACAGATCTAACATTTGGCACAGGTGGTATGAGAGGAGTAATGGGTGTTGGCACAAATAGAATGAACATCTATACTTTAAGAAAGGCAAATTATGGTCTTGGTAAATACCTAGTAAATAGATATAAAGAAGAAATATCTAGAGGTGTCGTTATATCTCATGACAATAGATTAAATTCAAGAAATTTCGCAATTGAATCAGCGAAAGTTCTTGCGTCTTTTGGAATCAAATGTTTTATGTTTGATGATCTGCGTACTACTCCAGAACTTTCTTTCTCTGTAAGATATTTAAAAGCTATAGCTGGCATAATGATTACTGCAAGTCATAATCCTTCTAAATACAATGGCTATAAAATCTATGACGAAGATGGTTGTCAATATACAATAGATGCCGCTGACAAAGTCATCGAAGAAGTAAATAAAGTTGAAGACATCTTTGAAATTCCAGTTATGGATTTTGAAATGATGGAATCAATGGGACTATATAAAATATTATCAAAAGATGTCGATGATGCTTTCGCAAGCGCCGCAGAATCAGTAGAACTTTTTAAAGACCTTGAAAGAAAAATTAAAGTTGTTTATACACCACTTCATGGCACTGGTGCTGATATGGCTAAAAGAGTTCTACTTGAACGTGGATATGATGCATATTTTGTCGATGCTCAAATGGAACACGATCCATATTTCAAATCTGTCGCTCTTCCAAATCCAGAAGATCCAAATGCCTTCAAACTCGCAGAAGAACTAGGAAGAAAAGTTGGTGCTGATCTCTTAGTCGCAACCGATCCAGACGCAGATAGAGTGGGAATCGGTGTTCTCCACGAAGGAAAATATCATTATTTGACAGGCAACCAAACTGGTGCGCTCCTTCTATATTTTAGATTATCAAAAGAAAAAGAACTTGGTATTCTACCTAAGAAAGGTAAAGTATTCAACACAATTGTCACATCTGAACTCGGTGCATCAATCGCTAAATCATTTGGTTTTCAAGTATTTTCAACATTGACAGGCTTCAAATTCATTGGCGAACAAGCTAAACTTCTTGAGGGTACTGATACAAACTTTATCTTCGGTTATGAAGAATCTTATGGTTATATCATCAAAGATTATGTGAGAGATAAAGATTCTATTCAATCTCTCATTGCGATCTGCGAAATGGCAAATTACTACCACATAAAAGAAAATAAAACCCTAGTTACTGTTTTAAATGAAGTATATGAAAAATATGGTTATTATAAAGAATATACAAGAAACATGTTCTTTGAGGGTGCAGATGGTCCAAAGAAAATGGCTAAAATAACTGATTATTTTAGAACATCTTCAATTTCAAAACTTGGTGGAGTAGATATTTTGGTAAAAGAAGATTATCTCGAAAGCAAGAGAATTCAACTTCAATCTCAACTTCAAACCGCAATAACACTTCCTAAATCAGATGTAATCAAATATATTTTAGACAATTATACTTGGGCTGTAATAAGACCTTCTGGAACAGAACCAAAACTTAAAGTATATTATTCCGCAAAAGCTTCAAGTATTCATGAAGCAGAAGAATTAATTGAAAGAATCGATGGTGAAGTATTATCAATCATCGATAAAGTATCTAATGCTTAATATTATCTTAGTCGCAACTTGGGTAAAAGTATTAGTAATAGTTGGAATCATCATTGTCTTCTTTTTAATCACAATTCTAAACCTTAGAACTAAAAAGCCAAAAGACTGTGAGAATATAGATTCTAAATGTCAAACATGCCTAATGGACTGTATTCATAATTTAAATAAAAATGGACAAGATAATAGGCAATAGTTGGGACGCTATACTAAAAAGTGAATTTGAAAAACCATATTTTATGAATCTAGAATCAACAATAGATCAAGAATATGAAACATTCACATGCTTTCCCAAAAAAGAAAATATCTTTAATTGTTTCAAACTAACACCTTATGAAAACATTAAAGTTGTCATATTAGGTCAAGACCCATACATAAATGATAATGAAGCGATGGGTCTTTGTTTTAGTGTGAAAGAAGGAATACCATACCCACCAAGTTTAAAAAATATTTTTATCGAGCTCAAAAACGACACTGATTGTACAAACCCTAAATCTGGTGATCTTACGAATCTTGCACAAGAAGGTGTATTTTTATTAAATACAACTTTAACTGTAAGAAAAGGCATATCCTTATCTCATAAAGGACTTGGTTGGGAAGAATTCAGTGATAATGTCATAAAACTTATTGCCAAAAGAAAAACCCCAGTAGTTTTTATATTATGGGGTGCAAATGCTAGAGCAAAGAAAAAATTCATTGATACTAATATCCATTGTGTCATTGAATCTAGTCATCCATCACCACTTTCAGCTTACAATGGTTTTTTCAATTCAAAACCATTTAGTAAGGCAAATAAATTCTTAATGGAACATGAAATTGAGCCAGTAGATTGGAGCGTAATCGAATGAAACTAAAAAAACTAGTGCTGACAGCTGTATTATCTTCACTATCCATAGTTCTCTATGAGTTTCTAGATATTAAAATTCCACCAACTCAAACAGTATTCACAATCTCGCTTGGAATTATTCCAATCTTTTTTATTGCTTATTATTGTGGTCCATTTTATTCTATTATCTCATCTGTGATAATCGATCTACTTGGATTCTTTCTTTTTGGAAGCACATCTAATCCATTCATGATTGGTTTTACCATCAATGCATTACTTTCTGGAATCTTTTTTGGTGTAGTTGTGAAATATAAAAATATCTTCTCATCAAAATTGGGAAAGATATTGATAATAATAATCGAATCCATTGTCTCATTCGTTCTAATACCGATATTTATGGCTTATATGTATAAAAATGGTGTACCAGAAAAATACACTGGAGATGGAATCTTATATATCATATCTATTTCCGCATTCCTTTTAAATATCGCTGTCGTAATCTATTCATTATTTGTAAGAAGTGACAGTGATGCAACAATAATAAATTTATCATTTGTCCTCTACCAAGTGATCTGTTCACTCATCCTAACACCACTTTGGATTGAACAATATTATAGTGTCAATTATATGGCACAGTGGATCACAAGACTAGTATCTGTCCCAATGATTACGCTCGTATATCAAATCCTCACAAGGCTCATCCTTCTCCCACTCAAGAAGAAGTTTAAGCCACTTTGAACCATAATGCAAAAAATTATCATTATAACTGGTGCACTCGCAACTGGTAAATCAACATTTTCTGCCCTTTTATCAGATAAATTATTAGTCCCATCTATAAACAAGGACAATATCAAAGAAATCTTATCTGATAATTTTGGTTTTTCATCGCGAGAAGAAAATTTAAAATTATCTCATGCGACATATGAAATAATGAAATATTTTATGCAGAGACTAATGATGGAATCAAAAGATTTCATCTTAGAAGCTAATTTTCATGATAAAGAGATAAAAGAACTTGAACAGATTATTGAAAAAAATAACTATAAAAGTCTATTCTTAGTTTTATCTGGCGATATCGACATACTCTATTCAAGATTCAATAAACGCAGTCTTAATAGACATAGCTGTCATCTCTCTGGACCAACTACATATGATTCATTCAAAGAATATATTCAAAAGAACAATAAAATAAATTATTCTCTATCGAATATTATCTATATAAACGCAGACACTTTCAAATATCAGGAAGATGAAAACCTCTTAAGAAAGATTGAAGATTTCATTTATAATAACTGAACATCTGTCAATAAAACAAGGATATCATAAAATTATGATATCCTTATTATTTTATATTTCAATTATTTTTACTTCACCACTATTTAAGCACACACTTATATCTTGATTAATATTAAAGTCATAAAAATTTCTTGGAAATTCATATGTAGAATATAACAATCTTCCATACATATTATCATTTCCAGTCTTTTCTCTTAAGATATTGATAGATGCTTGAACCTCAACCATATTATCCATATCAGAATTAGCGAGAATAATAAGCATTTTGCCTTTATCATTATAATATCCAATCCCAACAACCATACTATTTTCTCTATAGAAATTTATTGGAACATAATAATTAATATCACAAATAGAATTTAACCATCTGTTTCTAGTCTTAATAACGTCAACTAAATGATTCATTATCTCTTTTGAATGTTCGCCTCTATAGTGGAATGCATATTTATCAAATAAAGCTAATTTACCATAAAAGATATCATCTTTATCGAGAACAGTAAGATCAGAAAGAGAAGCATCACACCCTAAATTCATTGGCTCAATTTCATAGATTTCTTGTCCGCTATTGATAAATGGTATAGCGTTTGGAAGGAAGTAGTTTAAGATTGTCATAAATCTAGTTAATTTTCTTCCGCCATATCTATTTGTACATCTTCGAGAATCGTGAGTTTCGACAGATGCAAAACATGGAACCATCTTATTTTTTAAATTATCGATGAATCTTTTAAATTCGCCTTCTCTGACTCTAGGAAGAGCCCAAAAACCATTCCCTATCATCGCATTATAGCCATTTTCTTTAACCATCTTATCATTAGCCATATTAAGTTCTTCAGCGATGAAGGCAAAATCATCATCGATAGATTTTGCATTATTCATAATAAGCTTTAATAGATCATCTGGTAGGGCATGACCCATATCGATTCTTGCACCATCTATGCCAAAGTTTGTTTGATAATAGGGAATGATAGACGCGATTAAATCCCACAATTTCTTATTTGGCTTTTCTCCAGGATATAAATTCGATTTAGCAACGTCAAATAAGATATATGGATTATGTTTTATCTTTAATAAATCTCTAGTCTTAACCGGATCATCTAAATATAATCTGAAGAATGTCACATCAGTCCAGGCAGGTTGAGGGTCATTGATGTTGTCACTAAAGGCAGGAGCGATTTTTAGATCAAATTCTTTTTCAATCGCTTCTATAAATTCTTCATTAGTTTTTCCTTTGATCTTATTCCATTTTTCAATATCCATATCTTTTGGATTAGTCTTAAACATCTTGATATGCCTAATTACATCAGCACTTTCATAGACCTTATCCATTAGATCATATGATGGATATAGACAGCTTCCAAGACCTTCAACTTTTGGCACTTTATATTTTTTATATTCGCTAGCCTTAATCCAATAGAACCAATCAGGATGTTTTCTCACAAGTTCACTACAAACAGAATTAGTTCTTGGGATAATATCTATAGTAACTCTCATCGATAGAATATGACATGCCTCTACAAAACATTTAAATTCTTCTTCAAGAGTCATATGAGTTCCAGTCATAGTATCTTTTAGTAGTGGATCTAATTTAGTAAATGATTCGACACCATATGGGCTTCCAAGTTCGCCTTTCTTATCTTTTAAACTATATTTAGAAAGAGGTAGAAGATATACCACAGTTACACCTAATCTTTTAAGGAATGGAAGAAGCGCTAATGTCTTCACAAAAGTTCCTGTTTCTTTTAAACCATCGATGTTAGATATATCAAGCGAATAACTTCTATCACTATCATAACTCGATTCCGTTCTAATCATCATTGAATATAAAACTTGTCTTTTTATCCATTCACCATTTGTGGATTTGATATTATGACCTTTTGAATAAGAGAGTGAATAATCGATATCATCTTTCGCACGTGGAAGAAGATATTCATCAATGACAGCACTATAAAAATCATATGGATTAACCATAACTTCTCTAGTAGGTAAAAATTTATGATCTATTTTATAATTTTCTAAAAACCATAAATCAGGAACTGTATAGTTGATATTGTTTATTTTATTCTTTTTTAGTATTTCTGATAATTTTTTTAAGTTTAGTTCCATAAGACTTACTCCCTTATTTAATACACATTTTCTATAATATCACAAAACTTGATTTTTAGTTATTATAATTATATAATTATAAGGGTAAAATTATGAAAAAAACTCGTGATTATTTATATTTAATATTTGTAGGACTTATATTATATATCTGTGCAGCTATTATACTTGGCGGTATTAGTTTTTTTGTTGAAACTTATGTTGGTATAGATTTTATCTCTGTAATATTATATTTTCTTGTGAGTATCTTTATTACTCGCCAGGTATTAAAAGGAATATCTATAAGAAATAAATTTGTCTCAATAATACTTCCACTTTACACTGCACTAATGTATATATTAAAGGATTTCATTGCGATATTTATCATCTATTTTTTAGATGGCGCAAGCATAATAGATGCCATATTACTCATACCTAGAATTTATTATTTAAGACTAATAACCGCTTTTAGTTTTGATTTTACAGTAGATGGAGTATTTACATCTATCATCAACGCCTTAATCTATATAATAGATATCTTGATTATGTGTGTAGGTATCTATAATAGTTATAAAATCACCAAGAGAGAATAGGAGGACAACATGCCTTATATTACTGAAATATTATCAAAAGTTATATTAGATTCAAGTGGCTTTCCAACAGTTGAATGTGAAGTATTCACAGAATCAGGTGCTTATGGTAGAGCTAGTTCTGCATCACTATATTCATCAAAGACAACTATTAAAGATTTAAGAGATAAAGATAGTTCTAAATATTTTGGACTCGGTGTCAATAAAGCAGTAGATAATATCAATTTAGAAATTGAAAAAGCTCTGATTGGTGAAGATTGTCGAGAACAAGTTAGAATCGACAACAAATTAAATAAACTTGATAACACAATCAATAAAACAAAATTAGGATTAAATGCAATATCAGCTGTCTCATTAGCTATTGCCCGTGCAGCAAGTGATTATACTGGTCTTTCACTTCACTCATACCTTGGTGGTGCAGTAAAAAGGTCTATTCCATCACCACTTGTGACAATCTATAAACATAACGGAATAGAGATCATATTTGACCCTATGAAAGACAAAATTATTGAATCATTAAGGCTTCTTAAAGAAGTTAGTTTTATGGTGAAAGAGAATCTCCACACTGAAAATAAATCATTAAAAGATGTAATTCAAGAAATTATCAAAATAGCTGGAAAACTATATTATAAGAATAATATAGATTATTCCATCTATCTAAATATGTTTATGGATGATTTCTATGATGCGAAAACCAAAGAATATAATTTTGAATCTCTTAAGAAAACTCAAGAAATAATCGATTATTATGATATGCTTGTCAAGAGATTCAATATTGATGGGTTCATAGACCCACTATATCACGCTGACAATGATGGCTATAAAAAACTCACAAAGAGACTAACAAATAGATCTAAAATAATCGGCTATAATTATTTTGAATCAAATAGAAGAAGAATAGAAAAAGCTATTTCAAGTGCTACAGTGAATGCAGTAATGCTTTCTATTACTGAAATAGGAACTATCAGTGAAATATCTGATTTAATAGAATATCTAAGAGATAATAATATATATGTGTATTTAAGTGCATCTGAAAATGAATCTGAAGATTCTTTTATTGCCGATCTAGGAGTAGCTCTTTCTATAAATAAAATTAGATTATTATCGATTAATTCTAGTGGTTCTATTCCTAAATTTAATGAACTGATAAGAATCGAAAATAGTCTATAATAATTAAATATATTTTTAAAATTGAGATTTAATTTTGAATTTTTAGTATAATTATAATTTTATTATAATATTTTTGAAATTTTTTTCTTGCATTTATCTTAACAATTCAATATAATATTCCTAGTGACCGAAGGAGGCAAATATGGCTTTTACTTGGAAAGAAACAATATTATTAATAGCATCTTTATTATTGATAGTTATAGTACTATTACAAGATTCTAAACAAGACGCAGGAACAGCATTAACTGGCGAAAAGAATGGTCTATTCGCTAACCAAAAAGCTAGAGGCTTTGAAGTTATCATGACCTATTTAACACTCGGTATTGCAGTACTCTTTGTGACATTCTCAATTCTTGTCATAGCTCTATAAAGACACTATCGAGTGTCTTTTTTTAACTCTAGGTGGTAATTATGGGTATCAAGATTGTCGCAACAAACAGAAAAGCTCATCACGAATATTTTATTTTAGATACTTTAGAGTGCGGTATAGCACTCACTGGTACTGAAATTAAATCGATAAGAGCACAAAAAGTTAATATCAATGATAGTTACTGCCAAATAAAAAAGGGAGAATGCTTTTTAATAAATGCAAATATCTCTAAATATAAAGAAGGAAATATCAATAATCATTTTGAAATAAGAGATAGGAAACTCCTTCTTCACAAAATTGAAATAAACAAGTGGTACAACAAATTAAAACTTGAATCATCTTTGACTTTAGTACCACTAAAATTATATCTATTAAATGGCATGTGCAAGGTAGAAGTAGCCTTATGTAAGGGTAAAAAGCTCTACGATAAGAGGGAATCTTTAAAAGAAAAAGATCTTGAAATGCGTGAGAAACGTGCACATGTTCATATAAATTAACTGGGCTTGTTCTGGAATCGATTGGGTAACGGGTGGCTCATAAGCATGCAGTCGGTAGACTATAAATACGAATTAAATTTAAACGCAAACAATAATTTTGCATACGCTTGCTAAGTAAAGCAGGCACCCATGTTGTCTTTATTTGTTGAGATAACATCTGGTTCAGAAAAACAAATTGCTTGATTGCTTTCCTTTAAAGCAATCACTAAGATTTAAAAGGAAAACTTAGTTGTTTTGCCTATAGAATAACTATTTTACAAATATAGGATAAGCATGTAGAAGTTGAACAGGAAGGTATTCAAGACCGGGGTTCAAATCCCCGCAGGTCCACCATATTGAAAGAACCAGATTGATACAATGTGTCAGTCTGTTTTTTTATGGGTTCGAATCCCGACGTCTATAGGTTTTTTAAAAATTTAGGCTCCAGGAGTGATTTTTAGCTAAACTCTTTAGAGCCTATTTTTTCTTGATGTAAAAGCAATGGTGACGAAAGGTGACGATAGCTTTTTTCATTTAAATTATATGAAAAAAAAACACTCTTCGCATAAGTTCACTTTTTGTCCCAGATATTATTTAGTTTGTCAAAAAAAGAATGTTGCAATTTTTCACATAAAAATGTGTCTAAACAGTTGAAAAAAGTCCGTTTTTTCAGTATAATATATACGACTGTTTTTCGTATGAAGAGGTGGTAATAAAATGAACTCTAAAGGTGGTAAACGAGAAGGCAGTGGTAGAAAAGCTATTGAAGGTAAAGAAATCAAAGTAAAATTACCAAACGAGGTAATTAATGAAATTGATGATTTATCCGAAGGCAACACTTTAGCCGAAAAAGTTAGAAATACAATAGTCAAATCTTTAAATAAAAGGAAGAATAAAAAGTTGGAAGTTCTTGATTTATTTTGCGGTGCCGGAGGCCTAAGTTATGGCTTTAAATTGGCAGGATTTTCAATTGTTGGTGGAGTTGAATGGGATAAAGCAGCAATGGAAACTCATTCAACAAATTTTAAATCAAAATTCGAATTCTGCGGTGATATTAAAGAAATATCAGATGAAACTATAATAAAGAATTTGAAGGGCGTTGATGTCATAATTGGTGGTCCACCATGTCAAGGTTTTAGCTCTGCCAATAGACATGAAAAAGAAAAAGATGATCCTAGAAATAAATTATTTTTCGAATATTTAAGATTTATAAGAATTTTGCATCCGAAAGTTTTTGTAATTGAAAATGTGAAAGAAATATTAACTAAAGACAACGGTTTTGCAAAAAATAGAATTATTGAAATAACAGAAGAACTTGGTTATTCGGTGAATGTTGAGGTTTTAAACGCATCAGAATATGGTGTTCCTCAAGTTAGAAGAAGGGCTATATTTGTCGGAATTGCTAGTGATTTAGGATGCAAATTTGATTTTAATAATTTGACTAAGGTTAGCAAACCTGTGACTGTATACGAGGCAATTGGTGATATTTGTTATCCTGATCAAAACATCAAAAACAAATTTTTAAATTATGCAAAAGACACTGACGTTTTATATAATCACAACCCTAAGAAACCTAATGATAAAGTTATAGAACGAATGAAGTATGTTCCTCAGGGAGGTAATTGGAAAGATGTACCTCCTGAATTATGGGACACGCAAAGAGACAACAGGCATTCATCTGCGTATAAAAGGTTAAGTTTCAATGAGCCTTCAATCACAATCGATACAGGGCATATGAATTATTTTCATCCTATATTTCATAGAGTGCCTACTGTAAGAGAGTCTGCAAGACTTCAATCTTTTCCAGATAGCTTTATTTTCTGTGGGAACCAAGGTGAACAATATAGACAGGTTGGAAATGCCGTTCCACCTTTGATGGCAAAGGAAATTGCCAAAGAAATTATGAGAATATTGAAGGAGCATGATACAAATGAATAAGATTATTGACTTATTTTGTGGAGCTGGCGGCTTTTCTTTGGGTTTTGAACACGAGGGCTTTGAAAGCATCTTAGCTATTGACAAATGGAATGATGCAGTTGAAACATACAATTATAATCGAAAACTAAAATGTGGAAAAAATATTGATATTCATGATTTCACTGACGAAATGTTGAATGAAATAAAAAAAGAAAATAATGTTTGTGGTATTATTGGTGGCCCTCCTTGTCAAGGCTTTAGTTTAGTTGGAAAGAGAGAAGCCGGTGATGAAAGAAATAGCTTATATCTTGAATATGTACGATTTGTTTCAAATATTAAACCTAAATTTTTTATTTTGGAAAATGTTAAAGGGTTACTTAGCATGGAAGGCGGAATCTATAAAGAAGACATCATAAAACGTTTTTCTGATTTAGGATATAATGTTACTTATAAATTATTACGTGCTTCAGATTATGGTGTTCCACAATCAAGAGAAAGAGTATTTTTTGTTGGACTAAAAAAAGATGTCTTTAAAGAAACCTTTTTTGATTTTGATTTTGTTGAAAAACAACCTATGGTTTGCACTAAAGATGCCTTATCTGATTTGCCTAGTCTTGATAAGGGGGAAGATGAAACTAAATATAAAACTTCACCGTTAAATGAGTTTCAAATGAAAATGAGAAGAGGCTCAAGCATGCTTTATAATAACGAAGTAACTCATCATACTCAGCAAACTATTGACATTATTTCTAAAATAAAAGATGGGGGTAATATAAAAGATTTACCTGAAGAGTATTATAAAGTAAGAAATTATAATGCCGCATTCAAAAGAATGAATAGCAAACTTCCTAGTGGTACAATAGATTGTGGGCATAGAAACTATTTCCATTATGAAGAAAACAGAATTCCTACTGCACGTGAAAGTGCACGTATACAATCTTTTCCTGATACTTATTTTTTCACAGGAAAAAAAGGAAGCCAATATACTCAAGTAGGAAATGCAGTTCCTGTGATTTTAGCAGAGCAAATTGCCAAAGCTATTAATCACTATCTAAATACTTTAGGAGGTAACAATAATGAAAAAGAAATTTGAAAGAACAATAAGTAGAACTCAATCAAAGTTCAGAGCTAATATCGAAAGAAAAAATGTTACACAACAATGTTCATATAATTTGCCAAACGATATAGAACCATATTTAAAAAACTTGGATGCTATAGAGCGAGTTGCTCCATTTGGTGATGATACGCATCAATTATATGAATTAAAAAACGGATATAAAATTAGTCTTTCTTCGAATATATATGCGGTAATTGGTGACGAATATAAGAGCAAAGCAAAGAAAGTTATTTTTACTCATACAGAAGGTCCAAATGGCGAGAGTGCTAAGTTTCAATTAAAGCGCACTGATTTTTCTGCAAAAGGGGAAGAGTATAAATGGTTTGTAGATTTATATGATAAAAATATTGAAGGTGTTAATTTTGTTACATATGTCGATGATGTTGCAAAAGAAATAACATTTGATATTGAGTTAACATTAGAGATATTTAATGGAGCAGAAACTACAGAAGAAGAGGAAGATGTCGAGGTAGAAGAATCTCTAAAAGAATTATTCATAGCATGGTTATTTAAAGAAGGCAAAAAAGAAAGTTACATTAAAGTTACATTGACGTCGATTAATACATTTTCAAAAAGCACCGGAAACAATATTTTTGAAATTACCGATATTAACGAAATAGAGAATCTTTATAAGTTTATTAAGACTGATTCAGTCTGGGCTCCTAAGGACGAATCAACAAATCGTCATTATTCTTCTGCAATTAAATTATATGGGGATTTTTTGCAAGAATATCTTGAAAATGAAACTAACAAGACAATTGCTGAAAAATATGATAATTGTGATCGTCTTAAAGGTGGAAGAAACATTATCCTTTATGGTGTTCCTGGAGCAGGTAAATCTTATACAATTGAAACTGAATATTGCAAAGATGAAGATAAGATGGAACGTTTGGTGTTCCACCCAGACTATACATACAGTGATTTCGTGGGTCAAATCCTACCATCAATTGATGAGAGTGGTGAAAGCAAGACTATTCAATATAAGTTTGAAGCCGGACCTTTCACAACTTTATTAAAAAAGGCATATAGAGACCCAGAAAACAAGTACTACCTTATTATTGAAGAAATAAACCGTGGTAATGCTCCAGCAATTTTTGGAGATGTGTTCCAGTTATTAGATAGAAAACCAGATGGAACAAGTATGTATGGAATCACAAATACAGATATAGCAAAAATAGTTTATGATGACCCTAATCATAAAGTTAGAATCCCATCAAATATGTCTATTCTTTGTACTATGAATACATCTGACCAGAATGTATTTACTCTTGATACTGCATTCCAAAGAAGATGGAATATGAGATTAATCGAGAATACATTTAAAGAAAATGATGAAATTGCCAATGTTAAAATTCTTGATTCATCAGTTACATGGAGAGTGTTCCAAGAAACCATAAACGAGATTATCTTAAATACTAATGTTCGTTTAACATCAGCTGAAGATAAGAGACTAGGAACTCATTTTGTCGTTGAAGAAGATTTGAAATACAATGACAAAGCAGATAAAGGAACTGGTCAAGAACAAATTGATGCTAAACTAGAGAATAGAAGATTTGCTGAAAAGGTAATTAAATATTTATGGGATGATGCATTTAAGTTCAATCGTGAATCTTTGTTTAATGTTCGTGATAATGGAACAAATAACTCACTTGAAGCAATAATTAGATCATTCTTAGGAGCTAAGGGTGATGCTAGATTTGATATATTCCTTGATAACATCAAAAGAACAATGATTGATGAGTCAAAACCAAAGGATGAAGCTACAGGTGATGCCGATGGAACAAGCGAAACAAACTAAAATGTATGACCCTAAGGTTGACATAAAGAAATGTTGCCATGTTAATAGTGGTGAGGACGGAGAGAACTTTGTAGGCGTTAAAGCTGATGATCAAGGTGCAGTTGTTTACTTTCCAATAGGTTATCAATTGCCTGATAATGATTATGATATAAGACTTGAAATAAGACATTTATTTAGAGTTTTAGCTGAGTTTACAAATAAAGAAGATAAGTTGCTTGCTCTTAAAAGTTTTGAAGCACCGCAAACTGTCACATTTCCAATCCAAGCCTATCTAGATGTAATCAATTATTATCTAGATCATAATGGATATTATATGGAAACTGAGGTTGTTTATAAAACTGATATTGGTGGTAAGACCGACTGGCCAAGAACAATCAAAAATCAAATGCCATATATTGATATTGACGGACAATCAATAATTTATTTAAAGCAAACAGTAAGAGCGACATCTCCTAATGCGAATATGCTTATTACTGAAATTAATAAGTATTGTGTTCAAGAAGCAATGCAAAAATTAGGTTGGTTGTTTGTAAGTTTTGTGCCAAATGACCCTAGATATAATATCGATTTAGAGTCTTTAAAAATAGTTAAGAATCAATATCTTTCAATGCTTGATTATAAAATTCTTCATACTAACATACTTGAAGATAAGCGATTATTCTTAGCTATGAAAGCAATGATTAAATATCTTGATGAAAAAACAACGGATAGACTATTCTACTTTGGAACTGATCATTTTGAGCATGTATGGGAAAAACTAATTGATAAAGTCTTTGGTGAACCTAATAAAGAGGATTACTTTCCTAGAACTACATGGATTGCTAGAACTGGTAAGACAAAAGAAAAGCATCCATTGGAACCTGATTCAATAATGATTTTGAATAATAAGTTCTATGTATTGGATGCTAAATATTATCGTTATGGTGTTACAAATAATATGGATCATCTTCCAAATTCATCAGATATTAATAAACAAATTACATATGGCGACTTTGTTAAAAACAAAGAGCATCTAGATAACTACCATTTGTTTAATGCATTTATTATGCCTTATAATAAAGCTAATAATGAATTCGGGACAAGTGAGAAACTTGCAAATGTAGCAGAGGCTATTCCTGACTGGCGTAAGGAAACTAAAGCCGAATTAGATAATTATGAGAAAATACAGGGAATAGTTTTAGATGTAAGACACTTAATGTATAACTATGAATCAAAACATCAAAAAGATAAAGAAGAACTAGTTAGACAAATTGAAAAGTATCTTGAAACAGAAAAGGAATCAGACTAATAATCTGGTTCCTCTTTTTTTATGCCATTTGATGTTTTCTTCTAAATGCTTTAGCATTAGCGTTTCTTCGGCATCTATCAGTACAATATATTTTTTTAGATGTAGTTCTAGAAACAATGAAATAAGTTCCACAGTGTGGGCATTGCTTATAGATATAATTATTTGCTCTTAAATAGAAAAGAGACATATACATCGCAGTAAATAAATCATCAACATTCCATTTTGGTTGCATTTTATCTGTATCATATGATGCGTGTACTCCCTTAATATTATGATCTATTTCCTCTTTTACCATAAGCTTAGCAAAAGCAAGAATACCATCTTTTAATTTGTCATCGAGTTCAGTATCAGCTGATGCTTTTGGCAAGAAATCATAATAGTAGTGGAACAATGTATCTATAATGTACTTTTCATCTTTTGAATACTCATTATTTTTATTCACATAAGTTATGACTAGACGTTTTAACCAGGCGTCATCACAATCTTCAATATAATTAGAGTATTCCTCGCTATCAAAAATATAGGTTCCAAAAATGCTATCTTTTATTTCATAATCGTAATTTGAGTTTTGTAATCTTCTCTTATAATCATCGTTAGTCATTCTGGCATTACTGTAGATTGCATCGTAGAGAGGATGAATAGCAGAAGAATAAATCTTTTTACCTTCGAGCTTTACATCAATCGGATCTGCACTAAATAATGCTAGTGCATTAGCTAAAATATTTTTATATGATTTATTATTGTTGGTAATCTCACCCATTAATTCTACACATAACTTTAGACGAGTAATTAGTTGTTGAATGGACTCTTCATTCAATGATTGATACTCGTCTTTTTTTATTGCAAAAATAAAACCATTTTTTTCAAAAAACTTAGGATAGTCTTTTGGCTTTAATTTTAGGAATCCTCCCATAATGTTTTCTTCCTCAATCATACCAGTAGAATTAGAAAGACGAACCAATCCTTTTTGAGTTTCATAAGCAAATTTTATAGTTCCTTCAGTAGCACCAATTTTATAAATATTTGTTTTTTCACCTTTTGGTAAATGGTGAATTGTATCAATTACAAAATCGCAAGGAAGATTTTGCAAAGTAAAAGTGCTCCCATAATAGAAATTTTCATCTTTTTTATAAATTTTTTTATTATTTTTTTCGTGTTTAGCCATCTTTTAGAACCTCCTAAATAGATTGATTTTAGGCATGTTTGCAGGTTTTTAAATAAAAAATAATCAATAAAATAATTGATAATTAGATTATATCACAAATTTTTAAAAAAGTAATTAGTTTTACATATATTTTTCAATATAAAATAATCGCTTTTTGTGGAAATATCAATTATTTTTCTTTAATGATACCATATATCCAGAAGATGAATTTTTAACATCTTTTCTTGGAAACTTGCTACTTCCAAGGCATCCGACCCTATGAAGAATAGCTACCTTTGTAGGGGTCGCAATCGGATGCGAATAAATAACTAAATAATTAGCAGTCACCCCTATTGCGAAGGTGAGATTGCAAGAAGTTAGATAAGGCAAAAAAGCAATATCTCTTTTTGTTATGCTCATCCAACGATAGGTGCCGTGTTTTGAACCTTGTCTGACAAAGAAATTTGTAAAGCGAGGTAAAAAACATGACAAATTTTTGTAAAAACGAAAAAAGGATGGCCTACCTTACTAAAGAGGCTAAAACACACCCTGAGACATGGGTAGAAGACGTAGTTGATAAGTTTGTATTTGATGCAGATAAGAATGATCCAAACTATGAAGAAAAGTTAGAGAAGTTCCAATACATCATGGATTTTCAAATTGATTGGTACCATCCAAGCAAGAATCGTGTGTACGCATACGATTTAGAAAACAATACTTATATCTATTTGGATAGAGAAATGTTCCTTCTTTATATGCGTCCATATTGGCGTGATAAAAAAGAAGAACAACGCCATAGACAAATGATGGTATCGCTTGATGAACTCCATGATTTATATGAACTTGAACTAGATGAACATGGGCATCTTATAACTAAAGATAATTATTATCAATTTAGTTATGAAGAAGACATGGATGAAGATGATGCAAACATCGTTTTGCATAATGCATTAGAACAAGCTTTGTCCGAATTGAAACCAGATTATAGAAAGATATGGGAAATGCTAGTTGAAAACAAATCTACTGTTGAAATAGCCAAGATTCAAGGTGTCAGTCAACCTAACATCGTAAAGAAAATCAAAAGATTGAAAGAAAAAATAAAAAAATTTTTGTGATAAAGGTTATAGATTGCCTTAGAAGTGTCCCTTAACTCCTGAAGGAAGAAGAGTTGCAAATAATCCTTCAAATAAATTCAGGAGGTAAGAACCATGAAAAAGCAACACAATTACAAAAATGGTTACCGCAAAAGAGAGCCAAGACTAGAGGATGAGCTAGTCGCAACTCTTATCTCAATTTCCGTTGTAGCGAGATCGTTAGCCAAGAAAGTGATGATTGATTCACTTAAAAATCAAAACAAGAGAGGTAAATCATGGGCAAGATGAGTGAACTTGATTTAACTCTAAAAGAGTTAAGAGAATCTGCTACAAAGATTATTTCTTTAGTAGATGACTTACATTCTTTATTTTCTTCTAAGCCAACGGAGGAAGAAAGTCCTAAAGAAGAAAAGAAAAAATTAACTTTAGAAGAAGTTAGAACATTGCTTGCAGCTAAAAGTCGTGATGGCTATACAGCTGAAGTAAAAGCGTTACTTAAGAGCTTCGGTGCTAATAAATTATCTGAAGTTAAAGAAGAAGACTATGAAGATTTATATCTTCAAGCCGAGGTGATTGGTGATGGCGAGTCCAACTAGTCATTCGGATTTGTTTAGCCCATCTTCTGGGGCAAGACTCATCGCTTGTCCTGGAAGTGCTAAAGCAAGTAAAGGTATCCCTGAAAAGATTTCTTTATTCTCAAGTGAAGGAACTGATGCACATGAGTTAGCTTCAGTAAGACTATTAAACAGTCTTGGTGAAAAAGTTGAAATAAACACCAGTGACTTAACTTGGTACAACAAAGAAATGGAAGATCATATCGCAGGTTATGTATCTTACTGTAATGAAAAAGTAGCTGAAGCCAAAGAGAAGACAAAGGATGTCGTAACAATGGTGGAACAACAAGTATCTACCGATAGATATGGTGAAGGACTATTTGGCACTTGTGACTTTGCAGTCTTAGCTGATGGCGACTTAACGATAGTTGATTTGAAGTATGGTATGGGCGTAAAAATTGATGCTACAGATAATGTTCAACTAAAAATTTATGCTCTTTGCCTTATCGAAACATTCGGCCATCTATATGACATCAACAACATCAAATTGTGTATCTATCAACCAAGATTATCTAACGTATCCGAGTGGAGCATTTCTAAAGATGACCTATATAAGTGGTCCGATACAATCCTTAAAGATGCAATTAGAAAAATCAAGGAAGGTAGTGAAGAATTCCATCCAGGCAAGCACTGTAAATTTTGTAAAGCCAAGCCAATATGTAAGGCATTAAGAGATAAGAATCTCGATGTTGCAAAGAAAGAGTTTCAACCACCGTTTCTATTAAATGACGAGGAAATAGAAGAGATTTTGGATCAAGCAGAAGATATAACCGAGTGGTTAAACACAGTAAAAGACTTTGCTTTATCAGAAGCTATCAAAGGTCACAAGTACGAACACTATAAGCTCGTTGAAGGTAGAAGCAATCGTAAGTGGACTGATGAAGATGAAGTTGCAAAAGTAGTAAAAGACGCAGGATTTAATCCTTATGAGGAAAAAGTATTAAGCGTTACATCCATGCAGTCGTTAATCGGAAAAAAGAAGTTCGAAGAATTATTAAATTCTTACATCTTCAAACCAAAGGGAAAACTAACCCTAGCAAAACGTGATGAAGATAAAAGACCTGAAGTCACAACAGCTGAATTAGATTTTAAAGATTTAAATGAAAAAGGAGACAATAACAATGAGTAAAATTATAAATCCAACAAAGGTAATTACAGGTAAAAAAACTAGATGGAGCTATGCAAATGTATGGACTCCAAAAGCTGCTAACGAAGGTGCTACACCTAAATATTCAGTTAGCTTAATCATCCCTAAAGATGATGTTCAAACAATCGAAAAAATTAAGAATGCTATTAATGCAGCTTACCAAGAAGGCGAATCAAAGCTTAAAGGTAATGCAAAAAGTGTTCCTGCACTTGCTGCTATTCACACACCTCTTCGTGATGGTGATGTAGAACGTCCTGATGATGAAGCATATAAAAATGCATATTTCGTCAATGCAAACTCTGCAACCGCACCTGGAATCGTTGATGTAGATTGCAATCCAATCTTAGATCATAGCGAAGTCTATAGTGGTGTTTATGGTCGTGCATCAATCACTTTCTATGCTTACAACAACAATGGAGCACGTGGTATCGCAGTAGGACTTAACAATCTTCAAAAGATAGCTGATGGCGAACCTTTAGGAACTAAGTCTACACCTGAGAGTGATTTTGGTGGCGATGATGATGGATTCCTTGATTAAGTCATTACATCTTGATATTGAAACCTACTCAAGTACAGACTTAAACAAGTGTGGCGTATACAAGTATGCCGAATCCAACGATTTTGAAATATTGCTGTTATCTTATGCAATAAACAACGGAAAAGTGGAGGTGGTTGACCTAGCACAAGGTGAGCCACTTCCAGGATTCCTGGTTGATGCCATTAAAAGCGATGATGTAATAAAGTACGCATATAATTCAACATTTGAAAGAGTGTGTTTATCAAGACATCTTGGAATAGAAAAAGGGAAATATCTATCGCCTGATTCTTGGAGATGCACTATGACTTGGAGTGCTTATTTAGGACTCGCTTTTTCATTAAAACAAGTAGGTGAAATATTAAGACTTGATAAGCAAAAACTAAATGAAGGTAAGGATCTAATTAAGTACTTTTGTGTTCCTTGTAGACCAACAAGCAAGAATGGATATAGGACTCGTAACTATTACTACCACGATAAAGAAAAGTGGGAGTTATTCAAGAAATACAATATCCGTGATGTTGAAACTGAAATGGCTATTCAAGAACGTATTAGTAAGTATCCTGTTCCGGATTTTGTTTGGGATGAATATCACCTATCAGAAACTATAAATGATAGGGGTGTTTTAGTAGATGAAACTCTAGTTGATAATGCCATCGACTTTGATGAAAAAACTAGGGATTTCAATATAAAAACCCTTCAAAACCTAACTAAATTAGATAATCCTAACTCTGTGGCACAGCTTAAAAGTTGGCTCTTTGAAAATGATGTCGAGGTTGAAACTTTAGGCAAAAAAGAGGTAGCTAACCTTATAGGTTATGCTGATGACAAAGTGGTGCAACAAGTATTATTGCTACGCCAACAAGTATCCAAATCTTCAATTAAAAAATATCTTGCAATGAAAAGTGCTAGATGCAGTGATGGCAAGGTCCATGGAATGTTTATGTTTTATGGAGCTAATCGTACAGGAAGGTTCTCTTCAAAGATAGTGCAGCTGCAAAACTTACCACAAAACCATCTCAAAGATTTAGCTGAAGCTAGGTCATTGGTACGCAGTGGCAACTTAGAAGCAGTGGAAGTTTTATATGAAGATGTGCCTGATACATTATCGCAGTTAATTCGTACTGCCTTTATTCCATCAATTGGTCATAAGTTTATCGTATCTGATTTCTCTGCTATTGAAGCACGTGTTATTGCTTGGTATGCAGGAGAGACGTGGCGATTAAATGCTTTCAAAAATGGTGAAGACATATATTGTGCATCTGCATCACAAATGTTCCATGTTCCTGTAGTAAAGCACGGGATCAATGGTGAACTAAGACCTAAAGGAAAGATTGCAGAACTTGCACTTGGTTATGGCGGATCAGTTGGTGCACTTAAAGCTATGGGTGCAATTGAGATGGGTCTTAAAGAAGATGAATTAAAGCCACTTGTTGAATCATGGAGAGTAGCAAATCCAAATATTACTAAGTTTTGGTGGGATGTTGATAAAGCAGTCATCAAGGCTATTGAAAATAAAACAACAGTTAAGTTTAAGAATTTAGAATTTGCATATCTTGGTGGGACTCTTTTCATCACTCTTCCAAGTGGAAGAAGACTTGCTTACTCAATGCCAAAAGTTGTTGATGGGCAAATCACTTATATGGGTTTATCTCAAGCAAAGAAATGGGAACGATTAGAATCTTACGGACCAAAGTTTGTAGAAAACATCGTTCAAGCAACAGCTAGAGATTTACTTGTGTATGCGATGAAGAATCTAGATCTACCGATAGTTATGCATATTCATGATGAAGTGGTAATAGATGCACCACTCGATTTAAAGGTCGAAGACGTGTCTAAGAAAATGAGTGAGGTTCCTTCATGGGCTAATGGCTTAATTCTTAATGCCGATGGTTATGAATGTAGCTTCTACAAAAAAGATTAATACGGAGGATTTAATATATGCATTTTTATATATCTGATGTACTTCAAAAAGAAACTAACTCTTATTATCCCCATGAGATAAAAGTGGTTGATGTTGATTCACTTAAAAAAGCAGTAGAGAAAGACTATGTATGTGCTAAATATAAAAGCTTTCATAGATCCAATGCTGATTTTATTATTGCTGATACTTTAGCACTTGATTGTGATAACACTCATACTGAAGATGAAAGCAAGTGGGTTGATATTAAAGCAATCAAAGAGATGCTACCAGGTGTTTCTTTTGCAGTGCATTATTCAAGAAACAACATGAAAGAAAAGCAAGGAAAGAAGGCTCGCCCTAAATTCCACATTTTCTTTCCAATTGAACCTATTAGGAATTATGAAGAATATAGGAAATTAAAAGAGAAGATATTATCAATTTATCCTTTCTTCGACTTTGGTGCTAAAGATGCAGCAAGGTTCTTTTATGGTACTAGTGAACCACAAGTAGAGTGGATTGATGGTGATATGAATATCCTTGAATTTCTAGATGAAGATAAGTTTGCCAAAATGAATAGTGAAATAGTTATTGAAGAGGGCGGTAGAAATACATATCTTTCGAGGTTAGCTTCAAGGCTTTTAGTTCGTTTTGGTGAAGGCGATGAAACATATAATTCGTTTGTTAAAGCAAATGAAGAAAGATGTAATCCACCAGTTGAAGATAATGAATTAAAGATGATTTGGGGCAGTGCCTTAAATTTCTATAGAAATACTGTTCTTAAAAATCCAAACTATGTAACACCGGAAAAGTACAACGATGATAAATCATATCGTCCTGATGATTTTACCGATTTAGGACAAGCTACTGTTCTTAAAAATACATATGAGTCATGTCTTCGTTACTCTCCATCAACTAAGTTCTTAGTCTACACAAATGGTTACTGGCAAGAGTCAGAAGAAAAGGCACAAAGACTAGTTCAAAAATTAACTGATAAGCAATTAAAAGAAGCACTAACTAAAATTGCAAATTTAAATAAAAAACTTGAGAATGGTGGCGTTTTTGATGTAATTGCCACTCTTCAAAAGGGTGAGAACCTTCAAGATAAAATCAGCAAGGATCTATTTAATGATGTTCAAGAACTAGAAACTAATAAGCAATATCTAAAGTTCGTTTATAAGCGTAGGGATAGTAAGTACATATCAGCGACATTAAAGGAAGTTAGACCTATTGTTGAAATTATGCCAAGCGAACTTAATAAGAATCCATATCTTTTAAATACGCCTAGTGGCACTTTTGACTTAAGAAAAGGACTAGGTGGTTTTAGCGAGCATAAAGCTGAAGATTTTATTACTAAGATTACTACGGTATCACCAGGTAATAAAGGTAAGGATATATGGCTTGATTGCTTGGATAAGATCTATGGCGATGCTGAGCTTATTGATTATGTTCAAAAAATATGTGGACTTGCAGTAATAGGTAAAGTTTTTATTGAAGCCATGATAATTGCTTATGGCGATGGTGGAAATGGTAAGTCGACCTTTTGGAATGCCATATTCCGCGTTTTAGGAAACTACTCGGGTAAATTATCAGCTGATGCTCTAACTACGAGCGTAAGGCGAAATGTAAAGCCTGAAATGGCAGAAATGGCA
This sequence comes from bacterium, assembly GCA_017960565.1. Lineage (GTDB taxonomy): Bacteria > Bacillota_I > Bacilli_A > Izemoplasmatales > UBA1188 > UBA1188. The sequence goes on along the minus strand of JAGCYY010000033.1, from coordinate 3,576 downwards.
GGAAGAAGACTTCTTATTGCTAGTGAATCTCAAGAAGGAGCAAGGCTAAATGAGTCGATGATAAAACAACTATGTTCGACTGATGAGGTAATGGCAGAAAAGAAGTACAAAGACCCTTTCTATTTCACACCTACCCATATGCTAGTTCTTTATACTAACCACCTTCCAAGAATATCAGGAAGCGATGATGGTATTTGGAGACGTTTAATTGTTATCCCATATACAAGAAAACTTACAGGCAAAGATGACATCAAAAACTATGCCGATTACCTTTATGAAAATGCGGGAGAGTATATCCTTTCATGGCTTATTGAAGGTGCAAAGAAGGTCATCGATTCAAAGTTTAGAATAGCAGAACCAAAGGTAGTAACTGATGCCATTAGAGAGTATAAGGAACAATCTAACTGGTTTAACCATTTCATTGAAGACTGCTGCGAAGTTGGTAAAGGTTATGAAGTTTCATCAAGTCAACTTTATTCTTCATATCGAGCTTACTGTTCTAGTATTGGTGAGTATCCAAGAAGCACAAGTGACTTTTATACAGCCTTAGAAAAAAATGGATTCAAGAAGGAAGTCAAAAAAAGAATCAAGTACATCAAAGGACTTAAGCTTATTGATTCGACTGTGACTGACTTTGAGGAGTTCCTTACGTAGTAAGGAAAATAGCCAAAATGACATAGTCTACATAGTCTAAATACAAACTATTGCATATAGCAAAAAATAGCCAAAAAAACCTATATAGAAAAAGTTGTATATCGACTAAGTAGACCATGTCATTGGAGGTTGTTATGGAAGAGAAAAAGATTGAGCAGAAGCTTTGTAAAGAAGTGAAAAAGAATGGTGGTATTGCCTTGAAGTTTGTAAGTCCTGGATTTGATGGGATGCCTGATAGATTGATCCTTATAGCAATTGGTCATATGGCATTTGTCGAAGTCAAAGCTAAAGGTAAGAAACCAAGAAAACTACAAGTCAAAAGACATGAGATGTTAAGGAAGATGGGCTTTAGGGTTTATGTCCTTGACGATGGAGAACAAATAGGAGGAATAATTGATGAAATACGAACCTTATGATTATCAAAAATATGCAACTAATTTTATTGAAGAAAAACAAGCAAGTGCAGTCTTTCTTTCAATGGGTTTAGGCAAAACAGTTATAACTTTATCTGCATTATTTGATTTACTCTTTGATTCATTTGATGTTCATAAGGTTTTGGTTATTGCTCCTTTAAGAGTTGCTAAGTTTACATGGCCTAGCGAAATTGAAAAATGGGAACATTTGAATTTTCTTAAATACTCGGTTGTAGTTGGAACTGAAGCACAAAGGAAAAAGGCACTTGATGAAAAAGCTGACATCTACATTATCAACCGTGAGAATGTTCAGTGGCTAATCGATAAAAGTGGTTATAAGTTCGATTATGACATGATTGTTATTGATGAATTATCAAGTTTCAAGAATGGAAAATCAGTAAGATTTAAAAGTTTACTTAAAGTAAGACCTTTAGCCAAAAGAATAGTAGGTCTAACTGGTACACCTTCAGGAAATGGACTCATGGATTTATGGGCTGAATTCAAATTGCTTGATTATGGGGTAAGACTTGAAAGATTTATAACTCATTATCGCAATAAGTACTTTATCCCTGATAAAAGGAATGGCGAAATTGTGTATTCGTATAAGCTAATTCCCGGTGCTGACAAAGTTATATATCACAAGATTTCTGATATTACGATGTCAATGAAAGCAGAAGATTATCTTAAGATGCCAAAGCTAATCTATCGAAATCATGAAGTTGATTTGCCAGATAATGCAATAGATGTTTATAGGAATCTTCAAGATGATTTCATCCAAGAACTAAAAGACAAAGATGAAGAGATAACTGTAGCAAATGCAGCTGTGTTAACTAATAAATTACTTCAAGTTTCTAATGGTGCTTTATACACAGATAATGGATCAACATTTAAAATCCACGAGGCAAAACTAGATGCTTTAGAAGATTTAATTGAAGCATCGAATGGAAAACCAATGTTAGTGGCTTATTGGTTCAAACATGATTTGGAAAGAATCAAAGAAAGATTAGATTCACTTGGTGTTAATTACGGTTGCCTTGATAAAGATGATGCAATTAGAAAATGGAATGAAGGAAAACTTAATGTTGGTTTAATTCATCCTGCATCAGCTGGACACGGTCTTAATCTTCAAAGTGGTGGAAATGTAATCGTATGGTTTGGCTTAACTTGGAGTTTGGAACTCTATGAGCAAACCAATGCGAGATTATACAGGCAAGGTCAAAAAGCAGAAAGTGTAATAGTGATTCACATTATTTCAAAAGGAACTATCGATGAAGATGTACTTGATGTAATTCACGGAAAGGCAACAAGACAAAATGCATTATTAAAAGCAGTAAAAGCGGAGGTGTAGGATATGGATAAGAAGACTTATTTATGTAGATATCATAATATCTTGGAAAAGATAGAAAAGAAAAAACGGTATATTAAGTTTTGTCAAGAAAGAGCATCATCTCCACCAGGACTAGACTTTACAATTCCAAGAGTAGATCATACACCTTCAAATGATGCATATTTCGTTCGTTGGGTTTTCAAAGAGATTGAAGCTGAAGAAGAACTTGAAGAATTAGAGAAGAAACTTGAAACTGTAAAGATGGAAATTGAAAGATCAATCAATACTGTAAAGGATGAAGAACTTCAAATGTTGCTTACATACCGATATATAGATTGGTTAACTTGTGATGAAATATGTGTGAAGATATTTTGTTCGATTGAATCAGTAAAAAGAAAGCATGAAAGGGCTATTGAAATGGTGAAAATTTTGCATATCTCTTGACTTTTCGGGGGGGGTATAATTAAAGAAAAAACCATAAAAAGGAGAAATATAATAATGGGATTTTTTGCAAAATTAAAAAGAGCTAATTCTAAAGATTTAGCAGGTTGGGTTGAAGGAAGCATTACACACTTAAAAAGAGGTGCTAGACAGTTTTCTGTTGAAAATGGTAAAGTAGTTCTTTGGATTGTTGGCGAAGATGATATTGTATTAGAACCAAGCCAAGTAGAAACGTTTGAGCTAGCGACTACTGATATTAGAAAACAATATGGTAATAATATAATGGTTTGTGATGCATATTTAATTGTATTAAAGAATGGTGAAAGTGGAACCATGACTATTTTTAAAGGAAAGATTGCTGATGTTAAATTAGCATTAAGAAAATAAAACTTGAGCCATTGTGAGCCACGCTGAACCATAGTGATTTTGTCAAGAGTGTGATATGATATAATTGGCGAAAGCTATAGAAGAATAATAGTCCATTTGGAGCAATCCTGTGGACTTTTTTTATTGCAGTAAAAGGAGGAAATGGATATGCCACATAAACCATTAAAACCATGTAAATATCCAGGATGTCCTAATCTTACCGAAGGTAGTTACTGCGAAGAGCATAATGGACTTGTTGCAAAAGAATACAATCGTTATTCTCGTTCATCTGATCATAATAAAAAGTATGGTCGTGCTTGGAAAAGAATCCGTGATAGATATGCTAAAGAACATCCTTTATGTGAACGTTGCTTA
>JAGCYY010000032.1 GCA_017960565.1 bacterium | reverse complement strand
TAATTGTTAAGAAAAAAAGTTAATTAAAAAATGCCTAAATTAGGTAATTTTTGATTAGTTTCTTAACAACGTAGTTGTTATTTCACAAAATATATAGAAAAAGGGTAATTAAGAAATTGTTAGTTTCTTAACAGCCCCTTTCTTATTTATATGGAAGAAAAATCAATTTTCTTCTATAATATCTATTAAATATTTTATATAAAAGAAAGGAGACTATTTCATGAAATACGTACTCTATATACTATTAGGTCTTTTTCTATTATTACTAATTATAATCCTTATCAGGACATTTCTTTTTATCGACAAAGAAATATATAAAACAGATTATAAAGAAAAAGAAATCGATGATAAAATAGTTGAAGATTTGAAACTATTTATCAAATGTAAGACTGTTTCTTATATCGAAAAAGAAAAAGAAGATAAAGAAGAATTTGAAAAACTCATAGAAGATGTAAAAACTAGATATCCACTCATCTTTTCAAAATGTGAAACTAGGATACTCAAAAATCGTGGTATCTATATCAAAGTAAAAGGTAGTGAATCAAATGAATCTGTTGTCCTTCTTGCCCATTATGATGTAGTTGAGGCAACACATGGTTGGGATAATGATCCTTTCCTTGGCGAAATAGTTGATGGAAAAGTATATGGAAGAGGTGCACTCGATACTAAATGTACATTCGCATCCGCTCTGCGTGCTTTAGAAGAAAATCTTAAATTTGACTATAAACCAAAAAGAGATCTATATCTGTGTTTTGGCGCTGATGAAGAAATATATGGAACATCACAATATGAAATATTAGAAATTCTAAAGAATGATGGTGTTAGACCGATGTTAGTATTTGATGAAGGCGGAGGCGTTATCAAAAATGCTTTTCCTGGTGTTAAAGATTATACAGCACTTCTTGGCACAGCTGAAAAAGGAATGTTCGATGTGAAACTATCATTAGATACATCAGGTGGTCATTCATCTTCGCCAAAAAAGAATGGACCAATCATCGAATTATCTCGCGCTCTTGAAAGACTTGATAAGCACCCTATGAAACCACAATTTTGTATGACTACAAAAGAACTCTTAAATAAACTTGGACGTCATTCATCATTTATCTATAAAATGATATTCGCAAATCTATGGCTTTTTAAGGGGCTTTTAAAACGAGTATTTATGCTTCTTGGTGGTGATACTAAAGCACTAGTTTCTTCAACATTTGCCTTTACAGTGATAAACGGAGGCAATCAAACCAATGTGATTCCTTCACATGTTGAAGCTAATATCAATGTTAGACAAGCTCCATTCAACAGTAAAGAAGAAATAATATCTCACATCAAAAAGACAATCAAAAACGATCGAATCAAAATTGAAGTACTGAATGAATCGAAAATGTATAAAGAATGTGAAATCAATACTGAGGGATATAATCTTATTAAAGAAACAATCAAAGATGTCTATCCTGGCTCTATCGTATCACCATTTATTATGATTGGTGGTACAGATGCTAGACATTACAATGAAATAAGTGATTGCATCATTAGATTCACACCGATAAAAATCGAAAACATTGAAAGAAAAGGAATCCATGGAACTAATGAAGCAATCAAAATAGAAACATTAAAGAAATGCTTAGAATTTTACCTAGATTTATTATCAAAAGTATAGGAGAAAACAAAAATGGATGAGAAAATGACATTTGAGCTTGCGAATAGTCCATGGATGTACTTGATGGCATCTATTGTGGTATTATTTGTGCTTGCTGGCTCTATAATATTTATCTTCAAATCTTATAAAGATGCTAAAGAGATTGGAATGGATAAGAGTTATATAAAAAAAACAATTATCACAAGTATATTATTCACTCTTATCCCATCTATAAGCATTTTAATTGGAGTAATTGCTTTATCAGGAATTCTTGGAATACCACTTCCTTGGATAAGATTATCTGTAATTGGTGCACTTCATTATGAAGGCGCAGCTGTAAGTGCGGCTTATAGTGATATTACTATGGCAACTATGACAAAAATAGAATTCGCCACAATCGCTTTTGTTATGACACTTGGAATACTCTCTGGTCCTTTATTCTGTCTTTTTGGTTTTAAAGCATATGACAAAAAAATATTAGCAAAGGCAAGAGAAGAAAACAATAATGATAACGAATCATCTGATCAGCCAAAAGAAACAAAAGAAAAGAAATCATTTGGGCCGATTCTATTCAACGCTGCTTTTATTGCGATGATTTGTTCATTTCTTGCAGAAGATATTGCTAAACTAAAATATATCAATGCAGAAACACCAATCAATTCATATGTCCCCCTAATAGTAATAGTTGTTTCATTTCTCTCGATGGCTTTATTTGATCTTTTAGAAAAGAAACTTAAATGGAAATGGCTCGGTAATTTCTCTTTAGGATTATCGATGATAATAGGTATGGCATCCGCGGTAATATTTGGGTAGGAGGAAAGGACATGAAAGATAAAAAGATTAAAGATTATAATGATAAGAATCATACATTCGGAAGAATCTTCTTAGGTGCTGCGATTATTTTAATTGTCTTAGTCCCAACAATAATATCGATAGTACTTGGTGTATTTCCAGACTTTTTAGTGATAGTTGCGAGTTTTATTCCTCTCATCATCTTTATAATAGGAGGTTTTATAGAAGTAATAACTTATGCACCACTTCTTGGTACAACTGGTACATATCTTGCATTTTTTACAGGAAACTTAGTAAACTTAAAAGTACCATGTGCAGTTAACGCAAGAGATATGTTAAATGTAAAACATGGAAGTAAAGAAGGAGAAATTGTTTCAACTGTTTCTGTTGCCACAAGTACAATTGTCACAACTCTAGTAATAGGAATAGGTGTAATTCTTATTCAGCCACTCACTCCAATCTTAGAATCAGAGAATTTATCTCCTGCATTCTTAACTGCATTCACAGCTCTCTTTGGTGCACTTGCATATAAATATTTCCTAAAAGATTTAAAGCTTGTACCAATTCCATTTATACTAACTATAGTACTTCAAATCTTTACAGGAGTAGGCAAGACAGTTTTAATCCCAGTGAGTGCAATAATCACAATTTTATTCGCATATTATCTATTTAAAAAAGAAAAGAAGAATATCGCAAAAAGCGAATAATTATGAATAATCTTACGTATTTCCGTAAGATTATTCATTTTATGTTCCAAAATTTTTTCTTTATTAAAGAGATAAATAATTGAAAACGTTTACATGAAAAAACTTTAAAAAAAGATATTGCCAAAAGAAAAATTTATGGTAAACTATGATACATAAGTCAGAAAAACTGACAAAACTTAATAAAAAATAGAGGTAGCGATGTAGATTAGTACTCTAAGGAAGAAGGCATTCTATGATCTTATGAGGAAAGGCAATCATCGCCGAACGGTTAATATTAGGCATAATGTTTCCGTGGGGTTATATGAGAATATCTATAACACTCCTACAGTAGTAGAGGCGCTATTATTCATCTTAATTATTTACTTTGAGTTAAAGCGTCTTCGTAAGGCGCTTTTATTTTTTGTTAATAAGCAAAAAAAGGAGAAAAAGAAAATTATGAAGAAAGCATTATTAAGTTTAATTTTAGTATTCGCACTAGTTGTTAGTTTAGTTGCATGTGGAGGCGCTAAATTCGACGAAAGCAAGGGTGAAATTGTAATCGGTCTTGAATGTGACTATGCTCCATTTAACTGGACTGAAACAACTGCCACTAACACAAACGTTCCAATCTATGGTCAAAGTGGTCTTTATGCAGAAGGATATGATATCCAAATGGCAAGAAAAATCGCGGCTGACCTCGGATATACACTAGTTGTTAAAAAGATTGCATGGGAAGGTTTAATCCCAGCTCTTGAATCAGGTGATATCGACGCAATCATCGCTGGTATGAGTCCAACAGAAGAAAGAAAAGAATCAATTGATTTCACTGAACCATATTATGCAAGTGAACACGTTGTAATTGTTAAAGCTGATGGACCATTCGCAAATGCTTCTCGCTTTACTGATTTTAGAGGTGCTAATATCGTAGGACAAAAAGGTACTGTATTTGCTGATCTTGCAGATCAACTCGCAGAAGCTGCTGGTACAACTGCAATGACTCCTCTTGCTACAGTTCCACTAATCGTATCTGGTATCTTACTTGGTGATACTGACGTTACTGTTGTTGAAAAACCAGTTGCTCTTGGTGTTTGCACAAATAACCCAGAACTAAAGTGGATTAAGCTTACTGATGCATTTGAGGTTGATCCAACCGATGTTATTGTATCAATTGGTGTTAGAAAAGTTGATAACAATTTAGAAACAAAAATTAACCAAGCTTTAGCTAAAATCACTAGTCAAGAAAGAGAGAACTTGATGGCTCAAGCTGTAGAAAACAGCCCTCAAGAATAGTATATAAATGTTTTATGCATCATTTTTCGGCTGGATCGGAAGAATAGTTGGAGAATATTCCCTACAAATCTTAAGAGGTATAGGAATTACTCTCCTCTTATCTTTAGTAGGTACAGTTGTAGGCTTTATCATCGCATGTCTTTTTTCATACATTAAAACGAAAAAAGATGCCGGTGTTGTATGTAGAATTTTAAGAGTATTTGTAAATGCTTATGTAACCGTCATAAGAGGAACACCAATGATGGTTCAAGCCCTAATATTCTATTATTCATTTAAATTAATGGGTATTAACTGGGACCCTCTTGCATCTGGATTATTTACAGTCTCTGTAAACACTACAGCTTACCTCACAGAAGTACTAAGAGGTGGTATTGAATCCGTCGATAATGGTCAGTATGAAGCTGCAAGAAGTGTGGGAATGGGAAGCTTTCAAACAATGCTTTTTGTAATCTATCCTCAAGCTATTAAAAACTCTATGGCCGCAATAGGCAATGAATTCATCGTAAATATCAAAGATACATCTGTATTAAATGTTATAGGTGTAATCGAAGTATATAATGCCTGTCTGATGGCTGGAAACAAATACTTCAAAGTAGTAGAAGCGATGAGTATCGCAGCCGTAATCTATTTAGTATTAACACTTACATCTTCATATATATTAAAAGCGATAGAAAGAAGAGTAGGAAGTCCAATAAAAGAAATCGCAAGTTCAAATTAGGTGGTATATGATATTATCAATTAGAAATCTTAAAAAAGATTTCGGAAAAAGTGAAGTATTAAAAGACATAAATTTTGATGTTCAAAAAGGCGAATGTGTCTGTGTTATTGGTTCATCAGGTTCTGGTAAATCGACAATGCTTAGATGTGTAAACCTCTTGGAGCAGCCTACATCAGGAGATATTATCTTTAATGATCAAAATATTAGAGATATAAATGTCAATACTTTAAGAAGTAGAATAGGGATGGTTTTTCAATCTTTTAATCTATTCAATAATATGAATGTCATTCAAAATTGCACTGTTGGACAAATTAAAGTACTAAAAAGAAACAAAAAAGATGCAGAGGAAATTGCCTTAAAAGAACTTGAGAGAGTTGGCATGAAAGATTTTGCATATAAAGATGTAAGAAGCTTATCAGGTGGACAAAAACAACGTGTCGCAATCGCAAGAGCCTTATCTATGAACCCAGAAATTATGCTTTTTGATGAACCGACCTCTGCACTAGATCCAGAAATGGTAGGTGAAGTATTAAATGTCATCAAACAAGTTAAAGATACTGGCATGACAATGGTTATTGTTACACACGAGATGCAGTTCGCAAGAGATGTATCTACTAGAGTAGTATTTATGAATGATGGTGTTATTCTAGAAGATTCACCTACAGAAGAATTCTTTACTAATCCTAAAAATGAACGTACAAAAGAATTCTTAAAGAGATATATAAATAGTTAAATTATAATAAAACACAATGATGATTGGTCACCATTGTGTTTTATTTATTAAAATATGTTATGTTAGTTAATTGTTCGTCTAAATTTATACCTGTAAATAAAACAAAAATAAAAAAATAGAAAATTGTTGATAATATTATAAAACAAGATTAAAGGTGCTGAATTAACAATGATATACAACAATAGTGATTTAAGAAGATTCTTTTGATATTGATATCTTAAACCAAATGCTTATAGAAAGATTTGTATTTACTAGAAAGAATCTATCATATTATTTCAAAGAATTATTATTGGAATGGTAGAAAAATTATAATTAAAAAGAGAATTAGTAGATGAATAATAAATTATCAAAATAACCATTTCTAAGCATTTTATTCAAAGATGGTTTTTTTATTTTTTCATTTATTTTTAATAAATGTAATGACAAACCAACATTTTTGTGTAAAATATTATACTAAAAAATAAACTGCTTATCGATTAAGCTATTTATTTTAAAAAAATGGAGTGTAAACTAATGGACAGAATTTTTAATTTCTCTGCGGGACCTTCAATGCTTCCTCTCCCAGTTTTAGAAAAAGCGGCAAGCGAACTAGTATCATATAAGGATACTGGCATGTCCGTAATGGAAATGAGCCACCGAGGAAAAGATTATGAAGCTATCATAAATGAAGCAGAAGCTGACTTAAGAAAACTAATGAGTATACCTTCTAACTACAAGGTATTGTTTCTTCAAGGTGGTGCGTCCACACAGTTTGCATCAGTACCTCTAAACTTAATAAATAGGTGTGAATCTAAAAAAGCTTTATATATTTTATCTGGTCAATTCTCAACTAAAGCTTATAAAGAAGCTCTTAAAATGGGATATAATGCAGAAGCAATCGCATCAAGCAAGGACGATAATTTTGCCTATGTTCCATATGTTGAAAAATTTGATATTGATCAAGATGCTTCTTATCTTCACATCTGTTTTAACAACACCATCTATGGCACAAAATTCCCATATATTCCTGATGCCGGAGATGTACCAATAGTTGCTGATATGTCATCATGCATATTATCGGAACCTATAGATGTATCAAAATTTGGTGTCATCTATGCTGGAGCACAAAAAAATATGGCACCTGCAGGTATGACACTTGTCATTGTAAGAGAAGACTTACTTGGATATCAAGAAGAAAAAATGCCTACGATGCTTGATTGGCAGGTAATGGCTGAAAATAATTCTATGTACAATACTCCACCATGCTACACAATCTATGTGGCTGGTCTAGTATACAAATGGCTTTTATCTATTGGTGGCCTTGAAAGAATGAAAGAAATCAATTCTTATAAAGCTAAATTATTATATGATTATCTCGATAGTCAAGATTATTATATTACCCCAGTAAAGAGAGAATCTAGATCGATGATGAATGTGACATTCGTTACTGGAAATCCTGATTTAGATAAAAAATTCGCACAAGAAGCAGAAAATAACGGACTAAAAAGTCTTAAAGGTCATAGATCAGTAGGCGGTATGAGAGCCTCTATCTATAATTCAATGCCGGTAGAAGGTGTTGAAAAATTAATTAATTTTATGAAGGATTTCGCTAAAGATAATCCAAAAGGGTAGCACTATGATAAAAATAAAAACACTAAACAAAATTTCTAATGTTGGACTTGAAAAATTCACAAATAATTATGCCATATCAAATGAAGAAGAAAATCCAGATGGAATTCTTGTAAGATCAGAAGCTATGCATGAAATGGCATTTAATAAAGAACTTCTCGCTATCGCAAGAGCGGGTGCTGGAGTAAACAATATTCCAGTAGATAGATGCAGCAAAGAAGGCATTGTTGTATTTAACACCCCAGGCGCTAATGCCAATGGTGTTAAAGAATTAGTCATCTGTGGTCTTATGTTAGCCTCAAGAGATATTATAGATGGTTCAATGTGGATTAACACTCTAAAAGGTGATATTGCACCCCTTGTTGAGAAAGGTAAAAATAAATTTGCTGGATCAGAAATCAAAGGCAAAACACTAGGCATAATCGGTCTTGGTGCGATTGGCGGAATGGTTGCGAACACGGCAATTCACTTAGATATGGATGTCATCGGATATGATCCATTCATCTCAGTTGAAAATGCTTGGAAATTAAATCACCATATAAGACATGCATCAGGTAATGATGAAATATATAAAGTATCAGACTATATCACACTTCATATTCCATATACGCAAGATACCAAAGGCATTATCAATAAAGAAACAATATCACATATGAAGGATGGAGTTAAGATTCTTAATTTCTCACGTGCTGAACTTGTCGATTTCAGCGACTTGAAAGAAGCACTTGATAGTGGCAAAGTTTCAAGATATGTCACTGATTTTCCGACAAATGAAATCGTCGGATATAAGGGAGTTGTCACTATCCCACACCTTGGTGCTTCTACACTCGAGTCAGAAGATAATTGTGCTATAATGGCCGCTCTCGAACTGATGGACTATATCGAAAACGGAAACATTAAAAATAGTGTTAATTTTCCAAGCGTATCATCTCCAAGAGCGGGAGACTTTAGACTTTGCATTTTAAATGATAATATTCCTGATGTCATCTCAAGTGTGACAAAAGTATTATCAAGTATCGGATTAAATATTGAAAACTTAAGTAATAAATCTAAAGGAAATTATGCTTATACAATTCTCGATGTATCCGGTAGAATGAATAAAGAAAAACTTGATGAAATCAAAAAAATAAAAGGTGTAATTCGTCTTAGATTAATACATTAAATAAAATATAAAATATAGAAGGAGAAATGAACAATGTACAAAAATGAATACTTAAACAAAATCCTCGTAAATGTCAAAGAAAAATGTGCTGAACAAAAAGAATTTATCAATGCTGTAGAAGAATTTTTAGATTCTATGGACTATATCGTTGGCAGTGATCCAGATATCGAAAAATATGCGATTTTAGAAAGAATAGTTGTTCCTGAAAGGGTTGTGATGTTTAGAGTACCTTGGGTAGATGACAATGGTAAAATACAAGTAAATAACGGCTATAGAGTGCAATTTAATAGCGCTATAGGTCCATACAAAGGTGGGCTTAGACTCGACCCATCTGTTAACTTATCTATTCTAAAATTCCTAGGCTTTGAACAAATTTTCAAAAACTCTCTCACAGGTCTTCCTATGGGCGGTGGAAAAGGCGGATCTGATTTCAATCCAAAAGGAAAAAGTGACGCTGAAGTGATGAGATTCTGTCAATCATTTATGCAAGAATTATACCAAGTTATCGGCCCTAACACAGATGTACCTGCCGGTGATATAGGTGTTGGCGCAAGAGAGATTGGTTATATGTATGGAATGTATAAAAAACTAACTAAAGATGTCACAGGCGTTCTAACTGGCAAGGGCATTTCATTTGGCGGATCACTCACAAGAACTGAGGCAACTGGATTTGGGCTTTGTTATTTTGCTGAAGAATTACTAAAAACCTACTACAACGATTCATTTAATGGAAAGAATGTTGTAATAAGTGGTTCTGGAAATGTCGCTCAATATGCTGCTTTTAAAGCGACTGAACTCGGTGCAAAAGTTGTTGCAATGTCTGATAGAAATGGATATATTGCATCAGAAGATGGCATCGATATCGAGTTTGTAAGAAATATCAAAAATGAAAGAAAATCATTAGTAGATGAATATGTTAAGAAATATCCAAATACTAAAAACGGTAAAAACACTCATGATATTTGGAAAATCAAATGTGATATTGCACTTCCATCAGCTACTCAAAATGAAATCAATATAGAAGATGCTAAAGCGCTTGTTAAAAATGGATGTAAAGTCCTTTGTGAAGGGGCAAATATGCCAACTGAATTAGATGCTGTTAAATATCTATATGAAAATGGTGTAATTTTCAGTCCTGGTAAAGCATCAAATGCTGGTGGTGTTGCTGTTTCTGGACTTGAAATGTCACAAAATGCAATGCACTTATCTTGGACATTTGAAGAAGTAGATCAAAAATTAAAAGAAATTATGCAAAATATTTTTAAAGCTTGTTATGAAACTGCATCTAAATATGGTGAACCTAAAAATTTATCACTTGGTGCAAACATCGCTGGCTTCTTAAAAGTATATAATGCAATGAAAGCACAAGGTGTAATTTAGCATTATCATATTGCTTGCAGAAAAATAAATTGTGCTTTAAAATACTAAATATTAAAATTGAGGCAGGTATTTATGAAGTCTTATAAAGAATATACTAGTCTTGAGTTAGAAAGAGAACTTGCTGATCTTGAAAAAGAATATAAAGATTATCAATCTCTCAATCTAAAACTCAATATGACAAGAGGAAAACCATCAACTGAACAATTAAATCTATCCATGGAAATGATGGATGTTTTAAATAGCGATGTTGACCTCACCTGCCGAGATGGTATAGATTGTCGTAATTATGGAGTTCTTGGTGGCATTGAAGAATGTAAAGAACTCTTAGCTGACATGATTGAAGTTCCAAAAGAAAACATTATTATTTATGGTAATTCAAGCCTATATGTGATGTATGAATGCATCTCTAGAAGTATGACTCATGGTGTACTTGGATCTACACCATGGATGAAACTTGATAAAGTAAAATGGTTATGTCCAGTTCCTGGATATGATAGACATTTTGCTATAACCGAATATTTCGGTATCGAGATGATCAACATCGATATGGATAATAATGGCCCTGATATGGACATGGTTGAAAAACTTGTTGAATCTGATGAATCTATCAAAGGTATTTGGTGTGTTCCTAAATACTCAAATCCAGATGGTACAACATATTCAAACGAAGTTGTAAAAAGATTCGCAAGACTAAAACCAAAAGCCAAAGATTTTAGAATTTATTGGGATAATGCATATTCAGTTCATCATCTTTATGATGATAAACAAGATTATCTAATCGAACTATTAGAAGAGTGTAGAAGGTCCGGAAATCCAGACCTCGTATATAAATTCACATCTACCTCAAAAATAAGTTTTCCTGGCAGTGGTATTGCCGCACTTGCTGCGAGCGAAGCCAACATTAAAGAAATAAAGAAACAGATGGGTATTTCTACAATCGGTTATGATAAAGTAAACCAACTAAGACACGTAAGATTCTTTAAAAACTTAGATGGTATAAAGATGCAGATGAAAAGACATGCTGACATCTTAAGACCAAAATTTGAAAAAGTAGAAACTATCCTAAAAGAAAATCTAGAAGGTCTTGAAATTGCTAAATGGACAAGCCCTCTAGGTGGTTACTTTATATCACTTGATACATCTCTTCCTATCGCTTCAAAAGTAGTTGATAGATGTAAATCATGCGGTGTTGAACTAACTCCAGCTGGATCAGCATTCCCATACCATAAAGATCCAAATAATTCTAATATTCGCTTGGCACCATCATATCCAAGCCTTGACGAAATTGCGATTGCCTCAAAATTAGTCTCATTATCAATAAAAATTGAAAGCATAAAATATATACTAAACAAATAAGGAGAAATACTATAAATTATGAAAATCTACGGATCGATGCTTGAGCTAGTAGGAAACACTCCACTAGTTGAACTTAAAAATTTAGAAAAGGAATTAAATCTTAAAGCAAAAATAGTTGCGAAAATCGAAGGATTCAATCCTGCAGGTTCAGTGAAGGATAGAATCGCAAAAGAAATACTTGAAGATTACGAAAAGAAAGGTATTATAAAGAAAGGTTCAACAATCATTGAACCAACATCAGGCAACACAGGAATAGGTCTTTCTTTTATATCTGCAGTAAAGGGATATAAATTAATTGTCACAATGCCAGAAACAATGTCAGTTGAAAGAAGAAATCTAATTAAAGCATATGGTGCTGAAATTGTTTTAACTGAAGGTGCAAAAGGCATGAAAGGTGCAATCGCTAAAGCTGAAGAACTACATAATGAAATCAAAGATTCCATCATCGTAGGTCAATTTGTAAACCCTGTTAATCCGCAAGCTCACAGACTTCACACAGGGCCTGAAATCTATGAAGATACAGATGGAAAAGTAGATATCTTAGTAGCCGGTGTTGGTACTGGCGGAACAATAACTGGTGCAGGAGAATATCTTAAGAGTAAAAAACCAACTGTAAAGGTTGTTGCAGTAGAACCTGATTCTTCACCAGTTCTTTCAAAAGGAACTCCTGGTCCACATAAGATTCAAGGAATCGGTGCTGGCTTTGTCCCTGACATTCTCAATACCAAAATCTATGATGAAATCATCACAGTCACAAATGAAAATGCTTTTATGATGGGAAGACTCGCTACTGCTTATGATGGAGTATTTGCAGGAATCTCATCTGGTGCAGCTCTCTTTGCCGCTGTTGAACTAGCAAAAAGAGAAGAAAATGCTGGCAAGATGATTGTGGTCGTTCTTCCAGATAATGGCGATAGATATCTGTCTACCCCTCTTTACAACAAAGAAGCTTAAATATAAACTATATAAATAAAATCAGTATTGGTATACTGGTTTTATTTTTTTCTTTAAAATCTTAATAATTTAATATAAAATTATTGTATGAGTACTGTAATTGATTATCTAAAATGGCGAGGAGACTTATCCTTTGACCAAGATCCTTTCAATTTAATAGATAATGTAATTCTTTCAAACATAGCTTATTTTGATTTTGATCCAACTAAAACATCAGATAAGGTATTGCTTTCACATGCTTTAAATGATGTTTTTGAAAGACTTAAAAAAGGTGAAATAGTTTTAAATTTTTTCTTTCCTAAAGACACTACTGATCTCATCTATACGTTAAAAGAATCTAAACGATTCTCAAATCTTTTTGTGAGTGATTATAGAAATATAATAGACATCACTAAACCATGTCAATTCTCAGCTCTAACATTTCATAGTGGAGATGATATCTTTGTCACATTTAGAGGCACAGATGACACATTCGCAGGTTGGCAAGAAAATTTGAATATGGTATCGACATTTCCAGTGATTGCGATGACACTCGCGAAAGATTATTTAAAAGAAATGGCTGACAAATACAAAAATAAAAACATCTATGTGCTTGGCCATTCAAAGGGTGGAACACTCGCTGTATATGCTGCATTATATCAAGATGATGAAATTGTAGATAGAATTATACAAATTTATTCCAATGATGGTACTGGAATGATAAGAAAAAAACTCGACAAAGATAAACTATTAAAAGTCGAACCTAAAATTACAAAAATAATTCCTGAAGAATCGGTTGTCGGAATGTTATTTGATAATATTGCTGGAAAAACGATTGTCGTCAAAAGTAAAGATAAAAAAATCTTTCAGCACAATGCTGCTGGCTGGGAAGTAGATGGAAAAGAATTTGTCACCATCAAATCGATCAGCAAAAATGCTAAAAAACTTTCCAAGGCGACAGTCGATCTAATTGAAAGTATGCCAGAAGAAGATAAAATAAAAATCGCAGAAGAAGTTCATTCTTGTATTCTTAAGACAAAGACAGAAACCTTAAGGGATGCTAAAAAACAATGGCTACTAGTTCTAAGGCACCTAAACAAGATATCTTATAAGAATAAAAAATATTTCTTCAAATTCATTTCAAATTTCATAAAATATAAGGAAATCTAATTTATGAAATTTAAACCAATTAAGCTCCTATATATTATCCCTGTCGTAGTATTTGCATCTCTCATTTTCATATTTTCTAGTGAATCAGGTGATAAGTCAGAAAAAACGAGTGGCATAGTAGTTGATTTTGTAATATCAGTAATCAATAAAGATTACGACAATATGGATGAAACTTTAAAGATAGAATATCGTGATAAAGTATCATTTGTCATTCGAAAATTAGCTCACTATTCAATCTTTTTATTGTTATCTATCTCTCTTATCATCATGCTAATAAATCTTACAAATTTCTCATATATAAAATCATCTCTTCTCACGTTTTCCATCGCCTCCCTTTATGCCTTAAGTGATGAAGTACATCAGTTCTTTATAGATGGTCGTGCGATGGAATTAAGAGATTTATTAATAGATGTATATGGTGTAGTCACCGGAATCATTATTATAAATATAATGTTATTGATAATCAGTAAAAATAAAACAAAAAAAGGAAATAAAAATTATGGAAAAGACAGCGCTTGATATCTTACTAGATGAAAATTGTGATGATAACTTTTTTCTTTATGATCTAGATGATAAAAAAATCGAATTTGAACAGCATGCTATCATCCCTCTAGATGATAAAATCTATTGTATCGCAAAACCTGTAGAACCTCTAGAAGGAATGGAAGATGATGAAGCAATCGTATTTTTAATTGATGAAGAAAAAGAAGAACTCATTGAGATTGTCGACGAAGAAATCATTGAAAAACTTTTTGTTGAATACGATAAATTATAGGTAAATAAATGGAATATAAAGGCTACATTGTACTTACTGGTGCAAATGGTGGAGTAGGACTGCCATTACTAAATAAACTTTCTTTAGAAGGTTATTTCATATTCGCAATTGATATAATTGGAAACAAAATTCCAGAAAAAGAAAATATTAAATTTATAAAATGCGATTTATCTAATATAGAAGAAATTGAATCCACAATCGATTTAATTAAATCTTATGACATAAGATTAAAATCAATAATAAATCTATGTGGTATTTTTAAAATGGAATCTGTGATTGAAGGAAGCACTGAATCATTTTTAAACATAATCAGAATAAATTTCTTAAGCATGTATTACATAAATAAAGGTTTATACAGCCTTCTTGATAAAGGCTCTACAATAATAAATATGTCTAGTGAAGTAGCTAGGTATTCATCTCTACCATTTCTCTCATATTACACTATGACAAAGAAAATGGTCGAATGTTATTCTGATGATTTAAGAAGAGAATCTAATTATTTAGGAATAAGAGTTGTCAAGATTGAGGCAGGTTCTCTCAACACCAAAATGCTTTCTAAAGCATCTCATGAATTTGATGAACTTGTATCATCGACAGTTCATTTTAAAGATCAGCTTCTTAAAATGAAATTTTTAATGGATGGTGAACTCTCAAAAACAAATAAAGTAGAACCACTAGCAGCTCTAATCGCAAAGATTATTGAAAAGAAAAAAGTAAAATTGATTTATAGATATAAAAATAGTTTTAAATTAAAACTTCTTGGCATAATGCCTGAACGTCTTCAAGATAAAATCTTTTTAAGACTTGTAAAATAGGAAGTCATTTGGCTTTCTATTTATCATATTGTTTGATTTATTTATAACTTTGTTATATTATACTTTTTGTGAGGTTTTAAAGTATGGCTAAACTAATAGTAAAAGATTTGTGGGCAAGCGCTCAAGGAGTAATGATTTTAAAAGGAGTCAACCTTGAAATTAATGAAGGTGATGTTTTAGCTCTCATGGGTCCAAACGGCTCTGGTAAATCAACTCTTGCATATGTGATTATGGGACACCCATCATATACAGTTGAAAAAGGAACAATCAAATTTGATGGAGAAGATATCACAAATCTCTCGACAGATAGAAGAGCGAGATTAGGATTATTCCTAGCAATGCAATCACCATATGAAATAAATGGCGTCACAAATCGTGATTTTATTAAGCAAGCACTCGATAAAAAAGATTCAAATCAAAATAAATTAATTTCATATTACAAATTCTCATTAAAACTCGACAAAGCTATAGCCGATTTAAAGATGGATAAAGATCTCGCAGATAGATATGTCAACGAGTCTTTTTCTGGTGGTGAAAAAAAGAAAAATGAAATCTTACAGATGAAGATGTTAGAACCAAGAATCTCTATTTTAGATGAAATTGATTCTGGTCTAGATGTTGATGCAATCAAAATTGTATCTGAAAACATCAACAATCTAAAATCATCTAACAATATGGGTTTAATAGTCATCTCTCACTATCATAGATTATATGAATATATTAAACCATCTAAAGTAGTTGTTTTAATAGATGGTACAATCGTGAAACAAGGTGACAGCACTCTTCTTGATTATATCGATGAAAATGGTTTTGATGAAATCAAAAAAGAAGCTGGAATCAAAGAAGAAGTAACTCTTCTTGAGACATGTGCATTTAAGGGAGATAAGTAATGCTTCCTCTTTTAGAAACTAATATCATTGGAAAGGAAAATAAAGAATATTATAAATTAGTTGTCGATGAAAATAACTATTCTTTTTCTATTTTCAAAAACACTGATACTAAAATCTTAATTTTATCCGAGATAAAAAAAGATGCAACTATCACAATTGATATATTAGAAAATTCTAAAGTTGAATTAATATTTATTTCATATGGATCATCTAATTATGATTTAAACATCAATGTATCACGAGATTCATCTTTGAAACTATATACATCAGATTATTATGAATCAGATGCAACAATAAATAAAACAATAAATCTAAAAGGAACTAATGCATATCTATATTCATACGAATATCTTCCTGTTTTAAACAACAATATAACCGGTAAATTTTCTCTAAATCACTTAGACAAAAATACCACATCAGAGGCATATTTGTATTATCTATCAAGAGGAAATGGAACAATCGATAGAGATGCAATCTCAACTATCGAAAAAGATATGACCAATTCTAGTTCTAAAGAAGTAATTAAAGGAATGCTTCTATCGAGATGTTCTAAAATATTCGCAAAACCAGTTCTCATTATCAAATGTGATGATGTTCATGCTGAACACGGATGTGCGATAGGCACTATAGATACTAATGAAATCTATTATCTTATGAGTAGAGGATTATCATATGAAGATGCTTTAAAAATCATCTCTAAATCACTGATTAATCCAATCTATAAAGAAATCGATAACGAAGAATTCTTATCAACTGTTAAGGCAATGCTTGATAAGACTATAGGATGAGTAAATTTATGAAAGAATTATTCCCTGTATTCAAAAAAAATAAAGATCTAGTCTATCTAGATAGTGCTGCATCCAGCATGAAACCACAAAAAGTAATCGATGCCATAAACGATTATTATTTAAACTACTCTGTCAATATTGAAAGAGGAGTTTATAATCTTGCGCTTAATGCGACAAAAAGAGTAGAAGAATCAAGAAAGAAAATTGCTGAATATATAGGTGCAAATTCTAAAGAGATTATCTTCACACGTGGAGCTTCAAATTCTTTAAATATGGTAGCTCTTATGCTTAAGAAGATCTTAAAACCAGGTGATGAAGTGATCACATCAGAACTTGAACATCATTCATCATTCTTACCATTTTTAAATCTGCAAAAAGAAATTGGTATCAAACTCGTATTTGTACCACTTGAGGCTGACGGAAGAATCACAATAGATAATTTTAAGAAAGTATTATCTAATAAAACTAAAGTGGTAGCTTTAACACATGTATCTAATGTTTTGGGTTATAAGACAGATGTTAAAGAGATAATAAGGCTCTCTCATGAGGTTGGTGCCATCACATCGATTGACGGTGCTCAAGCATCTCCTCATATGAAGCTCGATATGAAAGATTTAGATACTGATTTTTATTCATTTAGTTTTCATAAGATGTGTGGTCCTACAGGTCTTGGCATTCTCTACGGCAAAAAAGAATTATTAGAAAAACTTGATCCAGTTGAACTTGGTGGAGAAATGAACGATGAAGTCACAAAAAATAGCGTTACATACAAAGATCTACCATATAAATTTGAAACTGGAACAATGCCAATCGCTGAAATATTTGCATCAGGTGCTACAATCGATTTTTTATCTGAAATCGGAATAGAAAATATCGAAAAAGAATCGATACGTCTTAGAAATTTAGCTTTAAAAGAATTATTAAAGCTTGATGAGATTGAAGTCTACAATAAGAATCAAGAATCAAGTATCATAGCTTTTAATATAAAAGGTGTTCATTCTCATGATCTTGTGAGTGTGCTTGCTGAAAATAATATTGCAGTAAGAGCGGGACATCACTGTGCAGAACCACTTCACAGATTCTTAAAAATATCTGCATCTACTCGTGCAAGCTTCTATTTTTATAACGATGAATCTGATGTATCTAAATTCTTAGATGTAGTTAAAAAAACTATAAGTTTCTTTAGGGAGGTAGGCTACATTGACTAACTTAAACAATCTCTATAGGCAAGTGATAATGGATCACTATAGAAATCCAAGAAATAAAGGTCTTACAAATTCTAGCACTTATGTTAAGTGTCATTTAAAAAACCCTTCTTGTGGCGATATGATCGATGTTGAATCGCTAGTAGAAAACGGAATTATAAAAGACATTAGACATGATGGAGAAGGATGTTCTATTTGTTGTGCTAGTGCATCTATTATGAGTGAAGTTGTAAAAGGAATGACTGTAGAAGATGCTAAAAAACTTCTAGAGAACTATCTTAAAATGGTATCTAACCAAGAATATGATGAATCTATTGATTTTGATGAACTACAAGTGTTTGATGGAGTTAAAGATCTTCCTGCAAGAGTTAGATGTGCATCAATATCTTCACAAGCTCTCCTATCAACTTTAACAAGTGAGGACAAATAAACCATGGAGAACGATAAGAAACAAGCAAAAATAGATGAACTAAATAATCTTGATTTTGAATATAAATATGGTTTTGTGACCGATGCTAAAGCATATAAAAGAGTATCTACTGGTTTAAATGAAGAAATCGTTCGCGAAATATCTAAAGCAAAAGGTGAACCAGAATGGATGCTCGAATATAGACTCAAATCATTAAAAGCTTATTTTGCGATGGAAAACCCCACATATGGACCAGTTGATAAAATAAAATCCGTCGATCCAAACGATATGTGCCTATATATTAAATCTACTGACACAGTAAAACACGATTGGGATGAAGTTCCAGATTCTATCAAAGACACCTTTAATAAACTAGGTATCATGGAAGCTGAACAAAAATGGTTATCTGGTGTATCAACACAGTTCGAATCAGAAGTAGTTTACCACAACAATAAAAAAGAGCTTGAGGAACAAGGCGTAATTTTCTTAGACACAGATACTGGTCTTAAAAAATATCCAGAGATTTTCAAAAAATATTTTGGATCAGTTGTCCCATATAACGACAATAAATATGCTGCCCTGAATAGTGCAGTATGGAGTGGTGGGTCATTTATATATATTCCTAAAAATGTAAAGCTAGATAAACCTCTTCAATCATATTTTAGAATCAATTCTCAAAATATGGGACAGTTTGAAAGAACATTGATCATTGTTGATGAAGGTGGATTTGTAAATTATGTTGAAGGCTGCACTGCACCAAAATATTCTCTTGATTCACTGCACTCTGGAGTCATTGAAATCATCGTAATGAAAAATGCTAGATGTAGATATTCAACAATTCAAAACTGGTCAAACAACATCATCAATCTAGTTACCCAAAGAGCCCTTGTACATGAAAAAGGATATATGGAATGGATAGATGGAAATATCGGAAGTGGTGCTAATATGAAATACCCATGTTGCGTCCTAAAAGGAGATTATGCAAGAGGACTTGTCATATCTGTCGCTCTTGGTTCTACTGGACAGTATCAAGATAATGGTGCTAAAATGATTCATATAGGTAAGAACACTTCATCATCGATAATATCTAAGTCTATCGCGAGAAAAGGTGGTACAGTAAATTATAGAGGTACTGCAAGAATCACCAAAGAAGCAATAGGGTCTAAAGCCAGTGTATCTTGTGATACTCTCATTATGGATAATGATAGTAGAAGTGATACTTATCCACTAAACATCGTATCTAATAATTCATCTTCACTTGAACATGAAGCAACAGTATCGAAAATATCAGATAATCAGTTATTCTATCTTGAAAGTAGAGGTTTATCTGAAAAAGAAGCAATGGAACTCATTATTATGGGATTTATAGAACCATTCGCAAGAGAACTTCCACTTGAATATGCAGTAGAGTTAAATCAATTAATAAAAATAGAATTAGAATAATAGAAAGGATTAATTTATGAATAAGTCAGTAAACACATTAAGAATGCTTGCGATGGATGAAATAAACGCTGCTAACAGTGGCCATCCTGGTGTTGTATTAGGATTTGCGCCTATCGCATATACACTATGGCATGATTTTTTAAAGATTACACCAAAATGTCCTGATTGGTTTGATAGGGATCGTTTCATTCTCGCATCAGGTCACGCTTCAAGTATGCTTTATGCCCTTCTTCATCTTTTTGGTTATAAGGTTTCAATGGAAGATTTAACTAAATTTAGAAAACTTGGTTCATTAACTCCAGGTCACCCTGAATACAAGCATACAGAAGGAATCGATTCAACTAGTGGGCCACTCGGTCAAGGTATAGCGATGGCAGCTGGTATGGCAATCGCAGAAACAATGCTTGCCGCAAGATTCAACAAAGAGGATATTAAATTAATCGATCACTATACATATGTTGAATGTGGTGATGGTGATCTTCAAGAAGGTGTTACTCTTGAAGCATTATCATTAATAGGTAGATTGAAACTCAATAAATTAATCATCTTATTTGATTCTAATAGAATTCAACTTGATGGACCAGTTAAAAATGCTGGTGGCATCAATAATCCTAAAGAATATTTCAAATCTCTTGGCTTTAATTATTTAAGTGTTTCTGATCCAGAAAATCTAGATGAAGTTAAAAAAGCCATCAAAAAAGCTAAAAAGAGTGATTTACCATCTATCGTAGAATGTCATACAATTATCGGTTTTGGATCTCCAGTTGCCAACATGAGCAAATCTCATGGTGCCCCACTTGATAAAGCTGGTATGGAAGTATTAAAACAAAATCTAGGATATACTAATGAGCCATTCACAGTAGATGATGATGTATATCTCGATTATAGAAGTGCTTTAAATAAGAACACAAGACTCTACAACAAATGGAAAAAATCATTAAAAGAATATAAAACAAAATATCCTACTGAATTCTTAGAATTCACAAAAGTCTTAAATGATGATTATACACTTAGTGACAATATGTTTGAAGGCTTTGAATATAAGAATGAGGCTACTAGAAAAACAATCGGCGCAATCATAAACATTATCTCTAAACATTATGGTTCATTTGTGGCAGGAAGTGCTGACTTAACAGCCTCAACAAATGTCAAAGGCTTAGATGGAAGTTACGACATTGATAATAGACTCGGAAGAAATATCAATTATGGTGTTAGAGAACATGCGATGGGCGCTATCACAAATGGTCTAACACTTCATCATGTAAGAAGTATGACTGGTGCCTTCTTTGTATTCTCTGATTACATGAAGCCAGCAATACGTATGGCTGCCTTAATGGGAATTCCATCAGAATTTGTCTTTACTCATGATTCAGTCGCAGTTGGTGAAGATGGCCCAACACATGAACCAATCGAGCAACTTGCATCTCTCCGTTCTATTCCAAATATCAATGTATTTAGACCAAGTGATGCTAAAACAACTGTACAAGCTGTTAAATATATGATGAACGATAAAAATAGACCATCAGTATTATGCCTCACAAGACAAAATCTTGATCTATTAGATGATGTTAGTGATAAAGAATTTAAGAATGGTGCATTCGTAAGATATGAAAACAAGAATGCTAAAGGCACTATTGTTGCGAGTGGATCTGAAGTATCTCTTGCCCTCAAGACAAAAGATTTATTAATGGAAGAAGGTATTCCAGTAAGAGTTGTCGAAATGATATCTACAAATCTCTTCGACAGATTAGATTCTAAAACAAAAGAAGCTATCATTCCAAGAAACATCCCATCATTATTCTTAGAGATGGCATCTCCATATGGACTTTATGGCTATGCTGATTATGTTTATGGCATAAATAGATTTGGAGCATCTGGCAACTGTAATGATGTAATACCATATCTTGGATTCACAAAAGAAAAAGTTTCTGAATGTTTTAAAGAAATATTAAAAAAATAAAATAATAGGTATATAATAAAGATAATAAAAAGGGGAGCTGAGTTATAGGCTGAGAGGTAGATTAATCTACGACCCATAACCTGATCTAGGCAATGCTAGCGGAGGGAACTTCTATATTTTATTTATGTATAAAAGGGACCTCAATTGTGGTCCCTTTTTAATATCATACTCAAGGAGAATAGTTTATGAAATCAAATGAAACAGTTAGATCTCTTACAGAGACTGCAGTATTTGTGGCACTTGGACTTGCCTTAAAATTTTTATCAGACATTATTCCATTTTTAAATTTCTTTGAAGGTGGAACAATCGATCTTGCGATGCTTCCAATATGTTTAATTGGACTTAGAAGAGGACCAAAATATGGTTTTCTTGGTGCGACATTATACTGGTTACTTGCTTGGTTAATAGGTGGGTTAAAAATCTATTCAGATTATCCTTTAATAGAGATATTATTAGATAGATTCATTCCATACACAGTAGGTTATGGTATTGCATCATTATTCACAAACACTTTAAATAAGAGAATCAAAGGTTCTCTTGTATTAGTTCTTTGTGGAATAATAAGACTCATATCTCATACAACATCTGGCGTTTTACTTTGGTATAGTTGGACTGGATTTAATGAATTTGCTGAAAGTTTCTATGCATCTTTAATCTATAATGGGAGTTATGTCTTATTGACAACTCTTCTTGCAATAATTTTATTTATTTCAATGAATAGAATCTTAAGTTTTGGTTTAAAAAAGAGTGAAGAATAGATATATTTTTATACACTTATTTATCACACTTTGCATAAGTTAGTAAATATTTCTACAAAATCTTAAAAGAATATTGTATAATACAATAAACAATATTCAAGATATTATGTCTTAAAAAAGAGGAGGTAGAAGAAAATGAGTTATTTTGATATTGCATTTATCGCAATAATCGCTATAAGTTTCATTTTTGGATTTATGGGAAAGGCCCCAAGAAAGATTTTTTCATTTCTATTCATGTTGATTGCCTTTTTCCTAGCTTATTTTTTAGTAGATCAATTTGTAGGTTTAGTATCTAGTACACCTGCTTCAATCATTCCATTTGATATTGGACAGGCTGACGGAGAAACACTAGCTATATTTATAGAAAGATTTATCTCTGAGACGATTCAATCTTCAGGGCTTAATATTCCTGCTGATTCAGTGAATGCACTCGTTGGTGGTATTCTTAAGATGGCATGTTTCTGGGTGCTTGCTCTCGGATCTATTATCGTAATTCCACTAGTTGGTAACTTACTAACATTAATATTCTTCGCAAGAAGACCTAAACGCACCGCGTTTAAGACAGTTGGTATCTTTGGTTTATTAAAAGGTGTTATAACTGTCATTGTAGTGTTCTTCCCATTAATTGTATTAACACCAGTATTAAGGAACGCTACTGCACTCGATACAAGTGAAGACAATAGCAATCAAACTTTTGCCCTCATCGAGGAACAATCTAAAACATCATTCTTCTTAGATTACTCAAGCAAAGTATTAGAAAAGGTTAAAATCAAACCTTTAAAATATACAAAAGAAGGTAGTGATGAAGAAAGATATCTTTATGATGATATCAAGAGTATTCCATCACTAATGAAACTTGCCTCTGTAATGCAAAGCGGAAGCAGTGATAGTAGTCAAGATGTCTTTGAAACATTCGCTCAACTTGACGATGATGAAATCAGAGAAATCTTCTCAAATCTTGAAGATTCAGAAACAGTTAAAGAAATGATCTCAGGTGTCATTGATGACATCATTCCTGAAGCTAATATCGATCTAACTGATGTTGATTTAAGCAATGAAGCAGAAATCTTCATCGCTGTTAAAGATCTAGCAGTCGTAGTTAGAGATGATGGTGAATTAACTCAAGAAAATATCGAAAAATTCACAGATGCTGCAGTTGATTCAGAACTTGTTCTTGCAGTCGCTGAAGCAAATCCAGGATTATTAAAAGATGTTGGTAGTGATTATGTCGATCAAATTTCTGATAGTCTTCAAGACAAGGTTACATCTGGTGATTTAAGTCAAGAAGACTACAATAGAATAATGAAGTTATTCCAAGAAGCTTAATAATGATCAAAGTCTTAGAAAATGGTATTAGTTTAAACTATGAACATTTTGGAAATATGGAGGGTTATCCCCTCCTTTTTCTACATGGCAATGGTGAAAATTTAGACACATTTGCTTTCTTCTTTGATAAATTACAAGATTATTCTTTATATTTTATAGATTCAAGATGTCATGGAAAATCATCATTTTCAATTCTCACATATGACACTATCAAAAATGATATTGAACTATTTGTCAAAGATGAAAACATCGATAGATATTCTATAATCGGTTTTTCAGATGGTGCAATTGTTGGAATCTTGATGTCGCTAGAATGTGATAACATCGATAAATTATTTTTGATTGGTCCAAATTTGTCGCCTGAAGGTTTGACTTCTAAATGCATTGAATATCTTAAACAAGATTATCTTGAAACAAAATCTATCTATTCAAAATTATGCTTAGAAGAACCTAACATCGATAAAGATGATTTAAGAAAAGTTAGCGCAAGAGCGATAATAATCGGTGGTGAAAATGATTTAATAAGAAAAGACCATTTAGAATTGATTGCTGAATCATTCACAAATTCCGCTCTCTATATTATTCCTAGTGCTGATCATTTCATTCCTTTCAAAAATCAAGAGGAACTATATAAAATTATTGAAAATGAATTATCTATTAATGTATATTACGAAGATAGTCAAGTGATAGTAGTCGAAAAAGAAGCAGGAATATTATCACAAGAAGATGAATCAAAAGACGCTGATATTCTATCGCTTACAAAAAAATATCTTAAGATTAAATATAATAAACCAGGTAACGTGTATCTAGGATTAATCCAAAGACTCGATAGGAATGTGTCAGGACTTATGATTTTTTCTAAAACTTCAAAAGCATCTAAAAGATTAAACGAAATGAGACCAATAAAGACTTATCTTGCAGTCGTCTATGGAAAGCTTCAAAAAGAAGAAGATACTTTGGTTGACTATATTTCTAAAGACGAAGGAAAGAAGATTGCTTATAGTAGTGAAGATGGAAAAATCGCTATTTTGAAATATAAAGTATTAAATTATGATGAGAAACAAGACTTATCTCTTTTAAAAGTATATATAGAGACAGGTAGGTTCCATCAAATAAGATTTCAGTTATCGAATATAGGCCATCCAATCTTCAACGACATCAAATATAAAAGCATGATTGAAAGAACTGATTATAAGCTTGGACTTGATGCATATAAGCTAGAATTTATTCATCCTGTAACAAAACAGAAACACGTGTTACAAAGATGCCCAAGAAAAGGAATTTTCAAAAACTATACATATTATATAAGTTAGAATAAAATGAATAAAATAAGAAAAAAAATCAAAAAGATGGCATGTTCTCACCAAATTGCCATTTAATATCAACATTTTTTAAAAAAATACTTGAAAAATGGTCTTGTTTTTGGTATTCTATCTAATAAATATTAATATAATATTTAAAAACTCAAAAAAATCAAAAAGGAGAGATTTATGAAAAAATTATTATCATTATTAGTTGCTCTTCTCCTCGTGGTTGGACTTGTTGCTTGTAAAGGCGGCGATGAAACTACAACTGCAAAAAGTGGAGATGATGTAACTACAACTGCATCAGGATCTGGCGATACAGATGACTTTGATCTTGAAGCTTACGTTGCTGAATCAACTGCTATTTACAATGAAGTTTATGCAGATTTCAAGGCAGCTTATGCACTCGCTAAAGCTGAAAACGTTGATCTTGGTAAGAGATTCGCATTAATGGCTGTTGCAGAAGCAAAATTAATTGAATCTGGTACTTTATTACCATTATCATCTAATGGTGGTAACTATGCAATTTCAAGAGTTGTTCCATATTCTATCACTCCAGCATTATGGGGAAATGATAGCTATAGATATCATCAAGCTTTAATCGTTAATGAACAACCATTAACAGAAGCTCAAAGAAATGAACTCAAAGCTATCTACGCTGAAGTTAAAGGCACTGGCGCTTATGAAGAAAGAGCTAAAGCTTGGTTAGCTGATAATGGATTCACTCTAAACGACACTTATACACTTGGTTATTCTTCTGACCCTCAAACTTGGGACGTTCTCGCTACTTCTAGAGCAGCTGACTCTGAAGCTATCGTTAATACTTATGATGGTCTTTATGAATACGATGTTGAAAACCAATTAAAACCAGCTCTAGCTGCTGATCTTCCAGTTGTATCTCAAGATGGTAAAACTGTAACTATCACATTAAAGAGCGGTCTTGAATGGGTTGACCAAGATGGTAACAAAGTTGCTGACGTTAAAGCTGATGACTTCGTAGCTGGTATGCAACATATGTGTGACGTTGCTGGTGGTTTAGAATATCTAATCCAAGGCATTATCGTTAATGCTACAGAATATATCGAAGGCGACGTTACTGATTTCGCTCAAGTAGGTGTTAAGGCTATTAATGATACTACATTAGAATATACACTTGTTGAACCATGCTCATTCTTCGATACTATGTTCGGTTATGGTGTATTTGCTCCATTAAGTAGAGCTTATTATACATCTCAAGGTGGTAAATTCGGTGCTGAATTCGATGCTAAAGCTGAAGATTACACATATGGTAAAACTCCTGCTAACATCGCTTACTGTGGACCATATCTTGTAAAACAAAATACAGCTGAAACAAAGATCACTTTCGAAGCTAACCCTAAATATTGGAACAAAGACAACATCAACATCACTGAAATCGTTTGGGAATTCAACGATGGTACAGATCCATTAAAAGCTTACAACGGAATGAAAGAAGGTCACTATGCAGGCGCTGGTTTAAGTGCAACATCTTTAGCACAATCTAAAGCAGACTTAGTTGAAGGAACTGATAAATCTTGGTTCGAAACATATCATTACACAAGTGGTACTGATGCAACTTCATTCATGGGATTCTTCAACATCAACCGTTCTCAATACGCTAACGTTAACGACCCTTCTAAAGCTTCTTCAGATAAGAATGATTCTGAAAAAGCTGTATCTAAAGCTGCAATGGGCTTACAAGATTTCAGACTTGCATTATGCTACGCATTAGATAGAGAAGCTTACAACGCTCAAGCTGTTGGTGAAGAATTAGCATTAACTTCACTCATCAACTCTTATACTCCTGGTACATTCGTATCTCTACCAAATGAAACTACAATCACTGTTGGTGGTGAAGAAAAAACTTATCCAGCTGGCACTTTCTATGGCAAGATTATGCAAGATGTAATCACTGCTGATGGATATGCATTCAAAGTATGGGATCAAGATGCTGATGGTGGTATCGGTGCTTCATCTGGTTTCGATGGTTGGTTTAATGAAGAAGCTGCTGTAGCTGCATACAACAAAGCTGTTGATGCATTAGTAGCAGCTGGAACTTTAACATTCAAGACAGATAAAGATTCTGGTGAAGTTACAGTAACTGCTAAAGGTGCTAAGAACATCACTACTCCAATCTACATTGACCTCCCTTGCTTCTCTGGTTCAACAACATACTTAAATAGAGCTAATGCATTCGCTCAATCAGTTAAGAATGTTCTTGGTGGTAACGTTGTAATCAACTTAGTAACTTGCTCAACAAGCTCTGCTTGGTACTACGCTGGTTATTACACAGATTTCGGTTATCAAGCTAACTATGATATTTATGATGTATCTGGTTGGGGACCTGACTATGGTGATCCACAAACTTATCTTGACACATTCTTACCAGACTTCGCAGGTTACATGGTTAAATGTGTAGGTATCTTCTAGGATACAAAAAACAAAAACTTTTAGTTAATATTTAGTAAAAATTTAACATAACATATGATACTAGGGGATGGTAGTGAAAATTACCATCTCCTAGTTTGATTTATAGTTTTAAAGGAGTAAATATATGACCAAATATTTATTAAGACGTCTACTCCACGGATTATTTTCAATAATTCTAGTTGTTTCGATTGTAATGATTCTTATCTATTCATTAATGGATAGAACACTCATATTTGCCCAAGATGCAAATTATACAAAATATGCGAACAACGATAAAGAAGTATATAGATATGAAAGATGGGAAGATTATGGATATTTAGATTATGTCACATATTCTGACTATATAAATGAAATCGCCAAAAACGGTGAATTTGAAACAGATGAACAAAGAAGAAGTGCTTTAAACTTCGGAAAAAAACCAGAAGAAGATGATGAAATTGTTCAATTATATGTTAAAAAATTTACCGACTATTATAAATCAAAAGGCTATACTGTTAGAAGATTAGATGCTAAAATGTTAACCCCTGTAAAAGTTGCATCAGGTGGTAGACAAAGATTATTCGCAATTAAAGATATTCCATTAACTACAAGATTATGGAAGTTTTTTAGTGGTCTAATTTGGGTTGATAATATCCACAATGCTCAAGGTATAGCTGATGAAGAAAGAAGAATCACTTTCTCTTTACATGATCCTTTATATGGAGATAAATTTTCTCCAACTATAA
This sequence comes from bacterium, assembly GCA_017960565.1. Classification (GTDB taxonomy): domain Bacteria; phylum Bacillota_I; class Bacilli_A; order Izemoplasmatales; family UBA1188; genus UBA1188. The sequence continues at coordinate 7,000 of JAGCYY010000032.1, read as the reverse complement.
TGGGCAATGGTACTACTTATAAATATTTATTATATACTGACAATAAATTCCCTTACATTCATCAAAACTTATTCACAATAAAACTTGGTTTATCATATTCAGTAAACCAAAATGTTGATGTTTGGAAAACAATGACACAAACACAAGGTGCCTTAGTAAAAACAGAATTAGTTTATCCAACAGGTGAAATTGCTGAATCATCTGATAATCTTCATTCGGCAAGATATCAATATGGTTCTAGAACATCACTTCCTATTTATGAATTGAGATTCACTGATGATTATACAGTTGTCGATAAAAACTTAAGTGGTAAATCAAGGATGGGATATTCATTCGTAATAGGTATTATTTCCGTTCTTGTTGCGTATTTCTTGGGTATTCCTCTAGGTGTAATTATGGCTAGAAATAAAGATGGTATCTTCGATAAGATTGGTACAGTATATATTATCTTTATAATTGCGGTTCCATCTCTAGCTTATATCTTTATGTTTAGAGCTCTTGGTAATAAATTATTTAATTTACCAACGACCTTTGATACTGAAAAGACAAATATCGCAATGTATATCCTTCCAATTGTATCTCTTGCCCTTCCATCAATCGCTGGACTTATGAAGTGGTTAAGAAGATACATGATTGACCAAATGAATTCTGACTATGTTAAATTTGCAAGATCAGGCGGTCTTTCTGAAGGCGAAATATTTAGAAAACATATCTTAAAGAATGCTGCAATACCTATTGTGCATGGTATTCCTGGAAGTATCTTATTCTCTTTAACAGGTGCTATCGTAACTGAACGTGTATATGTAGTTCCTGGTGTTGGTAATGTTCTTACAAAAGCGATTAACTATTATGATAATGGTGTAATAGTTGGTATAACACTCTTCTATTCAACATTATCAGTAATTTCTATCATTTTAGGTGACTTACTAATGAGTATGGTTGACCCTAGAATTTCATTCTCATCGAAAGGAAGGGCTTAGTTTATGGATAATGAATTATATGATCTTTCATCTTTAAACTTATCTGAAAGTGAACTATTCACTAAATATGATAATTCTAATTCCGATTCTGAAAAGATTACAGCCCCTAGATATTCATATTGGAAATCAGTTTTTAGAGTTTTCTTTAAAAACAAAATCAATATTATTATTCTAATATTACTCGCTTTAATTATTATATTCGCATATATCTATCCATTAATTATTGGATATGATCCAAAAGTAGATCCATTCAAGAATCTACTAATAGATGGTTCTAAACACTTAAAACCTGGGCCTGCCATCCAAAAATTTGGTTTTTCAATTCACTACATTCTTGGTACTGGTAACTCAGGACAATCAACATTCGATGAAATCTGGTATGGATCTAGTATTTCAATTTCTCTAGCACTTATCTGTGCCGCAATCAATATGACTATCGGTGTAGTAATCGGTGCTATATGGGGATTTTCAAAGAAGATGGACCTCATTATGACAGAAGTATATAATATTGTCGGTAACGTTCCATATATTCTCTTAATTTCCGTTCTTGTGTTGATATTATCGGCGAATTTCTGGACTATGGTATTTGCCTTAACTGTCACTGGGTGGCTAGGTATAGCCTACTTTATTAGAACCCAGGTAATTATTATTCGTGATCGAGAATATAATCTTGCATCTCGTTGTCTTGGAACACCAATATTCCGTCTGACAATGAGAAATATTCTACCTTTTATGACTTCAGTTATTGTCACATTACTTGCGACTGAAATTCCATCTTATATTTCAAATGAAGTGTTCTTATCATATATCGGTATTGGTTTAACTGATAGATCTCTTGGTAGATTGATATATGAAAACCAAGTTGCGATGTCTACAGTTGGCTGGGAATTTGAATTCTGGAGCCCTGTCGTTATTGCATCAATCATCACAGTCGTTCTTTATGTCGTTGGTCAAAATTTAGGTGACGCAAGCGACCCAAGAACTCATATGTAGAGGTGAAATATGGAAGATAAAAATGTATTACTTTCAATCAAGGACCTCGAAGTAAAGTTCAAAGTTCGTGGACGTATTCTTACAGCTATTCGTGGCATCAGTCTTGATGTATATGAAAATGAATCAATCGCTATTGTTGGTGAATCAGGTTCCGGTAAATCAGTATTCACCAAGACTTTCGCTGGAATGCTTGACCAGAATGGTTTCATAAGCAATGGTTCAATTCTATTCAATGAACCAGATTTACAAAAAACAGATGTCAGCAAAGGCAAAATTGAAGAATATTTTGTAAAGAGTATCCATAAATCGCTCAATAAATATTCTTCTCTTGAATTTGGTTCAGACACCTATATAAAGATGCTTGATCTTAGGGCTGAAAGAAGAAGAATGATGTCTCTTTCTAATGAAGAAAAAGAAGAATTTGACAACAAAATCGCTGATCTCATCTATGAAAGAACTGAATCTTTCAACTTAAAACAAACTTTTGATCCATCTAAAGAAAAAGATCTTATAATTGCTGAACAAAATAAGATCAATAATCTTACAAAACAAATCGCAGTTTTAGAAGAAGAAAGAAAGAATCTTCTAAAAAAATACAAAGAAGATCTCGCTAACAACACTGAATATAACGAGAGATATACTCGTCAGATGAACGAGTTAAAATCAAGATACGACCTTGAGATTCTAAAAGATATCACAGAAGATATGAATAAACGTAATCTCATCATCGCAAAAGAAATATATCTTTCTGTCGGAAGATATGGTCTTTTAAGTAGAGTAGGTCTTATAAACAAACTCAAAAGAACCATCAAGAAAGCTATGAGATTTGGTGTAAACCTAACTAATGAAGACACTTTAAACAAAATATTTGATACAGTAGTATTTAGAGTTAAATATATCGGCGAAGATGAAGAAAAGATCCATGGTACATGTTTCGCTGATCTAGCTAAAGTAAAATACACTAAAGACTGGCAACTCATTCGTGGTAGAAAAGTTGCGACTATTTTCCAAGATCCTATGACATCACTGAACCCAATCATTACAATTGGAAAACAGATCACATCAATCATCATGAAACACCAAAAAGTATCTGAAGGTGAAGCTAGAGTAAGAGCTGTTGAACTCATGAAAAAAGTAGGTATTCCTAACGCAGAAAATCGTTATGATGACTATCCATTCCAATACTCTGGTGGTATGAGACAAAGAATCGTTATTGCGATTGCCTTGTCATGTCAACCTAAGATTCTTATCTGCGATGAACCAACTACTGCACTTGATGTTACAATTCAAGCTCAAATTTTAAAATTAATTAAAGATTTACAAAAAGAATTTAATTATACAATAGTATTTATTACTCACGACCTTGGTGTCGTTGCGAATATCGCAGATAGAGTAGCTGTTCTATATGCTGGACAACTAGTTGAACTAGGAACTGTAGAAGAAGTATTCTATGATCCAAGACATCCATATACTTGGGCACTTCTTTCATCGCTCCCACAATTAGCACAAAAGAATACAAAACTATATTCAATATCTGGTACACCTCCATCTCTTTATAATAAGATTGTAGGTGACCCATTCGCTCCAAGAAATCCATATTGTTTAAAGATTGATACAATGTTAGATTCGCCAATGTTTAAAGTATCTGATACACATTATGCAAAAACTTGGTTATTAGATCCACGTGCACCAAAAATTGAAAAACCTGAAGCTATTCAAAATATTCATGAAAAGCTTATCAAGGCTTTCAATATTTAGGAGGAATGATATATGAAACAAGAAAATATAGAAAAAATCACTCCTCAAAGCACAGCTTCACACTTTCCAGAACATGGTCCAATAGCGGAAAATGGTAAAGAAATACTAGTATCACTAAAAAATGTTGATATCACATTTGGAAAAGGCGAAAACGCCGTTAAGGCTGTAAAAAATGCTTCATTTGATATTTATAAAGGTGAAACATTCTCTCTCGTTGGCGAATCAGGTTCCGGCAAAACCACAATTGGTAGGGCAATCATCAGAGTCAATCCTTGTGCCAATGGTGAAATTTGTTATAAGGGTGTAAGAATTTCTGGTAAAATCCCAAGCACATTAGATAGAGAAGTAATAAGAAACATTCAAATGGTTTTCCAAGACCCTGCTGCATCATTAAATGAAAGAGCGACAGTAGACTATATAGTATCTGAAGGTTTATATAATTTCCATCTATTTGAAAATGAAGCTGATCGTGTTCAAAAAGTAGAAAACATCATCAAAGAAGTTGGTCTTCTTCCTGAACACTTAACTCGTTATCCTCATGAATTCTCAGGTGGACAACGTCAACGTATCGGTCTTGCTCGTGCTATTGTCATGGAACCTGAATTTATAGTAGCTGATGAACCTATTTCAGCACTTGATGTATCAATTCGTGCTCAAGTATTAAATCTTCTTAAGAAGTTCCAAGAAGAAAAAGGAATCACCTATCTATTCATAGCACACGATCTTTCTATCGTTAGATTTATTTCGGATAGAATCGGTGTTATCTATAAAGGTGATATAGTAGAAGTTGCAGATGCAGTTGAATTATTTGATTATCCACTTCATCCATACACTAGATCATTAATATCAGCGATTCCAATTCCTGATCCACTTCTTGAGAAAAACAAAATCTTATTTACATATAACCCTAAAATTCATGAGTATAATGAAAAAGGTTACACTGGAGATATGCCTAAGATGCACGATATTGGTCATGGGCATCTAGTATTCGGCAATGAAGCTGAAATCGCTGAATACAAGAAAATTAGAGAATCAGGTGTCCCTTTAAAATCAATCACAATTTTAGAACCTGGTGAAGAAAGACCAAATATCCAAAAAACGCATGAAGAAGAAGTTCTTCCACAAGGTGAATCAATCCTCGATATTCCAGTAGGAGATACAGGAAGCAATTGGTATGCAGTTGGTTCATTCATTCTTCCAATCCTCGGTATCGTTGGTTGGATAGTATTTAAACATATTAAATATTACCGAAATTTCAAGGCGTGTAGAAAAGGCACAATCATAAGTTTATCTGTCATTGGAGCTATCGTTGTACTATTCTTCTTATTCTTGATAATTTCATTAATTTAAATAATATGATATAATGGTTTAGTACCTAACAAGTACTAAACCATTATTTATATAAACAATGAAAGACCGTGGACATAGAGGAGCTACAGACAGCAATAAGCCTATAGTTCAAAAAGTAAAGAAAATTGAATTAAATGAAAAACATATTCCATTAAGAGTGGTTCTTTTGATAGTTGTCATAATAATCGCAATTACCGCTTTTGGAATATTCTTTTCATCTTTATTAAGTGCTGATCCAGGTTGGATGGTAATTGAAGAAATCAACACTAATTATCCATCTATCGGTCAAGATTTCATCTTAAACTACAATGTCCCTAAAAAAGATTCAACTCTTATGAAGAAAAAAGTTCAAGGCATCTATAGTGATCTTGTCGAAAAACCTTTGATTCTATTTGATACATTAAATGATTATGAAGGCTACATTAACCTTAAATATATCAACGAACATCCTAATGAAATAATTGAGGTTGATTCACTCCTTTATAATTCATTTAAGAAGATAAATGAATATGGTAATAAAACAATTTTCTTAGGACCAGTATATTCACAATATCGATCATTATTCACATCTTTAAATAATACAGAAGCATATGAATTTGATGCAAAATACAACGATTCAATGAAAGAATATTTTAGCACTATATGCACTTATCTTGAAAATAATAAAATCAATATCGAATTATTTGAAAATAACAAAATTAGGTTAAATGTTTTAGATGACTATCTAACATATTCAGAAGAAAATAATATCACAGATTATCTAGATTTTTGGACTTTAAAAAACGCATTTGTATCAGACTATATTGTCGATAATTTATTTGAAAATGGAATCACTGATTTTATTTTATCAAGCAATGATGGCTATAATTATGTTGTTGGTGTTACAGAAGAAGTTGCTATTGAAGTTTGGCAAAAAACAAAAAAACAAAAAAATCTTGTCGGAAGGTTAACATTTAGTGGCACTAAAGCTTTTGTGAACTATTCTGATTCTCCACTCGATATAAATGAAGATAATTATTATGTTTATTATGATAAAGATGATAAAACAAATGACATCCTAGATATCACAAGTAGATATATTGATCCATCGGATGGTATCGCTAAAGAAGCATCTAAAATCTATTATGCATGTTCAAGCACCTTAGGCTCAGCTGATGTTGCTTTATCAATAATCGATATTTATACAAGAAATAATATCGATACATCAAAAGTATCAGAAATACTTGAAAATGGTATCTATTCATTGTATCTAGATGCAAGTCTTAATGTTATATCGAATATGCCAAGTGATATTACATTCACAGATTCATCTAGTCTTTATGGAGATATATAATGAAAAATAGAATATATTTTTTAATCCCTTATATTATCTTATCTTTAAGCATAATATCGACACCAATTTTATTTATATTTAATCTTTATGATATTTCTACAATTATCTCAACTGTATTAACACTACTCTTTCTTTTAGCACTTAACCTTTCGAAATCTCGTGAAATAAAAATAAATTATAAACTTCAAAATAAGAAAAAAGAAAATGATGATCTTTTAGAATCCTTAAAGGTGACAAAAAAAATTAGAAAATCATTATTAATTTCATTTTTAATTGAACTAATAATACTCATAATCGTTATTATTTTGACTGTAACACTTTACTCATAAAAATAGCTTTTAAAATCTACATATTCAATTAAAATTGAATACATATTGCATTTTAAGCAAAAAACACTGTCAATAACTTTCGATAATGTCCCAAAAAATATTGTTTATTAGCGAAAAATTTTGTTAGTTCTTCGCTAATTTTATTTTGGGACATTATGAATAAATTATATCGTTTATTTGCCCCTCTGTTAGATTCATAGTTTTTATTTTATCCATATATGATAGACTACAAAATTTATCAAATCTATCATATTCCC
>JAGCYY010000001.1 GCA_017960565.1 bacterium | reverse complement strand
ATTCTTTTCTCTCATATTTTTCATTCCTCCTTCCAACGATAAAAAAGAACGCAAAACGTACCTTAATTATATAACAGAAGTTATTTATCAGACTAAATTCAGTAAATATAGCGTAAACGGAAATACGAAAAATAAGTCGCATTTTAAATAAATATATTTAAATTTTTGTTTTCTTAAGAAATAATGGTATACTATTATATGAATAGGAGTGTATCTTAAAATGAAGTTCTGTAATAAATGCAACAAGCTATATGAAGATTCTCTTTTTTATTGCCCTGAATGTGGTTCTAAACTTGATTCCACAATGAACTACGATATCTTTGGTGATCCACTAAATGCTGAACAAGATGGTAAAAATCAAGATGTGGTTCAAGATGGTGTCGTTTATGATGAAAATAAAGAGATAATAGATAATAAACAAGAAAAAATATCATATAGAAAAATTTTCAGAGAAAAAAATGCTGAAATTTTCGCTCTTGTCACAATCGCAACAATGTTTCTTCCAATTTATGGAATCTTTATTTCGGTATACGCCGTTATTGCGAATGCATCTATACTTTCACAAGAAAAAAAGAATTTAGGATATTTAATATTAAGTATCTTCACATTAATATTTTCTGTTGTTTGGCTGATATTAATGATAAAAAATGGAATTATTCAAGAATACATGATTGAAACATAAAAAAATTATTTATATGTCATTTGTTTATAAATATGGATTATGCACTGGCGATAATATCAAAAGTGTTTTTTTATAACAAAACTACCTAGATTTCTCTTGGCAGTTATCATTTATGCGCTGTTTTCTAAATAATCAAACTTTTATATTTCTACAATCGTGATTCCTTCATTTCCTTTATTGTAGTGTTCTTTAAGCTCTGGGAATTTTAATATTAAATCTCTTGAGTCCTTATCGTACATCTCAAATCTTTCTCCATACACAAGAGTTTTAATCGCTTTTTGACTTAGTTTATTTCTAAAATATGATCTAGTTCTCGTTTTTAATGTTCCACCTACTCCACTACTTCCATAGCCGTGTACGATAACGAGGCATTTAGTTTTATTAAATTTAGCGTTTTTAAGTTCAATATCTAGTATCGATTTTGCCTCTATCCATGTAGGCATTCTTTCTTCTAAAACAAGTTCTCTTACTTTCATGTATCTTCCTCATATGAGTTTATTTCATTATTATTTTTATACCAAGAATTAGTAATGCGATAAACAAAACAAAAAATATTATTACCGGAATAATCGCAAGTTCTATAAATAAGCCAAATATACCACCGACAAATGGCGCAATTGAAATAAATGCGATAAGATATGCAAACTTTATTGCATATTCTTTTGTCGCATTTTTTACAGAAGCGCTCATAGTTATAAAGACTGTGATTTTCTTTGTGAGTCTTGTGACTAGAGCGTATATGAGAAGTGAAGCTGAAAAGACAAATAGCACAATAGAAACAATAGGCATAACTTAGTATCCTTTCTTAGGTATATTAATAGTGTAACATATTTAGATATAAAACCTCTAGTGGGCAATCCTAACTAGAGGTTTTATGTATCGATATTAGAAGATTGGAACTACTGCACCATTATAAGTTTCAGTAATATATGTCTTTACTGCTTCTTTCTTTAAAGCATCCACTAACGCTTTAATCTTAGGGCTGTCTTCATCGCCACTATTAACTGCGATTATATTGGCATAGTACTGTGCTGCATCTCCGCTAGCGTCTTCAATTGCGAGGGCATCAGCGATATTTAATTTAGCTTGGAGAGCATAGTTGCCATTTATTACTGCGACTGTACCAGTGTTTGAATTTTTAAGTTGTGCAGGAACACTGTCCGCTTGAACTGCGACTACATCATATCCTTTATTATCGAGAATATCGAGTGTTGTGATACCTGTTTCAACTGTTTTATTATCTTTTAGAGTTATTAATCCTTCTTGTGCTAAAAGAAGCAAGGCTCTCGTCTCATTTGAATCATCAGCTGGAATAATTATTTTAGCGCCAGATGGGATATTCTGAATAGATGATACGCCATTACCATATAGGCCAAATGGTTCATAATGGACTTTAAATGCTGATACGATGTTTGTATTGTTTGCGGCGTTATAGCTATTTAAATATGGTGTATGTTGAAAATAGTTAGCATCTAGTTCTTTGTCTGTGAGAGCTTTGTTTGGGAGGATGTAATCATCATATACGACTATTTTTAATTCATAGCCTTTTTCTTTTAGTGCTGATTTAACTTGCTCGAGGATTTCAGCGTGTGGAGTTGAACTAGCTCCAACTTTAATGACTTTGTCATTGTTGTTATTGCAACCTGTAAGAATCACAATTGATAAAATGAATAAGAATACTGCAACTAATGTTTTTTTCATAATTTTTTTCTCCTTTTATTAATTATTTCTACTTTTTAAAATTCTTTTATCTGATTTTCTTGAGATATATATACCTACTTCTTGGATTATTTGAACAATCACGACCATGAGAAGCACACATAACCAAGTGATATCGGCATTTGATCTTTGATGGCCGTAAATTATTGCAATCTGTCCAAGACCTGTGCCACCTATGGTGCTTGCCATTGCGGAATAGCCAAGGATTGTGACAGTTGCGATTACTGCACCAGTCGTAAGTGATGGGATAGATTCTCTAAGAATTACTTTAAAGATGATTTGAAGGTCAGTTGCACCCATCGATTTTGCTGCCTCAATCTTTCCATAATCTACCTCTTTTAGTGATGATTCAACCACTCTTGCGATATATGGGGCTGCCGCAATCACAAGCATCACTATCATCGCTCGATTTCCAAGCGATGTTCCAACAATAGCTTTCGCAACTGGAAGCATCGCAACCATCAAAATGATGAACGGAATAGATCTAAATATATTTACTATAAACCCTAAAATAGAGTTGATTACTTTATTTGGAGTTAACCCATCTTTATCTGTGATATTTAGGATAACTCCGAGAGGAAGGCCAATAATGTAGGCAATTAAACTTGAAAGGAGTGTCATATATATCGTTTCTAAAATGCCTATTTGAATAAGTCCATTATTCCATAAATCTCTTAACATTTCTGATAAAAACATATGTTTATAATTCCTCCTTGTAGTTGATGTTATGGTGTTTTAGCCATGTGATTATCTTTTCTTCTGATTTTTTATTCTCTGGTAATTCTACAATCATATGTCCATAAGTAACTCCTTCTAATTCTTTTGTATCAGCATAGAGAATGTTGATAGGGGTTTGTGTTTCAAGTATGAGTTTTGCAAGAATTGATTCTTCTGTAGAAGTGCCATCAAATATGAGTCTAATTTTGCGCCCAAGATTTCCAGTAAAATTAATTTTTGTTGATTCTGGAAGAACTAATTCTTTTGTGATTATTGTTTTTGGGCTTGTGAATACTTCTGATACTTTCCCTATTTCGACTATTGAAGAACTATCAATGACAGCGACTCTGTCGCATATCTTTTCAATTACCTTCATTTCATGAGTTATTACAACGATGGTAACATTCATCTTTTCATTGATTTCTTTTAATAAAGATAGAATCGACTGAGTATTGTTTGGGTCTAGTGCTGAGGTCGCTTCATCACATAAGAGGTATTTTGGGTTTGTAGCAAGGGCTCTTGCGATTGCAACACGCTGTTTTTCACCACCTGATAGCTGTGATGGATAATAAGATAGCCGATGTTCAAGCCCAACAAGCTTTAATAATTCAACAGCTTTCTCTTTTTGCGTTTCTTTCGATATCTTTAATAATGACAATGGAAAACAGACATTATCAATAACATTTAATTGTTCTAGAAGGTTAAAGTTTTGAAAGATCATTCCGATGTTTCTTCTCATCTTTAATAATTCTTTTTTTGATAGGTTTGTAAGATTTAATCCATCAATTATGACATCTCCAGTAGTTGGTTTTTCTAGAAGATTTATACATCTTACAAGAGTCGATTTGCCAGCACCAGAAAGACCAATTATGCCAAATATTTCACCATTATCAATCCTAATATTGATGTCCTTTAAAGCAACTATCTCATCGTTATTAACTTTAAATACTTTAGATAGGTTTTTTAACTCAATCATAAAACCACATTCCTTTCGATAACAAAAAAATCAGTTGACTATGCCAACTGATTTCAATAATTAGATTAAAACAATTAAGAATTAGTCTGCAAGTCTACTTATGAACAACACTAAAAGAGCACATCATCATGTGCATCATCATATCCATCATTCTTACAGATTTTAATGAATATTTGTTCATAAGAAGCTCTCCTTTCTCTTAATTTTGTGTATATATTACCCTTAAAGATGATTTCTGTCAACGGATATTTTAAAAATAATTTATCTTGAATGAAAAAAGAGGATTGAATCCTCTTAATTCTATCCACCTAGATAAGCTTTTTTAACATCATCATTGTTTTTGAGTTCTTTACCAGTGCCAGAAAGAATAATGTTTCCAGTCTCAAGAACATATGCTTTATCAGCAATTGATAAAGCTTTTTCAGCGTTTTGTTCAACGACGAGAATTGTAGTGCCTTCTGAGTGAATATGCTTAATTATATCAAATACTTCATCTACGAGTATTGGTGATAAACCCATCGATGGTTCATCTAGAAGCAATAATTTAGGATGACTCATTAAAGCACGAGAGATAGCGAGCATTTGTTGTTCACCACCAGATAGAGTTCCAGCGATTTGATTTCTTCTTTCTTCTAGTCTTGGAAAGAGTTTGAACATCTCTTGAATGTCTTCTTTTATTTTTTCTTTATCTTTAACCGTATATGCTCCCATTATGAGATTTTCATAAACAGTGAGTTCTTGGAAGACATGACGCCCTTCTGGAACTTGAGTCATTCCTTTTTTTACAATTTTATGTGTTGGAATATTATCTATTCTTTCACCATTATAATAGATTGATCCAGTTTTAGGGTGATTTAGACCCATAATAGATTGCATTGTAGTTGTTTTACCGGCACCGTTAGCACCGATTAATGCTACTATTTCACCTTCTTCTACAGTAAAACTAATTCCTTTTAGTGCTTGGATTACGCCATAATAGACACTGATATCTTTAACTTCAAGTAATGCCATTTTATAGTTCCTCCTGTTTGCCAATATATGCTTCAATAACGTCTTTATTATTTAAAACATCACTGATGTTTCCTTCAGCAAGAACTTGACCAAAATTAAGGACAGTTATTCTATCACAAAGACCTGATACAAACTTTAAATCGTGATCAATTAAAAGTATTGTCATATCAAACTTATCGCGAATAAGTTTGATAGTCTCCGCAAGTTCCATTGTTTCATTTGGATTCATGCCAGCTGCTGGTTCATCAAGGAGTAGCAGTTTTGGATTAGTCGCAAGAGCTCTTGCGATTTCTAGTTTTCTTTGTTTACCATAAGGGAGATTACAAGCGAGATTGTTTCTCTCTTCAAGTAGACCAAAAATATCTAGAAGTTCTTTAGCCTTGCTGCGCATTTCTTTTTCAACTTTAAAATGTTTTGGAAGGCGAAGCGCTGATGTAAAGAAACCACATTTATATTCTTTTCTATTGTGTAGTCCTACCATAACGTTTCTTACTACAGACATATTATTAAATAGACGAATATTTTGGAAAGTTCTTGCGATTCCTTTTTGATTGATTTTTTCTTGTGAAAGGTTTTTAATTTCTTCTCCATCTAACTTAAATGAACCCCATGTTGGTTGATATACACCAGTTAAAATATTGAAGACAGTTGTTTTACCGGCACCATTTGGACCAATCAATCCATATATTTCATTTTTCTTGATTGTGATATTCACATTTTCACAAGCCTTAAGTCCACCAAAGGCAATGCCGAGGTTGTTAGTTTCTAGAACATTTTCCATAATTAACTACTTCCTCCTTTGTCTTTGTCAGGCTTCATTGTCGATTCAGTTACCTTGACATCCATAGATAATAATTCATCCATATTTATTTTGGTCGGTATACGATTCCATTTTGCTTCATCATCTTTCACAAGACTCGGGTCGACATCTTCTTTCTTCTTTTTAAATAGTTTGCTGAAGAATGTTTTTAGATTATGTGTTTCTCTAAAGCCTTTTAGGGCAGGAGCGTTGTTGTAGATGACGATTAGGATTAATACTAAAGCATAGAATATGTTTTGTAAAACCGCAAGATCGCCTGTGAGAATAGATGCTAGTTGAACTTGAAGGAATGTGATGAGTGTCGCAGATAATATTGAGCCATTTACACTACCCATACCACCAAGAACGACCATAACTAATATTTCAATTGAATAGTTGTAATCGAATTTAGTACATTGTACACGATAGTTAGAAAAACTATATAATACTCCAGCAATACCAGCGAAGAATGCAGAAAGTGCGAATACTAATAATTTATATCTAGTTACATTTATGCCAGTTGCTCTAGCGGCAATTTCACTATCTCTTATAGATGTGATAGCTCTACCATGCTTACTTCTAATGATGTTTTGAATTATCGCAAGCATAACGAGTACAAGCACAAATCCGATAATGAATAGATGATTTCTATCATATCTTGGTGTTTCAAGACCGATTGGTCCACCAAATGATTCATCGCTAGAATTTAAGAATAATGTTTTTACAATCTCACCGAAAGCGAGTGTTACAATCGCAAGATAATCACCTTTTAATCTCAAAGCTGGAAGTCCAATCGCAACTCCGGCAATTGCGGCAGCTATGCCACCAACAATAATTGATATTAAAAGATTTGGAAGACCAGTACCAAGTGATGATGATGATAATAGTGCTGATATCTTGCCACCGATATATGCGCCAATGCACATAAATCCAGCATGACCTAGTGATAATTCACCTAAGAACCCAACAACTAGACCAAGAGAGACAGCGAGGATAATCGCTATTGTGATTTTTTCTAATAAAAATTGTTCTGATAAGCCTAAAACGCCAGTAAAATTAAGAATAGTGAATATTATAGTTGCTGCACCAATAACTATATAATTTATGAAATGTTTTAGTTTAAATTTTGATTTGTCTTTCATAAATTATACCTTCTCTCTTCTCTTCTTTCCTAGTATTCCTGTTGGACGTACTAATAAAATAACAATGAGAATTAAGAATTCAATAGCGTCTGTATATGGTGCAATTGCGGGAACGCTATTAGAAAATACTTCAACTATTCCAAGAAGGAATCCACCAAGCATAGCGCCAGGAATAGAACCAATGCCACCGATAACTGCGGCAGTAAATGCTTTAATACCAGGCTTAGAACCAAATGTTGGTGAAATATTAGGTGCTTTTAATAGATAGAATACAGATGCAACTGCAGCTAGGAATGAACCAATTAAGAAAGTAACTGTAATAATGGTATTAACATTTATTCCCATAATCTGTGCAGCAGCTTTGTCTTCTGATACAGCTATCATTGCACGACCTGTCTTTGTAAATTTTATAAATAAACTTAAGGCAATCATTATTAGAATTGAGATTGCAAGTGTTATGACACTATATACGGGGATTACAAGTTCACCGAATGTAATAACTCCAAGATCAGCAATAATAACAAATTTTGGGGCAGCGCCAAATATTATTTGGGCTAAGCTTTGAAGAAAATAACTTACACCAATCGCTGTAATTAATACCGCAAGTGGTGATGCACCTCTAAGTGGTTTATATGCTGCTTTCTCCATGGATATGCCAAGGAGTGAACATAAGAACGCTGCGATTATTATAGCAAGAATTGGCTGACCAGTCAGTGATATGAAGACAAAAAGCACATATCCTCCAACCATAATAATATCACCATGGGCAAAGTTAAGCATTTTTGCAATACCGTAAACCATGGTGTATCCAAGCGCTATTAGAGCATAAACGCCACCGAGACTAAGCCCGTTTAGAAACGTTACTATAAAACTCATAATACTTCCACTCTTTCCTAAAGCCACGAATAGCCGGTAAGTGTTAGTTACCGGCTTTAACGTGATTTTAGTAGATTTTTAAAGAATTATAGAATAATTTAATTCTACTTTAACAATATCCCAAAAATGGGAATTAATAATTATTAGTTACTTTTAGCCTTAACTACGTATTTAACTGCAGCTTTGTTTACGTAGCCATCTCTATCCCAAGTTATATTAGTACCAGTTACACCACTATAGCTGAAACCACCTTGGAATTCAGTTTTTAGTACTTCACACATATCTGATGCAGATGTGTTTGGAGTAACTTTAGAATTATCTTTATCATAAGCTGCTTTCATTGCATTATAGATTGCATATACACAGTCATATGCAGATGCACCAAATTGATTTAGAGTGTCTTTTCCATATTTAGCTACGTATTTATCGATATAAGTCTTTGCAGCACCTTCAGTTGCATTTGAATTGAAGTGTGAAAGATATGATACTTCTTGTGGAATTGAATTGATATCGAAACCTTCAGAAGATTCGATTCCATCTAGACCATCACATCCAAAATATACGCAGTCAGCACTTACTTTATCTTTAGCTTGTAGCATGAATACAGATGCTGGAGTGTAATAGATTGGGAGGAAGATGAATTCACAATCTTTTAAGAGTTCAACTTGAGATGATAAATCTGTAGGGTTATCATCTGTGAAACTAGCTTCTACTAATGTGAATTTAGGTGCAAGTTGATTTTTGAAGTTGTTGTAGATACCTTGAGAATAGTCATCACCAGCTCTGTAAAGAACACCGATCTTGTTGTTGCTTGTTGTAACATTATCATTTACATAATTAGCTGAATAAGTACCTTGCTTTGTATCAGCAAAGCACATTTGATAACCATTAGCGAATTCAGGAATATTATCTGCAGTTGCAGAAGGTGTCATAAAGAATACATTATCTTCTTTTGAAAGACTCTTAAATTCTAGACCAGGTTTAGTTGTAACACAGCCAAGAGATACTTGCATACCTTCTTTAACGAGTGTTGCATAGTTAGTTGAAACTGTAGAAGCATCATGTTTATCGTCTACAGCAACGAATTTGAATTTGTAGCCACCAAGACCACCAGCTTCATTAATTTCATCTACTGCCATTTGAGCAGAGTTCTTAACTGCAAGACCATAAACTGCTGCAGGTCCTGTTAAAGGCCCAGAAACGCCGATAACGAATTCATTTTTGTTTTTGTTTTGACATCCTACTAGGAATGCTGCGAATACAGCTGTTAATGTGACGGCTACGGCCATAGCCACTTTTGTAAACCATTTTTTCATAATTTAATTTTCTCCTTTTATTTTATATTTTATTACTTATCTAATATTAAAAGCGGTTCTGTTTACCACAAAACCGCTTATAAACTAATCTATACTAATGGTTCAGTGTAAAACATCTAGAGTATATTAAATTGTGTGCTAATAATGACGATAAGGACTAACACTAGCACACGTAATAAAAAAGACACAGAAATCACTGTGTCTCTAGAAATTATTACACTACTATTTTTGCAAGAGAAAGAACTAGCATTGCTAGTAAATGATGTATATGATTTTTCAAAACTTGATGTTAAAAATCTAGACATAATTTCCCTCCCTTGAAAAATTATTGATATAGATTTACTACATTTTTTATATTTAGTCAACACGTTTTTTAAAAATAATTTCATGAAAACGTTTTCAAACTTGTTTCATACAAAAAAACTGCCAAAAATAAACAAAAAAATAATTCAAAATGAAAAAAATTATTTATCTTTTCTAAGTAAAAATATTGGGTAAACCATTTTTGGATTTACCCAATATCCTTATTTTGTATTTTCTTTGAGATATTTTTTAAAATTTGTCATGCACTCTTTTGTGCAGTTTTTGCATTCACATGAGCATGATTTTTCTTTGTTTTTTATTTTTAATATTATAGGCGTAAAAATTAATATTAATGCTAGAAGTATAACTAAATAATCATACCAAATCATGCCTTTAGTCTCCTTTTGCTGCTTACAAATACCCCCAGAACAATAACTGATATTATTAAGATAGATAACACCAATATACCTAACCATAATATTGTTTCAATTAAAGTAAAAAGCCAGTATATAATTAGTGAAACTATATAACTTAGTGATATCCACCAAATTAATGTTTTAATAAATCCCTTTTTTGAACTTTCTGATTTTGCAGTTGATACAGCTGCAAAACATGGAAGTGTAAATAAATTATAGGCTGCAAAAGAATATATAGCGGCATTCGATAAGTTTATTGTTCCTTCTATTAATCCTAGTTGTGCCATTGTACCAACTACATCTTCTTTTGCGATTAAACCTGTGAATGTTGCGGCTGTATATTTCCAACCGTCACTACCCATTCCAAATCCTAAAGGATAGAATATATATCTAACTATTTTTGCGATTTTCGCAAGAATACTTAGTTCAATATCATCGACCATTCCTTCCCAAAACTTAAAACTGAAGTTTGACAGCAACCAAATAGCTACTATAGCGGCCATGATGATTGTAGAGGCCTTATATAAGAAATGTTTGAGTTTTTCCCATAGATGCGCCATTAAATTCTTAAATTGTGGTGCATGATATTGTGGAAGTTCCATAATAAATGGAGGTACTTCATAGTTCTTACTAAAGGCTTTCATTATTATTGCAGCAACTATAGCGACTACGATTCCTAACACATAAATAGAAAATACAAATATATCTCCTAGGAATTTTCCCATAACCACTGCCGCAAGAAGAGTCCAAATTGGAGCTTTTGCTCCACAACTGAAGAATGGAGTTACTCTGATTGTTACATCTCGTTCTCTTTCATCTTCAAGTGTTTTGGTCGCAAGCATCGCAGGGACGCTGCAACCAAAACCCATAAGAAGAGGTATGAAAGCTTTTCCAGATAATCCAAATCTTCTAAACGCTCTGTCCATAATAAAGGCAACACGAGCCATATAACCACTATCTTCTAAGATAGATACAAATAAATATAACAATAATACTTGAGGGATAAAACTAAATATAGCATCTATTCCCGTTAAAATACCATCAATTATGAGTGATGTAATCACTGTTCCTTCTGGCATAAATGATGAGAATATATCTATAAGTGATCCAGTCACAAATCCCATCCAGTTTTGTAAGAATACACCAGGAGATGGAATACCAGATAAAGTTGCTATTCCTTCTTCTATCATCTTTTCATATTTCATTCCAGTAAATAAATTTATAAGCCATTCTTGTGATATTTCTAAATTAAAAATAGCGTTTAATCCTAATAAATCTTCTGAGAATGTTAGATGAAATAATATAAACATTATTAATAGAAAAATAGGAATAGCGAAGATTTTATGTGTTAACACTTTATCAATTTTGTCTGATATAGTGAGACCTTCATCAAATCTTACAAATGTGTGTTTGAAGTTACGAGAAATATATTCATATCTCTCATTAGCGATAATTGCTTCATAGTCACCCTCAAAATCATCTTTTGGAAGATTATTTTTAATATTCTCAATTAGTTCATGAACTTCTATGTGATCATGAACCTCTATTTCATCATTCTCAACTAATTTGACTGCATGAAATAAAGGACTCTTGATGTCGGTTTTCTTTAGTTCATTAAAGGCTTTTAACACAAGACTACCTACTTCACTTTTTTCAAGAACAGTAAAGCCTTTTCTTGTGTTTTTTGATTCTTGATAGGCGATTTTCATAAGATTATCAAGGCCTTCTTCTTTTAGCGCACTTATTTCTACAACCTTAACACCTAACATTTTTTCTAATGATTTAAGATCGATTGTTTCTTTATTCTTTTTTAATAGATCAATCATATTTAATGCAACAACGACAGGAACATCTATTTCTAATAACTGAGTTGTTAGATATAGATTTCTTTCTAAATTTGTTGCATCAACTATGTTTATCACACAGTCTGGATTTTCATCTAATATATAATTTCTTGATACAACTTCTTCTGGTGTATATGGGGACATTGAATAGATTCCAGGCAGGTCAATAATGTCTATTTTTTCTTCCAGTTTCTTATATGTCCCTTCTCTTTTTTCAACTGTTACACCTGGCCAATTCCCAACGTGAGCGCTGCTTCCTGTAAGGGAATTAAATAGGGTTGTTTTGCCACAGTTAGGATTGCCTGCAAGACATATTCTAATCATAATGCCTCCACTATAACACTTGATGCTTCATCTCTTCTAAGGGATAATTCATATCCTCTTATCGTTACTTCGATAGGATCGCCAAGTGGTGAAACTTTTTTTAGCATTATTGTTGCGCCTGGTGTTATACCCATATCAAATAATCTTCTTTTTATTTTTCCGAGAGCATCTACTTTTCTTATGATGCCTTTTTCACCAATCTTAAATTCACTTAAATTCTTTTCCATAGCTTTCACCTCTTATGCTACAAAGATTTTGAGGGCTGTCGACTTGTTTAGTGCGAGTCTGCCATTTTTAACTTTGATTATTGCATTTCCTTCCGATAAAGAAAGAATTGTAATCTTTGCATTAACTAAAATGCCTAGGTTTTCTAGATGTCTTTTTGTTTTTTCATCAACTAATATTTTTATGATTCTTAGTTCTGTGTTTAGTGGTGCATTAAGTAATGGCATAGTCTTTCTCCTCTAGTTAGTATATGCTAACTTATGCTGCATAATTATAGTTAGCAATTGCTAACTGATATTATTATATGCAAAATGAAGACTAAAGTCAAGTTAAATTTTTATGAAAATACAAAAATATGTTTATAAATGTTATAATAGGTTAGAGGTGCAAGTATGGCTATACATGAATCAGCTGAAGATTATTTAGAAAATATCTTAATACTAAAAAACAAAAATGGTAAAGTCAAAAGTATCGATATAGCTAACTATATGAATTTCTCTAAACCTAGTGTATCTAGAGCAGTGAAAAACTTAAAAAATGATGGCTATATTGAAGTAGATCCAAGCGGTTATATCAATCTAACAGAGAAAGGTTTTGATATCGCAGAAAAGATTTATGAAAGACATATCACTCTTTCAACTTGGTTTAAATCTATCGGTGTTAGTGAAGATATTGCTTTACAAGATGCCTGTAAAATTGAACACTACTTAAGCCACGAAACATATGATGCAATAAAGAAATATATAGATAGATTGCATAAATAAGTAAATAACCCTCTTAGATGTCTCTAGGAGGGTTATTTACTTAGTCAATTAGAATAATTCTTCTTCTTTGGGGCTTGTGAATGATTCGATAGTTGCTTTTGCGTTTGCTAGATAAAATACTACCATTTTGTTATCTGATTCATTGTACATCATACGAAGATTTGGATTATTATCGAGCATTGATTTTTTAGCATCATAGCTTTCATCAAACACAACTTGTCCTCTAAGTCTTATCCAAGAACCATTGTTTTTTACTGCAGAAATTTGAATGTTTGGATTTTTAACCATTTGTTTATAGACATCTTTAGTATTGCTGGTGATGAAATATAATCTATCATTATAAATATTTATAGCACCAAATGGTCTAACTTCTGGTTTATCACCATTTATTGTAGATATAAAGAATATACCTGCTTCTTTAAGAAAATTAACGGTTTTAATCATATTTAGCTCCTTTTTTTTAGTTTATATTGTTCTATTCCATAAAGTAGTCTATTTAGACCTTCCTTCACATTTTCTAAAGATGTTGCAAGATTGATTCTAATAAAGCCTTTAAATGATTTGCCATATTCTTCCCCATACGAAAAATATACTTTAGCGTAATCTTTTAAGAATTCGCAAAAGTCATATGCATCCTCTGTAAGTTCTCTGATATCAACCCAGGCAAGATATAAAGCATCTTGTATCTCATATTTAAATTCTTTAATATTTTTATCTATAAAATCTTTCAAATATTTTTTGTTGTTGTAGACGTAGGCATTCATTTCATCTAGCCATTTATCACCACCATCAAGGGCAGAAATAAATGCATTATAGACGAATGCATTACCTTCTGCAACTTCGTCTGTATTTAAGCCTCTATTTACTAAAGCTCTCAGTTTTTCATTTTGAACAATCACAAGTGATCCTTGAAGTCCAGCGAGATTAAAACATTTAGATGCTGAAACTAAAGTGATAAGATTATCTTTTAGTTCAGTTATCAGTAAACTTGAATTGTATTCTTTATTTGGTGTAACTATGTCTGAATGAATTTCATCTGATAAGACAATTACATTGTTTTCTAAACATATCTTGGCAATTTTACATAGTTCTTCTTTTGACCAAATCTTGCCTACTGGGTTTTGTGGGTTACAAAGAATGAGCATTTTTACTCCATCCTTGATTTTATTTTCAAAATCAATAAAATCAAGTTTATATTGTTTGTTCTCAAAATATAGGTCGGATTCTATAGGTATTCTCTTATTATTTAGGATAGAATTAAAGAATATATTATATGTGGGAGTTATAACCATAATCTTGTCGTGAAGAGATGTCAGCTTTCTTACAATGCTTGAGATTGCTGGGACTACACCAGTAGAAAAAATCATAGATTCTATATCTATATCTACATGATGTCTCCTTTTTAAGAAGTTCTTGAATGAAATAAAATATTCTTTTGGTGTATTAGTATATCCAAATGCACCAAGTTTAACTCTTTCTATGATAGATTCTTTGATGAAGTCTGGTGTATCAAAGTCCATATCTGCAACCCACATTGGAAGGCATCCATCATACATCCATTTTAATGAACTTACTTTTGTGCGATCAGGAAGTTTATCAAAATTATACATAAAATACTATTCCTTTATTAATATTTCTGTCTTAGATGGATCTATCATCTCTTCATCTAAGATTATTTCATTAATTCCTTTTGCGACTATTCTACCGTTTATTGGATTTTTTACAGAGTCTATATTTGAGTCTACTTCTGCATCAACATCTCTACATAATTCAAAACATAGATCAGTATTTAATAATTTACAATTGATCATTTTGATATTGTCGATATAGCACATACCTTGATTTGAGTCGATTGTGCAGTTCACGAATGTTAAATTTTTACTATTCCAGCCTAGATATTCACCGATTATCACTGAATCATAGATTGTCACATTCTCACAATTCCAAAAAGAATCTTTAGAATTGAATTTTCCATTTCTTATTGTGACATTTTTAGCGCCATCAAAGGCATAATTACCAACTAATGCGAAATTTTCTATATCGATGTTTTTAGAATTCATGCAAAAATAATCGCCTACCGCTTGAACATTTTTGAGAGTGATATTTTCACATGCCCAAAGAAATTCACTTGCGTTTGGAATCATTGTATTTTCTATTCTTATATCTTTTGATCTTCTAAATTGTTTAGGTGCTTCAATTAATGAATCTTTGATTGTGATATTTTCTGTATACCAGATTCCTGATCTTGCAGTATCAAGCCAGGTTGTGTTTGATACTTTAATATTTTTTGAATACCATAAAGGGTATTTCCATTTGAATATACAACCTACCAATTCAATATCGCTAGATTCTTTAAGTGGAGATTCTCCATCAGCGAATGTTGTATCATAAAAAGCTTCATTATGAGTGTTATATGCCGCTCTTTCTCCAGTAAGTAATTCTTGTCTATGCTCTTTCATCAAGGCATCCTCTTTTCTTTTTTATTGTCAATTAATTATAACATACTTATAATGTATTGGTTTTAATATGCTTTTATCGTAATCGATATATAAAATAAAATTCAGTTCAAAAGGATGAGTTTCCTATAGACAATTTTCCAAAATGACTATCTAGAGTTAAAACTAGGTAGTTTTTTGTGCTTTAAAATAAAAAAACACCTTTGATATTATACCTTTTTAAATATATTTGAATCTAATATTTTTTCATCAGTTCTTAAAATGATAATATCAGGAGTAATCCCCATCCCTCTTAATTCCTTTACAGAATGCTGGACAGGCTTTGATTTATGCTCCTTTGATGCATAAAGATATGGTAATAAACATACATGAATGAACAAAACATCATTTTTATTTTGTTCTCTTCCTATTTGTCTTATACATTCAATAAATGGCTGAGATTCAATATCTCCAGTTGTGCCACCGATTTCTGTAATAACAACATCAGCATTTGTCTTTTTACCAACCTTATAGATAAATTCCTTTATTTCATTTGTAATATTAGGAATTTACTGTACAGTTGACCCTAAATAATCTCCATTTCTTTCCTTTGATATAACATTAGAAAAAACCTTACCTGTTGTTAAGTTGGAATATTTATTTAAATTCTCATCAATAAATCTTTCATAGTGTCCTAAATCCAAATCGGTTTCAGCACCATCTTCAGTTACATATACCTCACCATGCTGGTAAGGTGACATTGTACTAGGATCGACATTAATATATGGATCTAGCTTTTGGGCAGCTACCTTTAGACCTCTTGACTTTAATAATCTACCTAAGGATGCAGCAGTAATACCCTTGCCAAGACCTGATACTACTCCTCCTGTAACAAATATATATTTCATTTTGATCCCTTCTTATAATATTCATCAATAATTTCATTCGCTATTTTTATCTTATTAACTCTAAAATCCATTGCTTTCTTTTCTATGTATTTATGAGCCTCATCTTCAGATATTTGCTTATGCTCTATTAATAATAGCTTTGCTGTATTAATTATTTTTATTTCCTCTAACCTACTCTTTAAATCAGTCTTTTTTTCAAATAGCATTTCCTTCTTTATTAAGGAAGATGATAACAATCTTAATGATTGCAATAATATTCCATACGTAGATGGCTTTACTAGTGTCAAAATACCATATTGGTAGGTTTTGTAATAAATCTCAGTCTCATATTTTGCATTAGCGAAGATTAAAACACCAGAAATGTCTCTAAGCGCCTCATCAATTGCAAAATCAATACCGAAATCATCAACAACCGGAGCATTAATAATTAAAATATCAAAATCTTTTTCTATTACCAATCTTTTAGCCTTTTGAATGGTATCTATAACAGATATTTCATAAGGCTCGTATGCTAAAGCATTTATAATACTAGCTGCGAAATTTTTAGATGACGATATTAAAAGCACTCTAAAAATTCTATCAAGCATACAAACGCCTCACTTTTATAGATAACTTTCTAAAATCTCTTTTGGTAAATGTTTCTTAACAAATTCTGATTCTGATGCTATTTCCTTTGCCTCAGATAAATTTATAGGAAGCTTATCTAATTTATTTAATACTTCTTCATCTGCATGGAACAAATCCATATCTACAGGGGCTCTTAGTGGCATTTGATTTTGAATTCCATCCAATGCAGCATAAATAATTAATGTGAAGGCTAAATACGGATTGATTAATGGATCTGGGCTTCTTAATTCAGCTCTTACAAATGAATCACTAGCTGCAGGAATTCTGATTAGTTCACTTCTATTTTCCTTACTCCAAGAAATATATTTTGGTGCCATCATCTTACCTAATCTATCATAGGATTCATTGCTGATATTTAAGAATGCTGTAATCTCTTTAATATGTCTTAACACACCCTCAATTGCATGATCTAGATTTCCTCCATTAATGGAAAAATTAATATGGTATCCATTACCTGGAGCACATTCAATTGGCTTTGGGTTAAAGGATGCAACTAAGCCATTTCTTAGAGATGCCATTTTAACTACAGTTTTAAATGTAGTGGCCATATCTGCAGCATTTAATGGTTCTGAATATCTAAATGCAATTTCATTTTGTCCAGGTCCTTCTTCGTGGTGAGACCCTGATGGTAAGATATCCATCTCCTCAAGCATTAAGCAAATCTCGCGTCTAATGTTTTCACCTTTATCATCAGGAGCTATATCCATATAGCCTGCCTTATCATAGGGAATTCCTGTAGATTCACCATCTTCATCTGCTTTAAATAAATAGAATTCAATTTCACTACCAAAATTAAATTGAATACCTAATTTATTCGCATCCTCAATCGCATGAATTAATAGCTTTCTTGTATCACAAATAAAGTCAGTACCATCTGGATATTTAATATCACAAAACATACGTATTACCCTACCCTCTCTTGGACGCCAAGGTAATATGACAATGGTGTCTGGATTTGGAAATAAGAACAAATCAGATTTATATCCATTTTTAAATCCCTCTATTGCCTGTGAATCAATCGATATACCATATTTAAAGGCTCTTTCTAGCTCATGTGGCATAATTGATACATTCTTTTGTTTACCAAATACATCTACAAATGCTAATCTGATAAACTTAACATCCTCTTCCTTTACATAGTCTAAGATTGTTTTATAATCATACATATTCAGTACCTCCTTGTATTTGAATATAATTATAAGTTATATTTGCTTATTATTTTATCTGCACAATCAAGTCCATCCTTTATTGCAATTACAACTAAGGATTGACCATTTTTCATATCACCACAAACATAGGTTCTATTATCATAATTAAAGCCTTGAAGCTTTACTCTATTATTAATAGATTCTAATTTGTAAGCATCTAAATCTTCACTCTTTGTGCCAATAAAACCCATTGCGATAATTAGACAATCGCATGGTAAATACTCTCTTGTATTCTCAATATCTTGAATTTTTGTTTTTCCATTTTCAAAAACAAATTCAACCTTTTTGATATATACACCCGCTATTTTACCATTTTCCACTACAATTTCATCAATTGTTGTTTGATATTTTCGAATATCTTGCCCCATTAATGTATTTGCTTCTAATACACCATAGTCTGTTTTCTTCTTATTTGGGTAATTTGGCCAAGGTAATGTATTCTCTAGTGGTGGTTCTTTTGTTATCTCTAGTTCAGTAATTGATTTTGCCTTAAATCTAGCTGCAGTAGCACAGCAATCATTTGCAGTATCACCACCACCAACGATGATGACATTTTTATCCTTTAGATTGTATTTAAAGTCAACACCATCAAGTAGGCATTTAGTTGTACTTGATAAGAAATCAACTGCATATAGAATACCTTCTACATCATTATTCTTTAATGCAAGAGGTCTAGCAAGTGATGTACCACAAGCAAAGATAATATCATCATATTCCTCATATAAATCATCAACTGCAATATCATAGCCTACTTTAGTATTTGGAATAAATGTAATGCCTTCTTCTTTTAAAAGATTGATTCTTCTATCTACTATCCTCTTTTCAATTTTCATGTTTGGAATACCATACATTAATAAGCCACCAAATCGATCACTTTTTTCATATACAGTAACCTTAAATCCATAATCATTTAATCTTTTAGCTGCAGCTAAGCCTGATGGACCAGAACCTATAACACAAACCTTTTTACCATTTCTTTTGATATCTAATTTAGGCTTAATCCAAGAATTCTCATAGGCCTTTTCAATTAAGAATAATTCATTCGCTCTAACTGATACGGATTCAGTATTAATGCTACATGAACAGCAAGCCTCACATAATGCAGGACATACATTACCTGTAAATTCAGGGAATGGTGCTGTTTTTTCTAATCTTTTATAAGCTTCTTCAAACAATCCTAAATAGATTAAGTGATTCCATTCAGGAATTAAATTTGATAATGGGCATCCAACATTTTTATTGTTTACCTTCATTGCGGATTGACAAAATGGAACGCCACAATTCATACATCTAGATGCTTGTTCTTGCTGTGTTTTTAAATCAAAGGGGATGTGAAAATCATTGAAATTTTCAATTCTTTTTAAACAATCAAGTTCTTCTTTGTTTTTTCTTTGAAATTCAAAAAAACCTGTAGGTTTTCCCATTATCTCACCCCCGTAAACTTATTAAATGCATATAATTCTGGATCAGATATTTCGTTTTTCTTAGCCTCTTCCATATAAGATAGAATCTTTGCATAATCATTAGGTAATACCTTGAAATAATCCTTTGGATCAAAATTATATAAAAGATTTTCTGCATATTCACTATTAGTATATTTAATATGATTTGCTAGTAACTCTTTAATAGTTTTGATATCCTCATCATCTAAATCAAGAATAGAAACAAGCTCCTTGTTGATATTCTTTTTATTCATCAAGCCATAAATATATGCAACACCGCCTGACATACCAGCAGCAAAATTTCTACCAATTTTACCTAGAATAACAACTACTCCTCCTGTCATATATTCACAGCCATGTAATCCACATCCTAAGGCTACTACCTTAGCGCCAGAATTTCTAATAGCAAAACGCTCACCACAAATACCATCTAGATATACCTCTCCTTTAGTTGCACCATATAGTGCAACATTTCCACAGATGATATTTTTTTCAGGTGCAAATGTAGATTCAGGGGCAGGCTTTACAATAATCTTTCCGCCGCAAAGACCTTTTCCTAAATAGTCATTTGCATCACCTGTAACATTTAATGTAACACCATTAGTTAAAAATGCTCCAAAGGAATTTCCTGCATTACCCTTAGCATTAATTCTAATCGTATCTTCTTCTAAACCCTTTTCCTTATATACTTTAGTAATCTCATTAGATAATATTGTACCTAATGCACGGTTTACATTAGATATTTCAATATCCATTTGTTTAACATGTCCATATTTTATGGATTCTTCACAAAGAGGTAATAGCATTCTAGAATCTAATGTGTTATTCAAATCAATCTTTTTATATTCCTTAAAAACATTATCGTTTCTATTAACAACTTTTGGATTGAATAATAGTTTAGATACATCTAATCTATTTTCATATTCCTTTTTTAAGGATAATAATTCAGTATGACCAACCATTTCATCAATACTTCTAAATCCTAACTTTGCCATATATTCTCTTAATTCCAAAGCTATAAATCTCATAAAATTAATGACATATTCAGGCTTACCCTTAAAATTCTTACGTAAATTAGAATCCTGTGTTGCAACACCTACAGGGCAAGTATTCATATTGCATACTCTCATCATGATACAGCCCATTGCAATTAATGGACCTGTTGCAAATCCAAATTCCTCTGCACCAAGCAAAATAGCTACTGCTAAATCCTTACCAGTTAATAGCTTTCCATCTGTTTCAATACGAATTCTATCTCTTAGACCATTTAATACTAATGTTTGATGTGTCTCAGATAGACCAATCTCCCATGGGATACCAGTATTTGAAATAGATGTTCTAGGGGATGCGCCTGTACCACCATCATAACCAGAAATCAAGATTGTATTGGCTCCTGCTTTAACTACACCTGCAGCAATCGTTCCAACTCCAGATTCAGCTACTAGCTTAACTGAGATTCTTGCTTCTCTATTTGCATTTTTCAAATCATAAATTAGCTGAGCTAAATCCTCAATCGAATATATATCATGGTGTGGTGGTGGTGATATTAATGAAACACCTGGAGTTGAATGTCTAGCATGAGCTATCCAAGGGAATACTTTAGCTCCCGGTAATTGTCCACCTTCACCTGGTTTTGCACCCTGTGCCATTTTAATTTGAATTTCAATTGCGTTTGTTAAATACTCAATTGTAACACCAAATCTACCAGATGCTACTTGCTTAATCTTTGAGCATCTATTTGTTTCAAATCTTTCTCTTTCCTCGCCACCTTCGCCAGTGTTAGACTTTCCACCTAGTGTATTCATCGCAATCGCCATACACTCGTGGGCCTCCTTAGAAATTGAACCATAGCTCATCGCACCTGTTTTAAATCTCTTTACGATTTCATCTACACTCTCTACTTCATCTAGCGCAATAGGATGTGAAAAATCTAGGTTTAGTGTATCTCTAATATTGATTCTTTTTTTAGCTAAAATAGATGTAAAATCCTTATATAAACTATAATCATTTGTTCTACATGCGGCTTGTAGCTTAAAAATTGCCTCAGGATCATAGATATGCTCATACTGATTCTTTCTAAATCCATGTAGGCCCAATGAATCAAGTGAATCATCTGTTCTTTTTAATGCCTTTTGATATAGGCTAATTGAATTTGCTTCAATATCTTTAATCTCTAATCCACCAATAGAATTAGGTGTATTTGTAAAGTATTTTTTTATGACCATATCAGATAGACCAATACATTCAAATATCTGAGCACCATTATAGGATTGAATTGTTGAAATACCCATCTTAGATATAATCTTAATAATACTCTTTAATGTAGCATGTCTATAGTTTTCAATTGCCTTTTTACTATCTACTGTAATTAATCCTCTTTTTGTATATTCTTCAATTGTCTCATAAACTAGATATGGATAAATTGCATTAACACCAAATCCAATTAATGTAGCAAAATGATGAATTTCTCTTGGTTCTGCTGCTTGTAACACAATAGAAACATGAGTTCTTTTGGATACCTTTGTTAGATATTGATGCAAGCCTGATGCTACAAGTAAGGATGGTATTTTAATACCCTTATTAAACCTATCTGATAATATTAATATAGATGTTCCTGCATCTACTTTCTTCTCACATTCTAAGAAGATTCTATCTAAGGCACTATCCATAGATTCCTTTTCATAATCATAGGTAAAGGATACAATATCTACCTTTATTTGATAGGATTTATCTAAATTCTTTATCTTATTAAATTCTTCTTTAGATAATAATGGATTATCAATACGAATTCTTCTTGCGTTTACCTTTGTTGGATTTAATAAGTTTCCTTCTCTTCCTAAATACATTAAAGAAGACATTACAATATCTTCTCTAATTGAATCAATTGGAGGGTTTGTAACCTGGGCAAATCTTTGTTTAAAGAATTGATATAAATTAAATTCCTTATTCATTAAAACTGCTAATGATAAATCATTACCCATAGATACGACCTTTTCTAAATCATTATTAGCTAATGGAATAATACCTTCTATTAATTCATCATAGGTATAATTTAATTCATGCTGAATAAAATGAATATTGTCATTATTTTTTTCTTCTTTTTGTTTTGGTAAATCATCTAGATGAATAATACTTTCATTCCATTCCTTATATGGATATTTCTTTGAATAATTCATCTTTATCTCATCATTAGAGATAATCTTACCAACACTTGTATCTACTAATAAAATTTTACCTGGTTCTAATCTTTTCTTCTCAAGAATTAGACTTTCATCAATTGGTAAGGATCCTGTTTCACTAAATAAAATTAGATGATTATCCTTTGTCACATAATATCTAGACGGTCTTAAACCATTTCTATCTAGAGAAGCTCCTAACTTTATACCATCAGTAAATAAAATAGCGGCAGGGCCATCCCAAGGCTCTAGGAAGGTTGAATGAAATTCGTAGAAGGCTCTTAAATTCTCATTCATCTTATCATTTTTCATCCAAGGCTCTGGAATCATCATCATGATAGTTTCTTCTAGTGTTCTACCATTTAAATATAAAAACTCTAAAAAATTATCAAACATTGCAGAATCTGAGGATTCCTTTGGAATAATTGGAATAATCTTTTTTAAATCATCATTGAATACGCGAGATTCAAATAATCCCTCACGTGATTTAACATTATTTACATTACCTCTAATGGTATTGATTTCACCATTGTGGCATAAAAACCTGTTTGGATGAGCTCTTTCCCAGGATGGAAAGGTATTAGTTGAGAATCTTGAATGCACAAGGGCAATCGCAGTTTCAACCTTTGTATCCTTTAAATCAAGATAAAAGTCTCTAACCTGTGTTGACACTAGCATTCCCTTATATACAATAGTACGGCTAGATAATGAACAAAAATATAATGTTTGATGTTCATTAATCGCTAATGTTTCAATTACCTTTCTTGCGACATATAACTTTCTTTCAAAAGGTAAGCCCTCATCAATATCATCTGGCTTCTTAATGAATATTTGCATAATATAAGGCATAGCCTTAAGTGCAGTTTCACCAATACCATAAGTATCAATTGGTACTCTTCTATAGCCTAAAACCAAAAGACCTTCAGATTTAAATGTATCATCAATTAATTTAATTTCTTTATTTCTTATTTCTTCATTCTTAGATAGGAATAATTGGCCAACTCCATAAGAGCCTAGCTTTGGTAATTCGAAATCTAATTCCTCTCCCCTAAAGAACTTATCAGGAATCTGAAATAATATACCAGCTCCATCACCAGAATTATCCTCAGCTCCTGTTCCTCCTCTATGTTCAAGATGAATTAAGATATTTAATGCATCAATAATTGTCTTATGACTTTTAATACCCTTTATATGAGCAATCGCACCAATACCACAGGCATCATGCTCATAGTTTGGATCATATAGACCCTTTTTCTCTTGCTCAAACATATCCTAAGACCTCTCTTCCAAAAAATAAAAAAGGCACTCACCCCTATATATGGTATAAAAATACCTTTTGGGTGAACGCCATTGTTCAAAAAAATAATATAACAAATGAGTTATATATGTCAATATGAAAATAAAATTTTATTCAAGAAAACACTTTACATGTGAATAATATTCCCATTTTCTCAAAAACAACGAATTTTTATCATTTTCCTATTGACTTTTAAAATTCCCAGTTATAGAATAGGGGCATAAGGCAAGGACGCCGAGGGTTAATCTCAGTCCCTGCCTTTTATTTTTTTAGGAGGAATGTTTATGGAACAAGTAACAGATTATTTTGGATCATTAGTCTTTGATGATAAAGTAATGAAATCGAAGCTATCAAGTGATGTCTACAAATCACTTAAAAAGACCATACAGGATGGAAAGGAATTAGACATTAGTGTTGCTAATAGCGTAGCTCAAGCAATGAAGGAATGGGCAATTTTAAAGGGTGCAACACATTTCACACATTGGTTTCAGCCAATGACTGGAATTACTGCTGAAAAGCACGATGGTTTTATTTCACCTGATAGTGATGGTAGAGTCATTATGGAATTTAAAGGCAAGGAATTAGTAAAGGGAGAGCCCGATGCATCATCCTTCCCATCAGGTGGTTTAAGAGCAACATGTGAGGCAAGAGGATATACAGCATGGGATCCAACAAGCTATGCCTTTATTAAGGATAAGGTATTATGTATCCCAACAGCCTTCTGTTCTTATAGTGGTGAGGCACTAGACAAGAAGACTCCACTTCTTCGTTCTATGCAAGCTATTAACAAGCAGGCTTTAAGAGTTTTAAAGTTATTTGGTAATGAGAATGTTACCTCAATTAAAACAACAGTAGGGCCTGAACAGGAATATTTCTTAATTGATAAAGATGTATATTTAAAAAGACCAGATTTAATATATACAGGTAGAACACTATTTGGCGCAATGCCTCCAAAGGGTCAGGAGCTTGAGGATCATTACTTTGGTGTAATCAAGCCAAGAGTTCAGGCATTTATGAATGATTTGAATGAGGAATTATGGAAACTAGGTATCTTAGGTAAAACTGAACATAATGAAGTAGCACCTGCACAGCATGAATTAGCTCCTATTTTCTCAACAACTAATATTGCAGCTGACCATAACCAATTAACTATGGAAATTATGCAAAAAATAGCTAAGAAGCATGATTTAGTTTGTTTATTACACGAAAAACCATTTAAGGGTGTTAATGGTTCTGGTAAGCATAACAACTGGAGTATTTCAACAAATACAGGTATTAACCTATTAGAACCAGGTGAAACTCCTGCAGAGAATGCACAATTCTTATTATTCCTAACTGCAGTAATTAAGGCTGTAGATGAATATCAGGATTTATTAAGAATTAGTGTAGCGAGTGCTGGAAATGACTTCCGTCTTGGTGCAAACGAGGCACCTCCTGCAATTGTATCTATCTTCGTTGGTTCAGAGCTTGAAGAGGTTTTAGAGTCTATTGAAACTGGAAAGCCACTTGCATCTAAGCAGTCTAATTTCTTAAAGATTGGTGTAGATGTATTACCAAAGCTTCCAAAGGATACAACAGATAGAAACCGTACTTCTCCTTTCGCATTTACTGGTAATAAATTTGAATTTAGAGCTGTAGGCTCTTCAGAATCAATTTCTTGTGCGAACATTATTTTAAATACAATTGTTGCAGAGGAATTATCTAAATTTGCAGATATTTTGGAAAAATCTAAAGATTTTGAAAATGATCTACATGATTTAATCAAGGATACTATTATTAAGCATAAGCGTATTATCTTTAATGGTAATGGATATGATGCATCATGGATTGATGAGGCTAATGCTAGAGGATTATTAAATTTGAAATCAACTCCAGAGGCATTACCTCATTATCTAGATCAAAAGAATATTGACCTATTTACATCTCATAATATTTATACATTATCAGAAATTAAGGCAAGATATGAAATTGCACAAGAGCAATATTCAAAGATTGTTAATATTGAAGCATTAACTGCATTAGATATGGTTAATAAATATTATTTACCATCTATTTCTAAGTTTGCTAACTTCTTATATGAATCTATTGAAAATAAAAAGGAATTAGGATTAGAAGCTAAATATGAAACAGATGTAATTAATAAGGTATCAAAGGCTTCTAATGAGATTTATACATTAAAGCTAGAACTAGAAAATGCATTATCTAAGACTTCTACTATTACTAAGGTTGAAGATTTATCCTTATTCTTAAAGGATCATGTATTAACAAAGATGGAAGAGATTCGTAGTGTAGTAGATAAAGCGGAAATGATTGTCGATAAAAAGTATTGGCCATTTGTTTCCTATGGAGATTTATTATATAGCGTAAATTAAAAAGTTATTAGGGAGGATTAGTATGATTTTAGAGATAGGTGTTTGGGATTCCCAAATATGGAAATTAATTGCCATTGCATTAATTTTCTTCATGCAGGCTGGTTTTGCAATGTGTGAATCAGGATTTACAAGAGCAAAAAACACAGGAAATATTACAATGAAAAACCTAATGGATTTTTGTCTTGGTACAATCACATTTATATTAATTGGTGGACCACTTCTTTGTGCAGAAAATGCCATTGCCGGAGGATTCTTTGGTGATGCAGCACAAGTATGGAAGGGAATGTTTGGTCCAGATGCAGCATTATACAATTGGACAGATTTCATCTTCAATTTAGTATTCTGTGCAACAACAGCAACTATCGTTTCAGGTGCTATGGCTGAAAGAACAAATTTCAAGGCTTATTGCATCTATTCTATGATTATTTCAGCTATTGTATATCCAGTTGAAGCCTATTGGAACTGGGGCTTAAACAATAATGGTTGGTTACAAC
Organism: bacterium; assembly: GCA_017960565.1. Classification (GTDB taxonomy): domain Bacteria; phylum Bacillota_I; class Bacilli_A; order Izemoplasmatales; family UBA1188; genus UBA1188. The sequence goes on along the minus strand of JAGCYY010000001.1, from coordinate 27,682 downwards.
AATTAGCCAATAGCTTTGGCTTAATTGATGGAACTGTACAAGGATTCATTGACTTATCTGGTTCTTGTTCTATTCATATGGTCGGTGGTTTAACCGCATTAATTGGTGCTTGGATGGTTGGTCCAAGAATTGGTAAATATACAAGAGATGAAAATGGTAAGGTTATTAAGGTTAACGCTATCCAAGGTCACAACGTATTAATTGGTGCACTTGGTGTATTCATTCTTTGGTTTGGTTGGTATGGATTTAACTCAGCAGCTTGTACAACCTGGGATGGATATGAAGGTATGGGTCAGGTATTCATGACAACTACAGTATCTGCATCTTTAGCAACTGCAACAGTAATGATGATTACTTGGATCAAAAATGGTAAACCAGATGTTTCTATGACACTAAACGGTTCTTTAGCAGGCTTAGTTGCAATTACTGCAGGTTGTGCTAGAGTTGATTTGGTTGGTTCTATCGCAATTGGTATTATTTCTGGATTCATTTTAGTATTTGGTGTTGAATTCTTCGATAAGGTTTGTCATATTGATGACCCTGTAGGAGCTTGTTCAGTACACTTCTTAAATGGTTTATGGGGTACAATTGCTTGTGGATTATTCTCTACTACTACTGGTCTATTCTATGGTCATGGATTTGCACAGCTAGGAATTCAAGTTATCGGTGTATTAGCTGTTTGTGCTTGGACAGCAGCTTGGGCATCCCTAATCTTTGGTGTAATGAAGGTAATCAAGCGTAAGGATGGTAAAACTCCATTCCTTCGTGCTACACCTGAGGAGGAAATGAGAGGCCTTGATATTTCAGAACATGGTTTAATTTCTGCATATCCTGATTTTGTAGCACAGGTTGAATCTGTTGATTATACAGGTGCTATTGAAGTAACTGGTGATGTACCTGTTGCTGAGGCCGTAGCTGTTACACACTTAAGTAAAGAAGATAGTGTAGTACCTCTTGATACAAAGGATTCTAATAATAAATTTACGAAAATTGAAATCATTTGTAAGGAACGCATGCTTGACGCATTAAAAGAAGGTATGCTAAGCCTTGGAATTACTGGTATGACTGTAACCCATGTAATGGGCTGTGGTCAGCAAAAGGGTAAGCCAGAATACTACCGTGGTGTTCAGGTTGAGGCTACACTTCTGCCTAAGATTCAAGTCGATATGGTAGTTGCAAAGGTACCTGTTAGAGATGTTATTGAAGCTGCGAAAAAAATATTATATACAGGACATATCGGAGATGGAAAAATCTTTGTATATGATGTATTAAACGTAGTTAAGGTTCGTACTGGCGAAGAAGGCTACGACGCACTACAGGATGAAGAATAATTGTAATGTGCCCAATGGTGGGCACATTCAATTCGTATATAAGGAGCTTAAAATATGTGTTCAATCATTGGATATTTAAGCCTTAAAAACTATCAGGCGTTTTTACTAGGCTTTGAAAAAACATTATCTCGCGGTCCTGATATGACAAGGCTAATGCAATTTGAAAATGCAAGGCTTGGCTTTGAACGTCTAGCAATTATGGGCATTACCGAATTAGGTATGCAGCCATTTTCATATAAAAACTATTCATTAGTATGTAATGGTGAAATCTATGGCTTTAGAGAAATTAAAAAGAATCTAGAAGAAAAAGGATATAAGTTTAAAAGTGATTCAGATTGTGAAATACTTCTTCCGCTTTTTGAATTATATGGAACAGATATGTTTTCTATGCTAGATGCTGAATATGCTTTAATTATCTATGATGAGAAAAAGAAAGACTTTATTGCTGCTAGAGACCCGATTGGTATAAGACCACTATATTATGGATATGATAAAGAAAATAAAATTATTTTCGCATCTGAGGCAAAATGCTTAACTGGCATTGCTAAAAAAATATATCCATTCCCACCAGGGCATTATTACAAGGATGGCAAATTTATTTGCTACAACGATATCACTAAGGTAGATAAATACATTAATCAAGATATCAATATTGTATGTAAAAACATACATGATAAGCTAATCAAAGGAATTGAAAAGCGATTAGATTCAGATGTGCCAGTTGGATTCTTATTATCTGGCGGATTAGATTCATCTTTAGTTTGTGCTATAGCTAGTAAAAAGATAAATCACAAAATAGAAACCTATTCTATTGGAATGAATACAGATGCTATTGATTTAAAATATGCAAAAGAAGTTGCAGATTTTATTGGTTCTAATCACCATGAAATCATTATTACAAAGGATGATGTATTGACATCCTTAGATGAGGTTATTCATATTCTAGGTACATTTGATATTACTACCATTAGAGCATCTATTGGTATGTATCTAATTTGTAAGGCAATTCATCAGCAATCAAGTATAAAAGTATTATTAACAGGTGAAATATCAGATGAATTATTTGGCTATAAATATACAGATTTTGCACCTAACGCAGATGAATTCCAAAAAGAATCAGTAAAAAGAGTTAAAGAATTACATATGTATGATGTATTAAGAGCAGATAGATGTATATCTTCTAACTCTTTAGAGGCCAGAGTTCCATTTGGAGATTTAGATTTTGTTAAATATGTAATGAGTATTTCACCCGAAATGAAAATGAATAAATATAATAAGGGTAAATATTTATTAAGAAAAGCATTCGAAGAGGATAACATATTACCCTATAATATTCTAATGCGTGAAAAAGCAGCGTTCTCTGATGCGGTAGGACACTCAATGGTAGATTACCTTAAGGAGTATGCAAATGCAAAATACACAGATAAAGAATTTATAGAGCTATCAAATAAATATACTCATGCTAAACCATTTACAAAGGAATCCCTATTGTATAGAGAAATATTTGAAAAATACTATAAAGATCAAAGTCAAATGATTGTTGATTTTTGGATGCCAAATAAATCTTGGGAAAACTGTAATGTAGATGATCCTTCAGCAAGAGTATTAAAGAACTATGGTAATAGTGGAAAATAAAAAGGGGTATTTATATTTTTATTCAATTCATGAGGAATGTGGTGTTTTTGGAAGCTTTGAACCTAAACTACCGAATTGTTCCATACCACCATACATTTCTAGATCAATTGATAATCCGATTTTAGCTAATTGTTTTAATGCTTTAACTGAATCATTATCAAGCCAAGAAACCTCAACTTCAGTGTTTCCAATTTTAAGTGTTAATGTTTTATTCATAGTATCATCCTCAGTTGTAGTATTTTCTGGTGTTGTATCGCTAGGAGTCGTAGTATTAGTTGATGGCTCTTGAGTAGTAGGATTACTAGGTTCAGTTGAATTATTAGTATTCTTACCACAACCAACTAATGAGCATATTAAAACCAAGCCTATAATAATTGTTATAAATCTTTTCATAATGGGTCATCTTGCATATATTATACACCAAAACCATAAAAAAAGAGAGGTCTCCAGTACGATTATAAAATCGTCTAGTGGAAACCTACTCTAATAACTGAATTTTATTAATACATATATCTATTCTAGTTTGATACTTATGATATATATTAATTCATTTGAATCAATTTTAGGATCTATAGAGCTATATGAATATTTAACACCTCTTTCTTTTAGACCATTAGTTAAATGATTTAAAGCAATACCCATATCTATTTTTTGAATATCCCAAGAATCTTTAATAAAACCTTTGTTTCTTGATTCATAGAGGTGAATATAGTCATCCTTAATGACAAGTCTCCAAGGTTGTCTATTTACGGCAGATGGAGCTAATCTCACAAGTTCAAAAATGTCTTTATATTTTTCTTTTAATTCAGAAGTTAGCGGTGTATCAAAATTCTCTAAGAAGAATAAATCATCAAAATCTAATCTTTTGTCAGCTCCAACTCCCTTCCTCATCAAACTTTCACGAATAGACATTTTAGCTGCAGGATAGCCGATTGGTGATACACATGGCATTACTTCATCTTCTTTTAAGGCTACTGCTTCATGAAATTTATCGCGATTCATTGTCCCAGCAATCCAAGTAGTACCAATATTTTTTGATGTTAAAAAGAGAACGATGTCTTCGAATTCATAACCAAAAGCTTCTTCAGCGTGTTCTATTTTTTTCATCTTTCCAGCGATGTAATATTTTTCTCCAACAATGACAGGAGATGATAGTTTGTTTTCTTTTTTGTCAAGAATAAACCATTCTATCTTGATTCCGTATGGATTAGATACCGTATTAAGAAAATCTTTGATTTCATTAATAATGTTCTCATCTAATGTTTTTTCTTCAGCGAATGTTCTAACACTTCTTCTTAATTTAACAATTTCAGTAATATTCATATTTAGTTCCTTTTTCCTAATTATACAATAATGCATTGTTTTGTTACAAAAAGTTTCATAAAAACATCATTTTTAATCTTTTAAATTATTCAAATAATCAGTTGCTTCTTCTCTTGATTTAAAGATGAAAATTTTTTTAGTATTTTTATATTTAGATATAAGAGAAATTAGTTTTGGTTTTGTATTTTTATACCAGCTATTGATCCATTCTCTAAATTCTTCTTCAAATTCAGATTCAATAAATGGGATGTCATCTCTTTTTTTACCTATTCTTGATTCTATGCTAGTCAAACATAATTCGAGTGGATAATCTAAAAAGAATATTGTATCTGATTCTTTAAAACGTTCTTCATATGTTCTACTATAGTCTCCATCTATTATCCATTTATCTTTTGTTAAGATATTTTTTAATTTAACATCAAATTCTTTTTTAGTTATATGCGTTTTATTCGCATTCCAAAAAATATTATCTAAATGATAAATGGGAATGGATGTTTTATGAAACAATTCTTTTGCAAATGTCGATTTACCAGAACCACTTGGTCCTACCACAATTATTTTTTCCATCGATATTAGTTTTGTTTCATCTTCTTTTTAAATACTAGAATAGATATTATTAGAGATACTAATGTATATGATAAAACAATAATGAGTGGAAGAACAAAATCGTTAAAGGTGTCATTTATACCATTTAGAGTGTTTTGAATAAGCATTGTTGCATTTCTAAATGGGAGAATATTCATGAAAGTAATCATTCCATCTGATATCCCATCAAGTGGAAACCACATACCTGATAAAACTGATTGGCCTGCGATAATTATTGATGACACACCACCAATCGATTTTTCTGTACATAGCGATCCAAGAAGAAGGCCAATTGATGTATAAAATATTGATGTCACAATACTTAAAAGAATCGAAAAAATCATTGAAATTTTAAATATTGATGTATCAATTATTCCACCAATCAAGAAAAATAAGATTGATTGAATAAATACTAATGGAACAATCGATAATACATATGAGAGTATAAATTCATATGATTTTGCTTTAGAGACATATAGTCGAGTTAGGAATGATGTCGATCTATCTAAAGCAAGAAGCATTCCAACAAAAAGGGCTAAGAAGCTTTCTGCAAAGACGACAATTCCTGGTGCTAAATATTTCATTTCAAATTGAGTTGTGAGATTATGAAATATAAGATAGAATAATACTTCCATAACTAGTGGAAGCCCTAGTGTAAATATCAAAGATAATGGATCTCTTAAGATTTCTTTAATGTTTCTCTTTGTGAGAACATATATTCTTGATAAAGAATCTTTCATTGCGTGCTACCTCCTGAAACAATTTCGATGAAGGCATCTTCAACATTCGTTTTATTTGTTTTAGAATATAGTTCTTCTTTCGCCCCAACAAATAAGAGATTGCCATCTTTCATTATGCCAATTCTATCAGATAAGTTTTCTGCTTCTTCCATATAGTGAGTTGTGAGTATTATTGTCATTTTTGATTTTAATTCTTTTATTTTATTCCATAATTCTCTTCTCGCTATGACATCTAGACCTAATGTTGGCTCATCTAAAAATAATACTTTAGGATTTGATATAAGTGAAAGTGCAATCGATAATTTTCTTTGATATCCACCAGATAGTTTAGATGCAGACTTGTCTTTATATTTTTCTAAATCAAATTTATTATAAATATCAATTTTAACTTTTTTGGCATCTTCTTTTGTGAGTCCAGATAAACTAGCATAGAAATCGATATTTTCATCGACTGTGAGTTTTCTTGCGATAGCGGTTTCTTGCATAGAGACATCTATTAATTCTTTTATCTTATTTTCATCTTTTAAAATAGAATAGCCAAGAATATATGCATCCCCGCTTGTTGGTTTAGTAAGCGTTGAAAGCATTTTAATAGTCGTTGTTTTTCCAGCACCATTCACACCCAAAAGCGAAAACAATTCTCCTTCTTTGATTTCTAAATTTAGGTCATTTACTGCAACAATGTCTTTATATTCTTTTCTAAGATTTTTGATTTCTACTGCGTTCATTTATAGAATTCCTCTATTGATTTTTAAAAGATTGTTTGCGTTTAATTATTATGTCAATGTTATTTTACACCTTTTGTATAGTTTTTAAAAAAATAAACGTCTATTAAATGCCTAATAGACGAATATAATATAAAACTAAATATCAATTTTTCTATCTAACGCGATATCAAAATTATTGATCCAAGGTTTTATTTTTGAAAATTGATATGCGAAATCAAATATATCTTTGTCGTGAAATCTTTTTGCGATTACTTGAAAACCTAAAGGAAGGTTGTTTTCAAATATTCCAGATGGTATTGACGCTGATGGATAACCAATAAAATTAGAAAGATATGTTGTCGTAAACCCTATTACTCTGTTTACTTCTTTATTATCTATATATTTTGGGCCGATGGTGTTAGAGGTATTTAATACTGGTGGGATTAAAGTTACTGGGCTAATAATTAAATCAAAATTATTAAATGCATTATTAAAACAGTCTAATAATTTGGTTCTAAGTATATGATAATCATAATATTCATTTAGATTAATATCTCTTGATTTGTAGTACCATTCAATAAACTCTGGTGGTAATTCATCACTATGATCAGCTATTAAATCAAAACCATTTTCTTTTAATTTGTTTATCATAATTGATGTATCAATAGAAATACTCTTGCACCATTCATCAGTAATATAATTACTATCTATATCTAAATCAAAATGTGCTTTTTCTATGTTAAAACCATTCTTTTTTAAGATAGATATTGTTTCATCCATCATATTCTTTATTCGCTTATCAATCTTATATATATTGAAGTCATATGTATAGCCAATCTTAAGATTAGATATATCACTGAAGGTGGTATCAATATTATAAAAAGGTATAGAAAAAGGGTCTCTTGGATCATATTTAGCCATCTCTTTAAATAATACCAACATATCATACACATCTTTAGTCACTGCACCATTTATGCAGTATGGATGAGATGCACTCCAAGCATCTGGCCTTGAAACGCTTGGGACTAATCCAAAAGATGCCATAAAGCCAAATAGATTGCACCAAGAAGCTGGAATTCTAATTGATCCTCCAGCATCTCCAGCTTCAGAAATTATGACAAGACCATCGCTAACGGCTGCCGCAGATCCTCCTGATGAACCGCCTGAATTATAATCTAAATTGAATGGATTTCTTGTGGCTCCATATAAATAATTATCACATGTGCCTCTAAAGCCAAATTGTGGAGCATTGGTTTTGCCTATTGCAATTCCACCGAGTGCTTCCATGGCACATGTGAATGGAGAATCATCTTGGTCTTCTTGAATTAGTGATTTTACACCACCATAGCTATGAGTCCAACCTTTTTTAGAAGATAAAAAATCTTTCATCGCAAATGGTACACCAGCAAAAGGACCACAATATTCACCTTTTTCTAAACGCATTTCAAGTTTATCTGCTTCTTTAAGTGCATAATCAAAACGAGTATAGGTAAAAGCGTTGATACTCTTATTTCTTTTATTTATTCTATCGATGAAATATTCTATTACTTCTCTTGGTTTAATGGTTCTTTCGTTGACTAATTTGCCAATTTGAATTGCAGTCAGATTTTCTAACTTTATATTCATAAAAAGTCACTCCTTGTTGTATAAGTCATTATATTCTTGACCAACGTTATTCTCTTTAAATTTTTTGCTTACTTTATAACCGATTGGTGAAAAGATGATTTCAATAAATAATTCAATGAATGCACAAGCAATGGAACATCCAATACATTGTAAAAGAGTATAATGAACCGGTGTTGCACCAGGTATATATGAAAATACCATAAAAGCTAGAAAAACAAACATAAAATTATCTATTATTTGTCCAAGCAAGGTTGATATATAAGATCTAATCATAAAAGCTTTTGCACTATCTGGATTAGATTTTATTTTTTTACCAATAAACACATTTGCATAATTGTTTGTGAGTGCTGATAAAAGAAAAGCAAGTGAACTAGCTAATAATATTGACCATTGTCCACCTAATATTAAGTCTAATTCTTCAATATTTAATATTTTGCTTACTAATAAAAATATTAAAGCAAACAACAAATTTAAAAACATGGCGATTACTGATAAGATATTGCTGGCTCTTAAACCAAAGTGCTTAGAAACAATATCAAGAGATAAAAAAGATAGCCATGATATTGAGATTCCAGCATTTAGAGCGAGCCAAGGCAAATTTACAATTGTAAATTGAGCTAAAAAGTTCATCGACACAAGAGTTATGACGAAGAGCACAACTATAATTGTTGGAATAGATCTCAGTAAGATAGCCATCATTTTAAATTTTTCTCGAATAAACGAGAGAAGTCTACCACGTTCTCTATTCATATGTTTCTCCTTGGTTTTATTTTTTATTGCGAAGGATTTAGAGGCCGAACTCCGCATTTTACATTTCTATATTATACACTAATAGAGATAATTATTCATCTTTTCTAAATTTATTATGTTTAGTTTTTGGTTTCTTTTCTTCTTTGCTTTAATATTCTTCTTCTTTCTTTGATTTCTTGTCTTTTTTTAATGTCGTTATCAATTGCATCTATAGCAATGCCACTTTTATATTGATAATTGAACATTACATCATTAAGTGAATTAGAAATATCTTCAGCTATTCTAATTTTCATAAACGCCTCCTAGCAAAATTCTATTAGTATTATTAAAATAAATGTATAATTTAAAAAATCTATTTTATATATTTTATCTTTATTTTTTTAAAATTGTATAAATATTTGAATAGTCATTATATTCATAAAACCGTATCAATTGCCTTAACCATAAATTTTTTGTTTAATTTAAAAGTTTTATTAATTCTTCTTTTGATGGATTTGCTTTAGTGATTATTGGAATAATCTTTTGTATTTCATCAACACTTTTATCCCACCATTTTAATTCTTCTAATATTTTTATAATATCATCATCGAATCTCATCTTTTTTATAGCACATGGATTACCAGCACATATAGAATATGAAGGTAAATCTTTAGTTACTACTGAATTTGCACCTATTATTACACCATTACCAATGTGAACTCCTGGTAATATTGTTACATTTTGTCCAATCCAGCAATCATTTCCTACTACAGTATCTCCCTTATAAGGCATATCAGTGATTTTAGGTACATCTTCTTTCCAACCATCCATCACATAAAAAGGAAATGTTGTTGCAGCATTCAATTGATGGTTAGCACCATTCATTATGAATTCTACATTATTGCCTATCTGGCAAAATTTACCAACGATTAATTTATCACCTAAAAAATCATAATGATGTGTTACTCTAGATTCAAAATCTTTTCCACTATAATATGAATAATTACCAACTATAATATTCTTTCTAGTAATTAATGGTTTTATGTTTTTCATATTATAGACGCCAGCTTTAGGATATAGAAAATCAGGGTCAGGAACTTTTATATTTTTTATTTCTTGTTCATCAATGATACTTCCACCCGTGTTAATTGCGATAGAATCAAATAAATCATTTACTTCAACATCAAATTTTCTAATTAGTAATTCAAGTTTATCATGACTCATAACATTAACGCCTTTTTCTATTTTATTAATGGTAGATCTAGATGTATATCCTAACTCTTTAGCAAATTCATCTTGATTTAAGCCTGTTTTAGTTCTTATTTCTTTTATTTTTTCACCAAATTTGTTCTTCATTAATAATCAACTCTCTTCATCAAATATTTTTTAATATCTTCATCTAAAACTTCATCAATTTGAGATATTTTACTTCCTAAATAATTGATTGATGAACCAAGATGAAATATCTTATTATCGACATACAAATATCTATCATGAAAATCATTATCAATATTTATTACGATAGTGTTTCTATACTGTTTATTGAATGCGTTTAAATCAGACTTTGATAATTTAGATTTGGTAGATGTGATAATTTTAATACTAACGTTGTTGTCTTTCGAATTTTTTAAAATGTTAAGTGCTTTTGAATCTACATAAGGATCAACAAGCAAAACTTTTTTCTTTGCACTAGAAACAATGCTTTCTAAATATGAAGTAGCGTCAAACACTTCACCGTTTATGATTAGTTTTTCTTTTTTATAGCTCAATTCATCATTTTCTATGCGTTTTAGTCTCAAATCAATTGACTCAACTCTATTAATTAAATTTATGTAATTATCGTTTGTTACTAATGTTCTATTTTCGTTTATAACATATCCTTTAATTAAATACTCTTTTAATATAGAGTTTGCCCATTTGCGAAATAGTGTTCCGTTTTTCGACTTCACTCTATAACCGACAGATATAATTACATCTAAATTATAAAGTTCAGGCGGTCTATTTTTTGGATTACTATCACTTATGTGCAAAAAATGCACAGAAGTACTTTTATCCAATTCGCCTTCCTTGTAAATATTGTTTATATGTCTTGATATAACACTTCTATCTCTCTCAAACAATATTGCCATTTGTTCTTTTGTTAACCAAACAGTATCTTCAAATGGTGAGACATTTACTGATAATTCTATATTTTCATTTTTGAATTGTATTATCTCATAATCACTCATAATAAAACACTTCCTATAGCATTATTATTGCATATGCAAGAATAATAGTCAACAAATCAACAATTTATATATACATTATTTTATCTCAAAAATAAAAGTCCCAGAATAAACTGAGACTTGAATTTTAAAATTGGAGGAGCCTCCCGGATTTGAACCGGGGATCAGGGAGTTGCAGTCCCTTGCCTTACCGCTTGGCTAAAGCTCCATGCTTTTATAAAATAATGGTCGGAAAGACAGGATTTGAACCTGCGACATCCTGGTCCCAAACCAGGCGCACTACCAAGCTGTGCAACTTTCCGACATTATTATATATATTATTGCTTTTCTAGTCTTGCTGGCACGCCCAGCAGGAGTCGAACCCGCAACCTTTTGATCCGTAGTCAAACGCTCTATCCAATTGAGCTATGGGCGTATCACGAGTCATTAACACGCATAAATAGTATATCATAAAATAGTTATAAATCAAGACATAAATTTCTATTTTTAGATTAGAAGACTTCGATATTATATGATTTTAATTCTTTGTCTACTAAATTATAGTATTTTTTGAAATGCTTGAAATAACCTTTTGTTTCATCTGTGATATAGACATTTGGAATAGAATCATCTTTTAAATATCCATTAAAGTCATACCTTCCATTTACACGCCATGGATTTAATATGCCTGGCCTAACCGCATCACAAGGGCATTCAAACACACATTTCATACATGTTGAACAATGAGCACCAAACTTTATACCCTTTTCTGTTAATTTAATGTTAGAAGATGGACATTTTTTTACGCATAATCCACATTTTGAACATTTATCTTTCTTTACATGATAAAAAGGACCTACCGCAAAACTGCATATCCATTCAATTCTAAATATTGTCGCAAATATTCTAGTAAAGAAATTGTACTTAGGGTGTTCAAAGTTACCACACAATATTTTCTTTACAATAAGTTTAGACATTGCCATTGTATAAAGATACATTTGCTTCGCAAGTGCATCTTTATATCTAAACATTATGTTGTAAGGCATAAGCATATGAGTATCTTGAATAATATCATATCCTTTCTTCTTAAGAGATTTATAAGCTAAGATGCTTGATGCACTATTAGGATGAAATGGCTCACCTGAAGTTTTAAAGAAAAATACTTTTGTATTATTTTCTGTTTTTGGCAGTAACTTACAATAGTCGACAAAGATTTTAGGCGCATTAAAAGCGTGGATAGGATATCCTAGTCCAACATAATCATATTTTGATGAATCAGGTAGATCTTTATATGGTCTTTTAATCGCATGAAGATCTACGCTTGCTCCAGCTTCTTTAAAACCTTTTTCAATAGCCCTAGCGGCTAGGAATGTGTGTCCTGTACCACTAAATACGCAGATTAGTATTTTCATTATTTCTTTTTCTTTTCTGGATAACCATTTGGATAAGCTCTTTCCATAGCTTCGATGATGCCTTCTTTAACACCACCTCTACCATATCCAAATAATTTAGAATTCTTTTCTATTTCTTCTTCTGGGATAAACATATTTTCACTCATAATATCTAGCATAAGATATTTGAAATTAAGACCTGGTTCATTGCCTTCTTTAGCTTCTTTTTTAGCCACAAATTGATTTGCTCCCCAAGCACAAATTCTCTTTCCTGCATGGCAGATAACTTTCTTAGTGTGAAGACCTTCTGTGAAAGCTTTAAGCATAAAATCAAATGATTCATTCAAATCACCGATTGGATATCTTTCTCCACCAACACCATTTTCTAAAGCACCGATTGCTGCTTCACCGATATGTTTAACGTGGATCATTGTAGTTCCGCCTTTAGGGAAGAAAACGAATTTTCCTTTAAAGAATCTTTCAATAAAAACATCTTTCCAAAGAGGAACTCTTTCTGGCATTGCACCAAAGATATATGGAAGTTCTAATACGACAACTTCCATAGAAGATCCGCCAGCCTCTATTAAACTATTAGCTTGTTCTAAACGGCATCTAACATACGGATGGCGTTCTCCAATTTTCTTTTCTGGATACATTCTATCGAATGTTGCAAAATATGAATTGAATACAACCGCTTTTTTTACTCCTGCTTTTCTTGCAGCATTAAATACTTTAGTTGGATGAACTACAAGTCTCTCGTGGAAGAATTCATATGATGGAGCTGGAGGTGTTACTCTATCATCTGGTCCAACTGAATAGATGAGATAATTATAACCTTTAAATATCTCTATTAATTCCTCCTCTTCCATCTTGAATACATCACCAAAATGAACTTCAATTTCTTTTGGATACCAACCTTCAAGATTGATATCATCTAAAGAAAGAGATGCAACTTTGTAGCCTCTTTCTAGTGCTTCTTTAGCGGAATAATAACCAAGAAATCCCGTGCCACCTACGATCATTAAATTTTTCATGTTTTACCTCAAACAAATGATATTTTTTGAAACTTCTTTTTGTATTATGAAACAAATATTTAATATTTTCTATAGTTAAATTATAAAAAAGCACTCTATGTATTAGAGAGTGCAACAAAAAATATGATTTTTAAAATTATTTTTTTGATTCTAAATAATTAAAAAGTGCAAGGCATCCATCTTTTATATCATTAAATGCTCTATCAAAATCTCTTGTATACCAAGGATCAGATACATCTCTTATATTGTTGGTATATTCTAAAAGTTTATGTACTTTATTTAATTTATCATGGCCGATTATATAATTCACAAGTCTCATATTATATGAATCCATCGCAATCAAAAGATCATATTTATCATAATCTTCTTTTTTAAGAATAACTGCATAATGTTCGCTAAATTCTATATTATGATCTTTTAATGCTTTTTTTGCGGGTGGATAGATAGGATTACCGATTCCTCTATATATTTCTTCATCTGATACTGCGGATGAAGAAATATAATAATCATTCTCTTTATGATTCTTTTTTACAATATCTTTCATGATAAATTCAGCCATTGGACTTCTGCAGATATTTCCATGGCAAATGAACATTATTTTTTTCATTTTAATTGTCTGATCTGTTGTATCTAGTTTTCATGCTGTCACTTGCGATATTTAAAACTTTCTTCAATACATCAAGAGAATCTTTTTTTGCCTCGCTGCATATAGATTCATTAGTTTTATTTAGAATTTCAATATCTTTTGTCTTGATAAATTCAGCATCAGATTTATGTATTGCCTCAAATGATTTTAGCAGTGACTGATATTGATATCTTTCAATAAGGGCGATTGTTTTAACGTAATTAGCATCTGTCAAGGCTGCAATCAGTCTACTTATCCAAAAGAAATGATCACAAGATACATCTAGTGGAGTTGTAGATAAGAAGCTTGGAAAATTAGACACATTTGCGTATTCAGCAATAGACGAAGTAAATACTCCACCACCCAAAGATACATATATAAGTCCTTTAATTTCAGGTAGAAGATAGCCCCTTATTTGAATAATGCCGGCATCGTCGGTGTTTGGTACACCAATAGAACGGTATTTGCCTTTTTCACTTGATTTTGAATAAGGGTTATATGGCGTTCCTTGATAATATGATGATAAGATATATTTTATTTCTTCAATCGATATTTTTCTCGATGGCACAAACGACCATGGAATATCATCACTATCAGGTTTGAAATAAGCATTATCACCATCATATGTATATTCTCTAGGGTTTAAATATCTAAGCATAAACCACGCTCTTGGGGTGTTATAAATATGATCTTGATATGTGTGTGAACCAAATGCTAGACGTGGATTAAATGTAGATGTAAGATTACAGTCAATATGGTTTTTAACCATGAAGTCTTTGAGATCTTCTGAACACATATTTTCTTTCTTTTCAGAATAAGCATCAGAAAAATCAAACTCATCAAGACCAAATTGATTAGGCATTATAACTACTCTATCATCTGGCACTCTTTTTGCAATCCAATGATGACCACCGATTGTTTCAAGCCACCATATCTCATTTTCATCACTAATCGCAAGACCATTTGCTTCATATGTCCCATATTTTTCAAGAAGTGATCCGAGTCTTACAACACCTTCTCTTGCCGAAGATATGTATGGGAGAACTAAAGATATGATATCTTCTTCACCAATACCTCCAACTATTTCATTATTCTTATCTTTATCTTTTGATTCATCTTCACTCTTTTTATATCGAACATAAGGGTCATGAGAGATAACACGAACGTTTGAACTGATTGTCTCCGTCGCAGTCATTCCGACATTTAGTTCATTTATTCCAAAAGCCCCCCATATCCCATCCTTTTTATCGACATTAGGACAGATTGTATATTTTAATGGATTATCTGGAAGATCGATTTCTAAATGGCTAATAACGCATTTATATTTACTTGGTCGCTTCTTTGGGATTACAACTTCTAATCTTTTTACATCATATCCCCCATCATCGTTTCTAGCGATGATGGTTGATCCATCATAACTTGCCTTTTTACCTACTAAAATTGTCGTGCATGACATATTGTTTTCCTCCTAGTTAATATACATTTATTATGTTTGCATTTTTAAAAAATTTTTTGAATTGATCTTGGCATTTAGGAAGACCCTTCCTAAAGAAATGATATTTTGTTGAAACGAGATACAGGTTTTCTATAGTTACATCTTTTAGAATCTTTTTAAGATATCTAGCATTTCCTCTGGTTGTTAAGGATTTGTCTTCTGCGATGATTCTATTTTCATCGAACCCTTTCATTATAAGGTATGCAAACATTTGACTCGCTTCTGTAACACCAGCTTTGATGTTTGGTGCACCACCACAGATACAAAGATAATCAACTTCTTTAGTTTCAAATGTTTTTATACCTAATTCTATTCTTTCAATCAATTCTTCTTTCATCGAAGAATCATCATTGAGTCTTTTTCCAAGTATTACGACTATATTCATAAATAATCCCTAGAAATAATCTAATATCTCTCTTTCCTTATATATTGTTTTTCTTTAAAATATCTAGACTATGATGAGTAGCTCCTATTAAATCTATTCTTTCGCATGTATGAAGATGAAAATCAATCCATTTACTAAAAACTTCATCACTCATTTTGTTTAAATGATCTCTTATATATCTAGATGCTCCATCAGTTGCCACTATTTTGATTCTTTTTAAGTCTGATTCTTTATTGTATTCATTGATATCTTCGATTCTTACTAATTCGAATATCTCTTTAGGATCGCTTTTACAATGCCAATCTCTTGTGAGTAAATTTTTATCAATTACTTCAGTTAAGCCATTAGACTCAAAAACATAGGTGATAATAGTTGCCTCATTCATACAATATGCGACAAAAATATAACCTTCTTTTTTAGTAATTCTTTTCGCTTCTAATAAGCATTTAACTTTGTCTTCTTTTGTGAATAAATGATACATTGGTCCAAGCACCAAAGTGATATCGAATGACTCACTAGGAAACATTGATAAATCAAGAGCGTTGCCTTGATAAGTTTTAATATTCATATCATTTGTGATTTTTGATTTTAGAATATCTAAATTATGTTTCACAAGTTCAATAGAGGTGACATCATAACCCTCTTCAGCAAGTGAAATAGAATAAGCACCTGTTCCGGCACCAATTTCAATAATTTTATCGCCTGGTTTTAAATATTCATGAATGTATTTGCTTGTGGTGAGATATTCAACTTGCCCAGTTCTTCTTTTTAAACGACTATCTTCATCATATTGATTATAATAATCATAAATTGTAGTGATAACTTGTTTTTCTTCAGCTGGCTTTTCTTTATTGATAAACAATTCGTTAGCGTCGACATTGAATCTTTCTATTAATATAGTTATTTTATCGTTGCTCATTTCTGTATCACCATTTTCAATATGGGCAATCATCGATTTATCTTTATAACCGAAAATAGAGGCGAACTCTGTTTGGGTAAGGTTATTATTTTTACGGATTTCTTTTATTTTTTTGCCAAAATAGACGCTCATTTTATTTTATCCCTCTTTTCAGAACTTCTATGGCTTTTATTATATAATAAAGATGAATTTTTATCAACTTATAGGAAGAAAATTCATATATTTTAGAGCTTTTTTATTGTCTTTTTTTGCCTGTGAAAATAAGTTTAAAAACTTTTTAAAGTTTCTATTGCACAAAAAGACGAATCGTGTATAATTGTTTTTAATCAAGGGGATATTTTATATGAAAAAGGAAGAGATTTTAGAAAAAACTAAATATTATTCTTCGTGGAAATCAGATTATAATTATATAATGTCGATTTTTAGTTTTGATTTAGAAACAATTGCACCAAAAGCCGCAAGTGAGGAAGCCAACAAGGCTTTTGCGAGAATAGAAACCGATTACTTTAAAGTTCTTAAAAGCGATGATTATATCGATTATGTTAAAGAGGCATATTTAAGAAGAGATGAATTCCCTCTTGAATATAAAAGACTCTTTGAAATGCAACATAGAGATTATGAAAGAACCAAGAATATCTCACCAGAACTTCAATATGAAATGTCTCTTCTTTTTGGAACTTCTTATACTAAATGGTTAGAGGCAAAAGAAAAAGGCGATTATAGTATCTACCAAGATACCTTTAGTAAAGTAGTCGATATGACAAGAAAGATTCTGTCTTTAAGAGGGAAAAATAAAGGGACACTATATGACATTTGTCTTGACGATTATGAGCCTGGAAACAATGAAAAAATTCTTGATAAATTCTTTAAAGAAATCAAGGAAGGAATACTTCCGATACTCAAAAAAGTTGTCTTGTCTAAGGTAGAAAGAAGAGAAGATTTCTTAGAATATAGCGTTCCTATCCCACTTCAAGAGAAAATCAGTAATTTTCTGCTTAAATTCAACGAATTTGACACAAATCGCGGTCTTTTGTCAACTACAGAACATCCATTTACTACATTCCCAAGTGAGAATGATATAAGAGTCACTACACACTACCATGAGAATATGTTTACATCAAACATTTATAGTGTCATTCATGAGGGAGGACACGCTATATTTGGGCAGAATATTCCACACAAGTTTTTTACTATAGGATTATCGGATAATATCACTAGTGCTATGCATGAAACTATATCTAGATTCTATGAAAATTATATAGGTAGAAATCCTCATTATATTAAACATATATATAATAAGGTTAAAGAAATATGTAATGATATATTTAGTGATGTGAGTTTTGATGATTTTTATAAGGGTATAAATATTGCAAAACCAACTTTAATTCGTACAGATTCTGATGAACTAACCTATTGTATACATATATTAATAAGGTATGAACTTGAAAAGGATCTAGTCAACGGAAAGATATCCACTCAAGGTTTAAACCTTGAGTGGAATAAGAAATACAAAGAATATCTAGGTATTACACCGCCAAGTGACAAAGAAGGTATTTTACAAGATGTGCACTGGACAGGCGGATCATTTGGATATTTTCCTTCTTATGCGATAGGTAACGCTTATGGAGCTATGATATTGAATAGAATGAAAGAAGATTTTGATTTTGATAAAGCACTAGAAGATGGAGACTTATTAAAAATCAAAAATTGGCTTAAAAATAACGTCTTTGATATCGCTCCAATGAATGATCCAAATGATTGGATATTAAAAATAACAGGACGAGAATTTACTACAAAAGATTATATTGATTATCTAAATGAAAAATATTCTAAATTATATAATTTTTAATAATAAAATTTTTAAAAAATTTATAAAAAAATTTATTTAGCAATATTACAAAAAAATAAATGCCTAAATTTAGAGAAATTTTTAAAAATCTTTGACACAAAATTGTAGTTAGTAAATTTAGCCCTCTTTACAAACATAAAAAATGTGGTTAAAATAAGAGCAGAAATTTGGTAAAAATGGATGCTTTAGATAAAAACCGTTAGCGGTTTTTATTTTACTCTCTATTTAGTCAAGCATATTACTTTTATATTAAATTTTAATATGTTATAATCGAAAACACAGAAAAGAAAAGTGAGGTAATTTATTATGTTAAGAGTTAAGAAGAGAAACGGGAATATCATACCTTTTGATATTACAAAAATTGAAAATGCTATCCAAGACGCATTCGAATCTTGTAAGAAAGAATATGCAAAAGATATAATCGAACTTTTAGCGCTTAGAGTTACTTCTAACTTTGAAAGTAAAGTTGTGAATGGAATCATCGGTGTTGAAGACATTCAAGACTCTGTCGAAGTTGTTTTAATTCAAGCTTCTTACGAAGACGTTGCGAAAGAATATATCTTATATAGAAAACAACATGAAAACATTAGACAAGCAAAAACTACTCTTCTAAACTATAAAGATACAGTAAACAGTTATTTAAAAATAACTGACTGGAGAGTTAAAGAAAACTCTACAGTTACTTATTCTGTTGGTGGTTTAATTCTCTCTAACTCTGGTGCAATTACCGCTAACTACTGGCTAAGCGAAGTTTATGGAGATGAAATCGCTAATGCTCATAAGAACTGCGATATGCATATCCATGATCTTTCTATGCTTACTGGTTACTGTGCTGGTTGGAGCTTAAAACAACTTATTACAGAAGGTTTAGGTGGTGTTCCAGGAAAAATCTCTTCTACTCCTGCATCTCACCTTTCAACTCTTTGTAACCAAATGGTTAACTTCTTAGGTATCATGCAAAATGAATGGGCTGGTGCTCAAGCATTTTCATCATTTGATACTTATCTAGCACCATTTGTAAAAGTGGACAATTTAACTTACAAAGAAACAAAACAATGTATTCAATCATTCGTTTATGGTGTTAATACTCCTTCTCGTTGGGGAACACAAGCTCCATTCACAAATATAACTTTAGACTGGACTGTTCCAAATGATTTAGCTGAATTAAATTGTATTGTTGGCGGAAAAGAAATGCCATTCAAATATAAAGACTGCGAAAAAGAAATGGCAATGATCAACAAAGCCTTCATTGAAATCATGATCGAAGGTGATGCAAATGGCAGAGGTTTCCAATATCCAATCCCAACATATTCAATCACAAGAGATTTCGATTGGAGCGAAACTGAAAACAATAAACTCTTATTTGAAATGACATCTAAATATGGTACACCATATTTCTCTAACTATATCAATTCAGATATGGAACCAAGCGATGTTAGAAGTATGTGCTGTCGTCTACGTCTTGACTTAAGAGAACTTAGAAAGAAATCTGGTGGTTTCTTCGGTTCAGGCGAATCTACTGGTTCTATCGGTGTAGTTACACTCAATATGCCAAGACTTGCATATCTTTCTGGTAGTGAAGATGAATTCTATGAAAAATTAAGCTCTCTAATGGATGTCGCTGCTAAGTCACTCAAGATTAAGAGAAAAGTTGTTTCTTCTCTATTAGATTCAGGACTATATCCTTATACTAAGAGATATCTTGGAACATTCAACAACCACTTCTCTACAATCGGTCTTGTAGGTATGAATGAATGTGCTTTAAATGCTAACTGGGTAAGACAAGATTTAACTCAAGAAAAAGCACAAAAATTTACTGAAGACGTTCTTAATTTCATGAGAACTAAACTCTCTGACTATCAAGAAGAATATGGTGATTTATATAACCTAGAAGCAACTCCTGCAGAATCAACTTCTTATAGACTTGCGAAACATGATAAGGAAATGTATCCAGATATCATAACTGCTACTTCTCCTGATCAAACTCCATATTATACAAATAGTAGTCATTTACCAGTTGGTTATACTGATGACATCTTCCAAGCATTAGATATCGAAGACAGATTCCAAACATTATATACATCTGGAACTGTATTCCATACATTCCTTGGTGAAAGAATGCCTTCATGGACTGCAACTGCTAAACTCGTTAAAACTATCGCTGAAAATTATAAACTACCATACTTCACAATTTCTCCAACTTATTCTGTTTGTTCAGAACATGGTTACATTACAGGAAATCAGGCTGTATGTCCAACATGTGGTAAAGAAACTGAAGTATATTCAAGAATCACTGGATACTATAGACCAGTTAAGAACTGGAATGCTGGTAAGACTCAAGAATTTAAAGAAAGAAAAGTTTACAACATCGATAAATCAGTTGAAAACAAGAAACAGGCAACTGATACCGTTTGTGAAACTCCAACAAATGTATTGCCAGAAACAAATGAAATTCTTCTCTTCACTACAAAGACTTGCCCTAACTGTAAGATGGCAAAGATGATGCTCGATAAAGCAAACATCCCATATAGAGTAATTGATGCAGAAGAAAATGTTGATACTACAAAACTATATCACATCACAAAAGCTCCTACAATGATAGTACCTAGTGCTGGTGCAAATACATATTATGATAATGCATCAGAAATTAAGAGATATATCGAAGAAAATAAATAATATGTACGATTCAATTATAATCGGATGTGGGGCTGCAGGAATGACTGCAGCCTTAAACATTCTAAGAAATGGAAAGACAGTTTTAATACTAGAAAAAGAGTCTATTGGTGGACAAATCGCAACTTCTCCTAAAGTTGAGAACTATCCATCTATAAAAGCTATCAGTGGACTTGATTTTTCAACACAGTTATTCGATCAAATATCAGATCTTGGAGCTGAATTTGAATTTGAAGAAGTAACTGAACTCGAAAAAGAAGATGATATCTTCAAAGTAACCACAAATTATAATACGTATGAAGCTAAAACTGTAGTTATTGCTTGTGGTGCTGAACACAATATCATAAAAGCTAAAGGTACAGATAAAAAAGGTGTCTCTTATTGCGCTTTATGCGATGGTGCTTTCTATAAAGGTGAAGAAGTTAGTGTTATTGGGGATGCCAATACTGCACTACAATATGCACTTCTTCTTGCTGGAATCTGTCCTAAAGTAAATCTATGCATGCTATTTGATCATTATTTTGGCGATCAATATCTAGTAGACAAAGTTGAAAAGAAAGAAAATATCAAAGTCTATAAAGAGCTTCTTCTCGAATCAGTAAATGGTGGGGATGAAATGGAGTCTTTAACTTTTAAGAATACAAAGACAGGTGAAGAAATTGTAATCAATTCTAAAGCTGTATTTGTGGCAATTGGTCAAACACCTAAGACAGATATTTATAGCCATCTAGTTGATAGAAATAAACAATACATTATCACAAATGAAGCTATGGAAACAAAAACCGATGGACTTTATGCCATCGGTGATTGTAGAAATAAAGAAGTTAGACAGCTCACTACTGCAACAAGCGATGGTGCAATATGTGCTGTTGGTATCAATAAATATTTATCTTAATCATATCCTCTTAGGGATACATTCATAATAGAAGATTCTAAGATGTGCTTAAATTCAAGTGCATCTTCTTTTTTTATCTCTTCTAGTGTTCTATCAGGAACATTGTCAGACATTTCAAATTTTTGCAAGAATAATTTTTTACCACCTTTTAATAATTTAGCCATTTCTTCTATCGATTCTTTGGTGTGGTAATTTTTTATAAGTGTTGTCCTAAATTCATATCCATAATCATTTGATTTTAAAAATTCAATTAGTTTCACAAGACCACTAGTATCAAGAGATTTTAACCCGGCTGTCTTCGGATACATATCTAAAGAATTTTTAATATCAAGAGCGATATAATCAACTAAACCACGCTCTAAAAGGCTAATCACATATTCACCTTTTAATCCGTTGGTATCTAGTTTAATTCTATATCCTAATTCTTTAATTTTTGAAAGAAGTTCTTCAAGATCGCTATTTATAGTTGGTTCACCACCACTTACTACTACTGCGCTTAATAAACCTCTTCGTTTTTTAAGATATGATATCACTTCTTCCATTGTATAGTGTTCTAGATAGTCTTCATCAAATATCACGAATTCAAAATTATGGCAAAAAGGGCACCTAAAATTACAACCAGCAAGAAATATGGTTGCGCTAACTTCACTATCAAAATTTACAAGTGATATCTTTTCAAACCCTGTAATAAGCATATGTTATACTTCTCTTGTAACATATTTTAAATATTCTAGTTCAGATTTATCGCAGATTTTTGATAGAACATCATAAACCATTTTATGATAACTATTTAACCAAGTCTTTTCGTATTGTGTTAATTCACTGACAATTAGTGGATCAAGATCGTATGGGGCAAATGTCACAGTTTTGAATTCATAAAATTCATCTGTATCTTTTTTCTCGCCATTAACACATAAAAGTTCATTTTCAGTTCTAATACCATATTTGCCTTCTAAATATATTCCAGGTTCTATTGTGGTAACCATTCCTGGAACAATAGTCCCAGCGTCTGGATTATAGGCAGATCTTTGATATCTAAAACTATTTGGTGATTCATGAACATTTAACATATAACCAACACCATGACCTGTGCCGTGTTTATAATCCAGCCCTTCAGCCCAGAATGGTTCTCTTGCGAGCATATCTATATTTATACCATTTGCGCCTTTTAAGAATTTGCACATCGATACATCTATATGGGATCTTAAAACTAAGGTGTAGTGATGTTTCATTTCTTCTGTGATTTCACCAAGAGAATATGTTCTAGTGATATCCGTTGTACCACCTAGGTACTGTCCACCAGAATCTAATAATAAGAATCCAGATCCTGTGACTTTCTTAGAAGATTCTTTTGTAGGCTCATAGTGGATTATTGCACCATTTTCATTCCATGATGAAATGCTTTCAAAAGAAACTTCATAGAATCTCTCATCCATCTTTCTAAATTCAAGAACTTTTTCAGCAAGACCATATTCATCCATAGGAATTTTGCCATAATTTTCTTTGATATATTTCATATATCTAAATACGGCAAGACCATCAGCTTTATGAATATCGATTAGATTCTTGATCTCTGTATCATTTTTGATTGCCTTCATCATAACTGTTGGAGAGATCTTGTTGATAACTTTATTGTTCTTTTCGATAGCTTTAACGAATGAATAGTTGGTTGTGTCTAGTGATACAAGCACTTTTCTTCCATTTAAATTCATCAAAAACTTTAAAACATCATCATATTCACAGACAGTTATGCCATCTTTTGTGAGTGATTCATAGGCATCTTTATTTAAAACATTTCTGTTTAAAAATAGATAAGCGTTCTTTTCATCAATATAAGTGAATGATAAGAAAACTGGTGTAATAGGTACATCAGATCCTCTTAAATTATAAAGCCAGGCAATATCATCGATATTAGATATAAAAATTGATGCATCTGATTCAGCTAATTTTTCTCTAACTCTTGAAATCTTCATTAATCTATCTTCACCAACTAAAGAAATTGGTAATTCTTTGATAGGTTCTGTTTTAAGTTCTTCTTTGTCTATCCATATTTCACTTACTAGATTGCATTCAGAATCGATAGACATATATTTTTTAAATTCTTCAACAAGAGAATATGAAACATATTCTCCACATAGCCCTATTCTTTTATCTTTTAAGTTGTCTCTTATATACTCCACTATATTTGGATATCCAGGAGTATATAGTTTCATAAGGCTTATTCCGGTATCTTTTAAATCTTTTTCGGCTTGAAGAAAGTATCTACCATCTGTCCACAAAAATGCTTTATCAAGTGTTACTAACATAAAGCCATTTGAACCACAAAACGATGACATGAATGATCGTTCTTTATAATAATCATTTACATATTCAGATGAATGTTTATCTGAATCATCGATAAAATATGCATCTAAAGAGTGCTTTTTCATTAATTTTCTTAAGCATTCTATTTTTTCTCTAGTATTCATAAAAACTCCCTAAAGTTTGATTTCTCTAATTATCTCTTCTATATCTTCACTATCTAAAATTACTGGTGGATAATATTGTGTGTTTGCCTCATTCATAGCCCATTCTATCATTTTTGGAATATCATTTTCATCGATCTTGAATTTATTACCTATATTCATATAATTATTTAATTCATCGATTTTTTCAATGAATTTAAGGGCTTTGTCTTTTTCTAAAGATAAATCAGAATCAGGTTCAATGGCATCATATAGATATGCAAGTTTTTTATAGATCTTTTCGCCATATTTTCTTAAGCAAATAGGAAGAAGAATAGCGTTCGCAAGACCATGAGGAACATTATATAGTCCACCTAATGTATGAGCGATTGGATGAACATATGTAAGACCGCATCTTGTGAATACTACACCAGCCTTATATGAAGCCTCAAGCATTTCACCTCTAGCATCTAAAGAACTACCATTATCATAAGCCTGTTTGATATTATTAAATATTTGCTTGATAGCTTCTACTGCTAGAATCTCATATTTTTTAGTTATACCTTTAGAAATATATCCCTCAACTGCGTGTGTTAAGGCATCCATTCCTGTTTGGGCTGTAATTTCTTTTGGAAGACCTGTAGTAAGTTTAGGTTCAAGAACCGCATAGTTTGGGATTAAATGTAAATCATTGATGGCATATTTGTGTTGATTATTATCTGTCACAACCGAGGCGATAGTCGCTTCGCTTCCAGTACCGGCAGTTGTAGGAATAGCGAACAATGTTGGAATATCTTTTCCGACTTTGAATAGACCTTTCATCTGTTCGATAGTACGATCAGGTCTAGCTATTCTTGCGCCGATTGCTTTAGCGGTATCAAGAGCGGATCCGCCACCCATTACCACAATTGAGTCACAAAAATTTTCCATGTATATCTTAAGTCCATCTTCAATATCTGAGATTTTTGGGTTAGGTTTTACTTTGTTAAATATTTTATAATTTATATCATTTTTAATAAAAGCGTGTGTAAGTGATTGTGAGAGTCCTAAAGATTCAACAATTGGATCTAGTACTACTAAAGATCTCTTTAGTCCCAATTCTTTAATTTTCTTAGGAATTTCTTCTATTGGATTATCGCCAGTTAAAAGAACTGGTTCTCTCCATTTTAAGAGTCTTGCAAATGTATAGAAGAAAAACATATAAATGCGTCTAAAAAAGTGTGCTTTTTTATTCATATCGTCCCCTCCATATCTTATATAATATATAATATCATAAAAAAGATTAATTAGCGTGCTAATTAATAAAATATAGTATTTTTTGCCTATTTAAGACAATTTTTTACAATATTGGTTGTTAAAAATTGATATCTACTTTTTTTAGAAAGTAGAATTATTAATTTTTTATGAAATAATTGGACTTTAATATATAATATATAAACGTAAAGTTATTAAGGAGGAAAATATGACTTCAGGACTTCAATTTTGGGACATAAGTATTTGGTCACTATTACTAGCTTTCGCAGGCATCTTCCTGGCATCACTTCTTGCGAATGCACTAATTCAAACAATCAGGCCTCTAAAAAGAGCTCTCATTCCATCTCCAGTACTAGGAGGTTTCCTACTTCTTATATTTTTAACAGTTTATAAGGCTATCACAGGAGTACCTCTTATTGAAGAATCCGTACTCGAAATAATTACATATCATACATTAGGTATTGGTTTTGTCGCAGGAGCGTTAAAATTCAATAAAAACAAAAAGAAAACAACGCAAAAAGCGATTATTAATTCATCATTCTTTACAATCGGTGGATATGCTTTACAAGCTGTCGTAGGTGTAACTATTACAGTAGTATTATTCTTTATTATGAATGCATGGCCATCAGGTGGTGTATTACTTCCTATGGGTTATGGACAAGGTCCAGGACAAGCATTCAACTGGGGTAATATCTTCAGTCAATATACATTAGATGATTCAGCATTTGGCGCTTTTGAAGGTGGCGTAGACTTCGGTCTTTCTATCGCTGCAATGGGTTTCATCAGTGCTTCTATTGGTGGTGTTATATATCTTAATATTGAAAGAAGAAAAGGCAATTTTAAAATGCAAAAAGACGAAGAATATCAAGAAAGACTTGCCCTTGAAGATTATGAATCAGAAGGTGAGATTGCCTCTAGTGATTCAATCGATAAGATGACCATACAATTTGGTATAGTGTTAGTGATATATGCAGTATCATTTGCATTATTATATGGTTTATCAGCATTATTCGATCTATCTGGAGTTGGTCTACTTGTGAATACATTAAAACCTGTTTTCTGGGGCTTTAATTTCATATTTGGTGTCGCAGTTGCCTCTATTTACAAACTCATCTATACAAAACTAAAAGATAAAGGCGTCATAAAGAAACAATATACAAACAATTATACAATGGATAGAATCTCTGGTTTATCATTTGATATAATGGTTGTGGCCGCTTTTGCATCTATCAACCTTGAATCATTCCTAGAACCAAAATTGATCGTTCCACTAATCTTAGTTTGTGTTGCGGGTGGCGTTGTAACATATTTCTATTGTCAACATGTCTCAAGAAAAGTATTCCCAGAATACAAAGATGAAGCTTTCTTAGCATTCTATGGTATGCTTACTGGGACAAATGCTACAGGTATAATACTTTTAAGGGAAATCGATCCACAGTTTGAAACTCCTGCTTGTGATAATATGGTTTTCCAATCATTATATTCAATCGCAATCGGAGCTCCAATTCTACTATCCCTTGGATCAGTTGGTAAAGGTTGGACTCAATTAATCGTATGTCTTGCGATATACATTGTACTATTCGCTGTATTATATATCTTAATGAGAAGAGATATAATCTTCAAAAAGAAACAAACCGAAGTTCAAGAAACTAAACAAGAATAAAAAAAGTCAGGCACTAGGTTATCTAGTTGCCTGACTTTTTCAAATATCAGCCTAATTAGTTGCTTTAGTTTTTGTAAAATATAGATCTATCGCAAGATTATCTAGGCTATCGTTGTCGATATAAAATTCGACATATTTTTTTGTATAATCTATTTCACCTGCTGGAGTTTTGATT
>JAGCYY010000031.1 GCA_017960565.1 bacterium | reverse complement strand
CTTTTTCAAATATCAGCCTAATTAGTTGCTTTAGTTTTTGTAAAATATAGATCTATCGCAAGATTATCTAGGCTATCGTTGTCGATATAAAATTCGACATATTTTTTTGTATAATCTATTTCACCTGCTGGAGTTTTGATTTCATTATCTTTCATATTAAAGACACGGATATCTCTAAATAGTGAAGACATAACACTTGCTGAACAGTTAGAATAGATAAGATATCTTGGATATTCACTAGATTCCTCTTTTATATCTTCATTAAGATTCTTGTATAACTCAACATAATTTAAGTCTTTGGTGTTGTTTTCATCATCCTTCATATAAGAGAGGAATGTATCCATAAATAGTCTTTGTCTATGCATACGTGAGATGTTTGTCCCATCTTCTACTGTTTGTCTAGCTCTAATGAATCTAAATGCTTCTTCGCCATCCATATAAACAGTATTTCCTTCGCTGTATTCATCATCAATAGTTGTATAGTCTTGATCGAATGTTACTGGGATACCGGTTTCACTTGCGACAAAATCAATTACCTGTCTTACAGATTGCATTGTGAATGCAATATAATAGTCAATTTCAAGACCATATAATAAATCTGATATACATCTTGAAGCATTATCACATGAATCTTTTAATCCTGACCCATATGTATGGGCAAGTGCGAGTTGCATAACTTGATAATCACCAGATCTTAGTCCGCCCATATTTAATCTTTCAACTTTAACCATCGAATCTCTATTAAATTGAAGAACTGAATATTCTTTATTGCCATAATCGAAAGTGACCACAGCTACAAAATCACATTGTTGTTGATTTGTAATGCCAATTGATTGTTCGATGTAATCTTTATCGATTCCCATCAATAAAAATGTGGTTAACGTTTTTTGACGATAGTTTTCGCCTTTTATTTCTACTATTTGATTTTTGATGATGTTAGATTTTTCTCTACCATCTAGGATAAATCCTAGGGTCAGTACTGATACAAACACTAGTGCAATCAGTATTAAGAAGAAAATATGCAGTTTTTTCATAGTATCCCCTAATTCAAGTACAAGTATTATTTTTTCTTCTTTTTGAAAGTTAGTATAGAAGCGAAAATAATTAATAATGCAGATACGCCTATAAGGCTATAAGTTAAAATATTAGGTTTTGGAGCGGCTTTTAAGCTTACTTCAAGAAAGGCAACTGGGCAAAGACTTGAGAATTCAACCTCAAGATTGTTTCCCTTAACTACTGTATGTTCTTCAGGAACAACTTTCCATTTATTGGTTGATAAGTCCTTGTGAATCACAGTTATCATTTTTCCTTTAGAAACGACGTTCTCAAATGTGAATGATACTCTATTTGTGTTTTCATTCAATATTCCATCTTCTACTGATAACTCAAATAGATATTTTGGAATAAAATCTTCAGCAGAATATGATTCATCTATTTTACTTATGATGGAAGAAAGTGTTTCTTCTAGAGAAGTGTCAATTTTGGCGTAGTCCATTTTGCCATTAACTAGAGCTTGATTTAATTCTTCATTAGCCTCAATCAAAGATACTGCAAGAGGGTTTGTCGAATCGTTTTTAGCATCTTCTACTGACATTATAGAATAAGTTATAGTTTTACCATCTTGAGTAGCGGCTCCTACGACAGGAAGGCCTGTGTTTTCGATACTGTCATTTGCTTGCGCATATGCAATATTAAACGCAGGCAAAATCAATGCCATAGATAACACAACTAACAAAGTTAATAACTTCTTCATACCTTAAATGCCTCCTTTTTAAAGATTAAGACTAATATCTATATAGATAGATATGTGAATTATATCATATGAAAGAACTCAGTTCAACATAAGCTCTATACTATTAATAATTAAGTTCACGAAAAACTTTTGCAATATCATCATTTATGACTAAATCAGCTGAGTCATCTTTTGGAGTTTTAGACATATTGATGATAATTAAATTCTTTCCATTAAAATATTCTAAATAATATGCAGCTGGATACACGATGAGACTTGTTCCGCCTACTATTAGTGTGTCAGCTTTTCTTATATGCGATATTGCAGCACTTACAGTGTTGTCATCCAATGGTTCTTCATATAGCACAACATCTGGTTTAATTATCCCACCACAATCACATTTTGGTACATCATTACTTTTAAGCACATAATCTAAAGAATAAGGCTTATTACATCTCATACAATGATTTTTGGTGACCGATCCATGAAGTTTATAAACTTTTTTTGAACCAGCTTTTTCATGAAGATCATCGATGTTTTGAGTTATGACAGCTTTTAATATACCTAAGTTTTCAAGTTTACTTAAAACTTTGTGACAATCGTTTGGCTTTGCGTTTGGAAAGCAAAGTTTTTCTTTGTATACATTATAGAAAATATCTGGATGAGAGATAAAAAATGAATGTGAGATGATTGCCTCAATCGGAATGGTTCCATATTTTTCATTATAGATACCATTTGAACTTCGAAAATCAGGGATATTAGATGCAGTAGATACGCCTGCACCACCAAAAAATACTAAATATTTTGACTCATCGATAATTTTTCTAAGTTGTTCAATTTTGCCCATATCTATTCTTCCTCATTGTTTTTGAAGTCTGAAACCAATAATTCTACAGCGATAATTCGATTGTTTTCGATTTCTTTGACTTTAAACGTCAGTTCTTTATATTCGATTCCCTCTTCAGGAGATAATTCATCATAAAGAACTTTAGAGACTACTTTTATAGATATTACATCATTCACAATAGGTACTCTTTCAAGAAGATCTTGAATGAGACCACCTACTGTGGTTGCTTCATATTCGTTTTCATCTTCAAAATTGAAATAATCAAATAGATTTTCAATTTCTAGATCACCATTAACTAAATATTTGTCCTTTCCGATTCTGTTGATGGTAAATGGGACTTCATCGTGTTCATCAAATATTTCACCAACTACTTCTTCAAGACAGTCTTCCATTGTTACAACACCATCAAAACCACCATATTCATCTAAAACAACTGCGAGATGAACATTTTTGAGTTTTAAAAGAGATAAGAGCTTATCTGCGCTCATTGATCCAACTACAAATAATGGTTTTTGAAGGATAGGTCTGATATCTTTGATTTTATTATTCTCTATATATGCTTTAAAAAATTCTTTTTCAAATAATATACCTATCACATGATCGATAGTTCCTTCATAAACAGGAACACGAGAGAATTGATTTTCAAAGAAACATTCTTTTATTTCTTCTATTGATTGTGAGACATCAAGACAAACACAGTCAACTCTTGGAGTCATTATGTTTTTAACATCGATTTCTCTTAAATCTAACACTTTTTGAAGCATATCAGCTTCATCAGTATCGATTTCACCACTATCTTCCATTGTGTCGATAATATTTTCAAGGTCATCAGATGAGATATTGTCAGCTTCTGATTCTCCATTTTCTCTTGTGAGTTTGTTTACTTTATAGAATGGATATGAGATTGGTTTTAATATCTTCACAACCACATATAATATTCCTGATAAGCGTAAAGCATTCTTTTCTGGAAATGCTTTACCACGGCTTTTAGGAAATACTTCACCAAATATTAATACAATTATAGTGATGAGAATTGTGTTCACAATATCAACCCAAGATGCATCGGTTAAGAATAATCCTAGAAGCAGTCTTAAGCCTAGTGTTGATATTGCGATGTTTACTAAGTTGTTTCCGACTAAGATAACTGATAACACTTCATCATAGTTTTCACTTAACCATAATGCTTTTCTTGCGCCTTTCTTGTTTTCATCGACTAATGTCATCAGTTTTGCTTTAGATACACTTGAAAAAACTGTTTCGCATTTAGAGAAAAAGCTTGAGAATATTAAAAGTACAATTATTATTGAAAGATAGATTGAGGTGTTAACCCAGTTAACACTACTAAAAAGAATTATACTAAGGTGAGGGTCCATTTTATATTTTTCTATTCCTTATATCTTGTATCATATTTACCAGTTACCGTGTTTACGACAATCTTATCACCATTGTTTATAAACATAGGAACTCTAATTTCTATGCCGGTTTCAAGTATCGCAGATTTCATTGTGTTAGTTGCACTATTTCCTCTTTCTCCTGGAGGAGTGTCTGTAACTTCTAATACAACCTTATCAGGTAGTACAACACCTAAAACTTCATTTTCATAGAATCTAACTTGAGCGCTTTTCCCAACAATTAGATATTGTAGTTCATCTTTGATTGTTGATTTAGGTATCTCAATTTGATCATATGTTTCATTATCCAT
Organism: bacterium; assembly: GCA_017960565.1. Taxonomy (GTDB): domain Bacteria; phylum Bacillota_I; class Bacilli_A; order Izemoplasmatales; family UBA1188; genus UBA1188. Next base: position 11,778 of record JAGCYY010000031.1, on the reverse strand, counting down.
GAAAACTGCATTATCATCCATATCATAGAGATATTGCATTTCTACTTTTTTGATTTCTGCAGTATCGATTTTAATTCCTGCGTTGAATGTATAAGATATATTTGCACCAGTTCTTAAATTTTTTAGTTTTGTTTGAACGAAAGCACCGCCTTTGCCAGGTTTAACATGTTGGAATTCTAAAACTTCATAGATATTTCCTTCGAATGAGATTGTTACACCTGTTTTAAATTCATTTGTGCTGATCATAAAGAACCTCCATATTATATGATTAAGATTATACAAAAAAAGGAGGGTTTTGTCTATGGGTTATGTAAGTCTTATGACTTACTTAACACTATATTTGTCATAACTCATACACATCTAATTTTAAAAATATATTTTAAGTTAGGAAAAATAAAAAAAATAAGTTATAATATTTTGAAAATGGAAGGTGGAAATATGTTCTTCGCAGAAACAGGTGGATTTGATTTTACATATATCTTTATAGCTATAGTACTTGGATTATTGATTGGAATGATTTTTTCAAAAAATAAAGTTGATAAAGATAAATATCAAGCATTAGACTATAAAGAATTCATGGATATGAAGAGAAAAGGCACTTTAATCGATGTTAGAAAAAGTGATCTCTTTGATGAAAATAAAATAGTTGGTGCAAAAAGCTATCCTGGTAAAAGTGGAGCTAAAGCTAATGTTAGAAGAGATATTCCTATCTTTATTTATGACCAAGATGGTAAAAAAGCATCTAGTGTCTCTAAAGCTTATGTTAGAGGCGGAGCTGTGATGGTTTATTATCTTAAAGGTGGTTTCAAAGCTTATTTAGAAGAAAAGGAAAGAAAAATGTGAAGCATAATGCCTTCACTTTTTTATATATATGAGAGAAAATAAATGGTTTAAAGTCGGAAAAATATTATATTTAATTTTGTTTCTTGCGATTGAAGCATTTATTTACAATTTATTTATTTTAGAAGATTTTAATGCAAATGTAGATATTGATAGTAACTTATATAAATATGAATCGATAATATTGGTAGTCATTTTTTATTTTCTTAATTTTATCATAAATATGATTATCGAAAGAATCGATAAAGATTATGATAAAAGAATCAGATTTGATGGAATAATTTTGGGTTTAGCGCTTTTATTTACTCTTCTTTCTGATACATTCTTATTGCATCTAGATAATTATTATGAGATAGGTGTTACATCATTTCTTGTTGTACAGGTGCTATATCTATTTCGAATGTTTTATTCTTTAGGTTTAAATAGAAAAAGACTAAAAATAACACTTATGATTAGAGGATGTGCCTTCATTTTAATAATGCTGGGACTGATAATATTTAATTCTTTTTCTTATCTATATCTTATTACTGGACTATATTTTATTAACCTTGTGATGAATTTTATAGATTCTTTAATTTTCTTAATAAGCTATAGGGGTGAAGATAGATTTAAATCAATTTTTGTGTTTACCATCGGTCTTTTGCTTTTTATCGGCTGTGATATAAATGTCGGTTTGTCAAATTTAATTGGGGTAGGATCGAATATTATTTGGATTTTCTATCTTCCATCACAAGTTTTAATATCTCTATCAGGAACTAGATTATTCAATATGACTTTAGGAGGAAAAGTTATCAATGAAAGAAAACAATAGAATTATTGATAAAATTATGACTACAATTCTTATTATTGTATCTGTACTTTTTATAATTTCATTTTCCATATTTACTCCACTGATGAATAGGCCATTTTATTATGCCCAAATTGATAAATTGAATGTGGTAGAGGACTTAAATAACTATACTGGCAAAGATTATACTAAAGAAGATGTAATAGAGGCATTTGATGATGTCATGGATTTTATTTGGAAAGGTGATGAATTCAAAACAGGAAAACTCAAATTTTCTGAAAGTGGAAAGAGTCATTTTGAAGATTGCGTTCCATTATTTTATTTAGATTTTATTGTATTTATTATATCGAGTATTTTACTTGTCACATTTCTCATCTTGCATCTTACTAAAGTCATAAAATTTAACAAAATAAAGGGATATTCACCGCTATTTTTTAGCGGCATTATCACAATAGTGCTTGTCGCACTTATTGGTGTTTTTGGACTAATTGATTTTGATTTATTATTTGAAGTGTTCCATAAAGTCTTCTTCCCAGGAAAAGAAAACTGGATATTTAATCCAGCTTACGATGAAGTTATTCTGATCCTCCCAGAACAATTCTTTATGAACTGCGCTATCATGATTGGATCTACACTTTTTATTCTTTCTCTATCCTCTATCCTTTATGGAATTATAAAAAAGAAAAAAAGTAAAATATCTTATATATAAATTTTATTGTTAAGATTTTATAAATTCATCTATTAAGGAGATTGCCTTAGAAAGGGGATCTTCTTTTTCTATATCTATCCAGGAAACTTGAAGTTGATTTTTAAAGAAAGTATATTGTCTTTTCGCAAAATTTCTTGAGTGTTGTTTGATGAGCGCTACAGCATCATCAAACATCAATCTATTATCGAAGAACTGATATAATTCTTTATAGCCAATTGAATCAACTGATTTTGATCTTATATTTTTATCATATAACGTTTTAACTTCTTGAACTAAGCCATCTTCAATCATCTTATCTACACGAATATTGATTCTTTCATATAATTTATCCCTATCGCATGTAAGACCAATAAAAAGAGCGTCATAAAGAGGAACATCTTTATTTTTTGGTTCCTCTCTTGTAGATAATATTTCTAAATGTCTAAGTAGTCTCGCTCTATTATGAATATCAGGAATAGTTGAATCATTTAATTCTAAAAGTTTATTATAGATTTCTTCGTTTGTAAGATTATCATACTTATTTGATCTTTTTTCATCTAAAAATTCATAATCATAAAGAGCGGCTTTGATATAATATCCAGTTCCACCACAGATTATTGGCAGTTTATTTTTATTCGTGAGAATATCGATAATTTTTCTAGCATTTGCCTGAAAGTCGCTAGCACTATAATCATCAGTAGGATCTAAGATGTCGATTAGATGATGTTTGATGTTTTCTGTTTCTTCTTTTGTGACTTTCCCAGATCCAATATCTAAAGAGCGGTAAACTTGAACTGAATCACCGCTTATTATTTCTGTGTTATAATGCTTTGCAAGCTTTACTGAGAGACTTGTTTTCCCAACACCTGTTGGTCCGACAATAACTATGACTTTTTTCATATTATAAAAAGGCTACTTTTAAGTAGCCATAATTTTTATTATTTGGTGTAATACATTATTGCGAAATACGCAACTGTGATACATAGAAGTACTATAATTACAATCAATATCCATTTAAAGAGAGAATCTCTATTTAACATCTTTGAATAATACTTTTTGATGATATCTCTTATTTCTTCATCGGTTGATTGATCATAATATAGATCTGATGGAATTAAATCTTCTTCATCCTTAGTTTCTTCTTGAGGTTCTTCTTTAGTCTCAGAAGGCTTTTCTTCTTCTTGTGGAATATTATCTTCTACTGGAGTTTCTTCTTGAGGAAGTTCCTCTTGAGGTTCTTGAGAAATTGAAGTTTCTTCAATTATTTCTTCTTGAACAAGTTCTTCTTCTTGAGGGAGTTCTTCTTGAGGAAGTTCCTCTTCACTAGTATCATCTTTTATTTCATCATTTAGAATTATATCTTCATATGAACTATCTACGAGTTCAGAAGATGTTGGAATGCCTTGATCTGTATGTTCGATTTCAGCTTGTTGAATAGTTTCAATATTCTTTTCTTCATCGAGAATAATATCGTAGTTATAAAGATCTTTTTCAATTTCTTCGTTGTATTTATTCAATTGATAAATTAGGTATTCTGCCATATCAGATTTCTTGAGCTCACTTGAGACTTTGAAGCCTTTCTTCTTAGAATATTGAATAAGATCGATGATAGCCTTGTTGCTGATCTCTTGGCGTTCTTCATCTGAAAGCATAAATCTTGCAGAGATGAGGTTTTGGAGTTGCTGCTTATTGATTCTCTTAGGAATATCAACGCCATATTTTAAGCCTAAATCTCTTAGATATACAACATTATATGTTTCAATTATAGCTTCTTTAATGATGGATAAAGATAGACCATCTAAATAGCCTTTTGGAGTATAGAATATTGAATCAAAATTAGTAAGGCATTCTTCAAAAGTTTCAGTGTTTTCTTCATCGCTATTTGAACTTTTTTCAAGAAGCGAATCTAGATTGATATTACTATTAAATTTCTTTTGATTCTTTAAGAAAAATCTGATGAATAGGTTCTTATAATCTTGAGGATTTACGATAATATTATTGTCTTTAATTGTACTTCTAATGAGGTGGATTGAGAAAAACTGATATGAGCGAAGTTTATATGAAAATTCATCTGTATATTGAGCCAAATAAATTGGATCAAAAAAGTATTTCTTGCATGCATTAACAAGCAAAAATCTATTTACAAAATCAGGAAAATAGATGTGATATTCTCTAAATAGTTTAACCAAATCTTCGCTTTTAATATTATCATATTTTTGAGCAGCAATCTTTAATTCTTCTAAACTTTGATATTCCATAGGCGCTCCTTTATATTGATATTTTATAATAAAGAAATATAAAAATCAATAATTTATAAAAAAATCGCGAAAACTTGCGATTTTTTTATTTCTAAATTGAAAGTTCTTTTTTGAATGTATCGTTGATGTATGAGGATAATTCGTTGACTTCAGAAAGGGCATTTTTGAAATTCTCAATAGCCTCTTTGTTGATGCTATTTTTAATTTCATCTAGGTCTTTGAATTTGGACGTGATGTCTTTTGATAGACTATCAAGCTCTTTAACGCTCTCATGTGATTTTATGGCATCAATAAGTGCTTTAGTGTCTATATTATTAATCGATAATTTCTCCATCTAAACTCCAAGTTTTTGCATCTTTAATCTTAACATCAACAATCTTACCTATATATTTTTTGTCCCCTAAAACATTGACGAGTTTATTGTTTTCTGTATAGCCCATAAGAATATTTTCATTTGATTTTGAATATCCTTCAATTAGAACTTTTACAATTTTGTTTAAGAACCTATTATTTCCTCTTGCATAGCCTTCATTAACTAAATCATTTAACCTATAAAGTCGATCGTAGGCGATTTCTTCTGTGATATTTTCATCCACATAATTTGCGGCAGGAGTTCCTTCTCTTTTAGAAAATATAAAGGTGTATGCTCCCTCGAAATTGCATCTTTTTACAAGCTCAAGTGTTTCACAAAAATCTTCTTCAGTTTCATATGGAAATGCAACAATGATATCTGTGGTAATTGATACATCAGGGATAGCCTTATAAAGTTTATCACAGAGTTCAATAAAGGATTCTTTGGTGTATTTACGATTCATCTTTTTTAAGATCTTGTTTGATCCTGATTGAACAGGAAGGTGAATCGCTGGCATAATATTTTTAGAATTTTTGATAACTTCTATTTGCCTATCATCAAAATCTTTTGGATTGTTTGTGGTAAATCTGATTCTTGGAATTGGAAGTTCTGAAAGGTCAGAAAGAAGATCAGCAAAATCATATTTATGATCAACAAAATCTTTTCCATAAGCATTAACGTTTTGACCGAGAAGAGTTATTTCTTGATAACCTTGACTGATTAAGTCCTCTACTTCTTTTATAATGTTTTCTTTTAGTCTCGAACGTTCTTTTCCTCTTGTATATGGAACAATACAATATGTACAGAATTCATCACAGCCATACATAATAGGAACCCAAGCTTTGATATTGCTTTCTCTTACCATTGGAATCTTTTCTACAATATCACCTTCATATGACAACACATCAACTACTCTTTCTTTGTTTTCCATTACTCTTTTAATTAAAGATGGAAGGGAATGAATATTGTGAGTGCCAAAGATAAAATCTACATTTTGATACTTAGTAAGAAGCCTTCTTACGACAGATTCTTCTTGAGCCATACAACCACATAGTCCAACAATTAGATCAGGTTTTTTGCGTTTTAATTGTTTGAGTCTTCCAAGTTCACCAAAAACCTTATCTTCAGCATTCTTTCTTATTGCGCAGGTGTTCATAATAATTATATCTGTTTTATCTAAATCATAAGTGATGGAAAATGACATTCCTTCCATTAAGCCCCTGATTTTTTCTGAATCTGATTCATTTCCTTGACAACCATAAGTATATAGATAGTAATATTTATTAGAACCAAGCACCTTAAAAGAATCATCAAGGATGAATTCTTCAAAATTATTTGTTTTATCAGTACGCTTACGTTCTTTATTTTGGTCTGGGGAATTGAGTACAACTGGTTTCATAGGTTCTCCTAATTAAATTGCGAGGGTGTCTACCCCTCGCAATTTCTTATTTAGCGATTTCTTGAGCTCTCTTTTCTCTTATTACTGTGACTTTGATAGTTCCAGGATAAGTTAAGTTATCTTCAATTTGATTTTTTACATCTCTAGCTATTAATGTGATATCATTGTCAGATATTTCATCAGGCTTAACAAGAATTCTAATTTCTCTACCTGCTTGAATCGCGTATGATGTTTCAACGCCTTGAACATTGTTTGCGATTCCTTCAAGAGATTCAAGTCTATTGATGTAATTTTCAAGAGATTCACTTCTAGCGCCTGGTCTTGCGGCACTTAGAGCATCAGCAGCTTGTACGAGACAAGCGATAACACTTTCAGGTTTAGCATCACCATGGTGAGCTTCTATTGCATTAATAACAACAGGGTTTTCTTTGTATTTCTTAGCGAGTGATACACCAAGTTCTACGTGGCTTCCTTCAACTTCATGATCGATTGCTTTACCGATATCATGTAAGAGACCTGCACGTTTTGCGAGGATTTCGTCTTCGCCAAGTTCAGCAGCCATCTTTCCAGCGAAGAAAGCGACTTCGATTGAGTGTTGAAGCACGTTTTGGCCATAAGATGTTCTATAGTAGAGTCTACCTAATATTTTAAGTAGATCTGGGTGCATCTTACCAACACCAACTTCGAATATAGCCTTATCACCACATTCTCTAATGAATTGATTGACTTCAGCGCGGCTTCTTTCAACCATTTCTTCGATTCTTGCAGGATGGATACGACCATCTTCAACTAAATATCCAATAGCACGTCTTGCGACTTCTCTACGGATTGGGTCGAAACAGCTTAGGACGATTGATTCTGGGGTATCATCAACAATTAGATCAACACCGGTTAAAGATTCTATTGTACGAATATTTCTTCCTTCACGACCGATGATTCTACCTTTCATATCATCATTTGGAAGTGATACAACAGATACTGTCCTTTCATTTGTTACATCTTGAGCATATTTTTGAATTGCAGTAGAAATGATTTCTTTCGCTTTCTTTTCTGCGGTTTCTTTTGCACGCTCTTCTTCATCGCGAATATATGAAGCGACTTCGTCTCTTATTTCATCTTCAGTCCTCTTCATAATGATTTCTTTTGCTTCTTCTAAACTAAGTTGCGCGATTTCAAATAGTTTTTCTTCTTGTTCTTTAATAGTAGCGTCTAGTTTTAAATGCTTTTCTTCTAGTGCTGATTTACGATCATCTAAAGATTGTTCTTTACGATCTAGATTTTCTTCACGCTTATCAAGATTTAAAGATCTATTATCGAGAGAATTTTCGCGTGCCATAAGTTTGTCTTCTTGAGACTTCATTATAGCTTTTCTCTCTTTAATGTCATTATTGCATTCAGAAATTAATTTATATGTTTCTTGTTTTGCTTCAATGATTTTATCTTTTTTAATCTTTTCGGCTTCTTTTTCAGCTTCTTCCTTTCTACGTTTGCACTCTTCATCAGTAGCTTTGAAAGATTTTTCTTGGTAAATCTTTCTAACGAGAAGGCCTATAGCAAGTCCTGCTACAAGAGCTAGGATTATTCCAACAATTAGCCATACAGGCTGTATGCCACTAGACGCATCAGATAAAAATATCATAATGCCTCCGTTTAATATATTTTTAAGTTATTGTTAACTTAATATTCGTACATTAAATATTTTAACATTTAATGCTTTAAAGGTAAAGACAAAAAATGAGTGTAAAAATAATTACTTGTTTGACTTATTTTTCTATAATTTCTCATGCAAAAGCAAATATATAGTTTTAACTAGCAATTGTAACGATGTTACGAGAACCAAAATTTAAATAATAGTAATAAAGTTCTTTTTTGAGTCATTATTTCTATATGTTTTTTATTTCATCAACAATATAGGTTGCAGCAAATATATGATTTCTCAAACTGATAATAGGTCAAGTTATCATATATAAATATGCTTATTAAAAAAATAAAAAGCTCGATTGAGCTTCTTATATTAGTTAGCAAGACCAAGGCCTTGTCTTACGAGTGTGTTTATTTCATCCATAGTTTCAGGATGAGTTTTTAGATAGTTCTTGGCAGCTTCTCTTCCTTGACCAATCTTCTCGCCTTTATAAGAATACCAAGCACCTGATTTAACGATTACGCCGATTTCAGAACCTAAATCAATTAATTCTCCGGTTTGAGAAATGCCCTCACCAAATACAATTTCGATATCACATGTTTTAAATGGTGCAGCAACTTTGTTTTTAACAACTTTTATCTTAGCGTATGTTCCAGAAACGCTAGAACCATCTTTAATTTGATCACCTTTTCTAATTTCTATACGAACTGATGAGAAGAACTTAAGAGCTCTACCACCAGGTGTAGTTTCAGGATTTCCAAACATTACACCAACTTTTTCACGAATTTGGTTTATAAAGATACATGTACATTTGTTTGATGATAGAACGCCTGTTAGTTTTCGCATTGCTTGTGACATAAGTCTTGCTTGAGCACCAACGAGTTGATCGCCCATATCGCCCCTTATTTCAGCCTCAGGTACAAGTGCAGCAACAGAGTCTACAATAATCATATCAACTGCACCAGATTTTGCGAGTGTATCAGTGATTTCTAGAGCTTGTTCACCTGAATCTGGTTGTGAAAGGATTAAGCTATCAAAATCTACTCCTAAGCTTTGTGCGTATTTTGGATCGAGTGAATGTTCTGCATCGATGAATGCAGCAAAACCACCTTGTCTTTGGCAAGATGCAATAGCCTCAAGTGCGAGTGTTGTTTTACCGCCAGATTCTGGACCATAGATTTCTACGATTCTACCTTTAGGGTATCCGCCAATTCCTAGTGCACTATCAAGTGAGATGGAACCACTTGGAATAGCTTCTACTGTGGCATCTTCATTGGCTTCACCAAGAATCATTACCGATCCTTTGCCAAAATTCTTCTCTATTTCTTTTAAAGCTGACTGAAGCTTCGTTCTTTTTTCGTCTTTTTCCATATTTTCACCTCACTTATATAAATACTAATATGGCTTATTTTAGTTTAAAGTTTTTTCTATTTTTTACTAAAATTTCTATTCCACTTATCACAAGTAAGACCATAGAAATATAGAATAAAACAATCGAAATGATATAAAATACATGAAGAAAATCATTGTTTGTTATGGTGATGATTGCAGCATAGAGGAGTAGAAGTGAAATTGATACCATCTGAGTCATTGTTTTTGCTTTACCAAGGATGTCAGCGGATATTTCATTTTTACTATTTGCTTCTAAGACAACTAATCTAATGCCAGAAACCATTAATTCTCTAAATACGACAATAATAAGCATCCATAGATATGGAATAATCCCCATATGTATCAATATTATTAAGACAGTTATTACAAGCATTTTGTCTGCAAGAGGATCGGCAAGTTTACCAAATCCGGTGACCATATTGTTTTTTCTAGCAATTTTACCATCAAAATAATCGGTGATAGATGCTAAAACGAATAAGGCAAATATAACAAATAAATTCCAAGTAACTGCGCCGAAAACAAAATATAAAATTGTAATCACGACTACCGCAAGGAGTCGTGATAACGTGAGTTTGTTTGGAAGATTCATTATTCTTCTTCAGGCATATTAGCGATATTGTGGTATACGTTTGTGACATCATCGTTTTCGCCGAGTAAATCCATAAAACGTACTACCTTATCAATATCTTCATCTGGAAGTGTAACTTGGTCTTTAGGGAACCAAGCAACTTCATCTTGAACTATTTCAATATCTGCTTTAGCTTGAGTTAGTGCATCTTTAACAGCTGATTGATCAGAAGGTTTAGAAATAATCACTACTTCATCTTCTTCAGAATATACATCGATTACTTCAATTTCAGCCATTGCTACTGTCTCAAATACTTCTTCTTCGCCCATTCCTTTTACAGAGAGAACACCCTGATAATCATAAGTGTATGTTACACTTCCTGATGTTCCAAGATGACATCCGCATTTACCAAATGCACCTTTAAGTGATGAGATTGTTCTATTTGAGTTATCTGTTAGACAATCGATGATGAATGTTGATCCAGCAGGTCCAAATGCTTCATATCTACAAGAAAGATATGATTCGTTTGAACCACCTTTAGCTTTTTCAATGTTTCTTTTGATTACATCTGCAGGAACTTGTTCTCTTTTAGCTTTTTCAACTAAGGCTTTTAATTTTAGGTTACCATCTAATTCCCAGCCATTTCTAGCTTCCATATAGATTAGTTTTCCATATTTAGAATAAAGTTTACTTTTTGCTAAATTTGTCTTGGCCATACTAGCGGCTCTGACTTCATGCGCTCTTCCCATTTTTGTTCTCCTAATATTATGAATTATTTTTTTATTGTAAATAAAAATCCTATCATATTATATAATAATGACGACATTTATTCAACTTTTAATTTAATTACTGTATCGATTATATCGATAAATCTTTCTTTGTAAAGCTTGCCTACAGCCCTTTTGAAGGCGGATTTTGACATCTGAAATAGATTATATATTTCGATAGGCGACATTGCTTCACTTAGGACTTCGTTTCTATTTTTCTTTAAATATTCATAGATTCTTCTTGAGTCTTCGTCCATTTGTACTATTTTCTTTTTTAGTAGTGAGCCATGGTAATGAAGATCATCTATTTTCTTTATTATATTAACTTGAAGTGCTTCACCGATTCTATGAACAGCTCTATCGTTGCCTTTAGAGATAAATACTTCATAACCTTCTTTTGTATGACAAGTGACTCCGTATTGTGACCTGCTTGTTACATATACTTTGTAAAATTCTCCAATTACTAAAGTACCTATTGGTTTTAGATATTCTTGGTATTGAGCTTTTGGAACTAATTTAGCTCTAAAAGTTGTTGGGTTTATTTTTAAATATACAAATAGATAATCACCTACTATTGGTTTTTCATTTTCTTCAAAAGTCACATCATCTTTAGAAAGCAAAAGATCTTTTGGCATACCATCATATAGAAAATAACCAACGTCTTCTCTTATTTCAACAATCTTTAAGCAAGCTGGTTTAGAGGCAGTGATAAGAGGCGTTAATTCACTAGCACAGATTCTTCTTTTAGAATCCATATATATAAATACTTTTACTATGTCACCTACTTTATGTTCTTTCAAGGCTTCTTTTTTATGCAAAAATAGTTCTTCATCATCTATATCAAGAATATAAGATATATCTCCAATTCGTTTAACTTTAAGTTCGTTAACTTCTCCGATTATCATAATATTTTAACTCCTTTTATAAACAAGTTAATTTCGTTCTGTCAATAACTTTCGATAATGTCCCAAAAAATATTGTTTATTAGCGAAGAATTTTGTTAGTTCTTCGCTAATTTTATTTTGGGACATTATGAATAAATTATATCGTTTATTTGCCCCTCTGTTAGATTCATAGTTTTTATT
>JAGCYY010000030.1 GCA_017960565.1 bacterium | reverse complement strand
AGATATGAAACAGACTACAGTGCTTAAACCAATTATAACACTTGAAAAAGTGATATAAAAAGTTATCTTGTGCTGATAACTATAAAAACACTCTTTAAAAAGGAGAAAGTATAATCATAAGCACAATTTGATTATACTAGGATTAAATGGCAAAATTAGATCGAAGAATAGAAAAAACGAGAAAATCAATCTTAGATGCTTTCACGAAACTAATCACTATAAAAGAATATTCTAAAATATCGATTCAAGATATTATTGATGAAGCAAACGTGGGAAGAAGCACTTTCTATATGCATTTTGAAACAAAAGATGATCTTTTAGGAAAATTATGTGGCGATTTATTTGAACATATCTTTAATCCGAAGCTTAATGAAGAAGCTAACTGCTTTATTGAATCAACATCGCTAAAGCACAAAATAATTCACATTCTTCATCATATAAGAGAGAAAAAAGAAGTTGTGAAAGGAATATTATCATCAGAAGGCTCACAAATATTTATCAGATTCTTTAAAGTTCATTTAGATACTATAGATTTAAAAATCAATGAAGAAATCAAATCTATACCAAATAGCTTTTTAAGAAATCATATATCTGGTTCATTTATAGAAATGATTAGATACTGGATAAAAGATAAATTTAGAGAAACACCAGAAGAACTCGCAGAACATTATTTAAAATTACTGCCAAATGGTCTCAAATAAGGAAAAAAGAGGAAAAATAAAATGAAAGTAAATGATTTTTATCCTGTATTTTATACAGATGACATTGAAACTGAAACTAAACGTTATACAGAAAATCTAGGTTTTACTGTTGTGCACAAACCAAAAATAGAAAATCTTGATTATGTGGTTTTAGAAAACGACAAAAAAAGAAGAATCGACCTTGTTTGTTCACATTTTCCATCTGATTCATTTAAAGATGGCTTCCTTGGAATGCGTGCTAATGTCGATGATTTTTTTGAAGCTGTATCTTGGTTTGAGTCAATAGGATATTCATTATTTGGAAGCGCGCATGAAACAGAAACTTCAATAACTGCTTTATTAGTTAAAAACAATAAAGAACATATTATTGTTTTTAAGCATAAATAATAAAATCAATCTATAATTATTTAACGTGATATGATAAAATCTTATTGTAAATAATATTTTATAAGTGAGGAAAATTAAGAAATGAAAAATGTACCAAAAATCAAAGTTGGAATCGTTGCGGTAAGCCGTGACTGCTTTCCTGAAAGCCTGTCTGTCGGAAGAAGAGAAGCACTAGTTAAAGCATATCAAAAAACATTTAATAAATCTGATATTTATGAATGTCCAATCTGCATAGTTGAAAGTGAAATTCAAGCTCTAGAAGCTTTAGCTGATGTTAAAAAACATGGCTGTAACGCTCTTTGCATTTATCTTGGAAACTTTGGTCCTGAGATATCAGAAACAATGCTCGCTCAAGGTTTTAATGGCCCTGTAATGTTCTGCGCTGCTGCTGAAGAAGCAAGTGACAAACTAATGGGTGATAGAGGAGATGCATTCTGTGGTATGTTAAATGCAAGCTACAATCTAAAATTAAGAAATGTTAAAGCATATATCCCAGAATATCCTGTCGGAGATGCAAGTTATTGTGCAAATCTCATTCATGAATTCTTACCAATCGCAAGAGCGATAGTTGGACTTAAAAATCTAAAGATCATTTCATTCGGTCCAAGACCATTAAATTTTATGGCATGTAATGCACCAATCAAACAACTATTTAATCTTGGTGTTGAAATAGAAGAAAACTCAGAACTAGATCTATTTGAATCATTTAATAAACATAAAGATGATCCAAGAATAGAAGAAGTTGCAAGCGATATGGCAAAAGAACTTGGTGCTGGAAACAAAAAACCAGAAATCTTAAATAGACTCGCTCAATATGAACTGACACTTCTCGACTGGGTAGAAGCTCACAAAGGATCTAAAGAATATGTCGCTATTGCTGGTAAATGCTGGCCAGCATTCCAAACACAATTTGGATGTGTTCCTTGTTATGTAAATAGTCGTTTAACTGGGCGTGGAATTCCAGTATCATGTGAAGTTGATATTTATGGTACATTATCAGAATATATCGGTGAATGTGTAAGTGAAGACATCGTTACACTTCTCGATATCAACAACACTGTTCCATACGATATGTATAAGAGTGAAATTGAAAATAAATTCCCATACAATTTCACTGATACATTTATGGGTTTTCACTGCGGTAATACTTGCAGCAAGAAACTCTGCAATCCAGAAATGAAATATCAAATGATTATGGCGAGAAGTCTCCCAGTAGAAGTAACTAATGGTACACTTGAAGGCGACATCGTTCCTGGAGATATTACATTCTTCCGCTTACAATCAACTGCAGATAATCATTTATATGCATATGTTGCTGAAGGAGAAGTTCTACCAGTTGCTACAAAGAGCTTTGGCAGCATTGGTGTATTTGCGATTCATGAAATGGGAAGATTCTATCGTCATGCATTAATAGAAAATGGATTCCCTCATCATGGTGCAGTACAATTTGGTCACTATGGCAAAGCTCTATTTGAGGTATTCAAATACCTTGGAGTAGAAAAATTATTATTTAATCAGAAAAAAGAAGATAGATATCCTACGGAGAATCCATTTTAATATATGAAAATCTATAGTGTATTTGATAAAGAGTTTAAAGAATATGGTGAAGTTGTAGAACATATTGATTTTACAAATCTTTTAAAAGTTCTCTCTTCAAAACCATCACCATTAGACGGAACAATCTATGTTCCATCTGATAGTGATTTAGAGTCACTAAAAGAAAAAGATTTAATAGAAACAAATATCTATGGTGGTCTACCAATACAAATCGGATATTGTAATGGTACAAATGTTATGCTCAACTGTCTTGAATATCATAAAGATAGCGAAATCAATATTGCTGAATCAGATACTATTCTCTTACTTGGTAGAATTCAAGAAATAGAAAATGGCAAATTTGATACTAAGCATGTTAAAGCGTTTATGATTCCAAAAGGTGTTGGTGTCGAAATATATTCAACAACACTTCATTATGCTCCTGTAAAAACAGATGGTAATTTTAGAGTAATTGTTGTGCTCCCAAAAGGCACTAATCTTGATAAACCAAAAGATGCCGTATGTCCTAAATTATATGCAAGAAACAAATGGCTTCTTGCCCACAGCGAATCAAATGAAGCTAAAAATGGTGCATACATTGGTTTAATTGGCGAAAATATAAAGGTTTCATAAATTATGTTATACATAGGAATAGATTTAGGCACAAGTTCAACTAAAGCTCTGCTTGTTAATGAAAAAGGTGAAATCATAAGAAGTGCAAGCAGATCATATGGAATCATCTATCCAAACCCTGGCTGGACTGAACAAAATCCAGAAGATTGGGTTAATGCTTTAAAAGAAATAATTAAAGAATTATCAGTAGGTCATAAAGATGAGATAAAAGGAATCTCATTTGGTGGCCAAATGCATGGTCTAGTTGTATTAGATAAATCTGACAAAATAATTAGACCTTGTATTCTATGGAATGATGGAAGAACTGAAGAAGAAACAAAATATCTAAATGAAATAATCGGTAGAGAGACATTATCTAAATATACTGGTAACATCGCCTTTGCTGGTTTTACTCTTCCAAAAATTCTTTGGCTTAAAAATCATGAAAAAGAAAACTTTGATAGAATTGATAAGATAATGTTACCTAAAGATTATCTAGCATATTATCTTACAGGAGTGCACGCTACTGACTATTCTGATGCATCTGGAATGTTGCTTCTTGATGTAAAGAATAGATGTTGGAGTAAAGAAATGGTTGAGATTTCTAAAATTAAACTAGAAATGCTCCCAAAACTTTATGAAAGTTATGAAGTGATAGGCAAAATAAAAGAAAATATTGCAACTGAACTTGGACTTTCAAAAGAAGTTAATGTGGTTATTGGTGCTGGTGATAATGCTGCTGCTGCAATCGGTACAGGTACAGTTGGTGATAATTCTTGCAATATATCTCTCGGTACAAGTGGCACAATCTTCATCACATCAAACAATTTTAGCGTCGATAATAAAAACTCACTTCATTCATTCTGTCATGCTGATTCAAAATATCACTTGATGGGTTGTATTTTATCTGCTGCTAGCTGCAATGGATGGTGGCTTTCTAAGATTTTAAATAGAAGTGATTTTGATTATCACAATGAAGAAATGAAAAACATTTCTCCGGACAACAATGTCTTTTTCTTACCATACCTTTCTGGCGAAAGAAGCCCTCATAACGATGTTCATGCACGTGGTGCCTTCATCGGTCTTTCTCATCAAACAACTGAGCCAATGATGGGACGTGCGGTACTTGAAGGTGTTGCATTCGCTCTAAGAGATTGTCTTGAAGTTGCTAAGGCAAGTGGTATTAAATTAACATCGACAAAATTATGTGGTGGTGGTTCTCGTACAACTCTTTGGATTTCTATTATCTCTAATGTTTTAAATTTACCTGTCGAAATGCCAGTGATAGAAGAAGGCCCATCTTATGGTGCTGCAATACTCGCTATGGTTGGTTCTAAGGAATATAAAGATGTTTTAAGTGCTACAAAACAAATAGTTAAGATAAAAGAAACTGTTTATCCTAATGTTAAAGATGTAGAAATATACGAAAAGAAATATCAAACATTTAAAAAATTATATCCTGCTTTAAAAGGTATATTATAGTTTCATTTGAAGGAAAGTCTAAAAACTTTCCTTTCTTTATGATAAAATATATAAAAAGGAAGTAAAGAATGTCATCTATCGCAAAAATCACCAAAGTTGTTAAAGCTATAAATGATTCTTTTGATGTTAGAGAAGAAAACGGTTCAGTAATATTAACTGGTCATACAGATAACTACAACGAAATAATATTAGCTGGAAAAGCTGCCCTCTCTAAAGATCATTATGGTGTCATAAACAACATCACATTTGAAGATTATAAAGATGAATTTAGTAGTGAAGCAACAATTGACTATTCTTTAGAAAACCTTGAAGTTGATTGCCTCGTTATCGGTGGTGGTGTTATAGGTTCAGCGATTCTTAGAGAATTATCTAAATATAAATTAAATTCTATTTTGATCGAAAAAGAAGCTGATCTAGCGATGCATCAATCAGGAAGAAACACCGGAGTTATTCATACTGGTATACAGTTTTTTAAATATCCAAAAAAAGCATTATATACAGTTAAAGGCAATATGATGTTTGATAAGCTTTCTCAAGATTTAGAAGTACCTTTCGAAAGAAAAGGCCATATGATTTTTCTAAAGAATGCTTTTGAGAAATATTATTATAGAAAAGTTTCTAGAATCGCTAAAAAGCTTCATATAAGTGGTGTAAAACTTATAAATAAAAAAACTTTATTATCGATTGAAAATGAAGCTCCAAAATGGGCTAATTATGCTATCTATCTTCCAACAGGAGGATCGATAAACCCATTTAAATTCACAGTTGCTTTAGCTGAAAACGCTGTAGAAAATGGTGCATTAGTATTTCTAAATACTAAGTGTGAATCAATGAATGTTGAAAACGGCATCATCAAATCAGTCAAGACAAATAGAGGTAGAATCTATCCAAAATTAGTTATAAATGCTGCAGGAATCTATGCTGATAAGATAGCTGAAATGGCAATGGATAGAACTTTTACTATACATCCAAGAAAAGGCACATCTGTTGTACTCGATAAGAGAGTTTTTAATATTGCATCTAAAACATCGTTTATCAAATCTCCTATCACCGTAATAAGAGATGAAAATGATACTTTTAAAGTTGGACTCATAAGAGGAATTAGAAGACTAATATCTTACAATAAAAAACATACCAAAGAAGAATTATCGACAATTCATACTGTCGATGATAATGTAATCTTAGGTCCATTAATCAAAGAAACACCACTTCGTGAAGATTATTCGGTTGATATCGACCAAGTAAACTACATCCTAGAGGAACAAAGAAAAGTATCTCCAAAAATTAAAAAATCTGATTGTATAAATTATTACACAGGTATTAGGGCTTCGACATATGAAGAAGATTATGTCATAAGAAGTGGAATCTTCACAAAAAATATCATTGAAGTTGCCGGAATCGATGTGTCTGGAATAACCGCATCTCCTGCAATCGCTGAGATGGTCGCAAATACCGCTATAGAATATTTTAAAAATATAGGTACCTCGTGTATTTTAAATAAGACATTCAATCCACATCATGCATCCGTAAAATCAATCAAAGATTATCCAATAACTTTAAGAGATAAACTAATAAAATCAAATTATAAATACGGTATTATTGTTTGTAAATGTGAAGAAATATCTCTTGGTGAGATAGAAAATTGCCTAAATTCTCCTATTCCTGTCTATTCAATAGATGCTATAAAAAAAAGAATAAGAGCTGGTATGGGAAGGTGTCAAGGTTCTATCTGTTCACCACTGATAGTGGATATTTTAAGAAAGAAGAAAAGAACCGATATCTTAAATATCAAAAAATCTAATAACGAATCGACTATTTTATTTAAGAAAATAGAGGAGGATTCAAGATGAATAAAGATATAGTTATTATAGGTTCTGGAATAGCGGGACTAAAATCGGCTATTCAAGCCTCATTAAAATCATCAAATGTCCTCTTAATCGAATCAGAAAACACTCTTGGTGGCAATTTAAGATATGGTAGTGATGATGAAATCTTAAAGATTGAAGGTGAAAAATTTAGTCCAAAATCATTTATTGAAAAATGTGAAAAAGAACTTCACCAAAACCATGTTGAGATATGGAAGAATTCTTTTGTTTCAAACATCAAAAAAGATGATAATTATAACATTGAAGTTGTATCAAAAGAAGGAATAAAAATCGTTACTGCAAAAACCATTATTATCTCTACTGGTGCTATAGATAAATCATTCAATCAAGCATTCATCGCTGGAACTCATCCTGCTGGCATTTTTTCATTATCGACTGTGAATCATTATCTTTACTTGCTTTCATCTATTCCATGTCAAAATTGTGTTGTCTTTGGTTCTAATGAAAGAGCGCTTAGACTTATTAAAAAATTATTAGATCTTGGTGTAGAAATAAGTGCAGTAGTTGAGAAAAAAACTGAGCCTTGGTCAAACACATCATTAATAAAAGAAGTATTAGATAATCATAAAATACCACTATATTTATCGCACACTATCTCTAAAGCTTATGGTGTAGATAGATTAGAAGCAGTACAAATTTCCAAATTATCTAGTGAGGGCGAAAGAATAAGAGGAAGCGAAAAAGAAATTAAATGTGACACACTAATTCTTGCATATGATCTTTCTCCAGCAACTGATCTTTTAACCAAACTCGATTGTTCAATGTCACTATGGACAAAAGGAGCTAAGGTCGATCAAACATTTATGACTTCAAGTGATGGTGTATATTCAATAGGCAATTCTCTTCAAATCTATTCAAATCTTGATTATCTTGTTTCAGATTCTAAATATGCAACTATTAATGCTTTGAAATATAGATATGATGAAAAAGAATTAATAGATATTAATTTTGATGAGAATTTCTCATACATCACACCAGAATTAATCGATTTGAATAAAGATTTATCGAATATTATGGTATATTTTAAGCCATCTAAAACACTAAAAGATAAAACACTTATAGTCACCCTAAATGGAAAAGAAATATCCAACAAAAAATATGAGATTTTATATCCATATGTGATGGAAAAAATATCTATAAATATTCAAGAAATGGGTGTTGATAAAGATTCAAAAATATTATTTAAGTTAGTTTAAGTTTGTTGACTTAAACTAATTTTATTTATATATGTTATAATCAATATATGAAGCTATATCTTATTCGTCACGGTGAAACTGATCAAAATAAAAATGAAATAATTCAAGGTAGAGGTGATTTTAAATTATCTGTTTCTGGAATTAGTCAAGCACAAGAAGCTGGGAAAACCTTAAAAACAAATAATTATATTTTCACAAAAGCTTATTCATCACCACTATCAAGGGCTTATGATACCTTATCTTTAATCTTAAAAGAAATGGACCTAGATCTTAATATCATAATCAAAAATAACTTAATAGAAAGAGATTTTGGTGAACTTGAAGGTTTAAAACTCACAAAAGATGTTCGTATGAGATTTATAGCTGAGGATGCAAGAGGATTTGAAAAACGAGATGTTCTCTTTAAAAGAGTTCAAAATATTTTAAATAATATTGCTTCAGAATCTGATGCTAGAGATTCAATAATCATAGTAACTCATTCGCATATCATTAAGCCACTTCTAATGATGTTAGATGAAAAAACATATGATTATAACACCAAATTAGATAACCTGGGTATGGCAGAACTAGCATATGAAAATGGCGAATTCAAATTAATCTCTTTATATGGAGGGTTAAAAGATGGACAGATACACAATCAAAGATAATGATATTTGTTGGTGCGGATCAGAATTGAAATATTGTAATTGTCACAAGAATTTTGATCTAAAGCTAAAAGAAGCTAAAGAAAATGGATATTTAATCCCACCAAGAAGATTTATTAAAAATCTTAATCAAATTGAAGGAATAAGAAAAGCTGGAATCATAAACAGTGGTCTTTTAGATTATATAGAATCAAATATTAGACCTCGTATGACCACTGAAGAAATAGATAGATTAACTGTAAAATATTTAAAAGAACACGACTCAGAAAGTGCCGATTTTATGTATGAAGGATATCCAAAACACCTTTGTACATCAGTAAATGATGTCATATGTCATGGTATTCCCTCAGATTATGTAATCTTAAATGAAGGAGATATCATCAATGTCGATGCGACCATATCTCACAAAGGTTATTTTGCTGATGCATCTAGGATGTTTATGATCGGTAAAGTAAAACCAAATGCTGAAAAACTCGTTAGAGTAACCAAGGAATGTTTAGATTTTGCAGTCGAATCAATAATCCCTTATAAAACAACCCTAAATGATCTTGCAAAAGTAATAGAGGTTCATGCCAAAAAGAATGGTTTTTCTGTCGTTCATGAGTACTGCGGTCATGGTGTTGGCCTTAAAATGCATGAAGATCCATTTGTGCTTCATTATCAAGTAAAAGAAAAAACATATCTTATCGTTCCTGGTATGGTATTCACAATTGAGCCTATGATCAATGAAGGTTCAAGATACCTTTATCTAGATTATAAAGATGGTTGGACCGCAAGAACTAAAGATAAAAAACTATCAGCTCAGTGGGAATATACTATCCTCATAACTGAAGAAGGAGCTGAAATCCTATCAAAATAGGAGGTATATCGTGTTAAAACTTGAAAACGTTGGAAAGATATATCAAACCGCATCTAATCTTGCAGTAGGTATAAGAAAAGTTAATATTGATTTTTCTATTGGTGAATTTGTAGCTATCACAGGTGAATCTGGTTCCGGCAAATCCACTCTTTTAAACATCTTATCAGGAATAGATTCTTATGAAGAGGGAGAAATGTATGTTTCTGGCGAAGAAACATCATATTTCTCGACAGATGATTTAGAAGAATATCGAAACAAGTATGTCGGTTTTATCTTTCAAAACTACAACATTATTGATTCGTATACAGTTTTAGAAAATGTAGAGGCATCTCTTCTATTCATAAATCTATCAAAAGAAGAAAGAAGAGCTAAGGCTCTTGAACTCATAAAAAGAGTAGGCTTATCAAAAAGACTGCATACTAAAGCATCTAAATTATCAGGTGGTGAAAAACAACGTGTTGTAATCGCAAGAGCTCTTGCTAAAGACCCACCAATCATTGCTGCTGATGAACCTACAGGTAACCTAGATTCTAAGACAAGCAAAGAAATAATAGATTTAATCTATGAAGTATCTAAAGATAAATTAGTTCTAATTGTAACTCATGATTTTAACGAAGTTAAAGATTATGCCACAAGACTTGTGAGAATCTATGATGGTGAAATCAAAGAAGATAAGATATTAAAAGAAGTGGAAAAATCAGATCTTCCAAATCTTTTCGATACACCAAAAACAAAGATGAAAATGAAAGATAATATCTTTCTTTCAATCAAAGATTTATTATCTTCACCAAAAAGATTTATATTCTACACACTAGTTTTTTTAATTCTAAGTATCCTAGTAACATCTTCACTAGCTTTTTATAGATATCTAGAAATCGATTCAATGTATGATTCTTTAGTTTCATACAATTATTTTAGATATCGTGATGAAAGACGTATTGTAATCGGGAAAAATAATAAAGAAGCATTTAGTGAATCTGAATTAAATGAATTTAAGAATAGTCAATTTGTAAAATTCGTTGTCGAAAACGATTATTTTATCGATTCAACATATGGCAATTATTATTCTATTGAAAATCCATATGATGATAGTTCATTCATCTATAATATTACCCTTTTTACTATGTGTAAAGATTACATTGCTGAAAATGATTTAACAGGTGGTAGACTTCCTGAAAACGATAATGAAGTAGTTATATCTGTCACTAGTGATATGCTTAATGACGATTATGATGATGCCCTAGATTATTTAGATAAAAAGCTCAAAAACGTCTATAAAACCACAACGGAAGAATACAAAGTCGTTGGTGTAATAGATGTCACAAGTTCAAATATCTATTCATCTACAATCTACCTAAACACAAACAAATTTGAAAAATTCAAAAAAGAATATTATTTTTCAGAATTTCTTTCGACAATGTTTAGGTCAAGTTCTAATAATCTCTTTTATGAATATTTTATAAATTATGAAATATCTCCAGATTTAAATGATGATGAATTCGCATTCAAAGGAAGAACTGCTTATGAAGTAGAAGACTTAAATAATCGCTATAGTCCATTTTTAAGTGAATATGGCACCTTAACAGTTTCTAATTATTATTCAAAATTAGATTTGGATCTCAAATTAAATAAAGATAAAAACATAATTGAATCTTCTGATTCCCCATATTATTTCATAATTCTATTATCGGAATCCAACTACAACAAAATCGTTGATACTTATGACGATATATATCAAATATCGGTATTTTTAGACAATGTATTCGATTTAGAAAGATTTAAAAATAGAATCGATGAATCAAAATATTCTTACATTGTTCCATCGGAAGCTAATTACACAATAGATGGCCTAGAGCGTGTTGTATCAGCGGTATATATAACATTTGTATCAATGTTCTTATTCGCAGTATTCTTTATAACATATGCTGTACTTCTTAATTCCGTTAGAAGTAGAAAAGAAGATGTAGAGATATTGAGAACGATTGGTGCGAAAAAAGAAAACATCACAAGACTATTTGCCTCACAGATGATTTTTAGCACAATCATCTCATTTATTCTTACAATAATCATCTATTTCATTTTGAGATTGACTGCCACTAGTCAAATGTTTAAGGACGTACTAAAAGCTGTGAATATATTTGATTTTATGACAATTCTAATAATCTTAATTGTCATGGTTATTTTACTAAATGTGATGTTCAGCAAAAGAGCCTTTAAAAAGACTATCAAGAAGTCTTTAGAGGCTAAATAGGAGGCTCATATGATTAAGATAACTAACCTAAACAAATATTACAACAAGGGTAATAAGAACGAAAATCACGTTATAAACAATTTTTCATATGAGTTTAGCGACAAAGGACTCTATGTTTTATTTGGGCATTCTGGTTCTGGAAAAACAACTCTTTTAAATGTCATTGGAGGAATGGATTCATTCGATAGTGGTGAAATCATTTTCAAAGATATTCCTATTAAGAAATATGTATCCAAAAAGGCAGATGAATTAAGAAATGAAATGATCGGCTTTATCTTCCAAAACTATAACTTAATCGATTCTAAAAATGTCTATGAAAATGTTGAATTTATCTTAGATATTATCGGTATAAAAGATGTAAATGAAAAGAAGAAAAGAATCGAAGAAGTTTTAAAGGCTGTTGGATTATATAAACACAGAAAACGTTCTGTGCTCGCTCTTTCTGGTGGTGAAAGACAACGTGTCGCTATCGCAAGAGCTCTTGCAAAAGATCCAAAAGTTATTCTTGCAGATGAACCTACAGGCAACCTTGATTCCAACAACACGTTTGAAATAATGAATATAATCAAGCGCATCTCCAAAGATAGACTGGTTATTCTAGTATCTCACGAAGAAGATTTAGTAAATTATTATGCTGATAGAATCCTCGAGATTAAAGATGGCCAAATGATAAGTGACATTAAAAACGATAATTCTTCATCTCTTCTTCATAAAGACACTAGAAATATCTATCTAAAAGATTATGATAAAGATTCTGAAACACTTGAAAATATCACGATTAGAAAATATTCAAATGGTAATCTAAAAGACATCACATTTGATATCATCTTTAAAGATAATGAGATATATATCAAAGCGGATTCTAAATCTAAAATACACTTTATTGATAACACCAGCGAAATAAAACTTTTAGACGCTAGTGAAAACGAATTTCAAAAGAATATCGAGAATTTTGAATCGAGTTTTAGTTTTGATTCCTTTAATAGTGAATCAAAATCAAATAAAACTTCATTCAAATCTTTCTTCAAATCTTTATTTGCCTCATCAAAACAATCATTCATCAAAAAACGTCGTTTTACAAACTTTGCCCTCATTATTGCGTCTGTCATCTTTGCGTTTATGATTACAGCTCTTTCAGCAATCTTTGATTTCAATGAATTAGATTATACATTTGCACCTGAAAATGTAGTAGAAGTCACAATTGGATATAACGATATTGCGAATGATTTATCCGCAAGAAAAGTTTTAGATGCTTTAAAAGATGATCAAAATGTCATATCTATCATTCCGGATACATATGTTTCATTATCACTAGATGCATCAAGATTTTATCAGACATCTACCTATGCCAATATCTTTATACCAAACATCTTCTTAACAAAAGATTCACCAAATTTAAAATATAAGATTACAGTAGGAGAAAACGTTAAAGCTGACAATGAAATATTGATCACAGAATTACTAGCTAAAAAAATAATTTCTTCTAATCAAGCAAAATATAATAGCTTAAAAGAATTTAAAGAACTTATTGGTAAGAAAGTCACATTTAATATTACAACATACGACTATTATGATGACGGACCTAGCTATACGATAGCCGGTATAGTAGACAATAAATCAATTTCTGTCATCTTTAAAGAAACCGAATATGATAGAATCATCGATAATATCAAACTTGAGGATGATTCATATTATTCAAGCTATATTCCTTATCATGACCTCATATATATTTCTACAAAGAATACCAAAGAAACCAAAAACATTCTCTTAGATTATGGTTTTTCAAATGTTGATATATCAAGTGAGGTCGCAAGACAAAAATTCATATTAAATAGAATAAATAATGAAATGACAAGAATGATCACTCTTTTAATTATGGCGATAGGTATTCTAACATATCTAATTTTTATGATTAGATCAAGCATGTTTGATAGAATTAAAGATATTGGAATAATGAGAAGTATCGGTGCAAAGAAAAAGAATATAATATCGATATTTATAAAAGAAATGATAATGATTACCACAAGATCATCATTCATTTCTTTCACTACCGCATATCTAATCATCTTGTACTATAACACTCATTTTAGTTTAGAATCGATTGGCATAAACATTGTCTCAACTAGCTTTATTACATACATAGTTGGTATATTGTTAATATATCTTGTGAATATTATTTCTGCCATCATACCAACATCTATGCTTCTTAGAAGAACACCGGTAGAAATAATAAAGAAATATGATATTTAGAGCCAACTATAAATAAATCAAGTAAAAATTAAAAAATCTTTATTGGCTTAAAAATTGTAAATTAAAAGTGGCCATCTTTGTGGCTTTGAATAATGATCTTTGAAAATTTTATATGGTTATAAATGTGGAGAATATGGTTT
>JAGCYY010000029.1 GCA_017960565.1 bacterium | reverse complement strand
TTTTTGCCAATGCCATATATCAACTTTAATACTCGGCTCACTTATATAGTATTGCCAAATCCTCAGGAAATCATTATAATTCATCTTTCCTTTTTGGTCTCTTCGACTCAGCCACTTGTATAGTGTGTATTTAACATATTTGTAAAACTTAATTAAACTTTCAAAATTACCGCTTATACCATAATAATTATAATGACCTATTAACCTTAGATTGATACTTTTATATAACTCAGCTAGTGGGTCGTGTATATGCTCTTTTATCCAAGATTTAGTAATCGCCCTTTTAAGTTTTAATTTCTTCCTACTCGTTATTATGTGAGTACGATACGTACCTCTAATTGTTTTACCGTTGTGAAACTCGAAACCTAGAAAATCAAACTTTTCTTTATTTCCTTTAAATCTCCCAAAGGGTAGTATTCTTGTTTTGTCTGTCGCTATTTCAAGATTGAATTTTGCTAATCTCTCTATTAGTTTATTGTAGAAATCTTTTGCCTCATTCTCGTATTGAAATAGAACCACAAAATCGTCGGCATATCTAATTAAATACATTTCACCTTTGTATTTCTTTTTGATATACTCAAACCATAAATCTAATACATAATGCAAATAGACATTCGCTAAAACCGGTGATATTAGTCCACCTTGCGGTGTTCCTTTATCACTTTCGTAATATTTCAAATCTTCGATAATTCCGCTCTTAAGAAATCTAGCTACATATCTTAAGAAGTTCTTGTCTTCAATATCATGCTTTAGAAATTCCATCATCCATTTGTGGTCAACATTATCAAAGAAACCTTTGATGTCACAATCTAGAATATAGTTAACTTTATTCTTCATTATGTGACTGTTTATTTCTTCGATGGCCATATGACAGTTTCTGTTTTCTCTAAAGCCATAAGAACAATTTAGAAACTTTGTTTCATATATTTCATTTAACACATAGGCCATACACCCTTGAACTAGCTTATCTTCAAATGCTGGTATGCCAAGCGGTCTCAATTTGCCATTGGCTTTTGGAATATATGTTCTTCTTACTGGTTGAGGCTTATATGAGAATGATTTCATTCTCTTAAGTAAATCATCTATATTGTCCTCAAGGTTTAGCCCATATTCTTCCTTAGTTACACTATCTATACCACTGGCTTTATTACTACTCTCCTTTCTAAATTGTTGAATTAGCGTTTCTTTGTTTATGTAATTCATTAAGGTTTGTAGCTTTTTATAGGTCTTGGCTAATATTCTTATATCTTTACGTTCATTTTCCATTTGTTAAGTACCTCCAGTGTACCAAATGTTTACATATAAAGAAACGATTGTTGGTGGCCTTCCTTCCCTCCGGTATCATTACTACTTTCATAGGTACTATGTTGGCTCCGACTACTTATATTCCATAACCATATCTTGAGGTTCAAGCTCTTGAATATGACTTACTATTTCTAGAGAATATAAGTTCTCCCAGGTATCCATTTAACATCATTAATCTACACGCCTAGCTCTTATTGACCCCGATGGAACTCTCGCTATATCTTGCATTAACGATTTAGCCGGTATTGCATTCAGTGTTGAGGACCACCTCTGCTTCCACTATTTATATATAACGGGGCTGAATTGCTTCACGCTTTCGCATTTAGGCTTATAGTATCCCTAACCTACGCTTAAACCTAATCTCACGATTTTGGCTTCAAGGTCTCGGTACTAGATGAGGCGCTAACTCTTTCTAGGTCGGAATCCCACCGACTATGTTGAATGAACCGAACTGGCGCACCCTCAAAATTATTATAACATATATAAAAGAAAAGGCGCTTCTTTAAAGAAACGCCTCTATAAGATGATTAGTAAGTTACTTCTGCCGCAGTACCAACACTAGGTATTTCAAACGTACCTATAGACTGATAGAAATCGAGATCCGCAATGTTGGTAATAATGGTGTTAGTATTTTCTGTATTAGTGTAGATAATTCTATATGCATAAGGGAATGGTGTCATTATATCATCATCATTATCAATTAAGAAGACACTAATCTTCGCCGTCGCACCAGGTATCTTGTTCGTTATATAGATATTATAGATACCGGATGAATATATTCCATTGCCCGTTTCATCTCTATCATACACAACATTAACACTGAATAATCTTTCATCTATTTCTCTATTTTCAGCGCCTGATTCTAGTGGGCAATTGATGAAAAGCTGAATTATAGCGAATTCAAGTTCTTCGTCTTCATAGTTTTCGTATTTAGGACTTCTAAAGTCAACTTTGAAGGTAGGAATTTTATTGTTTTCTTGTCCACTTACTACTGACTCAACTTCATCACCACCATTGGCAGCGATATCGAGGTATAGTAAGTAAGCACCGATTTTTCCATCAACCGAACCAAGGGCATATTCACCTTTGTTACATGGTATTTCAAAATAATATACTCTATTTTGATTGTCGTTGGTTCTTTTTTGGACACCGGTTGGGTTAGTAATCCAGTCAGTGTTAAACACTATCTCGTAATAGGTTGATAAGTTATCGATATCATCATAATTAACAACTTCGAATTCACTGGTTTTTTGGTTAATTCTTCCATACGTTCCATCCTTATATAGATAAATATAATCAGCAAGTCCTAATTCAACAGGTTTATATTTATAAACATATTGAATTTCTTTGATATCAGAGATGTTTTGATCATTATCTCTAAATATCTGATGAAGTGAGAAGAATGCGTTGTTTCCAGTGAAGTATTCACCCGCAAAGAAACTTATTGCACCACGTTTTAATACCTTAAAGTCGATACAGTCACCTGGTAGTTGATAATTATAATAATTCCTATTGAGTATTGTTACTTGAGGAACTGTAATTATATTATTCTTAGATATTGCAGCATTCATGAAGTGGAGACCATCTGCATAATTAGTAATCATTGCATTAAATTGTGTTAATGCACCATCATATGTTTCGTTGTGTTCTCCATTTTCATCCTTCACGACAACGGTTCTATCATTAAATGATATGAATTTACTTATGTCATTGGTGGTTAATGCTCTATTTGTCATTCCGCCATTTCCATCATCGGTCACAGTGTAGAGATATTGATAATAATTTTCCCTGTTTTTATAATTTGCATAAGAGTTAATATTTGCCAGTGCGTATCTTGATACACGGATATCACCTACAGAGTTGTTGTTTTCAAAATATTTACCGCCACCTATAATATATCCCGTATTCTTTAAGGAAGCTTTGAAAGCATTATTTGAATCATAATCTGAGTCTTCGTTAGTTGGAATACGAATAGGCATGAATGTTGTAAGACCTGTTGGCTGTCCGCTAACAGTGCTTGTAATTGTGAATAATCTTTGTTCAGATAAGCTTCTGTCTATCATAAGTGATATAGAGTCTTTTATTGCATAGATCATTTCTATTCTAATGTTATCGAAAGAAAGTACTCCAGAATAGTTCGAAGTTGAGAAACTGAATGTAGGATTATATAAAACTGTTGTAAGATTTTCTACTGTTGCTGTTATAGTTAAATCTTTACTTGCCACAGAAGGGTTTATTGTTTGAGCATATGTTTTATTAGCTTCGTTAATAGTAACATCAGTAAAATCACCATCCTCTAGACTAATTCTAAAACTTGGATCAGTATAGGTTTCGAATGTAGACAAGGTTGCTGGGGTTGTTGAACTTACAACCCAGTTGCTTCCATTGTAATAAACAGAATACCTAGCATTATTACTAACATACCAGTGAAAACCATTAGCGGCCCTATAACGCCAGTGATTTGTATAATTGTTTGTTGAATTTGCAGCCATCGTGATTGCTGATCCATCGCCATTATAATATAGATATCTTGTTGTTCCTGTGTTACCTAAAGTAACAGTAACGTCTGTATTGTTATTTCCTGGTTGTGTACTGAACAGTACAAGATTATTTGAATCAATTGTTGTTGCAGTTAAATTAGTATTTGAAGAATAACCTAAATAGTTGTCTCCATTCTTTAATACATACCACGTTGTTGGTTGTTGAAGGCCCCAAGTACCGTTGTATCTTAGGTTTCTATTGTTATATACAATAGAGTCGCTTGAAACAGTCCAAGCAGTTGATGTATTACTTACTTGAAGATTGTTGTTATAACTTCCTAAATAATAAACTTGGTTATTTCTAATAGTTGCGATTGTTCTTGTTGTTGTTCCGATAAACAAGAATTTAGTAGCATTTGCAAAACTAGTAGTGTTGCCAAAACTATTAGTGTTTGTACCAGTTACTTGAAGATAGTTTCCATTTCCATCACCGATAGCGTGACATTCAACAAACTGCCAAACTGTACTAGAATCCGTTGCAGTACCTGTTACTGCGATAAATCTAGATGGTTCATTATAATCGTAAATTTTGTTACCATCTCTTATTAAAGTCAATGCATTCGCAACATTAGTACTTAGAGTCACTTGTTGGTTAGCATTTTTTGTAATATATGATTTTGTATTACTATAGAACACATAATATCTATTTTGAGAATCTTTATAGAACTCAGTTTGGTTGCTTGTTGTTGTAAAAGAACGAACTGCTGTTGCACTATATGCTCCCATATAAAGGTTTAACATTCTAATTGAAATATATTCCTTTGGAAGGACTCTCCATGCATTATAGCCATATGTTAGATAATAGTTAATTCCATTATAAGTTGTATAATAAGTGTTTCCATCTTTTGTCCACTGAGTTCCGCTATAAGATGCGTTGAGGGCTAATTCTTCATTATTATTTATACCAAGATATGTTCTAGTGCCACTATAAACAATTGAGATAGTAGTAGTTGCTGCATTCGGATCTAAAATCCATTTACCTGCATTTGCAGCTGTTGTGGCATTGCTTATGGCTGTTGCACTTGATGCATTTAGGAAGTAGTTTCCACTATTATCTTTAATAGTATAAGTGTTAATAACTGCTTTCCAACCATTATCATATGTAACATAGTACTTCAATCCGTCTGAACCAATTCTATAATATGCGTTATCTTCTTTTGTCCACTCGGTTCCACTATAAGATGCGTTGAGAGCTAAAACATTATTATTGTTTAAACCAAGATATGTTTTTGTACCATTATAGATTGTTGAGATGGTTGTGGTTTGAGCGCTTGTATCTAAGAACCATACTAGGGCATTAGCTTCTGTTGCATTACCAAATGCGGTTGCGCTTGTTGCAGTTAAGTAGTTTGTAGCACCATTAGAAATCTTGTATCCTTGGAATTGAATTCTCCAGCTATTGTTGCTATAAACAATATATGCTTTTTCACCAGCTATTTCTCTATAATATCTGCCATTAGCATCTTTTGTCCATTGAGTGCCACTATATGAGGTATTTAGGGCTAAAGCATTGTTGTTTATACCAAGATATGTTCTAGTGCCACTATAGATTGTTGAGATGGTTGTGGTTTGAGCGCTTGTATCTAATATCCAAACTAGGGCATTAGCTTCTGTTGCATTGCCAAATGCAGTTGCGCGTGTTGCAGTTAAGTAGTTTGTAGCACCATTAGAGATTTTATATCCTTGATAATCTAAAACCCAAGCATTGTTTTTGAGTGCAAGATATAAGTTTACATCTACTGTGATAAAGTATCTTCCTGTGCTTTCTTTTGTCCAAGTAATTGGAGTTGTGCTAGCTGCAATACTATAGTTGTTTCTTGCAAGATAAACCTTTGTTCCACCTACAAATGTATAGAATTCAGTTGTAGTGGCATCTGGATCAAAAATCCATGTAGATGCGTTTGCTGCACCTGTATTTATTGCATTAATTTGTGTTGTTGAAGATGCGTTTAGATAATAATTACCACTATAGATTTTGTACCCTGAATAACTAACTTTCCAGCCATTATCATATCCAAGATAGAATCTTGTGTTTTGATATGTTGTATAATATTTATCATTTTCATCTTTTGTCCACTCGGTTCCACTATAAGATGCGTTGAGGGCAAGAGCGCCGTTATTTATTCCAAGATAAGCAACGGTGCCATTATAAATGGTTGAAATGGTTGTTGACTCTTGATCTGGATCCATATTCCAATAAGTTGCAGTTCCAGAATTTGTAGTGTTGTTTATAGTGGTTGCGTTTGTTGCGGTTAAATAATTGTTTCCATTATAAAGCTTATAGTCAAACCCAAGAGGTTTTAATCTCCAAGTGCCATCATCGAATACTATGTAATATCTTGTTGAACTGATTGTTACATAATATCCACCGGTTGTACTGTCGTAAGACCATTGGTTATTATTATTTGTGGTACTTAATTCTAAATTACCATTATTATTTCTAAAGTAATATCTATTATTATTTATGATTGTTGAGATAGTGGTAGTGCCATTTGGAGTTGAAAGTCTAACTTTTGATGCATTTCCTTCTGTCTCTGTATTTTGAATTGAAGTGCCATTTACAGTTAAGAAATTTCCTTCATCGTCTTTAAAATAATAAAAAGTTGTTTGTGATGTTAAATACCAAGCACCATTGTTGTAGTCTATATAGTATCTTGTGTTGTCATTTGTTGTATAGAGCCTATTAGATTCATCAAATGCCCATGTAGTTGTTCCGGTTGTTGAAATATTAACACCCATATAACTGTTTGTGGCATTTAAATAATAAATATTCTCTATATATCCCACACCGTTTTCGTTGTCATTATATGGATAGTCATATTGTTGTGCATATGGTACCTTAACATTGAAATAGAGGTGATTACTTTGATCAAAAGAAAGAACGATTGCATTACTACTTGTTGTTGAAACATAGTTTATAGTGCCACCAACTTGTGCATCAACACCGAGATAATTGTTTTCTCCTTCTTTAACAATATATCCTTCAACCATTTTATAAGTGCCGGTTTCAGAATCTTTTTCATATGTGATTGTAGTGACTGTTTTAGTATTTAGATTGGTGTTTTCGCCCCAAAAATAGTTAAAACCATTAGTGTTGCTTCCTCTAAAATATAAATAGTATAAACCTGCTGCAGGATCATAATAATATTGGATTTTTTCACTAGTGGAACTTGGATTATATGCATCAGCGTTTGCATATTGAGTTGCAATCCTTGTTGTGTTGCCAGAAACTTCGTCAACAATAACTGTTTCTGCAGTTATGTTTTTGATATTTGTTGTTAAATTTGTTCTAATATCTCCTAGTCTTGTAAATAATTCGGTCATACCAATACTACCACCGAATCCGCTTTCATCGCCTTGTGTGTAGATGTTAGCGATTTGTGAACCAAGGGCAGATACGGCTTCGTTGGTTTCTGGGTCAATAATTAGACCAAAATAGCCATAACCACTCATAGAACGTGTTCCACCAACTATTTTAGAGTTATTTATATATACATCAGTGATTTTATTTGTTGAATAAACGTGTCCTGCAACATAACCAACATAAGCTGCTTCAGGTGCATTTGGATCAACTTCACCATCGTTGTTTACGTGGTGGAAATCGTTTGAGTGTACCTCTATTAGGTTTCCTTCAGCATCTGGAATGAGCGGAGTACCTGATACCATTTGTGTAGTTGTGGCAGTAGATTCTAGGTCGATTGTTGCGTTAGTTATATAGATGTTTTTGATTGTTGTTTGTTCGAAGAGATCGTTTTCTTCATCGTCTTCTATTTTGCCATCTTCATTTAAATCAATTCCTGGTGATACACAACCAAAAACACCAATATCACAAGTATTTCTTAAGACATTAGATGTAACAACTCCAAGATCATCTACGACATTTACTATTGAACTTGAAACAATATGTAAATTATCAACAACCATCTTATGACCATCAATAGTTCCGAGGAAAGGAACTTCTGATGAACCGATTGGCATAAGGGCTCTTTCACCAGAATAATAAGCCATATTTAAGGTTTTTGATGCGGTTGCGCTGGTTGTACCAACTTTTATGCCGTTGCCATTATATTCAATAACACCACCAGTATTTGAGTAATCGAATACATACCAGTCATCTTCATCAACTGGTGCACTGGTGTTTGTTGGGTCAGCGAGTTGTGCAAGAGGACACCCTATTTGGAAATATATAAATTCCTTACCAAAACTTGCATATTCATCATTTCCTATACTAAGATTTGTGGTTCTTTGGAAGAACTCTACCATGTGATAGTAGTGAATTGGTCTTGTGATTATGAATGGGTTTTCTTTTGTTCCATTACCAGCATGGAAATATTCAAATACGATACTTCCGGTGATCTTGGTTGATATAGTGTTGAACTTAGCTGAAAACCATGCAAAAACAGAGGTAGTTAGCGTACCTAGTATAAGTGCGACTATTAAGATAAATTTAAGTGATTTCAATCTTATTTTTTTCATTCTAGCCTCTATTATCTTGAATAGATATTACACCTATATCGTTTCTAAATTCAGCGAGTCCACTTTCTTCGGTGTGCTGTCTAAATAAATTGATTAGATTGTCATCATAATCAAATTCTATATAGAATACTAAACAGTCTTTAACTTCTGCATTGTAATCATATTCTGTGATTTCTTTTGTTTCTTCATCTATCACTACACCACAGAGATATTCTTCATAATCTTCATAAGAGATTGTTAGAGAGATAGTTGTAGTGGTTTTTTCTGCAGAGACAATGTTTCCATCGTCATCAAATTCTTCTTTGTTTATAAATTTGCCGGATTCTACTTTGTTTTCTGCCATTTTATTTTTAGTCATTAGATCACGAACACCAGTAAATATTGAAATATTTGAACTTACTCTTGAAGTAGTAGTTCCAACAGGAATAAAATTGTCCACTACTTTTTCTTCGTTTAGCATAAGTCCAAATCCTAGTTTACAAGTTACAAGGTTCGATAAAACATCAAGTGTATTTTTCCCATCATTAAAAGTGGAAACAGCAGAGTTGAGTGAATATGTTGGTGTTGTACAAGGTATTGTTACAGTTATTGAACCACCTGTTGATGGAACACCTCTTGCAACGACTCTAAAAAACAACGGAGTATTAACGTTTTTATCAGTAAAGATAACATCGTATTCTGACATAGCTATTTCAGTGTTATCTTCAATAGGTATACAAATAGCGCCATACATACCATCATATCTAAATGCATAAGTTGATAGAGTTGTTACTTGGCTATTTTTTTCTGTTTGTATCACAAAACCATTAGATGCTACTTTTTTATTTTCAGAGAACCAACCTAATGTATAATCAGTAAAGAATAGGATAGAAAGAACGGTTATTAAAAATGCAAAAGATAGGCTTACAATAGCGGATGTTAGTTTTT
This sequence comes from bacterium, assembly GCA_017960565.1. Taxonomy (GTDB): domain Bacteria; phylum Bacillota_I; class Bacilli_A; order Izemoplasmatales; family UBA1188; genus UBA1188. Next base: position 23,461 of record JAGCYY010000029.1, on the reverse strand, counting down.
TCTTGCGTGATATTTCCATTGCTTTCCTCCTTTCGTACAAATTAAAAAGACAGCCTTTTTTACACAAAAAACATTTGTGATTGTGCAACTGGCTGTCTTTTTTATTTAGACCCTATAGCTTTGCGTCGCTAGCTTACGCTAGTTTTGCCAAAGATTGTTTATTTTTTTAACTGCACTTTAATTTAACATAATGTATGTTATTTGTCAATAATTTATTTTTCGTTTCTTTATATATTATACATTTATTAACGTTTCACTATCTACAAATACACAAATTTTGCTAATTAACTCACAAAAGAGAAGGAAAACCTTCTCTTGTATCAAAATTATTATTTTTATTATAATTGTGTTAGTTGTATGATGTTTCTATCGCAAGACCGGTCGATGGAATCTCAAATGAACCGATTGATTGATAAAAATCAAGTTGTGCAACATTCGTTATGATTTTATCTGTATAATCACTATTTGTATATATGATTCTAAACGCATATGGGAATGGTGTTGTTATGTCATTGTCATCATCAACTAAGAATACATCCATTTTTATAGTTTTATCTGGGATTTTATTTCTTACATAGATATTATAGATTCCGGATGGATATATATTTCCTGAACCTGTTTCAGCTCTATCAAAGACAACTCTTATTTCAAAATCTCGATTATTAAATGTTTTGTTTTCTGTATTTGTTTCTTCTGGGCATGTGGCAAAAAACTGAAGGATTGCATGTGGCGATGTATCGCCTATAGATCTAAAATCGACAGTGAAACTAGTGGTTGTTGTGTTGCCTTGCCCACTTACTACTGAACTTACTTCATCTCCACCATTGGCGGCGATATCTAAATATAATAAATATGCGCCTGTTTTACCGCCAACTGAACCGAGTGCGTATTCACCTTTATTACATGGTATTTCAAAATAATATACTCTATTTTGATTATTTGTAGTGGTTGTCGCAGATGTTCTTTGTTCAACATTTGGAGGGTTTGTAATCCAGTTTGTGTTGAAACATATTTCATACATTAGTAAATCTGATGCGGTTAATTCAAGATTGTTGTGGAAAATGGTTGTGTTTTGTTGATCAACTTTTCCATATTTTCCATCACTATATAGATAAATATAATCAGCTGTGCCGAGTTTTGCGGTTTTTAGTTTATATACTAGTTTTATTTCTTTTATCGCTGTGATTTTTTGATTGCTATCTCTAAATATTTGGTGGAGTGAAAAGAATGCATCATTTCCACTGAAATATTCACCGGCGAAGAAACTGATTGCACCACGTCTTAACACTTTAAAGTCTATACAATCTTCTGGTAGTTCATAATCATAATATTTTTTATTAAGAATAGTTGCTTCTGGGACTGTGATTATATGATCCATCGATATTTCTGCGTTCATAAAATGCAGCCCATCTGCATATAATCCAATCATATTATCAAATTGAGATTTTGCACCTTTTACTGTATTTCCACTATTATCTATCACATCATTATATGATAAATAATTTGCAATATCGTCTGTCGTGACAAGTCTATTGCCACTTCCATCTACTGTGTAAAGAAGGTTATTATTAGTATATGTTTGAAGATTAGCTTTATTATATCTAGATACACGAATATCTCCAACTGTTGTGCCACTACTATAATAGTTGCCTCCTGCAACTATATAGCCTGTGTTTTTAAGTGATGCTTTATATGGTGAATTTGAATCATAATCTGTTTCATCGCTTCTTGCGATACGGATTGGCATATATGCATTTATACCACTTGGTAGATTTGATTCTATCTCACTAACATCTATATATTTTTCAAGTGTTGAGATGTAGCTAGTTAATAAATCTTTTTTAGTAGATAATGCATAATCTAAATATTGATATGTAGTGTAGGTGTTTCTTGGATCAAATATAGTTTTTGTCATGTTTGAGATAGGGGTATTTATAAAATATGTAAGGTTTTTATTTGGAATATGCTCTACTATAGTAATGTTTTTTGTTGGACCATTATATGTTTCTGTGATGGTGAATGTATTTGTATAATCTAATAAAATACTGTCTTGTTGAGATGAATCTAATAATTCTGTTTTATATATTGGATTCAATATCACAAATTCTATTGTATCTCCTTGATTGGTTGTGGTGACAGTCCAATTTGATCCTGTACAATGAAGATAGACTGTTGTATATCTCACAAAAGAAAGAGATGCACCATCATAGCGCCAGTAATTAGTATTGTTTGTGCTTATTGAAGCATTTAGGGTTACATTTGAGTTGTTTGCTCTTGTGGTATATAGATAATAGTTGTTTGTACCACAAGAAACCATTATCGATTGGTTTCCTGTGCCAGGAACCACATCAAAATAAACAAGATTAGTCGATGAACTATTTACTACTTGCATAGTATTAGTTCCTGTATATCCCATATAATAGTTACCTGATTTTAAAACATATCTTCCTGGTCTTGTGTTAGTTAAAATCCAGTTCGTTCCATTAAATCTTAGATAATAGTTATTATAACTTATATATCCATTGTTGATTGACCATGTAGTACTTGTCGTACTTAATTCTAGGATATTGTTGTTGGATCTAAGGTAGTATGTGATTCCATTTATTAATGTTGATATAGTACCGCTGGTTTGATTCGATATAGTGAAAGTTGTTGCATCGTTTATGTTTGTCGTACTTCTGATATTGGTTCCTTCTATCTTTAGATAGTTTCCACTTCCATCACTTATTATTTTCTTAAGCGAATATCCCCAGGCAGTGTTTGTGTTTGTTTGTGTCGATATTTGTGATAAATAATAATTGGTGCCGTTAATGGTTGTATATAGAGAGTTAGCTGTTCGCTGCCATATATTTGCAGTATTTTTATTTGTGGTTACTCTAAGATATTGGTTGTTATAGAAATAGAGATAATATTTGGTGTTGTTGTAGAATGAATAATATCTATTTTGTGAATCTTTATAGAATTTACCAGTATCTGTTTCATTTGCGTTGTTTCTTACATACATTGTGCTATAGACATATGCATAATAGTAGTTCATTTTGATTCTTACATATTCTTTTGGTAAAACTCTAAAACTATTATATTCATATGTTAGATAATACCTTATTCCATTATATGTGGTGTAATAACTATTACCATCCCTTGTCCAATAAACATTGCTGTATGATGAATTTACGGCAAGTTCATCATCGTTGATTCCAAGATATCTAAAAGCGTTGTTATAGAGAATTCCTATAGTAGTAGACACACTATTTGGATCCAATATCCATGCAGAGTTTGTACTTTCGCTGTTTCCTGATGCAATAGTGGTTTGATTAGATAATATAAGATAATTTGTGCCGCTATGTATTTGGTATGTGTCGTATGTTACTTTCCAGCCATTATCATAAACAAGATAATATTTAAGACCGTTAGAACCTGTGATGTAATAAGAATTGCCTTCTTTTGTCCAATACGATGATGAATAAGCTGAACTTAATGCGAGCGTGTTATTATTTAGACCAAGATATGTTTTAGTTCCGTTATAAATTGATGAAATTGTGGTGGAGCCATTGATATTACTAAATAGCCAAATAGATGCAGCTTCTTCTGTTTCGTTTGTGAGTGAAGTGAGACTTGATATTGATAGATAATTAAAGTCAGCTGTGTTCTTTATTTTATAGCCATCATATTCTAATCTCCAGCCATTATTGTATACAATATAAGCTTTTTCACCCCCAAATAGATAATAATATTTGCCATTTGCATCTTTTGTCCAGCTAAACGATGAATATGACGTGCTTAAGGCAAGATTATTACCATTTATTCCAAGGTATACTTTCGAACCATTATAGAATGTAGAGATAGTTGTGGTTGCGTTTACTGTATCTAATGACCATGTAGATGCATTTTGCGCATTTATCTCGTTATCCACTGTAGTTAAACTATTGGCATTTAAATAATTATTTGAACCATCATATAATTTATAACCTTCAAAATCGAGTTTAAAGCCATCACTATAAGTGATATAAAAATCTATACCTCCATCAGTCACATAATAACCATTGCCATCTTTTATCCAAGTTGTTTGCGTGTTTTTAAGAACCAGTGAACCATTAGTTATTCCAAGATATACTCTTGAACCATTATAAAGTGATGAAATAGATGTTGACTGCGAATTTAAATCTAATATCCAGACTGATGCATCTTGTATATTTGATACACTATTTATTCCTGTTGCACTAATGGCATTTAAATAATTACCATTCATTGATAACTTGTACCCTGTATAGAGGACTTTCCATCCTCCATCATACGTGATATAATACCTAATTCCATTTATTTCGTGATAATATGTGCTTCCTTCTTTTGTCCAAATAAAAGTTGAATTTGATGGGCTTATAGAAAGATTGCCATTAGTTATTCCCAGATATGTTTCTGTCCCGGAATAGATGGTTGAAATGGTTGTGGTTGAAGCATTTGGATTCAGTTTAAAGAAGCTTGCACCAACGCTTGATGTTTTATTTTGGATTGTTGATTGATTTAGAATTGATAGATAATTTAATCCATCTGTGATTTTATAATTATATCCTTCAGGAATAAGTCTAAATGTTCCATCATCTGAGGCAAGATAATATTTTGTCCCTTGATATGAAATATAATATGCATTATTTATTGAATCATATGAGAATGCATTTGAAGTAGCATTTGTCGATAACTCTAAATCACCATTATTGCCTCTTAAATAATATCTAGTAGAGTTGATGATGGTTGAGATAGTCGATGATGCATAAGGGTTTGATAACTCAAATTTACTTGCATCTTGAAGGGAAGATGCTACTGATAATGAATTTTCTGTAATCTTTAAATAATTACCACTTGAATCACTAAAGGTGTAGAATTCTGTCTTATCTGTTAGATACCATGCGCCTTTATCATAATCTAGGTAATACTTAGTATTACCATCAAGAGTATATAGTCTATCATCATTATCTATATACCACAAAGATGTAGGAATACTAGATGATGATATGCTAGTGAATTGGTTTGTTGGATTAATATAGTAGACATTATCAACTTGACCGGTACTATCGCTATATGGATAATCATAAGATTGATTATGATTTTCTCTTAGGAGATAATAGAGATGATTGTCATCATCTATGACAAGAGGTGTCGATCCTTCTTCATTTGTGCTTATGAATATGTTAGATGAATTTACACCAAAATAATTGTTTTGTCCTTCTACTATCTTATATCCACTTATCGTTTTATATGTCCCAGTTTGACTGTCCTTTATATATGTAATAGTTTTTACTGATTTTGTGTTGATGATAGAACTTTCACCATATAGATAATTAAATCCACCAGGACTACTTTCTCTAAACCATACATAATAAGCTCCTGCCTCAGGAGTATAATAATATTTCATATTTTCACTATCTTGTGATGAAGTTGGATTTTTTGCGTTTGTGGTGCTGTATTCAAGCGCTAATTTGTTTATTGATTCAGCTACTTCATCAATTACCATAAGTTCATTAGTAACTAATTTGATTGAACTAAGACCGATTCCTCTTACATTACCGATTCTTGTATAAAGATCTGCCATCGCAATAGACCCACCGAATCCGCTATCATCACCGGCAGCGTAGATGTTTGCGATTTCAGAACCAAGAGCTTCTACTGCATCTCCAGTTTCTGGGTCTATTATTATTCCAAAATAACCATAGCCGCTTATAGCGCTTGATCCACCAACTATCTTAGAATTGTTTACATAAACATTAGTGATATCTTGCGTTGAATAGACGTGCCCTGCGATGTACCCTACATATGCTGTATATGATGTACCATTTTCTATATCTACATAACCATTCTCATTAACTTTATGAAAATCATTAGAATGAACTGAATCACCTGATGGAAGTAGTGGAAGACTTCCGACTACTTCTGTTTGATTTGCAGTCCCTTCTAGGTCGATTACAGCGTTAGTGATATAGATGTTTCTAATTGCGGATGTTTCAAATAAATTATTTTCGTTATCATTTTCTATCTTGCCATCATTGTTTATATCTATTCCTTCAGAAACACAACCAAATACACCCATATCGGATGTAGATCTCGAGACATTGGTTTGAACTACACCATTATTATCGACAACATTTACTATTGAGTGAGATATAATATGAAGATTATCGATTTCAATATTGTGTCCATCAATCGATCCTAAGAATGGCACTTCAGAAGAACCAATTGGCATAAGCGCTCTTTCGCCTGAATAATATGCCATATTTAGAGTCTTAGATGCTTTAAAGTTAGTACCTGGTACTTTTGTATCTTCCTCTAAAGCAATTGCACTTTCACCGGTGTTTGTGTAATCGAACACATACCAGTCAGTTTCGCTTACTGGTGTTGTAATAATTGTTGGGTCAGCTAGTTCTTGAAGAGGGCAACCTATTTGAAAATACAGGTATTCTTTACCAAATTCAGCTTCTTCATTTTCTGAAATATCAAGATTGGTTGTCCTTAAAAAGAACTCTACCATATGATAATAATGAATCGGTCTTGTGATAACGAATGGATCTTCTTTTGTACCACGACCTCTATGAAAATATTCAAATACTATACTTCCATTTATTCTTGTAGAGATGGTATTTCCTGTACTAGAAAACCATGCGAAAACAGAGGTAGTTATAGTACCAATAATTAAAATAATCAAAAATAATAATTTAAAACAGTCACTCTTTATTCTTTTCATACATTATCTTGTCTCTTGGATTGTTATTACGCCGAAATCATTCTTAAATTTTGCGAGAGTGTTTTCTAGAGTATGATTTCTAAATAGGTTTACTAAATCATCATCATAATCAAATTCAATATAGAATACTAAAGAATCTTTTACTGCTTCACTTGAATAATCATAAGCAATGATATTATCTCTTTCATCAAATACGATATTGCATAGATAATCTTTGTATTCATCGTAATTTAATGTTAGAGATAATACTGAAGTTGTTTTTTTAGCACTTTGTATTATTCCGTTCGAATCTATTACTATATCATTGATATATCTTGCTGTTTTAACATTATATAATTCTATGTTTTCAGCATTCATAAGATCACGTACACCATTAAAGATTGCCAAGTTTGATGTTTCCGTACTAGAAGTTGTAGGGACTGGAATATAATCATCAACTATTCTTATATCATTTGATAATAGACCACATCCAATCTTACAAGTGATGAGATTAGATAAATAATACTGGGCATATAATCCATCATCTAAGGCAATTTCGTTTGATGATATTGAATAGTTTGGTGTACTACAAGGAATAGTTATAGTTAAACTTCCGGTGGTTGTATCAGGAACACCGATGATAGCCACTCTAAAAAAGAGTGGTGTATTAATGTTTTTTTCTGTGAATATTAAATCATATTCAGACATTTCAACTTCCGTTCTATGGCTGATATCAAGACAAACTGCACCATATATACCATCATATTTAAATGCGTGGCATGATACTGTTGTAACATCACTACTATCTGGAGTTCTTATTATGATTCCATTTGTTTTAGTAATTTTATTTTCTGAGAACCAAGCAATTGCATAGTCAGTAAAAAAGAGGACAGATAGAGTAGTTATAAAGAACGCTAACGAAAGACTCACAAAAGCCGATATCAATTTTGATTTGCATCTTTTCATCTATTCATTCTCCTTTTTTGAAAAATAAAAAAGACAACCTTTTTCACAAAAGAATGTTTGCGAACATGCAACTGGCTGTCTTTTTTATTTAGACCCTATAGCTTTGCGTCGCTAGCTTGCGCTAGTTTTGCCGTTTTTATCGTTTTATTTATAACACGGTTATTCATTATAAAAAACAATATAAAACTTGTTTTTGTATAGTATATCTCAACGCAAAATAAGATTGTATTTTATGTTACAATTTGGAATTTTTGCATTAAAGTGAAACATTTTTAAATAAATATGAAAAGGTCGTCTTTCATAAAGACGACCACTATAATATTTCTTACATTAGTTACCACATTCTATAGATATTTCATTAAATGTTTTGAGAAGATCATCGACTTTTGTGTCTTCTTTTTCTTGCCCTTTCTTATCGACTACTATTTCCCCTTTATTAAACATTAATAGATGTGTGCCATATTCTACTGCAAATCTTAGATTATGGGTTACCATGATTGTTGTAATATGTTTTTCTTTTACTATTCTTTCTGTTAATTTCATTATTTCTTCTGATGATTTTGGATCGAGTGCTGCAGTATGTTCATCAAGAAGGAGGAGATCAATAGGCTTCATTGTAACCATAAGAAGGGCTAAAGCTTGTCTTTGACCACCTGATAATGTCTTAACTTTAACATTAAGTTTATCTTCTAATCCAAGATTTAATGATTTTAATAATTTCCTATATTCATTTATTTTCTTTTTATTCAAGGCAAATTTTAAACCATATGTATTACCCTTATTTTCAGCTAAGGCTAAATTTTCAGCAATTGTCATATCTGGAGCAGTCCCAATTGATGGGTCTTGAAATACTCTTCCTATCATACGAGATCTAATATATTCTTTGTCTTTATTTATTAATTTATCTTTTAGATAGATAGAACCATTCTCTACTGGTAGTGAGCCAGTTATGATATTTAATAGAGTTGTTTTGCCAGATCCATTAGATCCAATCACTGAGACAAACTCACCTTCTTCTATTTCAAGTGAGAAGTCTTTAAAAACAATATTTTCATCAATAGTACCTAAAAAGAAAACTTTAGTGATATTTTCAAGACGAAGTATACTAGACATTCTTTTGTCCCTCCTCTCTCTTTATTTTCTTTTTCTTATCTATAAGGTAATTGTTTAATATTAGAACTAAAGCAAAAGCAAGAGCCATAAAGAGTTTAAGGTAAGTTGTTGGAACGCCGATAGCAATTACTAAATTTAGTGCAGCAGTATAGATGATAGCACCTATAATTGCGGCAGTTGTTCCTTTTATTATTCTTGCCTTAGAGAATATTGCAATACCAATTATTACACTAGCCAACGCAATAACAACCATTCCAGTTCCGGATGTATTATCAAAATAATTCATATATTGAGAATATATAGCACCAGCAAGGCCAACCATTCCGTTGGCGATTGATAAACCTAATACTTTATATATACCTATATTTGAACCTAGTGATGTGCTCATCTGTTCATTGTTCCCGACAGCTCTTAACATGAATCCTCTTTGTGTCTTAAAGAATAAATCTAACATTATTTTCATAATTAATACAATAACAACTAATATTAATATGTTCGCAAGAGCGCTAGCACGGATGTCATCTCCAAAAAGTTCTACAAATGAATTGTTGAATATAGTTTTCTTATCGCCATATGGAACTAAAGTTCTTCCTCTAGACAATGCAATATTTATTGATAAGAGAGCTGTCATAGTAATAATACCCGAAAGCAAATTATTCATTTTGAATTTAACGTGCAAGAACCCGGTGATAAATCCTGCGAATGCACCAGCAATAAATGCCACTAATGTGGCAATTATATAAGGGCATCCTATCTGTATTAGACTTATACATACAACTGCGCCAAGAGGAAATGAACTATCGACAGTTAAATCTGGGAAATTTAATATTTTATAACTTATGTATACTCCAAGTGCAACAAGGGCGTAGCAAAGTCCTTGTTGAACAATATTTAATATAACATTGATGAGCATATATATCTATGAATAGATGCTTAAAACATCTATTCATCTCTCCTTTCATAAAACTTAAGACTAATTAATCAACATTTTGAATACCAGTTAAATCTGGAGCAGTTATTTGGAGTTGATCTAGAACTTTTTGTGAATAACAATTAAAACTGTCTTCTACTTTAATTGCAATATCGTTACTTGCGACTACTTCACCTTTTAATATCTTAGCCATGATTATTCCTGTTTGTTCGCCTAGAGCAACATAATCGAGCGATGCACTAGCAAGACACCCATTTTTAACTTGGTCTATTTCGCTACCAAATACTGGAATGCCCTTAGCATTAGTTTTTGGAAGAATAACATCAAGGGCACCAACCACTGTGTTATCTGTAAGATTGGTGATACAATCTATATTCTTCGCGAGAAGAGTATCTGTGGCAGTTGGTATTTCACTAGCGTTTGTCACTGCTTGTCTTACAATTTCAATGCCTAGCTCATTTGCCTTTGTGGTGAGTGTTTCAATTTGACTTAAAGAATTTTCTTCACTCATTGTATAAAGAACACCAATTTTTTGAACATCAGGAATAAATTTCTTTATTAGAGCTAATTGGCTATCAAAATCAAGAACATCGCTTGATCCTGTAACATTTCTCATTGTAGTAAGGCCAGCTGAAACCGGATCGGAAACAGCACAATATACTACCGGTATAGTTCCTTTAGCAGCTGTAGCTGCAGCCATAGCTGTTGGGGTTGCGATAGCACCGATTATTTTTACATTCTTACTTACAAATGTATTTGCTTGTGATGCGCTTGTGCTTGCCTCAAAATTACTATTTTGTAAATCTATTTTATATTTATTATACTCATCACCAAGCTCTGATTTTAATCCCTTGATCATCCCATTATAACAATCGTTAAGTGAGTCGTGTTCACCAAACTGAATAATACCAATAACTTCTTTTTCTGAACATGCAGTGAAAGATACAACGCTTAATAATAAAACTAGAACGAACATTAATATATTAACTATTTTTTTCATGATTTTAGGTCTCCTTATTTTGTGTTTTGTTTTTTGTTAATTATTATGATTTCTTAAAGTGAGAATGAATTCTCTTCTTATCATTCGCCATCGAAATATTAGTTCATTGATTCTTTTCATTTTCACGTTCTCCTTTTTTGTAAAAATAAAAAGCTTTTAACCAAAAAGGATAAAAGCTTTTAAAAGTCTTTTATTATGCCACCTATTTTGATATATAGCTTCTCATGTACTATCATACACTTCCACTTGGTTACGGAGCGTTTACCGTCGGTTATTAGCCGCCCTCAATGGTCCATTCGCTTCTAAACAAACATTCTGTTTCACCAAACCCAGAACTCTCTACTGTTTATTTATAAAGTTACTCCTCCACGTCATCGGTTTTGTGCTATATTACCCTACATATTACATCGTTTCTATTTAAAGTCAATAGATTTTTGCAAAAATTGTAAAATAGTGTGGTTCTTATATTTATTCAATATTCTATGCAAAGAGAAATTAAGTCTTAGTAAATTGATCGTTTTAATGATCATAATAGAATTAAAAAGACTATTAGACTAAACCAAAATAAAGCTATGGTTTATGTGAATAGTAGAATGATTTGAGTTATTATGAAATAGGTACAATCATCAATGAAAGAAAAACCTGGGGGAGTAAATATATTTAAAAAACTATCACAAGATTTAAAGGAGTATTTTATAGATTTATCAATGTATCATACTAAAATTCATGCGTATGTGGTTATTGAAATAAAGATTGGAAAGAATAACCAGAACATCTTGAAAGAAAGTTGAAATCTTGATCTAAAAAGAAATATCACAAGTCCCTAGACTTGTGATATTCTCAATTCTTGGTCAGATTTTACCATTATTTCTAATAAATCATAAAGACTTATAGATTGAACATACTGGTGGACCTTCACGGACTCGAACCGTGGACCCACTGATTAAGAGTCAGTTGCTCTACCAACTGAGCTAAAGGTCCGTATTATCTTTTGCTGAAAATATTGTAAGCCAAATATCATATTTTGTCAAACAAATTATATGTGCAAAAGATAATGAATAAATTAGTTAATATTCTCTTTAATATAGTTTAAAAGTGTTTCTTTTGCTTCGCCTTTTATTACAGTACATTCTTCACCGTTTGATTCTTTATCGAATATCTTTTGTGCGTATGCTTGGCAACCTGGATTACCACATGCTCCACAATTTGCACCAGGAAGAAGGGATGTGATAGTTTTTAATCTTTCATCTTCTTCTACATGGAATTTAGATGAAACGAGAGCGATAATGAAGCCTAATACAAAACCTAATACAAGCATTACTAGTACAGCTATTAAGATTGGCATTATTTCATCCTCCTTAATGTGTCTTCAAAATATTTTTCGCTTGGTATATTTTTCATAGTGATTACATCCATGGTTCTTGGAAGAGTTTTTTCTTTTTCACCTTCATCTTCTTTCACGATTCCAACATATCTTGAGAAGATGATAGCGAGAATTGATGCAACTACTAAAGCGATTGGAATTCCCTTCATTGCTTTTGGGACTTTTCTCTTTTCTAATTCTTCTCTTATGAAACTAAAAATAAACATTATTAATAAGAAACCGAGTCCAGATCCAAGTGCATAAAGAAGCATATGAAAGAAAGATAGATTGTTTTGTGCAGCTTTTATTGCAACACCAAGTACAGCACAATTTGTGGTGATGAGTGGTAAATATATACCTAATGATTTATAGAGGCTTGGTACAAATTTTTTAATTATTATTTCAATAATTTGTACTAAAGATGCAATAACTAGAATGAATACAATGGTCTTTAGATACACTAAATCAAATAAAACTAATATATAGTTATAAATCAACCAAGTGACTAGTGTCGCAATAAAGATTACTGCCACAACCGCAAGACCCATTCCTACTGCACTTTTTCTTGATTTTGAAACACCTAAGAATGAACAGATTCCAAGGAATTGAGATAATATAACATTTTCTAGAAGCATTGAGGAGAAGATTATAAAAATTATTTGATTAAAAGACATAATTATTTAACCTCCTTTTTAGCTTTTTCTAGTTCTTGTTTCTTTGCTTCTTTAGAGTTTTTAATTGCTTGCATAATTCCAAGGATAATACCTAGAACCATAAATGCGCCAGCACTTGAAGTAAAGAAAGAGATAGGTGTTATATGAAGAAATTCAAAGACGCCTTTTAAATTGATTACTAGATTGCCCCAAATTGTAATAGTCCCATTCCCTAGAAGTTCTCTTGCGAGGGAAATAATAATAAGAGCGAATGTATAACCAAGTCCCATTGAAATTCCATCGATTACTGAATCTGATACTTTATTTGATGAAGCATATGCTTCGGCTCTACCAAGAACTATACAGTTAACGGTAATTAAAGATATAAATACACCTAAAGAATTATACAACTCTGGTAGATATGCTTGCATAAGCATTTCTACTATAGTTACTAGGCTCGCAATTATTACAATATATACCGCAATTCTTACAGGCTGGATCAATTCCTTTAACTTTTTGAATGAATTGATTAGAGAAATTATTGTATTGCTCATGACGAGAACAAAAATGAATGCAATACCCATACCTAATGCATTTTCAAGCGTTGTAGTAATCGCAAGAGCAGGACATGTTCCAAGGAGCAATACGAATAATGGATTTTCATTTATGAATCCTTTTAGGAAGTTTTCTTTCTTTGTCATAACTTCTAACCTCCTACTTTAGATCCTCATATGATAAATCAAGGGCAGTATAGAAACATTTTCTAACTGCTTTAGATGAGATGGTTGATCCTGATAATTTATCAAAACTATCTAATGAATCTTTTCCATCCATCTTGAAATCATGAGTTTTTATATTTCCTTTTGTTTCTTGAGAGGAAATAACAATCGATTTTTCTATTTTGTGTTCTTTTGTGACAGATATCATCATCTGTATAGTAGATGCATATCCTTTAGCACTTACAATATAGATTGCTTCTACCGCATTTCCATTTTCGTCTTTTACAAGATAAACCGAATCTACTTCTTCATGAGTTATCGATTCCTTATCTATTGAATAGGTGTCTTTATTGTTTTTATAGATTTCGCATACTTCCATAATAGAATCGTTGATTTTTTGTTCTGTGCGTTCTTTTATGACAGGTTCTGTGAAGGAGTTAACTAAAGATAAGAATAATCCACAGATAAGTGCGAAGATTGATAATACTAGTCCAGTGATTAAATTATTTTTCATATTCACACCTTCTAGACAATCTTGATGATGTTATAGACAAATATCAACATAAAGATTGAAAGGAATATTACTAAACCTGGAATCTCATTTTTGTCTAATTTACCATCAACTCTTACTCTTACCACATATCTATTGATAATTAAACCAAAGATATTCATTGTGATTATCGCAGTTGCGACACCTTCTGGGTTGTTTCCTACTAACCTGAAGAGGACAGTAAGAACACCAAGCATCATCGCATTCATAATTCTACCAAGATTTGTTTTAGGAGAAGTTACAGGTTCAGTAGCCATATATACTGCACCGAACATGAGTCCACCGGACATAATTTGGAATACTGGATACCAAATACCTTGTCCTATTATTAATCCTGCGATTAGCGTATTAATAAAAACTACAAAAACATAAATTAGTGGAACCTTATAATCTATTACTTTTCTTATTGATAGATAGATGCATCCAATTAAACAAGCTAGAACACTTGTTTCACCGAGCGCACCTGGGGTTGTACCTAAGAAAAAATTTAGAAGGTTTCCAAATGGTGTTACTACATTATCATACGTTATTTCGGTTAATGTTGAATATCTAATTAGTGGTGTAGCACCAGCAATTGAATCAATTGTGGTTGCCTCAAAACTATTTAAATATGAATTTAATGAAGCATCAAATACTGATACACCTATTTCGTTTGAGAAGCTGAAAGCCATAAATGCTCTACCGACAATTGCTGGGTTAAAGATATTTTGACCAAACCCTCCAAACAGCATCTTACCGATGACTTCTCCGACCGCAATTGAAGTTAATAGTACCCACATATTTACATACACTGGTGAGATTAGTACGATGAAGAGTCCTGGGAAGAAGGCAAATCCATTTTTTACTTCTATCAAAAGATCGCTAAATTTGGCTATTTCTTTTCTCTTCATTATAAAGATACATAACATCTCAAGAAGATATGATGTAAGTGGACCAACAATCAATGTTATAAGTGGATAAATGGCTTGAAAAACGGAATTATATGTGCCATTTATTAAGACCAATATAACATTTTTGAAGATAGAGAATAGTATTACTGGAGAAAGACCAATTAAGAGATCTCTCATTATAGTATGAGTAGATCTAGAATGATCTGCACTTCTAAGGTAAGGAGCATTAGTTACTAGATATTTTGTCGCCATAACTATTTCCTCCCAAGCCTTAGTACCATTTCTTTTGCTTTACCAACAGAATATGTTAAATCAATTCTAGATGGGCATACAAATGAACATAGTCCACATTGAATACATTTTGTAACATTTAATTTTTTAAGTTCTTCTAAGTTGCCGACAGATAATTCTTTTTTGATTTCTAGTGGGGTTAGGAATGATGGACATCTTTCTGCACACCTTCCACACCCTAGGCATTCAACCTGTTTCTTTTTATCTTCTTTATTTTGTAAGAATATTACAGCGCCAAGTGTTTGTGTTGTGATAAAATCAGGGAAGAACATCGATTTACCTGTCATAGGACCACCAGCTATAATATGAGTGTTTTCAGGATCGTGTCCTTCTTTTAACCCTCCAAATAAAGGTAATATCTCTGGAACAAGCGAACCTATTTTCGCAAGAACATTTCCAGGACTATTTACTGCATCACCTGTGATTGTTAGATATTTAACAGTAGGAGGTACTCCTTCTTTTAATAATCTCGCAAATGAATAACATGTCGATGCATTAGAAACAATTACACCAGCTTCGATTGGAAGAGCTTTATATGTTTTGTGAGATATTGTTTCAACTGTGTAGCGTTCCCAACCTGCAGGATAGACATCTTTTAGAAGTTCTATACGCATATTTTTATCAAGAAGCGGTTCTAGATAGTCAATAACTTTTGCGTTTATATCTTTATCTTTTATCGCAATGATTCCTTGATCACAATCAGCAGCTTTTAATAAATATCTTAATCCATAGACGAAAAGTTGAGCGTTATAGAGAACACATGTATAGTCGCATGTAATAAATGGTTCACATTCAGCAAGGTTGATAATTACCATATCAACTTTTTCTTTTGTGGCATATTTAACATATGCTGGAAAGCCTGCTCCACCTTGGCCTACTAAGCCTGATTTTCTCATTATCTCAACAAGTTCTTCTCTTGTCATGTTTTCAGGATCAAGATTTTTGAATGTATCAACCATTTCTTCTTTGAAATCGTTGGTGATTTCTAACATATCAGACATCTTGTTTGATGGATACCATTTTTTTACTTTACCTGTGATAGTTCCTGAAATTGGTGATAGGACAGGGTATGGAAAACGACCTCTTGATTCCATAATAACTTCACCAAGTAAAACATGATCACCAATCTCTTTTTTTACTTCCATTGGGCTTGGAAGAAGGGTTGGTATATAGACGTGTTCTGGTTTTAGGAATTCTTTAGGTGCGGTTTTGATAGAGGCTTCTTTATAGCCTTCTATATGAAGTACGGGCAAACGTCGTATTTTCATATATACCTCCATTTTTATGGTTATTATACAATAACCATTATAACAATTTATTTAAAGATTATCTCATCGAATTTTTACTAATTTCTAATATTTTATTTAAAAATTCTAAATATTCCTCTTTAAACTCGTTTAATTCTTTTGTGTAGTTCTCTTTCATTAGAGATTCTCTAGTAGAATCTTCTATAGGCAAATTAGACATTTTTTTGATGTCTTTAACTTCTTTTATTAGATTCATTCTTTCAATGAATAAATCTTTCATTTTGATATCTATATTTGTGATGTCCTTTCTAACATCTTCTAGATTACGCACTTTTCTTTGCCTCTTTAATAATATCTAGCGCTGCGATCATCCCTGAATATACTGCAGTTGAGATTTGATGTACACCTGCAGTCATATCACCAACTGCATAGATATTTTCGATTGTTGATCTATATTTATCATCTACATCAATATATCCTGTATCATCTACCACAAGACCGAGTTCATAATATAATCTGTTTCCTGATACAGGAAGAGCTAAGAATAGATTGTTTGTGGATTTGACTTCTCCGTCCTTATAAACTATTCTTTCTAAGCTAAATTCACCTTCTAATCTTTGTATATCAGATTCTTTTATGATTGATACATTATCTGAATATAGTGATAATTCTTTTACCATATCGCTTAGATATGGTTCACTGCCAGTGACATTTAGTTCTTTTCCTTTATAAAGAGGTGCATCACAGTGTGCACAAATAGATACACCAGAACCTAAGAATCCTTTATATTTAGGATTGATTTTAAGAGGTGAACCGAGTGCGAGGATGAGATAGTCTGAAATATAGTCCTTGTCATCGACAGATACTAAGATTTTTGAATCCATCTGGTATTCTATTTTTTGCACAAAGCCCTCAATCATATCGATATTTGCGTCTTTTAATTGTTTTAGACCGTTTTCATATAATGTCTTTCCATCGACATCGATATATCCATAATAATTCTCTATTTTAGCTTTTAATAAAGCGCTGTTTTTCATTGAGATATTTATTACATCGATATTTGCACGCTTAAGATATAAAGAAGCGCTTACACCAGCTGGACCATTTCCAATAACTATTACTTTAGACATGCTTCTAGCTCGGCTACTAAAGTATCCTTCTTTTGTGCGCCCACTAATACTTTAACAGCGTTTCCATCTTTAAAAATAAAGAATCTTGGAATTGATTGAATATTTAAATTTTGAGCAATTTCTTGATTCTCATCTACGTTTACTTTTAGGAATTTAACTTTTGAGGCATATTCTTCTGATAATGCTTCTACTACAGGCATCATCATACGACATGGTGTACACCAGTCAGCATAAAAGTCTACGAATGTTACTCCTTCTTTTATTTCTTCGATAAAGTTTGATTGTAATTCTTGTACCATTTTTTAGTCTCCTTTATTTTTTATTTATGATATATTTCATTATTTAAAATTTTATATGCTCTATAAATTTGTTCCATAAGGATCAATTTAAAGAGCTGATGAGGAAAGGTTAACTTAGAAAAAGACATTTTATAATCACATCTATCTAAAACTTCTTTTGATAGACCAAGAGAACCTCCTATCACAAAAGCGATTTTTGATTTACCTTTAGTGTTTATATCTTCGATTTTTTTGCTGAAAGCTATACTGTCTAGCATTTCACCTTTTGGATCGAGCGCTATTAGATAATCGTCTTTTATTTTTGATAAGATTTCTTTTCCTTCCTCTGTTTTAATTTTTTCAAATATTGTTTCATTTTGGTTTTCTGGGATTGGAATATCTTTTACTTCAATTAATTCTAATTTGCTATATTTTGATAATCTTTTTTCGTATTCTTTTATTCCAGATTCTAAATATTTTTCTTTGATTTTTCCGACAGATATTATTCTAATCATTCTTTTCTCCTTTTGGGAAAGCTTTTTCATATTCTTTCATCAAGCTTTCTTTCGAGATTTTAGTATATATCTGTGTAGTAGATAGATTAGAGTGCCCTAATAATTCTTGTACCATTCTAACATCCATACCATTATTTAAAAGATGGGTAGCGAATGAGTGCCTAAATGTGTGTGGAGAAACCCTAAGTGTTGATGATGATTCTCTTATAAGTCTTTCAAGAATATCTCTTACACCTCTTGGCGTGAGAGTTGATCCTTTAAAATTTAGAAATACATGATCATTATCTAAATTATCATTTTTAGATAATAATACCGGTCTTGCGATAGTAAGATAAGTTTCAAACTCTTTTTGTGTTTCTTTGTTCATGGGAACGAGCCTGTCTTTTGATCCTTTACCATGAACACTTATGACTCTATCTGGTAGATTTACATCTCTTAATTTTAAGTCTGTGAGCTCACTTACACGAAGACCTGATCCATAGAGGAGAAGAAAAATTAATTTATCTCTTTTACCTCTCTCACTTGTGACATCAATAGAATCAAAGAATTCTTTTATTTCATCTTCATAGATGAATTTTGGAAGTCTTTTTTCTAGTTTTGGAAGTGTTACAGCGATGAATGGATTCATGTCCATCTCTTTATTTTCAAGAAAATAGTTATACATTGTCTTAAGAGATGATATTTTTCTTTGAATTGATTTTGGTGTATATGTATCTCTTAATTCACCAAGATAGAATTCTGCGACTTTATGAGAAACCTCGTCAAGATCACCAAATTCTTCTTTGTCAAGAAAAGATATATAGTGTTCGATATCTGTCCTATAAGCTAGGACAGTGTTATCTGAATATCTTCTTTCATTTCTTAGATATGACAAGAAATCATCTAAATATTTTTTATTCTTTGGACTCATATTTAAATTCCTCTAAATCTTTTAGTGATCTTTCTACATATGCCATCTTTCTATCTTGTTTCTTGGTGTCTATATCAAGAGGTGGGAAGATTCCATAGTTTACATTCATCGGTTGGAAATCTTTTTCGCTTGTGTGAGATATGTAATATGCTTGTGATCCCATAGCTGTCGTTTTTGGAAAGGCAATTAGTGGTTTATTTTCTAAATATCTTGCCATATTTATTCCGGCAATTAGCCCTGAGGCTGTCGATTCAACGTATCCTTCAACTCCAGATAATTGGCCTGCGATAAAAAGATCTTCTCTCTTTTTCGCTTGATAGAATTCATTTATTGCCTTCGGTGCGTTAATAAATGTGTTTCTATGCATTTCACCGTGCCTTACTATCTTGGCATTTTCAAGACCTGGAATCATTCTTATGATTTTATCTTGACTAGCATATTTTAGTTTTGTTTGAAAACCAACGATGTTATACATAGTTTTAGCGATGTTGTCTTCTCTTAGTTGGACAACGGCATATGGTTTATTATCATTATAGTGGAGTCCTACTGGCTTCATCGGTCCAAATCTCAATGTGTCTATTCCTCTTTTTGCCATCTCTTCAAATGGCATACAGCCCTCAAAGACTTTGAGTTCAAAATCATGGGTTTCAACGCTTTCAAGTTTGATTAATTCGTTATACCAGTTTATATATTCTTCTTTTGTGAATGGGCAGTTTATATAGTCAGCATCTCCTTTATCCCATCTCGATTTGTAATATGCTTTAGTAAAATCGATTGAATCTTTTTCAATTACGGGAGCGATAGCATCATAAAAATATAGATAATCTGAGCCTGCGAATTCTTTTAATGAATCGGATAATGAAGAAGATGTGAGTGGGCCTGATGCGATGATTGTAGGACCATCTGGAATAGATTTTATTTCTTCTTCTATTATTTCTACTAAAGGATTGTTTTTGATCTCATTGGTGATATATTCACTAAAAAGAGTTCTATCGACAGAAAGAGATGCACCAGCGCTAACTTTTGTCTTAAAAGCGGCCTTCATTATTAAAGAATCAAACATTCTTAATTCTTCTTTAAGCAGCCCAACAGCGTTTTTTATATCAGATGACCTAAATGAGTTAGAACATACAAGTTCAGCAAAAGTATCCAACTTATGTGCTGGACTCTTTTTTAAAGGCTTCATCTCATATAATTTTACTTTTATTCCTCTTTTTGTGAGTTGGTAGGTTGCCTCAGAACCAGCTAATCCTGCACCTATCACATTTACTACTCTTTCCATATCTTTATTTTATCATATTGAATGATTTTATGGGAAGTAATATGCAACTTAAACAAAAAAGAAAAGTCTTTTTTAATTAGACTTTTCAAGCAGATATTCGAACACATGTTTTTGTGGTTTCATACCGAGTGATTCATAAAATTTAATCGCACTTGTATTTCCTTCCCAAACATGTAATTTAACATTTCCGGCACCGATTGTTTTTGCGTAATCAAATGCGAAATTCATAAGACTCTTCCCAATTCCTTGTCTTCTATAATCTTCGTCGATTGATAGATCTTCTATAAATAATGTTTTATAGGGGTGTGTAGCGCCTGTTTCATTATAAATTTTGATATCTAGGAATAGATGACCTACTACTTTACCATCTATCTCATATACAAAAATGAGATTATTATCATCTTTTAGAAAACTTAATAGTTCATCATCACTAAATTTTTGTCCCTTTTCTTTAAATATATCAGGTCTTAATTTGTGATGAACATACAATATTTCTTCAAGAAGATTTTTTATTGAATTCAAATCGTTTATGTTTGCTTTTCTGATCATAATGAGTTAATTCTTTCAATGAATTTTTCAATAAATGGGGAAGTGAATTCTCCAGAACCAATATATGAATGTTTAATATCTAGTTCACGATGGAAATCTGAACCACCTGTAATAATTAGATTATGCTTTGTACAATATTTTTTAATTGGTTTATATAATTTTTTAGATGCTGGAAAATAATATACTTCTACGCCATCAAAATCAAGTTCCATAAGATCCACAAAATTGTTTTTCCTATATTGATATGGATGAGCGAGTATGGCAATGCCTCCTGCCTCATGAATCATTCTTATTCCATCTTCTGTCGGAAGTTTTGTCGAAGGAATGAAGGCTACATTATCATTACCTAAATATTTCTCATATACTTGTTTCATCGAGATATTGTGTTTTTCAGAAATGATTTTGGCAAGATGAGGACGCTCTAACATATTTGGTTGAAGTATTTCTACATCTTTAAAATCAATGCCAAGATTATAAATTTTGTTTACATTCTCGACAAGCTTTTTCATTCTTTCATATCTTTGAATTTTAACTTCATCAAGATATTTTAAGAATTCTTTTCCGATCGCATCAAAAGATTTAAAATAGGCAAGAACGTGAATTGGTTCGCCATTTTTATATGTCGATAGTTCTAAGGCAGGAAAAGATATAATAGAGAACTCCTGACAAGCCTCTATAAATTCTTTTGTGCCAAGAACTGCATCATGATCAGTAAGACAAGCAATATCTATCCTTTTTTCTTTAACTCTTTTCGCAAGTTCTAAAGGAGATAATTCTCCATCAGAATATAAAGAGTGAAAATGAAGATCTCCTCTAAGCATTAAAGAAGAGCTCCAAAGAGAATTGTCGCAAGTGTATAATATATTGCCACACCACACATATCTGAAAGAGTTGTGATGAGCGGGCCAGAGGCAACCGCAGGATCGATATGAATCTTTTTAAATAAAAGAGGAATAAATAGACCAGCGAGAGATGTGATAGGGATGGCCGCAAATAGAGATGTTCCAACAATTCCAGCAGCGATTAGTTGGTTTGCGATATCAATTTCTGTACCAGTGACTGGATTCTTAGTTATAAGCAAGAATAAGAAAGAAATTAAGAAGCCAGCGGCTCCAACTAGTAGACCATCTAATAAACCAGTAAGTAATTCTTTAATCATTCTCTTAACGAATGTTTCTTTTGTGAGTTCATCATTGGTGATTGCACGAATAGTTAAGGCAAGGGATTGTGTACCAGCATTACCACTTGAGTCTAGAATCCACGATTGAAATAAAACTAAAGCTGGGATGATTGTGAATATGTGTGAAAAGCCAGTAAGAACTGAAGATGTTAGAATATCTAAAACTAGTAACATCGCAAGCCATGGTACTCTTCTTTTTACTGATTGGAATAGAGTATCATCGACGTCGGCATCTTCATCGACGGCAGCGAATTTTACGTAGTCTTCTGTCATCTCTTCTTCGACTGTTTCAATGATATCTTGTGTTGTAATAACACCCATGATTGTATTGTTTTCGGCAAGGACAGGGATGATATCTAAGTCGATGTCTTTGATTTCATTGATAACTTCAGAAACTTTATCATGGGCATAGAGAGTTGGATAATTTGTCTTGGTGATGTCGAGCATAGATGTTCCTTCTCTTGCGATAATCAAATCTTTTAGATTGATTGTCCCATAATATGTGCCATCATCATCTAATACGAATAGGTTGTAGATGTTGTCGTTTTCTGGAGCTTCACTTACTAAAGTTCGCATCGCTTCTTTGATGGAATAATTCTTTTTAAGAGTGATGTAGTTAGTTGTAATCTTAGAACCAATTTCATCATCTTCAAATTTATGAATTAATTCGATATCTTCTCTTTGTTCCTCTTCCATCTCTTCTAAGATATCTTGGAGAACTTCTTCATCGACATCTTCAAGAACATCGACAGCGTCATCAGCATCCATTGTCTCAACAATGTCTGCAGCTTTAGATGGATCTAATTCTTCAATATAATCTTCAGGGTCATCTACGTATGTTAAAAGTTCACCTAAAAGTTCGTTAGGTAATTTAGAAAATAGAGTTTCTTTTTCTTCATCGCTTAAAGATGGAATTACATCAGCGATATCGGATTCATGGTATTGACTTAAGGCTTGAATCAATTCTTCGTTAGTTAAGTCTGTATTTCGTATTAACTCTAGAATCTCATTTCTTGAATCTGTGAAATCTGACATAGCACACCTAGTATAATCAAATTGTGCTTATGATTATACTTTCTCCTTTTTAAAGAGTGTTTTTATAGTTATCAGCACAAGATAACTTTTTATATCACTTTTTCAAGTGTTATAATTGGTTTAAGCACTGTAGTCTGTTTCATATCT
>JAGCYY010000028.1 GCA_017960565.1 bacterium | reverse complement strand
CCATCAACTTGGACTCAAGGTGCTCCTCTTCCAGCTGGAAAGACTTTATCAGATTTATTCTATGAACTCGTTGGTACATATTATGTTGAACCTTACACTGAAAATGGTGTAGTTAAATATCCAACAATGACTGAAGAAGAAGCTGCAACTAACGCTAAATGGGATGCATATATGAATGCTTTAACTTGGTCTCAATTAGCACAATACTATACAGGCGCTAAAGGTCCAGTTACAAACACTGGTTTAACTGGTTCAGATGGTCCTGTAACATTCGGTGGTGGTGCTGACTGGTCAACTTGCCCAATCACAGCTTCAACATTCAACATTGAACTTGTAGAACAACAAGGTGAAATGCTTGGTACTCAAGCTATGCTCAACAACACTAGAGGTTGGAGAGGTGGAGGTATCGACACTCACAGAACTGCCTTCAATGGACGTTGTTTCGAATATTATTCAGAAGATGGCGTTTTAGCAGCTAAGATCGCTGTAGCAGTAGATAAAGGTGTAACATCTAAAGGTATTATGTGCTACTGGAAACACTATTTCTGTAATGACCAAGAATATCGTCGTGCAAACGTTGGTGGTGTATCTGTATTCGCTACTGAACAAACTCTAAGAGAAATCTATATGAGACCATTCGAAGCAGTAGTTAAGAACGGTACAGTTGGTGTTATGACATCATTCAACAGACTTGGCTTCATCGTTAATACTAATAACTATGCATCTCACCAATGGTTAATGCATGACCAATGGGGTTATAGAGGTGGTACAGTTAACGACCAATGGGCTAAATCATACGTATCTCAAGACTTATCAATCCGTGCTGGTGATACATACTTAATGGGTTCTTGGAATGGATATGGTCCTACAGGATTCACATATGGTGTATGGGTAGCTGGTGATCGTGATGGTAAAGGTATGGTTTATACACCAATTGAAGGTCAAAACCAAAACGTTAACAATATTTCTGATATGACTAAAGCACAACCTGCTCCATCTCACTACTATGCAATGAGACTTGCAGCTATCAGAGATATCCATAATGAAGTTAACTCTATGTGTGTAAGGAACAACATGGCTAAAGGTATCGAACTCACTGGACAAGTATATCAAGGTATTGGTGGAAACGTATCTCTATCATGTGCTGAAACTTCTAACTTCACTGTAACTGGTGTAACATTCCCAACTGATTTAACTAGACTTGCAAAAGCTAATTATGCAGCTATTGAACCAAATATTACATCAAGTGGTAGTGGAACTAGAATTACTTACACTTATACATATATCGTTCAAGCTGCTCAAGCAGCTCAAGAAGCTCAACCTGCTATCGAAGACGATCCTGAAACTCCAGATGTTGATGAATCAAGACCTGCAGTTCCTGCTCAAGAAGCTAAACCTGAAATCAAGGTTGTAAAACGTTATCGTCAAGGTCAAAATCCAACAACAAATGATGCAGCTATCGTTCAAGATATAGTATGGACATACTTCGATCATACAATCACTGAAAACTATAATAACAATGCTGAAAATGCATTATCAAGCACAGTATATGCAACTAATGCACAACATGAATATCCTAATTTACAATTAACTGTAAATGCTGACGGATCTAGAACTTATAGATATGCTAATGGTATAACTGTAAATGGAACTACTGGCGTTGTTAACTTACCAAATAACTTAGCAATTGGTGAATATGAAGTTAACTTAACTGTTACAGCTGACTTCTGGGTAACTAATGTTCCAGCTAAAGCTACAATTAAAGTTGTGAGCCCACTCACTGTAAATGGTGAAGAAATCGACAGCTTAACAATCAATTATACTTCTGGTATGGTATTCTCTTCTAACTACTATGGATATGGTAGCAAGAACACTTCATTCTTCGTATTCGGCGCATATAATGTAAACAACCAAGGTTGGATGCAACGTAAAGAAGATGAAACTGCAGCTGATATCGTAACTTACGATTATGCTAAAGAAATCGCTCCATACTTAGATCCAGATAATGAAATGTACAATCCATCTGCAGTTCAAATCCATGAACCATCTTATACTGTAACAGGATTACCTGAAGGTATCAGTGTTGAAAATGTTATGGTAACTCCAGTTGGACTTTGCGGATTAACTTATGTATCACAAGTTATCGATGGTGTGAAGTTAACAGGTTCAGCAACTCCTGGAGAATATAATGTTACTGTAAGACTCCAAACTTACACTCTAGGTAACCCTGGTAATGGTGGTAACTGGATTAGAGCTGGTGCTGGTACATCTAGAACTGCTACTATTACATTCAAATTAGTAGTTGCTTAATAACTAAAAATAGAAATGATTGATTAATATCTTTCATTTCAAAATATAAGAGGTGTCAAGTTTTCTTGACACCTTTTCTTTATTTTTATTCTTATAAAATTGTAATATTATTGCAATAAATGCATAAAATAAAGCTACCATTTTGCATATACTGATAAATTATTATATAATAATATCAGGAAAAACTTTTTGGACTTATACCTATCCAATTGAATAAGAGAGAAATGAGAAAAATAGTAAATTTAAACAAAGACTGGCTTTTTATTAAAGAGGACATTGATATTAAGAATCCTAATATCAATTATGAAAATGTCAATATTCCACACACATGGAATGCGATCGACGGATCTGATGGTGGTGATGACTACTATAGAGGCAAATGTTGGTACCAAAAGAAACTTGATATTGAAAATGTTAACGAAAATGGTAGAGTATTTATCGAATTTAGAGGCGTTAACTCCTCATGTGAAGTTTATTTAAACAAAGAATTTGTAGGTAGTCATGATGGTGGATATTCAACATTTAGATTTGATATCACAGATTTTATCAAAGAAGAAAACATTCTAGACGTTGCTGCTGACAATAGATATACAGATAAAGTATATCCTCAAAAAGCTGACTTTACATTCTATGGTGGTATCTATAGAGATGTTAATATCATCTATGTACCAGAATATCACTTTGACCTTGAATATTTTGGCTCTGAAGGCCTAAAAATCACTCCTAAGGTAAAAGAAGTTGGCAAGGGTGAACTCAATTGCAAGTGCTATACAAAAGGTTCTGAAAAAGGAAATATCGAGATTACAATCTATGATAATGAAGATAAAGAACTATTTAAACTTCAAAATGATGAAACAAAAGAAATAGATAATCCACATCTATGGGATTCTGTCCATGATCCATATTTATATAAAGCTGTCGCAAGAATTGTTGATGGGGGAGAAGTAGTTGACGAAGTATGTGACTATTTTGGATATAGATCATTCAGTGTAGATGCTAAAACCGGATTCTATCTAAACGGAAGAAGTTATCCTCTTCATGGTGTATGTAGACACCAAGATAGAAAAAATATGGGTAATGCCATCACCAAAAAAGAACATGATGAAGATATTGAGATGATCAAAGAAATCGGCGCTAACACTGTTAGACTTGCTCACTATCAACATGATGATTATTTCTATGATTTATGCGATAAAAATGGTTTCGTTGTTTGGGCTGAAATTCCATATATTTCAAGACATATGGTAAACGCTAACGACAATACTGTTAGTCAAATGACTGAACTCATCGTTCAAGAATATAACCATCCATCAATCTGTTTCTGGGGTGTTTCTAACGAAATCACTATGTTCCATAACGATGTAAAAGATATGCTTGAAAACCATAGAAAATTAAATGATCTCTGTCATGAATTAGATCCAACTAGACTCACAACACTCGCATGTTATTCTGTATGTGCTCCTTTCAACAAGAGTGCTCATATAACTGATGTTGTATCATGGAATTTATATCTTGGATGGTATGTTCCTGGATTCTTCCTAAATGATCTTTGGTTCTGGTTCTTCAAACTCTTCTATCCAAAACGTGTTATCGGTATGAGTGAATACGGCGCAGAAGGTATGCCAAATCTTCATAGTTTACATCCAAGACGTGGTGACAATACTGAAGAATATCAAATCAAATACCACGAATATATGCTTAAATTCTATGAAAAAGCTAAATATTTATGGGCAACTCATGTTTGGAACATGTATGATTTCGCTGCTGATGCCAGAAACCAAGGTGGTGAACCTGGCATGAACCATAAAGGTTTAGTTACATATGATAGAAAGACTAAGAAAGATTCATTCTATCTTTATAAAGCATATTGGACAAAAGAACCAATGATTCATATAACAGGTAAGAGATTTATGAATAGAACCGGTTCTAAGCTTATGATTAAAGTATATTCAAATCAAGAAGAAGTATCACTATACAACAATGGTAATCTAATCGAAACCAAGAAAGGCGATAAAGTATTCAATTTCAAACTAAATATGGAAGAAGTAAACAATATCGTCGCAAAGACTGGCAATATTCAAGATGAATGTGTTATAAATCATGTTCAAAAAGCTGATCCTGCTTATAAACTACATAAAGTAGATGATAAGACAAAGAATTGGCAAAAATAATTAATTCTAGTATTATAAACATATGAAAACAGTGAACCCTCTAAAGGTTCACTGTTTTAGTCAAAAAGAAATAAAAAAGAATAAGGATATCCTTATTCTTTAGTATCTAGAAGTTCCCTTGCACTCTGTACAGAAAGGTTTCCTTTCTCATACAGATTCACAATAGTCATAAAACGATAGATTTTAACCATAATTTTAACTTGAGGTTTATCGCCATCACAATTGCATTTAAAGATATTTCTTATTCTCTTAGTAAGTTCAATAGCGAACTGTGGATTATAATTTTCAGTGACATCGATGATATATTGTCTCATTCTTGAACTATCAATCTCTAGAATCTTTTCAAAGAAAATTTTAAGTGCTTCTTGGAAATTTGCATCACTTTTTATTGATACAACATATTTATAAAATTCATCAATCAGTACTGAATAGATGTCATCTTTATCATTGAAATAATAGTAAAAGTCAGTCCTTAGAATTCTCATTGTTTCTGTCAAAGAAGAAACAGTGATTTTATTATAAGACTTACTAACAAATTCTTTTATTGCAGGTTTTAATAGCTTTAATTTTCTATCTCGGGAAATTTTATAAAAGACTGATTTAGGCATATTAAATATCTCCTCATTGAATTTTATCATTTAACATTATAAATAAGCATAACTCTTTTGTCAATTATGTTTTTGAAAATATTTTAATTGACACATTTTAAAATAAAAATATTAAATATAATTGACAAATCTAAATACAATATTTTGATTTATTAAACAAACTATATCAGATAGATGTATTTATATTTTAGAGGTATAAATATATGCTTAATGAGATATTCATAAATGAAAAGAAAGATATTGTAAGAGATGCGGTTGATTTAATAGAACGTTTTTTTGATATTAGAGGATCGATTATAGTGGATTTTGAAATACAAGATTCAAGAAGAGAAATATTTTTAAATTTAACACAATTTTCATTGTCTCTAAACCCTAAATACCTGTTAAAAGAGGAGAAGATGAATCTTTATAAAATAATGTTTAAAAATCTAAGAATCATCTATCAAGCAATGGAGATAGAATTATATAGATATAAAAAATTATTTAAATATTATGATTATGAGAAAATAAATCTTTGGAAATATGAACATGATAAATATCTTTCATCTCTTGACATTGATTATGATTTTTTAGTTGATTCAGAAGCTTTTTCAATACTTATGGTCCATTATTTTTTTAATTATGATTTTAAGGTATATAAAAGCGTATTAAAAAATAGAATAAATGAACTAAAAGGAAAGTTTCATATAGAATGAACTCAAAATAGTATTATTCTTATATAAAAATATATTATTTTTAAAAAACCTATTGAATTATTTAAAAAGTTGTGTCATATTACAATAAAATTATTAAGAGGAAGAAAATAAATGACTAAATCAAATAATTTTAACTTTTATTACTTTTATTACTTTTATCCTACCAATCTGTAATAACTTGGTTGTTTCTTTTATTGGAAATATTCGTTATTGCAGATATAATAGATATAAGCAGTAACGTAATAATATAATATACGCTACTGTACGTAGCGTATTTTTATTTTAAGTTGAGGTACTTTATGAAAAAACTAATGTTAGGGAATGAAGCTGTCGCAAGAGGATGTTTTGAGGCAGGTGTAAGACTTGTATCATCATATCCAGGGACCCCTTCTACTGAAATCACAGAAACAATAGTAAAATACGACGATATTTACTGCGAATGGGCACCAAACGAAAAGGTGGCAGCGGAAACTGCGATTGGGGCATCTATTGCGGGAGCGAGAAGCATGGCATGTATGAAACATGTTGGGTTAAATGTCATGGCCGATCCACTCTTTACTGTCAGCTATACTGGTGTCAATGGTGGACTAGTGTTTGCGGTTGCGGATGATCCAGGAATGCATTCATCACAAAACGAACAAGATTCACGTCACTATGCAAAAGCTGCAAAAATACTTATGTTAGAGCCATCTGATAGTATGGAAGCGAAAGCCTTTACTAAAAAAGCATTTGAATTATCAGAAAAATATGATGTTCCAGTAATACTGAGACTTTCGACAAGAGTTTCTCATTCACAAAGTCTTGTAGAAATTGAAGAAAGAGAAAATATAGAATTAAAACCATATATAAAAGATTCTTCAAAATATGTCATGATGCCTGGAAATGCGATAAAAAGACATAAAATAGTTGAAGAAAGAGAAAAAGCTTTAAAAGAATATGTTGAATCGACAGAACTAAATGTAATTGAATGCAACAATTCAAAAATAGGTGTTATCACATCAGGTATATCATATCTATATGCTCATGAAGCTTTAGGAAATCAAGTAAATTATTTTAAATTAGGTGTAGCATATCCACTCCCTATAGAATCAATTAGGAATTTCACAAAAGGGCTTGAAAAAGTATTTGTAATAGAAGAACTTGATCCATTTATTGAAGAACATTGCAAGATGAATGGCATAGATGTTATTGGAAAAGATGTATTCACTCTTCTTTATGAATATACACCACAGATGATTAAAAAAGCTGTCCTTGGTATAGAACCACCATCTCATTTTGAACTTGATGAAGCTATTCCAAATAGACCTCCTGTTATGTGCGCAGGCTGTCCTCATAGAGGAACATTCTATGTGCTTAAAAAATTAGGACTTACAGTATCTGGAGATATTGGATGTTATACACTTGGTGCGACAAGGCCAATTGAGGCAGTTGATACTGTAATATGTATGGGTGCATCAATCGGCGCTGCACATGGTATGGCAAAGGTTAGAGGGAGCGAGTTTAATGAAAAACTTGTGGCAGTAATCGGTGATTCAACATTCGTTCATTCTGGCATCACAGGTTTAATAGATGTTGTCTACAACAAGGGAATTACTACTGTAATCATCTTAGATAATTCAATAACCGGTATGACAGGTCATCAAGATAATCCGACAACTGGCTATACAATAAGAAAAGAAGAAACTAAACAATTAAATCTAATAACTCTTGCAAAATCAATCGGTATTGAAAACATTTCCGTCGTTGATCCATTTGATTTAATTAATCTTGAAAAAGTTATCAAAGAAGAGGTTAAAAAATGTGAGCCATCACTTATAATCGCATCTAGACCATGTGCTCTTCTTAAAACTGTAAAATACACTGGACACGCAGTTATTACAGACAAATGTAAGAAATGCAAAAAATGTTTGGGACTTGGCTGTCCAGCAATTTCTAATAAAAATGGATTAATAGTCATTGATAAAAATCAATGCAATGGCTGTTCACTTTGTTTAAATGTTTGTCCATTTAAAGCAATTTCTAAGGTGGAGGAATAGATTATGAATAAAAGTATAATGATTGTCGGTGTTGGTGGACAAGGTACTCTTCTTGCCTCTAGAATCTTAGGTAATCTTGCGATATCGCTTGGATATGATGTAAAAGTATCAGAAGTTCATGGCATGAGTCAAAGAGGTGGTTCTGTGACCACCTATTGTAAATATGGTGATAAAATCTATTCTCCATTAATAGATAAAGGAGAAGCTGATATCATTTTAGCATTTGAAGCACTGGAAGCATATCGCGCTCTACCATATCTTAAAAAAGATACAGGTGTTATGGTAATAAACATTACTGAGATTGACCCAATGCCTGTAATCACAGGACAGATGGAATATCCAAAAGATATAATAAAGAAAATCAAAGAAAAAGCCAAAGTAATTGAACTTGATTCGACAAAAATCGCAAGCGAACTTGGAAATCCTAGATGTGCAAATGTCGTTCTAATTGGCGCTTTTGCAAAAAATTTAGATATTCCATATGAAAATTGGATTGAGGTAATTAAAAACACAGTTCCAAATAAATTTATCGAACTAAATATAAATGCTTTTGAAAGAGGGATAAATAGCTAATGCCAATATACGAAAAAAATATAGAATGTTTAGATAGAGAGTCTTTAGAAGCACTTCAAAGTGAAAGACTTGTAAAACAAGTAAAAAGAATGTATGAAAGGGTAGAAGTATTTAGAAAAAGAATGGATGATTTAAATCTAAAACCCGAAGATGTCCATTCAATAAAAGATTTACACAAACTGCCGTTTTCTAATAAACAAGATTTAAGAGATAACTATCCATATGGTCTATTTGCTGAACCACTAGAAAATGTCGTTAGAATACATGCCTCAAGTGGCACAACAGGTAAGCAAATAGTTGTTGGTTATACCAAAAATGATTTAGATATGTGGTCAACATGTGTCGCAAGAGCTCTCACATCTTATGGAGCAACTAAAAATGATATAGTTCAAGTATCATACGGATATGGTCTATTTACTGGTGGACTTGGAGCACATGATGGTGCAACAAAACTAGGCTGCACTGTTATCCCAGCATCTACTGGCAATACTGTAAGACAGATGAATACGATGGTAGATTTTGGTTCTACGGTGCTTTGTTCAACACCATCATATTGTATGTATCTTGCAGAAGAACTAGAAGCATCTAACTTAAAAAATAGTTTAAAACTCAAAAGAGCTGTCCTTGGTGCAGAACCATGGGGCGAAGAAATGCGTAAACAAATAGAATCTAAATTATCTATTAAGGCATATGACATCTATGGTTTATCAGAAATATTAGGTCCAGGCGTTTCTTATGAATGTGAGTGCCAACATGGTCTTCATATTAATGAAGATATGTTCATTGCGGAAATAATAGATCCAATCACTCTAGAAGTTCTTCCTGATGGTGAAGTAGGTGAATTAGTATTCTCAACTATCACAAAAGAAGCATTCCCAGTCTTAAGATATCGCACCCATGATTTATGTAGAATCCTCACAGGAACGTGTAAGTGTGGCAGAACATTCAAAAGAATGGGTAGAATTGAAGGAAGAACTGATGATATGCTTATTATTAGAGGCGTGAATGTCTTCCCATCACAAATTGAAGAAGTATTATTAAAATATGGTCAAGGTATTACTCCAAATTATCAAATCATAGTTGATAGAGTAAACAATACCGATACACTTGAAGTAAAAGTTGAAATGAATGAAAACTTGTTCGCAGATGATGTTAAATCAATCGAAAAGATTTCATCAAAGATTCGTGACAGCTTAAGAAGCGTTCTTGGCTTAAGCGCACTTGTAACTCTCGTAAATCCTAAGACAATCGAAAGAAGTGAAGGAAAAGCAAAGAGAGTAATAGATAAAAGAAAAATCAAATAGAGGTGTAATATGAGTGTTAAACAAGTATCTGTTTTTGTAGAAAATCATTCTGGATCATTATTAGATATTATTTCGCTTCTTGGTGAAAACAAAATTGATATTAAAGCACTATGTATCGCTGATACAGTAGATTATGGCATTTTAAGATTAATTGTTGATAAGCCAACTGAAGCATTAAATCTCTTAAAAGAAAACAAATATGTTGTAAAAGTTAGCGATGTAGTTGCGATTAAGATTTCTAATGAACCAGGTGGTCTTAAAGATGCCTTAAAATTATTAAAAGAAGCAGCTATCAATGTTAGTTATCTTTATGCCTTTATTGGTTCATATGGCAATTATGCATCTGTCATGCTTAAAATAGATGATGAAGCTAAAGCCATCAAATTATTTAATAAAAATGGAATACAACTATTAGAGGACAAAGATTTAGTTAATTAGAAATCTTAGGAGAAACAAAATGATTATTACTGATTTATTAGAACGTAATGCAAAGGATTACCCTTTTGATATAGCACTTGTTGAAATCAATCCACTTAAAAAAGTAGACCAATATGTAACTTGGAAAGAATATAGTTTGATTCAACCAAGCGCAAAAGGCGAATATCGAAGAGAAATAAGCTGGAAAGATTTCGATGCGACTGCCAATAAGTTTGCGAATATGCTTCTTTCTAAAGGCGTAAAAAAGGGTGATAAGATTGGCATTCTTCTTATGAACTCTTTAGAATGGTTACCAATATATTTTGGTGTACTTAAAACCGGTGCCCTTGCAGTACCTCTAAATTATAGATATACTCAAGATGAAATCAAATATTGTCTAGAACTCGCTGAATGCAAAGTTTTAGTATTTGGTTTTGAATTTATCGGAAGAATTGAAGCTATTTTCGACGAATTAAAAAATATTAAAAATATTATTTATGTCGGAGAGAATACACCAACGTTTTCAGAAAGTTATGATGAATATATCAATCTATATTCATCAGTAAAACCAAATATATCTCTTATTGAAGATGATGATGCCGCTATCTATTTTTCAAGCGGTACTACAGGATTTCCTAAAGCGATTCTTCATACACACAAAGCTCTAATCAATAGCGCCATCACCGAACAAGCTCATCATAATCAGACAAAAGATGATTGCTTCTTATGCATCCCACCTCTTTATCATACAGGCGCAAAGATGCACTGGTTTGGAAGTTTATATAGCGGATCTAAGGCGGTTCTTTTAAGAGGTGTTAAACCTGAATGGATTTTAGAAACTGTATCGCTTGAAAAATGCACAATAGTATGGCTTTTAGTTCCTTGGGTTCAAGATATTCTAGATGCAATCGATAATAAAACACTAGATTTATCGAATTATGAGACAAAACAATGGAGATTAATGCACGTCGGTGCACAACCTGTCCCACCATCATTGATCAATAGATGGCTCAAGGTTTTTCCAAATCACGACTATGATACAAATTATGGTCTTTCTGAATCTATCGGTCCTGGTTGTGTTCACCTTGGAATAGAAAATATTAAAAAAGTAGGTTCTATCGGTAAAGCTGGCTTCAACTGGAAAACAAAAATAGTAGATGAAAATAAACAAGAAATAACTGTTCCAGAAAAAGTTGGAGAGCTTGCGGTCAAAGGTCCTGGAGTAATGAAATGTTATTTCAATAACGAAAAGGCGACAAAAGAGATTCTAGATGGCCCATGGCTAATGACAGGTGATATGGCTAAATATGACAGCGATGGCTTTATATATTTAGTCGATAGAAAGAAAGATGTCATCATAAGTGGAGGTGAAAACCTCTATCCTGTTCAAATTGAAGATTTCATTAGACAAAATGATAAAGTAAAAGATGTTGCGGTTATCGGTATACCAGATAAAAGACTTGGTGAAGCAACTCTAGCGATTGTATCTATCAAGGATGGTATGAGTATGAATGAAGATGAGTTTAACGACTTCTGTACAGCTCTTCCAAGATATAAACGTCCAAGAAAAGTTATCTTTGCGGATGTGCCAAGAAATCCAACAGGTAAAATTGAAAAACCAAAACTTAGAAAGATGTATTCAACACAAAATTTAGTTGAGGAACAAACTACTGCATAAATATCATGATTATTGATTTTCACACACATATCTTTCCTGACTCAATCGCAAATTATGCGATGGAAAGGCTAGAAAATAGAATAAAATATCATCCCTCATATGATGGAAAGATTGATAGTCTCTTATCAAATATGCAAAAAAACGGAATTGATTATTCCGTTGTTTTGCCAATCGCAACTAAACCTTCCCAAGTTGAGATAATAAATGATGAATCAATAAAAATTAATAAAACATATAAATCAATTATTCCCTTTGGGACAATGCATCCTGATTATCAAAATTACAAAGAAGAATTAAGAAGATTAAAAGAAAATGGTATAAAAGGTGTAAAATTACATCCAATATATCAAAAATGTGATATCGATTCACCTAAATACATAGATATCACAAAAGAAGCTTTTAAATTAAATCTAATGGTTATTTTTCATGCGGGACTTGACCCTGGATTTATAGGCGCTCTATATTCATCATGCACAAAAATTAGATCATTTCTAAATAAGATTAATCTAGATGATGGAATTTTAATTCTTGCGCATATGGGAAGTTTATTAGAACCAAATGATTCATATGAATATATTTTATCAAAAAATTTATATATTGATACTGCAATGTCACTTGGCACCATCAATACATATGATGGAATAAAAGATATTACAGATATAGATATGTTTTTAAAAATGATAAAAAAACATGGTAGTGATAAAATATTATTTGGTAGTGATAATCCTTGGATAGATTCAAAATCGATGGTAGATATTATAAATGATCTCTCAATTGATAGATGTGATATAGACAATATTCTCTATAAAAATGCCTATAGATTATTAAAAATAGGAGGAAAAGAAGATGAGTTACAATAAAGAAATGTTTGAACTTGGAAACCATGGTTCAGCGATAAGAGAATTATATGAATATGGTCGTAAAAGAAGACAAATTGTTGGAGATATGAATGTATATGATTTTTCAATCGGTAATCCCTCAATCGAATCTCCAAAAATAGTTGAAGAAACATTAGTCAATCTTATTAAAAACAAAAAAAGCACTGTTTTGCATGGCTATACAAGCGCAGTTGGCGATGAGAGTACTAGAATTAGCATTAAAAATCAATTAAATAAAACCTATAATGCAAATGTAGACCATAATAAGATATATCTAACTTGTGGTGCAGCTGCATCACTTGCGATAACTTTAAATGCGCTATATAGCACTCATGATGAATTGATAGTATTCGCTCCTTTCTTTCCAGAATATAGAGTATATTCATTAAATTCTGGATATAAATTTGTGATAGTTGATCCGAGTCCTGATTTCAAAATCAATTATGAATCGCTCGAAAGATCTATAAACAAAAACACAAAAGTTTTAATCATCAACTCACCAAATAATCCATCTGGAGCAGTTTTAAAAGAAGAAGATATTATTAAACTTGCCACATACTTAAAGAAAAAAGAAAAAGAATTTAATCATCCTATATATATAATTTCTGATGAACCTTATCGTGAAATAATATATGATGATATAAAATATCCATTCATCACAAATTATTATGATGACTCATTAGTTTGCTACTCATTTAGTAAATCATTATCACTTCCGGGTGAAAGAATAGGCTACATAGTTGTATCATCTAATGCAAAAGATTCAGATGAAATCTTTAAAGCTGTAGCGGGAGCTGGTAGAGCACTTGGCTATGTCTGTGCTCCATCATTATTTCAATATTTAATCGCAAATGTTGTTGAAGAAACATCTGATATCTCAAAATATAAAGAAAATAGAGATTATCTTTATAATTCATTAAAAGAACTAGGATATGAATTAATATATCCAGATGGTGCTTTCTATCTATTTATGAAAGCGCTAGAACCAAATGCTATAAGTTTTATGGAAAGAGCTAAAAAACATGACTTACTGCTTGTACCTAGTGATTCTTTTGGTGTAAAGGGTTATGTAAGAATTGCTTATTGTGTAAGTTTAGAAATGATAAAAAATTCCATCAAAGCTTTTAAAGAATTAAAAGAGGAGTATGATAATGAAAAATAAGAAGACATATTTTCCGTTTGGCAATGATATTATACTTTTTGGAACTTTATCAATTGTTGCATTAGGTGTCTTATTATACATAATTATATTTTCACCAGATTTAGTTAGGATTATTATTGCATCTATTCTATTTTCGTTCCTATTTTATTCAGCTTTAAAACCACTCATTGTCTATAGAATAACAATGACTGATTCAAATATAAGTATCAATAAAGATTATGGTCTTTTTAAAGAAGATAGAATTCAAGAAAAAGAAAACATTAATTTAAACGATATTAAAGAATTTAAAGTAATCTACTCTAATTCAACTTCAAATGGTACAAAAATTAATAATCTTAATAAGAAATTCAAATATATAGAATTTATATTAAATGATGCTGCAACAAAAAGAATCAGTGTCACATCTATGAATAATAAACAGATATTAAAGATCGTAAATAAAATCGAAGAATTGACAAAAATCGAAGTTACAACCAAATAATTTTATCTGTCAAGAAAAAATACTTGACAACAATATTTTATAAGAGTAAAATTATTGAGGTAAAAATGGAGGAAGTATTATGGTAAAACTAAGATTACAAAGATTCGGAGCTGCAAAAAAACCTTTCTATCGTATTGTTGCAGCTGACGCACTTGCAAAACGTGATGGACGTTTTTTAGAAATCGTTGGAACATATGATCCAACTTGTAAAGTTGCTGAAAATCAAGTTAAACTTGATAAAGAGAAAATCTTCAGCTGGTTAAATGTTGGTGCTCAACCTACAGATACAGTTAAAAGCATTTTCAGAAAGAATGGAATTCTTAAGGAATACGCCGACAGTAAACAACAAAAGTAGGTGACAAAGATGAATACAGAATTTGAACAGCTTCTAAAAGCGCTAGTTGCACCAATTGTGACTAACCCAGATGATGTTTCAATTTCTTCTTTTGTCGATGTTGATGAAACTGTAGTTCTACAGGTGCTTGTTAGTAAGGATGATCTTGGTAGAGTTATAGGTAAAGGCGGCAGAATTGCGAATGCCATTAGAACTGTAGCTCATGCGAGTGCCTCTAGAGCAGGCAAAAAGATTAAGATTGAATTCGATTCATATGAATAAAAGAGCGATTGCTCTTTTTATTTTTTCATTTATATTTTAAAATATAAATATGAAAGAATATATTGCTGTAAGTGCTTGCCTAATTGGCATAAATACCAAATACACAGGCGGAAACAATTATAATTCAAAAATAGAAGAACTAATAAAAGATAAAACAGTTCTTCCTATTTGCCCTGAAGTTTTTGGTGGTCTATCTATCCCAAGAGATCCAGCTGAAGAAAATAGTGAAGGTATATTCTATACTATCAGTGGAAAAGATGTAACTAAGAGTTTTTATGTTGGTGCAATCAATACAATCAAATTTTTAAAATCATATGATTGTAAGACAGCAATATTAAAAAATGGTTCACCATCGTGTGGTAAATATTCATATGATGGCTCGTTCAAAAATAAAAAAATAGACCGAATGGGTCTGACATCTAGAATGCTCAAAGAAGAAGGATTTAATTTAATATATATCGACTGATGAAGACAAAAAAACTTGTTACTATTGCGATACTCACGTCTCTTGCAATAGTATTATCGATTATGGAATCATTTATACCTACAGGAATTCCTGGAGTTAAACTTGGCCTTGCAAACACTGTTACTATGATTGTTCTCTATCTTTATTCATATAAAGAGGCAAGCCTAGTTCTTTTACTCCGTATTTTTCTTGTTGGTTTAATCTTTTCAGGAATATTATCAGTTTCCTTTGTCTTATCACTTGTAAGTGGAATAGTTAGTTTAATAGTTATGTTAATAATTCATAGAATAAAGAAAGATTCTTTATATTTTATGAGTGTTATGAGTGCTATTTTTCACGCCATTGCACAGTTACTGATGGCATATATCTATATCAAAGATATATCTATAATATATTATCTACCAATTATGTTAACACTTTCTGTGCCTCTTGGATTTATTACAGCTCTCATCACAAACCTAGTTATAAAGAGATTTAGAGAAGAATCATTTAAGCCAAAAATAATATCTATATCAATCATATCTATCATTTTCATTCTCTCATTAAGCTTATTTATCTATCAAAAAACATATAATAAAGCTGATGAAAAGATTTGCAGAATAACTTATCAAAATGAATTGATCACAGAAATATCTTTATCTAATCCTTCGAAATATAAATCGTATTCAAGTAATCTTATAAGTGTTAATGAAGTAGGCACAATCTATGAATATAATTATCTTGTCTATAATATCGATGAAAAAGATTATTTTACCCTGACAGTAGAAATAGATAATGGAAGAGTTAGAATATCAAATGAAACATGCAAAAAACATATTTGTAGTGATAGAGGATATATCTCTACAAAATATGAAAATATCATATGTCTTCCAAATAGGTTTATTGTGTCGATTAGTGATAACGAACTCTCTGATATCGATATAATAGTTTAATTTATAATATTAATTATATCTTTGATATCATCACTATAGATTATTTCACCATTTTTAAGATACATAATGTATGAAATATTTTCGTTATTTAAATATTCTATAGCTTTTTTACTTCCCATCATAAATGAAACAGTAGATATTATATCACCAAGTGCACTTGAGTCATGCAGGATCGAAATCGATCTAATATCTGTAGATGCTGGAAGATTAGTAGAAGTTGAAAGTATTGATGAATATATTTCATTATCATAAATAAAATATTTTTGATAATCAGCACTTGTCACAAGTGCTTTATTTTTTTCTAAATTTATTGTTGCATAAAGCCTTAATCTATTGTCGCTTGTCTCTGGATGTCTTAAACCAATCACAAAATTTCCGTTTCTCTTCGGATTTACTGTGTTTGTGATTAGATTAGATTGTCCAGCATCAATAAAATATTTAACACCATTATCATTATAATATTTTACTAGTTCATTTACCGCATATCCTTTTGCAATACCGCCAAGATCAATAGATACTGTATCAGGAATTTTTATAGTTTTATGTACATTATCTAGTTCAATTTGGTCTAAATCAAAATCAAAATTAATGCTTGATATTTGGTTCTTATCAAAGACCTCGCTCGTGACAGCTTTACCTTCGTATTTATCAAATATGTCATTATAAATATCACTAAGTTTACCGATAAGAATATTAAAATATGGTTTATTATCTTGATCGATAATCTTCTTTCCTTCGTCTTTAGAAAATTTAATCAAATTAAATAATCTTTCATCTATCTTAATTGTTTCATTTGGATGATGATTTATATAATATATGCCATATGTATTATCATAATCTAGATATCTATCAGAAAGATTGTTGTAATCTTCAAATAGTTTTTTTGCATAACTTATATATTCTTTAGAATCACTATAACTTTCATCATATATGGTGATAACGATTTTGGTTTGAAAATAGATAAGTTCATCACTATATTCGTGTGTGCCACAAGAAGATAATAATAAAACAATAAGAAAAACAGTGAGAATTACAAACATTTTTTTCATATAAATAAAACCTCACTATTTAAAAGTTCAAATCTATATTCATCTTTAAGATTTACAAACAATTCTTTAAAGTTATCTAAATCTTTTTCTAATAATTTAATATGATATGTAACTCTATTGTCATATTCTTTTTTATAATCCATTGCGAGATTTAGATTTTTATCAAGATAAAAAGAATCTTTATAACTAGTATTCAATGTTATATTGGATACTAACTCTTGATGTGTTATAATAGCTTTTTTTAATGCTTCACTAACACCTTTTGTATAAGCCCTAACAAGTCCAGGCGCACCGAGTTTTATACCGCCAAAATATCTGATTGTCACCGCAAGAACATTCGTCATCTTTTCTTTTCTTAATACTTCAAGTGTCGGTAGTCCTGCAGTGCCTTTTGGTTCACCATTATCATTGCTTCTGGTATCTTTTTCAGTGATAAATGCATATACAACATGAGTTGCATCTGCATATTTTTTATTCATATCAAGAATAATCGATTTGGCATCGATTTGATTATCGCATTTAAAAAGATAGGTTATAAACCTAGATTTTTCTATTGTTATTTCATTTGTCACAGTGTCTTTAATAGAATTCATGCTTATATTATATCATTTTCTATAGAATTCTTAACTTTTTATATCTTAAAGAGATTTACAACAATGATATATGATGCACATTTTAAGAAAAGGAATGCATTATATCATCTTTTTATTACATAAAAAAGGATGTGATGTTGTATAATAGAAGTATGGATAATAAAATGCTTGAAGGAGCGATTAAAGTTCTAAAGAAATTTGAAGAGGAACAATATGAAGCTTATATCGTAGGTGGTTTCGTTAGAGACTACCTTTTAGATATGGATGCTTATGACATTGATATCACGACAAATTGCCTTCCTGATGAGATTGAGCGCATATTCCCAGACTCATTTGTTCAAAGCACTAAATATCGTACTGTGACTGTTTCGATGGATGGTTATAGATATGAAGTCACAACCTATAGATCCGATAGAAAATACAGCGATCATAGACATCCAGAAACCAAAGTAACGAAAACTCTTAAACAAGATGTTAGAAGAAGGGATTTCACAATAAATGCTTTATGTCTCGACAGTGATCTAAATGTCATAGATTACAACAATGGCCTTGTAGATTTAAAGAAAAAGATAATTAGAACTGTCGGAAGTCCTATAAGAAGATTATCAGAAGATGCTCTTAGAATATTTAGAGCTTTTAGATTTGCATCTAGACTCGATTTTGAAATCGATAAAGATACAATGAACGCTATAAGAATCAATATTCCTCTTCTTAAATATATTTCCAAAGAACGTGTTAGGACAGAACTCACAAAGACACTTGGTGAACCACATTTTAAAAAAGTTCTTCCTACTATGTTAGATGCTGGACTTTTTAAAGTATATCCAGATATTCTTGAAGCTGCCAAAGTATTAA
This sequence comes from bacterium, assembly GCA_017960565.1. Taxonomy (GTDB): domain Bacteria; phylum Bacillota_I; class Bacilli_A; order Izemoplasmatales; family UBA1188; genus UBA1188. Next base: position 19,515 of record JAGCYY010000028.1, on the reverse strand, counting down.
ATAGAAATTATATTCAAGTAGATTTGATAGAATTAATCACTATTGCATCTTATATAAAAGGTTCAGTAACTGATGAGATTCTTTTAAGCAGAAAAGAAATCAAACAAATAAATCAAACAATAGAATATATAAAAATATTCGAATCTAGAACACTTTCTAAGAAATCTCTTTTAGATGTGTCTATGGAATGTATTGAAAGCGCAATGAAGATTATGAATGTTTTCCATAATTCTATCTATACATTAGATGAAGTAAATGATCTACTAAAAGAAATGCCAATATCTAGTTCTAAAGAACTTGATATCAATGGTTTTGATATTAAGAAAGCATTCAAACTTGAAGATTCACCTCTAATCAAAAAATATCTAGATATGGCTTTAGATGTAGTAGTAGGTGGATATTGCCAAAATAAGAAAACAAAAATTACGAAATATTTAAAGGAAAATAGAATAGATGAATAATTCTTTTTATTCATATCTTGATAGTTTTGATTCAATCACGTTAATCATCCCAAAAGATATCTACAATTTTGATTCAACATATTCTTTAATTGGAAATAATGAAATAATAGATCTTCAAATAAAAGATCGTTTTGATCTTGGAAATGAAGAAAAGATAATCACTACATTCGATGCTTATTTAAAGCTTGAAATACCATATGACGTTGTTGATTCAAGAGGAAATAAATCTTTTCTTAGGATGGGTAAAATCCACAGATCAACCCTTTTTGATTCAATTTATTATTATAAGAAAAATGATTTAGGTGCTAATTATACAAAAGACTCAACTAAATTTAAAATCTGGGCACCTACAGCTAAAAAAGTGACATTAGAACTAATATCTAAAGACAATGTCAAAGAGAAAATAGCTCTTAAATATCGAAATCAAGGTATCTGGAGAGCGATTATCGATAGAGATCTTGAAGGATATAAATATCGTTATCATATCAATGTAAATGGCAAAACAAGGACAACCATCGATCCATATGCCATAAGCGCAGATGCGAATGCTAAATATGCATATATCGTAGATAGAAAGAAATTCTATGAAATGAAATATCATGTGGATGAAAGTCATGAAAACATCCTAATATATGAAGCATCAATAAGAGATTTCACATCTTTTTATAAACACAATCCAAAATCTTCAACATATGAGTTATTCACAGACTTAAATCTTAAGACAAAAGATGGAAATGATGCCGGAATAAAACACCTTAAAAAACTTGGTGTAACACATATTCAACTGATGCCTTTCTTTCTTTTTGGCGGAATAGATGAAAACAATCCAAAAAAGAAATATAACTGGGGCTATAATCCAGTATCATACAATGTTCCAAGTGGCGCATATTCACTAGACCCAAGCAATCCATATCAAAGAATCAATGATTTAAAAAGAATGATTGATCATCTTCATAAATATGGATTTAAAGTTGTGATGGATGTCGTATATAACCATGTCTATGACTATGATAATTTTCCATTTGAAATAATGTGCCCTGGCTATATGTATAGCTATAAAGATGGCATACTTACTGAATATTCTGGCTGTAAGAACGATGTCAACTCATCAAAAAACATGGTTAGAAAATTCATTATTGATTCAGTAAAATATTGGGCTAATGAATATAAAGTCGATGGTTTTAGATTTGATCTTATGGGTCTAATCGATTTTGAGACTATGAATGACATAGCTCAAGATTTTAAATATTATCGTGAAGACTTTTTGATATATGGAGAAGGCTGGAAGATGATACAATCAAATAAAGCTGACAACCTCGCTCATATGTATAATAAAGCTCTTATATCTGATATAGGATTTTTCAATGATAGATTCCGTGAAACTATCAAACAATATATCATGAATAGATATGTGAATATATCGGATACCATCGATGTCATCAAAGGATCATGCAGAAAAGGCTTCTTATTTAAATATCCACACCAATCTATCAATTACCTTGAATGTCACGACAACATGACTCTTTTTGATTATATAAAATCAAATCTTAATGAAGATGACGAAATAGTAAAACAAAGATGTTTTTTAGGAATATCTGTGATTTTGCTTTCTTTGGGAGAACCATTACTACATTCTGGAATGGAATTTTTCTCAACAAAGAAGATGATTGATAATTCTTATAAATCACCTGATTCTATCAATAAAATCAACTGGGATTTAATCGATAAAAATCTTAAATACATCGATGATTTAAAGAAAATAATTGATATAAGATTTAATCATAAAGTATTCAATCTAGATAATTCAACAGAAATCCAAAACAAAATATCAATAAAATCAAATGATAAAAATACCATATTCTATCATCTATCTATGGATTCTTATAGTCTATATATAGTTTTCAAAAATAACAGTGATAAAGAATCTTTCTCACTAGATAATTATGATGTATTATTTTCTAACATTAGATATGATAAAAAAGAGATAGAAGGTATTGGAACGCTCATTTTAAAAAGGAGATAAAGCTTATGATAATTCATGAAAAAGAACAATATGATTTTTATGGTCTTGTCCTTGATTTTACTATGGCAACTCATGATACATATCCTGTAATCATCTCTTTAAATAGTATGGATAGAGTTGTGGTAAGAGTTCCTCTAGATACAATAGTAGAAAAAGGTAAAATCTATCATATAGTAGGTACAGGTGAACAATACAAGACAAAAATTCATATCTACACAAAAGAATTTAAATTGCTTAATGATATTGATAATTTAACTCAAGAAGAAAAAGATGAAATCACTAACAAAATATTAGGCAATACCTTAATAGATACAAAAGCTGTGATCAATTATCTTGATGAAAAAGTATCTTCAATCGAAAACAAGGTTTTAAAAGATATCACAGAAAATATCTTATTAAGATATAAAACAAAGTTCATTGAATATCCTGCCGCAACTAAATTTCATCACGCGTATAAGAGCGGTCTATTATACCACACATACAACTGCTTAAGACTTGCATTATCGTATACAAAAATATATTCAAACATCAACACTGATCTAATTATCTCTGGAGTTATTCTACATGACATTATGAAGATTAAAGAGATAAAAGCTTTCGAAAATGAATATTCAATCGAAGGAAAATTAATAGGTCATGTATCATTATCTTCTCAAGAAATAGAAAAAACAGCATATATGCTTGGATACGACGGACAAGAAGAAGTATTATTATTAAAACACATAGTATTATCTCATCACGAGAATCCAGAATATGGTTCCCCAAAACGTCCACAGATTTTAGAAGCATTAATCATTCATCTTGCGGATATGGCAGATGCAAAAATACAACCTACAATAGAGGCGCTTGAAAGAGCAAAGATTGGAGAACTTACAGAACCTATCTATGTAAATGAAAGAGATAAGTTCTATAAACACAAATTAACAAAATAAAAAGGGCATTTAAATTGCCCTTTTATTATTAGAATTTATCGTATTCTACAAGATATGTTTCAAATATTTCAGCATAACTTTCAATAGTATCGCTGATAGAAGCAGGACTACCATCTTTAAGTTTATTTATATAGTAGTTATTGATACTTGCTTCATGAGTATAATATTCAACGAAATCGTTTATATAATTATCAAATGAGAAGTTCTCAGGAGTAGCTGGATATGAATCAACACCATAAGTGCCTTTAGCAGTAGTAGCATCTTTAAATAAATTCTTGTATGTAGCAACTAGATAAGCTTGTGCTAGCTGACTAGTAGACATCTTATCTTCTTCATTTAAGAAATTATCACTATAATCATATTCTTCATCTTCTTCAACTGTTAGTTTGAATGAAGGTTTCTTTTCAGTAGAATAGAAGAATAATACGTGAGCACCTTTCTTATCATAACATACAGATGTTGGGATGTATGCATTCTCAGGATTAATATTTTGTTCAGAAGAAATAATTTCATTATAAACTTGAACTAAATAATCATTTAATTCAGTTGTTGTAGAAGACTTAAATGTAACGCTTTCAAATACTGTACCTTGATTTAAAGCATTAGTAGTTAGAATATAATTCTTATTTCTAAGTTCAGCAAATGCGCCATCTTTATCTTGATCTGGATCATTGTAAGCATCGATAATTTTTGCAAGTCTTAAAGCTAAAACAGAAGCAGTTAAATCATCATCAGATACTTGACCATTGAATTTATAAATTTCTTCTCTTAGAACTTGAACTAATTGATCTACTAAATCATGATCATATTCAGTGCCATCATCACGGATGAAGTCTTGATCTTCATCGAATGAGATTATGAATTCATAAGCTTTCATCTTATAGTAGTTATCATAATTCTTATCTATAACACTTTGAAGTCTTTCAAGTGTTGCATCGTTTGGAGTTAAATTGCCATCTGTAAGTGTTCCAAATAATTCTAAACCGATCAGATATTGGAAATCACCAGCAATCTTATTAAAGATGACAGCATCTTCAACAGTTTCAACGCCATATTTATTGAATAGATATACGCTTTCAAAATGCATAGTCTTTTCACTGTAGTTACTATTTAAATCAGTTTGAACAGTCTTAGTGAAGTCAGCTTTTCTTTGAGAAGCATTAGTAGATAAATCTTTATTATCACCATAAGCAATTGAATAATAATTGCTAGATGTAATCAAGCTTGGGATTGCTGCATATAAAGTATAATATGCAAGATTGTTTCCAGCTGAGTGATTGAAATATTCATCAATTGTGAGTTCTCCACCATCCCACTTAACAAGAACGCTAGCGTCACCTTCTGTTTCATAATCATATGTGCCACAATAAGTTGAATAATATTTATATCCAAAACTTAAATCTTTGAATTCAATATTCTTTAAAGTTCTTACAAGTCCCATGATTGTTGTAGTGTATTGTCCACTTTCAACAATATATTCACAGAATTTATCTTCTAAAGCGTCTTTTTCTTCTTTAGTTAAATCGTCCCAATCTTTTTGAGCATTGCCTTCTGTCCTATAGATGACTGTATATACATCGCCATATTCAACACTATTCTTAGTTGCAACATATGTATATTCATTTTCATTTAATGAGAACATAATATTCGCAATTGTTGGGGCAGCTTTTTGAAGCTTATTGTAATCATAATCTTTAGCTTCAACAGTAGTCTTAGTATATTGAATTTTGTACATTTCTTCGAAGATCACTTTAACTTCTTCAGATGTCATTTGTGTTAAAGTTTCTTCGCTATAGTTTCTCTTGGCAACACCATTAGGATTCTTATAGAATTTACCATTGAATAATGCAATTTCATTATCGACAGAATTTAATACTTCATAGAATTCATTAAGTGATTTGAAATTGATCACAATTGCCTTGCCAACTGAATCAACATTCTTAGTACTGCTATAGAAGTTTTTGATAGTAGTAGTAGTGTAGTAGAAAGAACCATGTGAATCTTTCTTTGCTTCATTTTTCATATATTCAAGGGCAGCTTGTTGTCTTGCAAGAAGCACTTTAATATATTGATTTTGAGAATCTTGAGTTGTGTAGCCTAGAAGTTCTAAAGAACCATAGAAGTTGTCTTCTTTTTTCTTTTTTTCAACTGCGCTAAAAGCGGCAATTTCATCTTCATCATCTGTGCCATAGATAGTTTGATTCTTTTTATTGATAAAATCTTCACTATTTGCATCTATTGCACTGATTTTGTCAGCTAAGAACTTTTCATCAACAGCTAGTAATAGTTGTTCCATACCGCCGTTTAATTTTAAAGCTTTATAAATATCAGCTTTTGTAATTTTGATTGAATCTTTTTCATACACAACATCAGTTGCATTTGAAAGAACTGGTTGAGTGTATTTATAGTTGCTTGAACCATTGCTATTTGTAGTAGTATTGCCACCTTTACATGCAACTAAAGTGAGCGAAAGTAGTACGAGGGCAATAAGAATAAATAATTTTCTAGTTTTCATAAAATATTTTATTCAACCTCCCTATAATCACTATAAATAACAGTTTCATATGTCTTTACAACTGCGTCTATATTGTTCTTATAATTTCCAGGATTTTCAGCCATTTCTGAAGAAATAATATAAGAAGAATTGTAAGTATTTTGAGTATCTAATACTAAAGCGAGATATTCGCCATAAACATTAGATATCTTTGAATATAGATCATTAGGCATTTCTGGGAAATAATTATCAAATCCAGATAATTTAGCTTTTTCTTTTGGTAAATCTGTAGAACCAAAGATATTGCTTAAGAGTGTAACTTGAATGTATAAAGCAACTTGTGCAGGAGTAATTTCTTTTGTATCATTTAGAATTGCTGCAGTAGTATATCCATCAAGACTTCCATCTTCATTTGTGTACATGAAATCTCTTTCATAATTAGCTGATTTTCTAAGAACGATTAAATGTGTACCGAATTCAGTGTCATAGAATGTTCCACTTAATCCATATTCGCGTAATTGTTTATCAGAAGCATCATATTTAGCTTTAGTTTCCCAAAGACCAGTTTGGAATCCTTTAGCATAACTCTTCATAGAAGTAGAATTGATTTCACCGAGTGATTCATGTTTTAAGCAAATACCATAATCTTTAGCTTTACCGAATATATCTTCATAATGACCATATTCATCTTTAGCTCTAGATGCTTCACTGAAATCAGTAATTAATGTATCAAGGACATCAGCGTTGTCGGCAGCCATTGAGCCATCTCTGTCGATGTAGTCAGTGATTCTATCATATAATTCATCAAGAATATCTTCCCAATCATCATTTTCAATACCAGGTTTATTTTCAAGTTTAGTTACAACATATTTACCTGTTTCTTGATCATAATATTCATCGATGTTGCCATCTAAGTCAAAGTCAACATAAACGAGGATATGGTCAACTAATGCGTTGAAATAATTATCAGAAATAGAATTAATATCTTCCATTAAAGCATTGAAATTTGCGTTTGGAGTGAATGGTTCATTTAGATTAACATTGAAATTATCTAAATAATAATCAGCTAGATATACACTTCTCATTGTATTCTTTTCTAATGAAAGAACTAAGCTATCGTATGTTCTTGCGCCATATGAATATAAGAATTCATCAACGCTTTCATAGTTGAATGAAAGTCCATAATAAGCATACATTTGAGCGTAGTAGTTATAGTTGTTTGCAACGTTTTCTGTTGCATCACGATATTCAGTTTGTTTCCAGTTTTTGCTTGTTAGATAATCAATCTTATCATATGTTGCACCATGGATTGTCTTGAATTCATCCATAGTTAATAATCTCTTTTCGAGGACGGCACGAGTGATATAAGATGCTGGACTGTGAACTAAACAATAATCAACAACATCACCGGCAGTTATTTTCATCTTGCTTGTCTTATATTCTTTGCCACCATTTGCTTTAAATGTAACTTCTTTGGTTAATTCAGCTAGCTTACCAGCTTTGTAAGATGCAGCATCAAACCATTCAGTTATTTGTGTTGTATTATTAAAGCCATAAGTATTAGAATTGTCATTGCCAACTAATAATAAGTTTCTATAATCGATTGAATAGAATTTGTCGAACAATCTAATACCAGCTTCTTTTCTAAGTTCGGCAAGAGCCATTTGAACGAGTGATTGGTTAGCAACGTATTCTTCAATTTCCGATGCTTTGAATTCTTTATAAACATCTTCATTCCATTGTGCAGCACTTCTGTCAGATGGAGTTAATTTGTAAATTAGATACCAGAAATTGCTTCTTACGATTTCGTTACCATTCGCATCAGATGCAACTTCTTTGATTTCTTTTGGAGCAGTTAAGAAGAATGAACCGCTCTTACTTACGAAGATTTCAGTTGCGAGTGCAGGCATAGATTTAACTAATTCATCATAATTTACGCCTAATTCATTTCTAGATTCAGTTCTTAATAAACTAGCAAGTGAGAATAATTCTTGTTTAGCAACATCAATACAGTTAACACCGATTTCGAAAGAAGTAGCTTCTTCAATTGGAGTTCCTAAGAATTGATAATCACCATTTTCATCAAGTTCATATACGAAATCGTTGTTTGAACCCATTAATGGAGTTCCATCTTCATTTAATGTAATCCTATAGTTAGGAATGTTGCGGTCATTAGCAGTAGCTCTCTTATATACTAGATTTCCACCAGTAGAGTTTTCAAAATCAACAACATATTCTTCATTACCAACATATTTTGTAATATGACCATCTACGATGACATATCCATATTGTTTGATATCATCATTGTTTGTGATTAAAGCAAGAACTTCAGCTTCTGTAATGTTAGAGTTTACAGCGCTTCTATTTTGTAGTGCATAGTAATCATTATATAAATCTACATAGTAATTAAAGATTTGTTGGCTACTGAGGGCAGCAGTATTGAATAATGTGATGTCATTTTGTTCTAAAGCTTCATCGTATGAAAGATACATTTCATCAACAATAACATCAACAGTAGTTGCATCAATCCACTTGAATTCATCTCCATCTTCAACTGATTCTTTTACGAGTTCAGCTTGCCAGTTATAATTACCAACACCTGTATATTCTCTAATTACATAATATTTTTCACCAGCTTTAGTTGGAGTTTCAGCAATACTAGTTGTTGTGTTTTGACCAGTTCTTTCACTTTGGCCAGCAACGAATCCATTATATGTTGAATCCCAAATTGGTTTTCCGCTTCCATCTCTTAAAATATATGCGTATGGAACAGTGTGTCCATCAACAACTTCTGGAACAACAACTAAATCACCAAATTCATCTTCAGTTAAAGTATATTCATCGAAGGCATCTCTAACTGGCATATATTTAGAATCACCACAATAATAACGTAATTCGCTGAAACCATCGCCTTCAACTACTGCGAAACCAGTTCCAACGTTGTAATCTTCTAAATAATCTTTTGCATCTTTTTCGCTATAGAATCTTATGATTAAAGCTTCTGTCTCATTGTAACCTTTGAGCCATTCTTCTTTAAGTGCACTTTCAGATAAATCTATAGTCTTACTACCGATTACTACAACACCATCTTCATCATTTTCAAGAAGACTTCTTGCATATTCATCATAAGATGCCATAGTTTTAACGTATTCATCATCTGTAACACCTAAAACTGCAAGTCTGTTTTCATAAGTTTTTTCTAATTCTTGTTTTGTCTGCGGATCGAGTTTCTCAAGTGCTTCTTCACTACTAACTCCATATTTTAGTTGGAGTCTCTTATTACTTAATTTTTCAGCATTGAGATCTTCCATTACCGATTCTAATAACTTATTGTTCAACATATCAACGACGGTATCAACTGAATTAGAAGTGTTGATAATTGATTTCCATAAGTCTTCTCTAGTAACGTTAATGTCGCTGTTTAAGCTGTAAACAACTTCTTTACCATTGTTGACCTTATGTATTTTTTCTGATTGTTGAATTGCGTTTCCAACTAGTATTAGGCAGACAATTGCTATTACTACGATTGAAACGATTAGAATTCTTTTTCCAAAATTACCCATAGTTAAAATCTCCTTTTTAGTCCGAGATATATATTATCATTTATGATAATAAAAAACAACAAGAAATTTTACTCAATTTGATATACTTGTTAAAAATTCACAAAAAATAAACATATATTTACATATATGCTATAATTTAGATATGAAATTTAGCGTACTCTCTAGTTCCTCAAGTGGAAACTGCTCTATCCTAAAAGTTAATAATAAGACATATTTATTAGACGCTGGCTTATCAGCCAGAAGCCTAAAAGATAAGCTTTTATTAATAGGAGATGAGATAGAAAAAATAGATGCAGTATTCATCACTCACGAGCATTCTGATCACATTTATGGTTTAGCGAGTATCGCTAAAAAATATTCTCCAACGATATACATCACCAGAAATACATATAAATCTTTATCAGATTCAGACAAAGATAAAATCTCTCCTATATTATTTAAGTTTATAAAGAGTGAAGAAGATTTTATTGTCGATGATTTGAAGATTTTCCCATTCAAAACATCTCATGATGCTATCGATCCTATTGGCTATCGTTTTGAAGAAAACGGAAAAGTGCTTGTATACCTTACGGATACAGGTATATTTGTACCAAGGCACGAACTTATAAACGCTGATGCATACATATTAGAAGCTAATCATGAACCACAAATGTTAACGATGAGCAGTAGACCTTGGGTACTAATAAATAGAATATTATCAGATAAAGGCCATCTATCTAATCAAGATAGTGCAAAATTATTTTCAGAATTAGTTGGAGAAAAAACAAAATCCCTTGTTTTATTTCACTTATCAAATGAGTGCAATACTAAAGACCTCGCATTACTAGCATACAAGTCTTATTTTAGAGAAACAAACAAAACAATTCAAAACACAAAAATTACAGTTTCAGACAAGAAAATTCCAACTAAATATATTGAGGTATAATCATGAAAGACATTTCATTACTAGCATTATTAAAAACTAAAGCAGCACTTTCAAAAAGCACAAATACAAAGTTCAAAGATGTCAAATATGTATCATCAATTTTTGGCGGCATGAGCAATAAAACATATCTATTTATGGCTTTAGATAAAAAATATGTTGTGCATATTTCTACAAAAGGATATGATCTATTCTTAAAAAGAGAGACAGAACTAGACGCACTCGATAAACTCAAAAATTTAAAAAACATCCAAAAATCAGTATATTTAAGTGAAAAACTACGTATATTTGAATATATTGATGGTGATTCGATGAACAATATGCACTATCAAGATTATTATAAAGAAATCGCTGATTCCTTCCACAAACTTCACGATTCTAAAGAACTATTTAAAGAGGATTATAAACCATTTGAATTTATCGAAAAAAATATGAAATTATTAAACTGCGAATTAGATGATTTATTTGTCAAATCATACAAGATTCTAAAAGATCATCAAGAATTCTTAGAATCAAGACCAATGTATCCTTGTCACAACGATCTTCAGCCAAGCAACTTAGTATATAATAATGGTGAAGTATTTATCTTAGATTTTGAATTTGCTAAAAACAATGATTATCTATTTGATCTTGCAACTTTTGGCAATTTAGATTTTAAAGACTCTTTAGAAATTATTAAAATATATAAGCCAGATTACAGTGTTGAAGAACTAAAAGCTCTAAAACTTTGGAGAATCGCAGTTAATTGTATTTGGTATCTAATCGCTATGAAGAAAAAAGAACTAGGTTATGACAAACCACTTAAGATGGATTTTAGGGAAGTAGCATTATTTTTCTTAAATCACAACGAAGATATCATAAAATCACTATAAAAATAAGAAACTTTTAATGTTTCTTTTTTTGTATAAAATATGTTAAAACGTGTGCATTATAGGTATATTTATGGATAAGACAAATGCGTTAAGAATATTAGATCAAGCAAAAATAAATTATAAATATAAAGAATATGATTCTAGCGTTACGAATGGTAGTGACATTGTGAATTTATTGCAAGAAAATTGTGATCAAGTATTTAAGACATTAGTTACTATATCTAACACAAAAGAATATTTTGTTTATATTATTCCTGTAGATGAATCATTAGATCTTAAAAAGTGTGCAAAGATAGCTAATGTTAAAAATATATCAATGATCAAACAAAAAGAACTTTTACCACTCACTGGATATATTCACGGAGGTTGTAGCCCCATCGGGATGAAGAAGAAGTTTAAAACATTTTTAAACGATACTGCGATTCTATTTGATACTATTTTTGTATCAGGTGGTAGAGTTGGTCTTCAAATCGAAATTGATACAAAAGACCTTATAAAGCTTCTCGATATTAAGGTAGGTGATTTAATTTAAAATAAAAAGGAAAATGCAAACGTTTTCCTTTTTATTTACTGAGACCTCTCAATAATTTTATTTCCTCTTTATACCCTTCAAGATCATTTGGGGTTTCAAGAATAAATGGTAGATTTTTAAGTCTTGGATTATTAATTATTTTATTGATTGCATCTATTCCTATATAGCCTTTGCCTATTTTTTCATGTCTGTCTTTATGAGACCCCATAGGATTCATTGAATCATTAAGATGAATCGCTTTTAATCTATCTAAACCAATTATTTTATCAAATTCATCAAGTACACTATCAAGATCACTAATGATGTCGTATCCAGCATCAGAAACGTGGCACGTGTCTAAACATACACCGATTTTGTCTTTATATTTAATCTTATCTATGATATTTTTAAGTTCAGAAAAACAAGAACCAACTTCTGTGCCTTTTCCGGCCATTGTCTCAAGAAGAATTATTGTCTTTTGATTTTCAAAAATCACCTCGTTGAGAATCTCTATAATCTTATCTATCGCAACTTCAATACCTTGATTCATATGATTCCCTGGATGAAAATTATAATAAGAATTTGGAATCTTTTCTAATAATTCTAAATCGCTTTTAAATATTTCTCTTGCGAAATCTCTATTTTTTTCTTTGTCACTAGAAAGATTAAGTGAATATGGAGCATGACAGATGATGTTCACAAAACCATATTCAACCCTTTTCTTATTAAATTCTTCCAAATCAGTTAAATCAACTTCTTTTGCTTGTCCACTTTTAGGATTTCTTGAAAACCATTGAAGTGTATTCCCATCTATATATAAAGTATCTTTAATCATTTGTGTATATCCATTTGAACTAGATACGTGGCATCCTATATTAAGCATTTTTTGCCTCCTAATTTTATTATACACTCATAACTATAATTATTATTTTTATTATATGTTCAAAATTAACATTTTTGATGTAAAATTATTATTGTTAAAGAATATTAAAGATTCTTTAGGAGAAATACACTATGGCAAAATATAAAACAATTCCGATTACACTCATCACCGGTTATCTTGGAAGTGGCAAAACTACATTAATCAATTATCTATTAAAAAATGCTCAAGGCTATAAAATGGCCGTTATCGTAAATGATATAGGCGAAGTCAACATAGATGCTGATCTAATAGAAAAAGGTGGCATAGTAAGTGGCAAAGATGAAAACTTAGTAGCTTTGCAAAATGGCTGTATTTGTTGCACACTCAAAAAAGATCTAATGGAACAAGTCGCATCTTTGATTAATGAAAGAAGATTTGATCATATTCTAATTGAAGCATCTGGCATCTGTGAACCAGTTCCAATCGCTCAAACTTTAACATATATGGAAGAAGAACTCTTAAAACAAGGTTATGGAAAATTATGCAAACTTGATGCGATAGTATCGGTTGTGGATGCAGTTAGATTAAAGGATGAATTCTCTTGTGGCGAATCTTTAAAAGATGTCAAAAGAGGAGAAGAAGATATCGAAAATCTTGTCATCCAACAAATTGAATTTTGCGATGTTATTTTATTAAATAAATCACAAGATGTAACCAAAGATGAACTTGGTATGATAAAGAAAGTTATTAAGACAATCCAACCAAGTGCTAAAATCATCGAATGTGAAAGGTGCGTTGTTGATTTAAGTGAAATGTTAGATACAAACCTATTTGATTTTGAAAAAGCTTCTAAATCAGCTGGTTGGATTCAAGAATTTGAAAATAGAGACAATGAAATTATCGACGATGACGACGATGATGACGATGATGTCGACCACGAAGAACACCATCATCACCATCACCACCATCATGAACATGGTATAGGCGAGAATGATGATGAAGGAACTGCAGAAGAATATGGCATATCAACATATGTATATTATCGTAGAAAAGCATTTGACAAAGATTCATTTACTGATTGGGCTGAAACAGATTTCGGTAGGAAAGTAATTAGAACAAAAGGTATTGTATATTTCACAACTGAACCAGATGATGTGTACATCTACGAACAAGCTGGAACGCAAAAATATCTATCTAATACAGGCAAATGGTATGCCGCTACCTTAACTAAGAGACAGATAGAATACTATCTCAAGACAGATCCACAATTTAAACATGACTGGGATACTGATTATGGTGATAGAATGATCAAACTTGTCTTTATTGGTCAAGATTTAGATAAAAAACAAATCAAGAAAGAATTAGATGAAATCTAATAAAAATAAAAGGAGAAAAAAATGTCAAAAAAACAATCACTAGACTTAAGTCTTATTTGCTTATGTGCAGCATTCCTATTTAGCGGTGTAGTACTAATCGCAATGGTCGGTGCAGCAGGTTTTTCTAAAGCTGGAAATGCAAAAATTGTTTGGGGAAGTGTATATGATGCATTATCTAATGGATCTGGCGTAGTAGTTACTGCATTCATCTTCGTAATACTTGCATTAGCTGGATCTTTAGCACTCGTATTATTCAAATTATTAAACTTCAAGTTTAAATTTGGGCATCTATGTGCAGCTGGACTTGGAGCACTCGCTTTAACTGCAGGTATCCTATTCTTCTTCACAGCATCAAAATACAATGTCAATCTAGGTGTTGGTGCAATTTTCTCAGGAATCTTCGCAATACTTAGTGCATTTGCTTTCTGTGGTTACACTTTTTTATCTTTTAAGAAGTAATTAAAAAAGAAAACTCAAGAATATTATGAGCGGGTTATTCCCGCTTTTAATATGCTTTTTTTATGATGTTAAAATAGATTTATTGATTTTATAATAAAATTATTATAATATAACTTAGATGCAGTATACAAAAAGAGAGGTACAAAGGTCATGTTTTTATCAGAAATTGGAGATTGGTTTAGAAAAATATTTGAATCTATCGGTTCATTCTTTACTCACAACGAAGAAGGACAGCTATCTAACTTAGAAAAGATACTATTTTCTATTGTTTTAATAGTTGTTGCGTGGGTTGTAATCAAGTTGATTGTGCTATTCCTACGTAGAGCTATGGGCCTTAAAAAGACCAATAACATCGATAGAAGCGCTAAATCATTTATCGTATCAGTTATTAAAGCATTATTATGGGTTTTTGTAGCATTCCTAGTAATTTCAATTCTCGGTATTGATATGACATCATTTGCTGGAGTTTTATCAGCAATCACTGTCGCTCTAGGTCTAGCATTACAAGATGTTATAGGATCATTTGCTGCTGGACTTATCATTCTCAACCAAAAAAATTTCAAAACTGATGACTATATTCAAATATCAAATTCATTCGGCCAAGTAGAAGGAACAGTTGTCAATGTTGCACTAATGTACACATCTTTAAGAACTGTAAATGGACAAGTAATATTTGTTCCAAACAGCAATGTTGTTAAATCAAATCTAACTAACTATACTAAAGAAAGCCAAAGAAGAATAACTTATACTGTAAACGTTGCTTATGATTCTGATGTAGAACTTGTTAAAAATGTGCTTCTAAATCTTTTAAATAGCGATGAAAGAATCAGTCAAGATAAAATGCCTCAAGTTCATGTGAATGAACTAGGTGATTTCTCAGTTAGTTTTGTCATTAAATGTTGGACTGACAACGACAAATACTGGGATGTATATAATGGACTTCATGAAAGAATCTTACTAGCATTTAGAGAAAATAACATCAATATTCCATCAAGCAAAGAAATCAAAGTTATTCAATAATTACTAGTAAAACTACTAAAATATCTATTAAAGGATAATTCCTATGAATAAAAAAACAACTGAAAGTTGGCATCATAAAAGACATGATAGATTCTTTAAATTTTTTTATAATCCAGTAAAATGGTTTGCAAAAATGAAAGATGGATTTACTCTTGATAAAGAATCTAAAACTATCGATGGACCAGCTCTCATTATCTCAAATCATTTAACCACATATGACCCTATAAATCTAGAATTAGCCGCAAAAGAAGTTATCTATCTTGTGGCATCAGACGACCTCTTCAACAAGAAACTTGCAGGTTGGTTTTTAAAAACATTTTTTAATCCTATTCCAAAATCTAAATCAGTTTCTGATATTAAATGTGTAAAAACTATCCTAAAAGTATTAAAAGAAGGCTATAAAGTTGCGCTATTTCCTGAAGGCAATAGATCATATACAGGCACGCTTTCTAATGTTGATAAATCGATCGCAAAGCTCGCAAAAGTAGCTAAAGTCCCAATCATCGTCTACAATATGGAAGGTGGTTTTGCCGTTGATCCAAGATGGGGCTATAAACATCGTAAAGGTGAAGTTCACTGCACATTACGAAATGTAATTGAAAAAGATGAAGTATTATCACTTTCGACAGATGAATTATATGACAAAATCATCGAATATCTAACTGTATCTCCATACACATATTCAATCGGCAAAAAGAATAAAAAAATTGCTGAATATGTAGAACGTGCTCTTTATTATTGCCCTAACTGTGATTCATTCGAGACAATCAATTCTCACATCGACAAAGTATTTTGTTTCAAATGTGGCTATGAATTAAAATACAATCACGATATGACATTCACACTAATAAATGGTGAAAGAAACATTAATACAGTAGATGAATGGTACAATATTCAAAGAAGAAAAATTGAATCATTTGATCCATTTTTAAGTGATAAGATAATATATGAAGACTATGGTGTAACACTCTATAGTGTTGTAAGATTTAGAAAAAGAAAACCTATCATCAAAAAAGGTCATTTGATGATGACAAATAAAGAAATCATAATAGAAGGACAGCACAAAAAGACTGTAATACCTATCGATTCAATCCGAGAATCGTGTGTTGTCCTCAAAAATAAAGCTAATTTCTATGTAGAAGAATACCTTTATCAGCTACAAGGCAGAGTTAGATTTTGTTCATTAAAATATGTTCAACTAGTTCATCACATCAAAAACATTAAAAATGGCACATCTTGTGAAGGTGAATTCCTAGGGCTTTAATTTTATGGATATTATAGAAGTCGTGTGTGCTATATTCTTAAATGATAAAGGTGAATTTTTAGTATTTGAAAGAGGCGATAATATGTCTTTTTCGAGACTTTTTGAATTTCCTGGTGGCAAGGTAGAAGCTCTTGAAACCAAAGAAGAAGCACTAAAAAGAGAAATAAAAGAAGAACTACAGTCAGAAATTCGCATTAAATCTTATTTCACAAGTGTCGTTCATACATATACTAAGACAAAAATCAATAGAGAGATGACCATAAATTTAAATGCTTATTTTGTTGAACTCACATCTGGTTCTTTAACTCTCACTGAGCATAAATCAAAAAGATGGATAAGAATAGATGATGCTGATTCCATCAACCTTGCTTATGCTGATAAAATAATCGTTGAGCGCTTAAAAAACTATCTAAATAAAGACAAAAAATTGTGATTTTTCGACAAAATCACAATTTTTTATAAATGGCAATTAAAAAATGATATAATAAATAGTAGTTAAAAATTTTTATTTAAGAAGGGGAGAATAAAATGGCAAAAGTTTTTAATCCATACTTACCAAGTTATGAATACATTCCAGATGGAGAACCACATGTATTTGATGGTAGAGTATATATTTATGGTTCTCACGACAAATTCAACGGAAAATATTTCTGTATGAATGATTACATCTCATATTCAGCACCAGTTGATGATTTATCAAACTGGAGATATGAAGGTGTAATTTGGAGAAAAAAAGATGATATGAGATATACTCCACTCCTTTTAAAACAACTCTATGCACCTGATGTTGTAAAAGGAAAAGATGGAAGATATTATCTATATTATTTTAAGGGAAGTCAAGGCGTAATCGGTGTTGCAGTATGCGACACTCCAGCTGGCAAATACGAATATTATGGACATGTAAAATATCCAGATGGAACAGTTCTTGGTAGAAATCACGAAAAAGATTTCCATCAATTTGATCCAGGTGTATTTAGAGATGACGATGGTAAAATCTATCTTTATACAGGCTTTGCACCTAAAGGACCAAACCCATTTACTAGATTTAGACCAGTAAACTCTAATGGCGCAATGGGCTGTGAACTTGAAGATGATATGCTCACTGTAAAATTACCACTTGCTCATATCGCTAAATCGCAACACCATTCAAGTGGCACAGGATATGAAGGACATGAATTCTTTGAAGCATCTTCAATGAGAAAATTCAATGGTAAATATTATTTTATCTATTCAAGTGTTCTTGGACATGAACTATGTTATGCAATAGGCGATTCACCTCTTGGTGAATTCAAATATGGTGGAACATTAGTTTCAATCGGTGATGTTGGTATCTCTAGTAAACCATTAAATTATCTTGGAAACACTCATGGAAGTGTTGAATGTATCAATGGCAAATATTATGTTTTCTATCATAGACAAACAAATAGGCACTGTCATTCAAGACAAGCATGTGCTGAAGAAATCGCTCTAAATCCTGATGGAACATTCACACAAGCAGAAGTAACATCTTGTGGTTTAAATGGTGGACCGCTTGAAGCTAAAGGCACATATGAAGCAAGAATTGCTTGTCACTTATTTAGCAAAGACGGTGTTAAGTTCTATACTGCTAAAACCCCAGCTGGAAATCACCCATATTTCACTCAAACAGGAGAAGATAGAGAAGAAAATGGTGATCAATACATCGCTAACTTCTGTGATGGCGCAACTTGTGGTTTTAAATATTTCAATTTTGATTCTAATAAATCAATAACTGTTTCAGTAAGAGGAAAAGCTAATGGCGAAATGATTGTCAAAGATTCATTAGATGGGAATGTAGTATCTACTATCAAGATTGATGTTGATTCTCAAGATTATCAAGATTTTACATCAGAATTAAATATAAAAGATGGCAAACAAGCATTATATTTCACATATAACGGAACTGGTAAACTAGATTTTGGATTTATTAAATTCTAATAGATAAAACAAAAGTGAGATTAGATTATTCTAGTCTCACTTTTTTATAGAATGTTTGTTTAGGGCCAGTATCATTTATAAGATAATCCTTATCTCTAAACCTAAATAGAAGAAGATATGCAACTGTTAAATCACCAATACATCCAGAATTATGAATAGAAAGTAATATCCCAAATAACAACTTATAAAAATACGAATCAATCAAAAAGAATGGAATTAAAAATACAATATTAAATATGACAAATGGGGCTATAACAGTAATAAAATTAGGCCACTTTTTAACATATAAATTTGGGACTCCACAGTAAGCAACAGTTAAAGTAAAGCCAAATTTAAGTTTTTCATGAGTAAATATTTTGTAAAAAAGTCCATGTGTTAGTTCATGCAAAATAATATATATAATCATTGATGGAGCGATTAAAAAAGCTGGAACAATTATATCGTTAGTTTCAATTTCACTAGGTTTTTTAATATAGAGTAAAACCAAAAAGATAAGTACAGCAGTAATAACTCCTGCAAATACAGTAAAAAGAATTGATGTTTTTCTTTTTGTTGCATCTATTGAAAAAACTTCTTCATAGTTTTCTGGCAATTCAGAAAAATAATATTTTGTCTTCATATGACCTCCACTGTTCTTTATTATAAACGTTTTAAATAAAAAAATGAATAAACATTTAATTTATTTTCTTTTATATCTTGAATTAAAATGATTTTAGTTTTATAATCTATGAGTATAAAAGAGGAGGATTTTATAAATGAAAAAATTAGTTAGAAATTTATGCGCTGTAATTGCTCTTTTT
>JAGCYY010000027.1 GCA_017960565.1 bacterium | reverse complement strand
TAAAACTGAAATACAACTATATTATAACTATAAACGGAAATTAAGTTAATACAATATTTTAAAAAGTGAATAAAAAACGGAAACAAATGTAGTAAATACAATATTATTTAAAGAAACGGAAATTAGTTTAAGAATTTGGGCTAAGAAATATCTTAAGGTGTTTTTGATAGCTTTAATGTTTCAACGATAAAGTCACAATACATTCAACGTGGGCGCAGTTGTAATAAGTGCTGATAAATCTTCTTTTTTTAGAGCATGTGACTATTGTAGTGCTGATATATTATTTTAAAATATTGTGCAATTTTAAAAATTTTGTATCATTCATTTGCTCGTTAGTGATATATTTACCATCTTTAAATAATGCGTATGTTGTAATAGGTGTAGGAGCATTTTGTGCTTCTTCCTTACTATTTATATGAACTGCTTTAAGTGGAATATTATTATCTTTAGCTGTTTGCTTTACAATAGGAACATATTTTCCATTGAATGGGCATTGATTTGTATAATATAAAACATAGCCTGATTCTTCAACATGCGGGTGTTTTGCACATTCTTTAAACATTGGTTTTGATGCGTTCTTATCAAATGGAAAGTACCATAACTGTATTCCGTTATCAGCTTCATCTGCTACTTCAAAACCTTTATATGCTAAAAATTTGGGATCAGCTAAAAATGGTAATTTTTTTTGCTAGATATAATACATAATCCAATCTTCTCTTTATCTTTACTATCTTTAATACAAGTATCTAATAAATCGTTTGAATAGCCATGCCCTTTAAATGAACCTGATACCCATAAACAATCTATGTACATGTAACCATTTGCATCTAATGGATTCCAGGCGTTTTCTGCTGGTATATATTCTATAAAGCATTTACCTCTTTCGACTGATTTTAAAAATACTAATCCATCATCAAATCTATCTTTTAACCATTTTTTTCCGATGACACTTGAGTATCATTATTATTAGATATCGCACAGCATATATGTTCTTTTTCTAAATTATCTTTTGTTACTTGAATATACTCCATTCTTATACTCCTAAATTAATCTTTCAAGCATCCAATAGGGATAACTAAAACACCATCTTCTCTTTTATACCCATATTTAGTTCCTGTGATTACAATTTTTAAATCTGGCAATCTTAATGGAACTTGTTTTTCTTTTTTATTATATTCTTTAATTAATCTTTCGATTTCACAAAGATGTTTTGCTCCCTCATCAACTTCACTTTCCCCTAATTTAAACTCTAAAAGAGCAAATCTTCCATCTTCTAGATGAAGAACACCATCAGCTTCTAAACCATACCTATCGCGGTAATATGATATGCTTCCATCATTGGCTTGAGAATATATTTTCAAATCACGAATGCACAAAGACTCAAATAAAAAACCTAATGTTTTAAAGTCGTTATTAAAATATTCTGGTGATACTCCTAATGCGGCAACTGCTATTGAAGGATCAACAAAATTGCGTTTTTTTCCAGCTCTTATTGCACTTTTACTCCTTATTGCGGGGCACCATGCCTCAACATCTTGTACAATATATAATTTTTCTAAAGCAGAAATATAGTCGTAATAAGTCGTTTCTGAAATAGGATAATTTCCATTAACATCTTTAATTATTGTTCTATTATCTGCAAGAGTACAAAGATTTCTAGAATATGATTGAAGAATTAATTTGGCTATAAAAGGATTTCGCTTAACATCATCAATTGTAGAAATATCATCATTATATGTTTGTTCAAACAACTCTTTTGCAACTAATAATTCTCCTTTTTTGGATTTAGCTATTAGATACTTTGGCCATCCACCTCGACATATTGCATAAATAATATCATTAAGAGTTGAATTTGAAGCGCAACTAGTAAAAGATTTCGGATTATCAAATAATTCTTTTAAACTTACTGACCCATTTGATTCTCCTGTTTCATATAAACTCATTGGATACATTACTAACCTTGATATTCTCAGTGTGCCAGTATGTGGAGTCTTAATATTTTTCGAACTGGAACCAGTTAAATAAAATGCTCCCACTTCTTCTGGATTATTATCACAATATGTTCTTACACTACCCCATATTTTTGGGGCATCTTGCCACTCATCAAAGAGAATAGGTTTATTGTTTAGTAATAAATTACTTGGTTGTGTATTAGCGATTTTGAGTAAATTATCTCTTACATCTTCGTTTTGAAATTCTATAGTTGTCCTTGTTCTTTGTTTGGCTGTTGTTGTTTTCCCACAACCTTTTGGTCCTAAAATATTTATCGCACCAAAAACCTCAGTTTTCAAATCTATAAGTTCATCTGCAATTCTTCTTTTATACTCCATTTGAATAAACCTCCAAATAATCTAGTATAATTATATCTCAATATGCTTTAAAAATCAATAATTACTTTAGATTTTTGCTGTAATTTACTTTAGATTTTTGCGCCATTTTGTCTTAGACTTTTGCTATGTTTCGTTTTTATTCGATATGTTTCTTT
This sequence comes from bacterium, assembly GCA_017960565.1. Classification (GTDB taxonomy): domain Bacteria; phylum Bacillota_I; class Bacilli_A; order Izemoplasmatales; family UBA1188; genus UBA1188. Next base: position 44,899 of record JAGCYY010000027.1, on the reverse strand, counting down.
TGAAATATAGGTTGAAACAGCAAAAAAAGAGGTTTTAGTGCTGACAAATACCAAAAATATGTTTCCCAAGACATCTCGTTTTTAGGTTTCAACCCTTAATTGAAACCACTTAAATGCTGACAAACTTTAAAATAATAAAAGCCCATCTAACCTCAAATTTTGATTTTTTTGATTAAAATGGGCTGCTTTTGATTAATTTTTGATTATTTTTGATTATTTTTGATTTTTTAAGGTCAGCAAACAAACTGTTTCAACATGCCTTGTTCTTGGGAACATGTTGAATGCTCTTACATGATTTATCTCATATTTAGATGATAATAATTTTAAATCTCTTGCTAGAGTGTAGGGATCACAAGAAATATAAATTATTGTTTTAAATTCATCTTCTAGAAGTTTATCAATAACTTCTCTTTTCATTCCTGATCTTGGTGGATCAATAAAGACTACGTCTATATTATTATCACCTATTAAGGAGCGATAATCTTTTGCATCAGCTGCTTTAAAAGAGACATTAGTAATGCCATTTCTTATGGCATTATATTTGGCATTTTCTACTGAGTCATATACCTCTTCAACTCCAAATACATGAGAAACATATTTTGCAGCATTTAAGGATATACCTCCAGCACCTGAATAAAGATCTAAAACATTATAATTTTCTTCTAGGTGTGCAAGACTTATTGCATCCTTATAAAGCTTTGATGCACAAGATGTATTTACTTGAAGAAAAGACATATTGTTTACTCTAAATATTACATCATAAAGTTTTTCTTCTATTTCGCCTGTACCAAATAATATACATTCATTACCATTATATATGAACGTATCAAATGATTCATTAATTAATACAGAAATTGATGAAATATTTGGATAGATAGTTGATAATTCTTTTGCGATTAAATCAAATTCTTTATGATAATCTTTTCTAGATAAAATCATTAGATTTATCTTGTTTGTGTATTCTGATTTTCTAATAGATACACCTTTAATATAACCTTTTTTTAAATTAAAGTCACATATCTTTAAATTATAATTTTTAATAGATAATAATAATCTATCGATTATTTCAATAAATAAATCATCTATTTGAACACAAGAATTGATTTTGATTAAATCATTGGTTTTTTCTTTGAAAGAACCAAAATAGAGATTATCATCTTTATCTTTTTTAAAGAATACAGTAACTTTGTTTCTGTAGCCTTTGATTTTATCTCCTGAGATAATATCTATATCATTTAGATTAATATTTAAAGTGTGTTCTAGATTATTTCTTATGATTTGTTTCTTGAGTTCTAGTTCATATTCATAGGAGATGTTATTTAGGGGACAACTACCAGAATCTTCATGATCACATACAGGATCTATTCTATGAGGTGATCTTTTTAAATATTTAATAACTTTAGCATATACTAGATTCTTTTCTTCTTTTGTGATTTTGATGATTGCTTCTTCACCTGGATATAAATCATCAACAAAACACAAAAGAGAATCAAGTTTTGTGATTCCTTTTGCATAATTATTAATTCCTATACAGGTTACTTTATATTCATTATTTATTATGCTTTCCATCTTCTATCTCTTGTCTTATTTCAAATAGAGCATCTCTAATTTCCATCGCTCTTTCAAAATCGAGATTCTTAGCGGCCTTAAGCATCTCTTTTTCCATATGATCTAGAATCTTATCTCTTTCTTTCTTAGGCATCTTTGAATAATCGATTCTATTACCTTTTTCTTCTATATCTTTTAATTCTTTAGATAATACGAATGCATCACCTATAGGCTTTATGATAGTCTTTGGAATAGTACCATTTATTCTATTATATTCTTCTTGAATCTTGCGTCTTCTTTCTGTTTCTTTTACCGCATTAATAATAGAATCAGTCATTTGATCAGCATAAAGAATTACTTCACCATGTTCATTTCTGGCGGCTCTTCCGATTGTTTGAATGAGAGATCTTTCACTTCTTAAGAAGCCTTCCTTATCAGCATCTAAAATTAATATTTTAGATACTTCTGGTATGTCTAAACCTTCACGAAGAAGGTTTATACCAACTAGACAATCATATTCACCAAGACGAAGTTTTCTAATTATCTCAAGACGTTCAAGTGCTTTTATTTCACTGTGAAGATAAGCTACCTTATAATTTAGTTTCTTAAGATAAGCTGATAAATCTTCACTCATCTTGATTGTTAGAGTTGTGATGAGAGTTCTATAACCATCCTTGATGGTTTTATCTACTTCTCTTACAACATCATCTATTTGATTCTTACAAGGCCTTATTTTCACAATAGGATCTAGAAGGAATGATGGACGAATAATCTGTTCAACAATTGGACCTCTCATCTTTTCATAATCGCCTGGAGTTGCGCTCATATAGATGACTTGTTTGAGTCTTTCTTCAAATTCTTTGAAATTTAAAGGTCTATTATCGAGGGCACTTGGAAGACGGAATCCATAATCGACAAGCGCTTGTTTTCTACTCCTATCGCCATTAAACATACCTCTAACCTGAGGTACTGTCACATGTGATTCATCGATGATGATTAAATAATCATCACCTAAATAGTCAAGAAGAGTATATGGTGTTTCATTTGGACCTTTTAGGGCTAAGTGTCTTGAATAATTCTCAATCCCAGAACAAGTTCCAATCTCACGAAGCATTTCAAGATCATATCTAGTTCTCTCTTTGATTCTTTCAGCCTCAAGTGGCATATTATTATCATTAAAATATTTAATTCTTTCTGTGAGCTCTTCTTCTATTCTTCTTAAAGATTCATCTAAAGTATTTTTATCGGTCACAAACTGGGTTGCTGGATAGATAGAAACGATTTCTAATTCTTTATTTGCGTGATAAGATTCTATATTTATTTCTTTAATAGAAATTACTTCATCAAAATCGAGTTCAATTCTTATCGCTTCTAAAGATGAATATGGTGGAAGAATATCGATAATATCCCCTTTGACAAGAAAAGTTCCTCGCTCTAGATCGGTTTTTGATCTAACATAGAAAGCATCAGTTAGTTTTCTAATCACATCTTTTCTGGTGATTTTTTCATGATGCCTTATGACAAACATCTGATTCTCATATGAATCAGGTGAACCAATACCATATATACAAGAAACTGAGGCAACTACGATACAATCATCTCTTTCAAGAAGAGATGCAGTAGCGGAGTTTCTAAGTTTATCTATTTCAGCGTTGATATCAGCCTCTTTTTCTATGTATGTATCAGATGATACAACATAGGCTTCAGGCTGATAATAATCATAATATGAGATAAAATATTCAACTCTGTTTTCTGGGAATAGTTCTTTTAGCTCCATATAGAGCTGACCAGCGAGAGTTTTATTGTGTGCTAAAACAAGAGTTTTTTTATTAACTCTTTCGATTACATTTGCGATTGTAAAAGTTTTACCAGTACCGGTTGCGCCAAGAAGTATCTGTTCCTTAACATCATTATTTATGTTAGAGACGAGTTTTTCAATCGCTTCTTCTTGGTCTCCTGATGGGGTAAAAGGGCTTACTAGTTTAAACATCGATATTTTTTAACTCTCTTACAATAAATTCTGGTTCATTTTTGTTTTCTTTATAACTACCAGATACTATGTATATGGTATTTGTCTTTAGATAGTGAGCACATTTATAATAATCTTTAGAAAACAATACTCCCTTTCTTATCATATATTCATCTTCTAAATAGAAATGGGCCATTGAATCACCAGTCTTAGTTTTAATTATTTTTAGATTTGAAAGATATGCTACAATTTGGATATTGTTTTGGCCAAGTTCAATATCAGAGATTTTTGGATAATCTCCTGTATATTTTTTGATTGGATGATATTTAGGATTGAATCCTAAGAGCTCATATTCTTTAATCTTAAGATAATCAAAATCATATTCGTCTAATTTTAATACTTTTGATCCTTTGAGCCCTTTGACAAGCGCTGTATCAAATTCATAGAGCCCATCGAGTGATGAGATCATTGTATTTTTATTGTAAGAGGTGTAATCAAAGGCTCCAGAAAATATTAAATCCTCGATTATTTCTCTTGGAATTAGATCTTTGGATTTATTCACAAAGAGCTCGAAGGAGATGTTGTTGTCATCTCTTATTTTCATTATCAATTTAGTATAATCATATCCGATTCCTTTAATCGATGTGAGAGGCATATAGATTTTATCTTTATAAACTTTATATCTAAAGCTAGAAAACCTTATGTCTGGTGGTAAGACTTTAATAGATAAATCTATTGCTTCTTTGATATATTTATTAGAAAGACTTGCTGGAGAATTAGATAAGAGATTAGCCATAAATTCTTTAGAATAATTGGCTTTTAAATAAGCTAGATAATAAGATATCTTACTGTAAGCTACCGAGTGGCTCTTATTGAAACCATAACCAGAGAATTTTAATATATCATTAAATAATAATTCTGTGTTTTTAGGATCTCTATTTAGTGATGCTGCACCACTAAAGAATTTATCTTTTAAAGACAAGATTAATTCTTGGTTTTTAGAACTCATAGCTCTTCTAAAATTATCACCTTCAGCCTTGGTTAAGCCCGAATAGGTCGATACTATTGCCATTATTTGTTCCTGGTAGACTATGATACCTCTTGTTTCAGCTAGAATGCCCTTTAGGCATTCATCATAATATGTGATTTTAGATTTATTTTCTTTTCTTTCAATAAATTCTTTGATGTTGTCCATAGGACCTGGTCTAAAGAGGGCAATTGAAATAGATAGATCTTTAAAATTATCTATTTTCATATCTTTGATTAATCTTGTCATACCCGGTGATTCAAATTGAAATATTCCTGAAGTTGATTTTTCTCTTAGTAACTTAAATGTTTTTTTGTCGTCGAGAGGAATCGAATTTAAATCTAGTTTAAAGTTATTATTTCTTTCTATATCAGATACGATTTCATGAAGAATAGTTAGATTTCTTAAAGATAAGAAATCCATCTTTAAAAGACCTACTTCTTTTAAGGTATCTGAATCATATGTTGTCTGTTTAAAATTATTGAGTCCAATATGAACTTCGCTGTATTCCGTTAGATCTTGATCAGAAATAATAACGCCGGCCGCATGAGTTCCTGTCGATCTTGGTAGACCTTCAATTTTAGCGGCTATAGTAAGCATTTTAGATATATCGATATCATCGATCATCATCTTCATTATCGTCTTATTTTCTAACACTTTCTTGAGGGAATTGTTGGACTCATCAACTATCTTTGATATATGAGCGATAATGAGATCTGGAATATCGAAATATTTTGAAACATCTCTAATTGCACTTTTAGCGAGGAATGTTTGGAATGTAGAGATAAGTGCGACTCTATTTTCTCCATATTTTTCTACAACATATTTTATTACATCATCACGTTTAATATCTTCAAAGTCAGTATCGATATCGGGCATAGTCGCTCTTTCTGGATTTAAAAATCTTTCAAAATAAAGATCAAATTCGATTGGATCGATATCGACTATTCCAAGTGAATAAGATACTAAACTTGATGCGGCACTACCTCTTCCAGGTCCAACATATATATTATGTTTTTTAGCATATAATATATAATCATAGACGACTAAAAAATAATCTGAAAAACCCATTTCTCTTATGATATTTAATTCATAATCTAATCTTTCTTTATATGTTCTAGTGTCTTTTTGAGTTCCTTCTAGTCTTCTTGATAAACCTTTATAAGATAGTTTTTTTAAATAGATATCAGCTGGGATATCTTTTCTTGATGGATATATAGGAAAATGTTTGCTAAACTCAATGGTGACATTGAGTGAACTAGTAAAAGCTTTAGTAGAATTGATTAATGAATCATATTCTTTATATTCATGCAAAAATTCATCATATGTCTTTAGATGATATGATGATTCATATAAAGTATCAAATAGGTTAGATTCTTTAAGTTCTTTGCCTGTGAGAATAGATTCTAAAATCTCCGATGCTTTTTTGTCTTCACGATGAATATATTTAACCTTTTGAATGATGATGGCATTATATTTATCCTTTACTAAAGGATATATTAATGCTTCGCAAGGATAAAATTCAAAATCAACACCAAGAGTGACATCTAAATTTGAATCTTTTAAAATATTATATTCTTTGTCTATATCAGATAAATCTGTAGATTCAAAATAAGATAGATCTAGACAATAATAAATATTTTTTGATTTAATGATAGATGAAAATGAGACTGGGAATTTATTGTTTATTGATGATGCAAAAGATAAGATGTCTTTATATCCATCATAATTTTTGGCATATAAAATATAATCATAAAGAGAACCTTTTACTCTATAGCCTAGAATAGGCTTTATATTTAGGCTAATTAGTTCTTTATAGAACATGACAAAAAATGCTGTATTGTTATCTACAAGTCCTAGCTCTTTATAACCATAATCCTTAAAATAGACCAGATCTTCTTTTCTGATCAAAGAACCATTAAATGAATAAGAAGATTCAATGTTGATACTCATTTTATTCGCCTAAAAATATTATATATTATTTAGGCGATATTTTATAGAGCATTTATGAAACTAATTTAATTAACTATGCTAAAATTATAGATATTAAAGGAGAGTTTTTGAATATGTACAAACTATTTGGAAAACTATTCATCAAAAATTATAAAAATACCGGTGATGAAACTGTAAGGGTGAAATATGGTGTTCTTGCGAGTATTGTCGGAATCATATCTAATATGCTTCTTGGAATACTAAAAGTGATACTTGGAATTATCACATTTTCAATATCGATTATCAGCGATGCCATAAACAATCTTACAGATTCATTTTCATCGATCATAACGATTGTAGGATATAAATTATCGATAAAAAAGGCTGATAAAGATCACCCTTTTGGCCACCAAAGAATCGAATTTATATCAGGACTAATTGTCGCTGTACTGATGTTTTCAATTGGGCTTCTACTACTAAAAGAATCTATTACTAAAATAATTAATCCTAGCGAAGTTAAATTTGATTTAGTCACAATAATCATTCTATCAATTTCAATATTAGTTAAAATTTGGCAGAGTTTATTTTATAGATCGATATCTAAAGCTATTAATTCTATCTCTTTAAAAGCTTTAAGTAGAGATTCAATAAATGATGCAATATCGACTTTTGCGGTTCTAATAGGTACAATTATATTCATATCATTTGGTGCAAATGTCGATGGATATATCGGTGTACTTGTATCACTATATGTTCTATATTCTTCTATTGAACTTATAAGAGAGGCTAGTGGGCCTTTGATTGGTGAAACACCAGATGCAGCAAAAATAAATGAATTTAAGCATGAAATATTATCATATGATGGTATACTTGGTGTTCATGATATTGTATGCCACACTTATGGACCTACAAAACTCTTTATGACAGCACATGCAGAAGTTTCCAGCAAGGTTCCAATCTCCATCTCTCACGATATTATCGACAATATCGAAAGAGATTTTAGAAACAATAAAAATATCGATCTTACAATTCACTTAGATCCAATAGACTATGATGATGAATTCACACGTGAATTAAGAGATAAAATAAGAAATAAAATCAAAGAGATGGATGAAAGTATGGATATTCATGATTTTAGAATAGTAAAAGGTGATACTCATACAAATATCTTATTTGATTGTGAAATACCTCTCGATTTTAAATATAGTAAAGATGAAGTAAGAATGATGATAAATGATATCATAAAATCTATCGATGAGAACTACTATTTAGTTCTTCAAATAGATGAGATGTATGATAGGATGTAATCTAAAAATCTCCAAGTTGGTTTAGAACTTGGAGATTTCTTTTTTATTCATATTGAAGCATATAAAGATTATAATATCTACCTTTAGCTTTTAATAATTCTTGATGATTACCACATTCAACTATCTTACCACCATCGATAAACATTATCTTATCACTGTGTTGAATTGTTGAGAGTCTATGGGCAACCATTATAGTAGTTCCGATAGATTTAATCTTTTCTAAACTATCTTGAATCAATACTTCTGTCTCAGTATCAATATTGGAAGTTGCTTCATCAAGAATAATCATCTTTGGCTTATAGACGATTGTTCTTGCGAAAGAGAGAAGCTGACGTTGTCCTTGTGAATAATTGTTCCCTCTTTCTTTGACGATTTCATTATAACCATCTGGCAAAAGTGAAATAAATTGGTCAGCATTGACATATTTAGATGCTTCAATTATTTCAGTATCGGTGATTGAATCATCTCTTAGTGTGATGTTTTCTTTGATTGTTCCAGTAAACAAGAATACATCTTGAAGCATCTCACCAATATTTCTTCTTAGAGAATATATGTCATAGTCTTTGATGTTTACACCATCTATTAGAATTTCACCTTCTTGACAGTCATAATACCTACCAATTAGTGATAAGATTGTGGTTTTACCAGCACCTGTTGGACCGACAAATGATACTGTCTCACCAGGATAGACATGGAATGACATACCTTTGATAATCCATTCTTCTTTATATTTAAACCAAACATTCTTAAATTCTATTTCACCTCTAAAGTTATCGGCTTTTATTGGATTTTCTGATAATTTGATCGATGATTTAGTATCTAAGATTGTATAGATCTTTTCGGCACTAGCGAAAGCGCTTTGAATGACATTATACATTTGAGCTATGCTTTGGATTGGGTTAAATAGATTCATGTTTAACATTTCAAATGAAGTTAGATTACCTAAATCAAAAGCGATATCAGCTGATAGCACATGAACTGAACCATAATAATAGATAAGAACTGTAGAGACAAGGTAGAGAGTATAGATGAATGGTCTAAATAAACCAAATAATATCATCGCATTTCTCTGTTCCTTTCTTAGTCTTTCAGCTAGTTCATCGAATTCTTCTTCTTTTGTATCTTCTTTGTTGAAGATTTGTGTAATCTTCATTCCAGATAAGTTTTCTGATAGATATGAATTTAATTTAGAACGACAGTGTGTGATTTTTCTAAATTGAATTCTCGAGAATTTTCTAAAGAAGAACGTTGCGACTATGATAAATGGCATTACAGTAAAGACAATTAAAGCTAGTCGCCAGTTCAGTAAGAATAAGAATACAACACCATATACAAGCAAAGTTATTTGCGATACTAGGTTAATTAGGACATTTGTGAATAGATCTGATAGGGAGTTGGTATCATTTGTAACCCGCGTTACAAATTTACCAACTGGAGTTCTATCGATTTCACTTAGAGATAATTTTTCGATATGTTCGAATAATTCTCCTCTGATGTCATATAAAATTCTTTGACCTAGTTTACTTAGTGCTAGGCCTCTAAAGTAAGTGATTATAGTTGATAAGAGGATTAACCCTAACATGAACAAACATATCTTTGTGATATCACCAAAACTGATTGTTGGGGCGAAATTAAAGATATTTCTAATTACACTACCCGATACAAACATGCCTTCAGGATCTTCACCATTTAACATAGTGATTACCCAACCAATAGCGATATTAAGATAGCTCATTAAGAACGAAGAGATAAGAACACTAATTAGAATTATAATGAAGTTCTTCATGTAAGGTCTAATGTATTTGAATAATCTTTTAATTAAGACCTTATCAGTAATGTTTCTAGAATCATCTTCATTATAGAATTCTTTTAGTTTTTCTTTTTTCTCGATTCTTTTTAACTCTCTTCTTTTTCTTCTTTCTTCTTTCTTAGACATGTTCTACACCTCCTTCCTCTTCAAGTTTTTGGAGATTGTAGATAGATTTATAGATAGTGTTGTTTTTGAGGAGGTTTTCGTGATTATCGAAACCTGATAATTTACCACCACTATCAAGAACTAATATCTTATCAGCATCTTTGATTGATGATACTCTGTGAGCGATAAGAATGGTTGTTCTTCCTTTTCTTTCTTCTTTTAGATATTGTAAGATTTCAGATTCAGTTTTAGTATCTACTGCTGAAAGTGAATCATCTAATATTAAGATCTTAGGATCTTTATAGAGAGCTCTTGCGATAGAGATTCTCTGTTTCTGTCCGCCAGATACTGATACACCTCTTTCCCCAAGAATAGTTGAATATCCTTCTTTAAATTCTGATATATCTTTGTGAACTCCAGCTATTTTTGCGTTCTTAATAACTTGATTTATATCTGATTTTTTAGAACTGAAAGCGATATTTGATTCAATTGTTGATGAATATAGGAAGTTGTCTTGAGGAACATAGCCGATTAAAGATCTCACATCTTTAACGCTATACTTCATAATATCAACATCATCGATGAATATTTGATTTTCGCCTACATTATATAATCTTAGTAAAAGATTAACTAATGTTGTTTTACTTGAACCTGTTCTTCCGATGATACCCACAAATTCACCAGGTTTGATTTCAAATGATACATCATCAAGTGCTTTGATATCTTTCTTAGATGGATAACAAAATGTTAAATGATCAAATTTAATTGCACCTTTGATGTCGCCTAGTGGAACTGGGTCACAAGTATCAATTAAATCGCTTTTAGCATTTAATATCTCATCGATTCTTACGAGTGATGCTTTACCACGAGAACGAATATTGATAATCTCACTTATCGCAAACATTGGCCAAATTAAGGTATCAAAATATTTAACGAATAAGATGAGTACTGCGATTGTGATTTCGCCTCTAACTAAATTGAAATAGGCACCAGCGAAAATAATAGCGAAATATGCTCCCCAGATAAATAATTCAATAAAGTTCATAAATAGAATATCGAACCTTAAATATCTCATGTTAGCTTCTTCGTTTTCTTTGTTTCTAACCATGAATGCTTCATATTCTTTTCTTTCTCTAACAAAAGCTTTGATAACTCTAATACCTGAGAATGATTCTTGAGTAAAATCGCTTAATTTTTCAAAATTATCTTGTCTAACTTTATATCTTCTTTCGAGCACTATATCAGATGATAGTGCAATTACAAGTATCAATACAAGAGGAATTAGACAAAATAATGTAATCTGCCAGCTAGCGCTGAACATTTCAAATAAAATGATAGATGTTAGGAAGAGAGAATCAAATGTTTCCATTATACCCCAAGCAAATGATTCTTCAACAGCTTGAACATCGTTGATGTAATAACTCATTAAACCACCGACTTTATTGTCGTTATAGAATGTTTGTGATAATGTGAGCGAATTTTTAAACATTCTATGTCTTAAGTCTCTCGCAACTCGATGTCCGATAGACATAAAACCAAATCTCCATAAAAATCTTGATACAAAACTCACAAGAGCACAGCCAAGAAGTTTTAAAGCCTGTGGTATGAGATAATCTTTATAATTATCAATAGATATTAATCCTTTATCGATGTGATCAACTATGTCTGATGCGATTAGAGGTGGTAGAACGCTTCCGAAAATATCGACAATGAGTAAAGATACGACACCAATCGCAATAAAATACCAATATTTGAGATAATATCTATTTACGTTTTTTCCAAATACCATATAGATTTTCTCCTAGTAAAAATAAAAATAAGTATCATGCAAGATTTTCTTTCTTACAAAAAAAGAACTGGCAGGACTAGAGGGTTTCGAACCCCCGAAATAACAGGGTCAGAGCCTGTTGCCTTAAGCCACTTGGCGATAGTCCTATTCGTTCTTATTCTATATTAGCATAAAATTCTAAATTTTATGAAAATAAATATCTAAGCTATTATCTAGTTCGAACTTTAGCTTCTCTAAAAAATGCTGGAAGTGACATAATTGAGAGAATAAAAATTAAAATCCCAATAACACCTCCAATGACATATATAGAGGCATATTCAGTCTCTTGATGATCAAACATTGATGGCCAAAAAGAGATGAAAAAATATACAAAGAAGGCAACTGCATCGGCTAGGATAAAGCACTTTAATGAAACAAGTTTTTTATTTAGTTCTTCGTAAGTGCTGTTGGTTCTATTCACCACAACTCTTTTTATGAATGTCGTAATTGATAGAACCGCAAGAACTACTAAGACAATCGGTCTTGTTTCCATAGATAAGAACTTTAAAAAGATATTGAATGGTCCTTCACTTTTATATTGAATATTGAGTCTTACAATATTGAATATTAGTGAATATACCATAAAAAGCATAATCGCAAGGACTGACGGAAAAGAAAAGGGTGCTTTCACAATATATCTAGGTGTATAAGCCATATGTTCAATTTTATTCTCGTTCACAACGATTTTTTCAAACACCGGCTTTTTACATCTTGGGCAATATTTTTCTCCTTCTTTTAAGACTTTCCCACAGGATGGACACATAATAAAACCAGGAGTTAAGACTTCGCCACAACTACTACAAATGCTTTGACTATCATCGTTTTCTATTCCACATTTTGGGCAAATCACATCATCTTACCTCCTTTTTCCATTATAAAAATATTATACAATATTTTTTGTACAATATGTTATAATTTATTTGAAAAGAATAAAAAATGTATAAAAATAGAAATTATTTCCTATTTTTAATCAATTTTTTGAGGTAGTATGTATAAGGTAATCAATCAAGCTAGAGGATTAAAATTAATAGATCACCTAAACAACAATAATTTTCATATTGTTCTTTCTAATTATGGAGCAAGTGTTTATTTAATTGAAATGCTAGATAGAAACAATAGAAAAGAGATAATCACTCTAACTCCACAATATGCCTACTATTACAACAATTCAAAATATGCTGGAGCGATTATCGGAAGAGTTGCAGGAAGAATAAAAAATGGTGATTTTAAACTAAATGATAAGCCATATCATGTGAATACAGATGGAAAAAAATATTTGCTTCACAGTGGTTTATCAACATCCGCTTTTAAACTCTTTGATTTCAAGATTGATGAAATAGCTGAGGAAACAAAAATAACTTTTTATCTATTTACTAAAGATATGGAAGATGGTTTTCCTGGTGACATAGAACTTAGAGTTATTTATCATCTTTTTATGAATGAAAATAAGATGAGAATAGAAATTCAAGCAATCTCATCGAAAGATACTGTTTTAAATATTTCTAGTCATATCTATTTTAATCTATCTGGAAATCTAAGAAGAGATATTCTAAATCATGAACTTACAATAAACAAAGGATATTTCTATACTTGCGATGCAAATCTTATTCCAGTTGAAAAAACAGTTGTGACAAAAGAATTTGATTTTAGAATGCCAAAGCTAATTGGAAAAGATATATATAGTGATGATGTATTATTTCCAACAAAGGGATATGATCATCTATTTACTGGTTCTAAACCACTTGATATAAGTCTATATGACAAAGAATCAGGTAGATGTGTAAATATTAAATCATCTTATACAGATGTCACTATCTACACAAACAATCAGACAGATAATTATATTTATCTTGGTGATGTAGCTGACTCACCACACCTTGGAATTGCAGTTGAGCCAAACAGACTAAGTAAGTTTTATTCACCAGATGGTTTAACACTTAAAGCTAGAACACTATATAATCATTACATCGATTATATTTTTGAAATTAGGTAGATATATATGGTAGATTTGATTATTGAAAAGCTAATTTTATATGCAACACTATATCTTGACCTCGAAAGTGAAGATGTTGTTTTTGTGCGAAATGGGCTTCTTCACGCTCTAGGTGTTATAGCACCATATCAAGGTGAAATCGATATTGAGGAAATTAAGAAGCTCTCTTCTCCACTTCCTATCATCGATGAACTTAAAAAAATAAAAGAAAATCTAAGTGTTGATGATATAGGTAATATCATGTCATTAATTTCGCCAAGGCCTAAAGATGTCATTAAGAAATTTAATGAAATCAAAGAGCGTGAAGGCGCTGATCAAGCTGTGAGTTATTTATATAATTTATCTATTCACAATAACTACCTTATGAGTAGTGATGGATATCTGAACGTTGAATGGTTATATGAAGGTGAAATTAACGATATCATGTTATCGATAAACACTTTTAAACCTACAGAGTTAGAAACTAGTTCTTCTATCTATCCAAAATGTGATCTTTGTTATTCTAATGTTGGCTTATTTAATTCTAGGAATGATTTATCTAAATCAAATTTACGAGTTATCCCAATCAAACTAATAAATGAAGATTGGTTCTTTCAATTATCAAAATATTCATATTATTCTGAACATTCTATTTTAGTAAATCTTGAACATATTCCAATGTATATTACTAAAAAGACTGTTCAAAATGAACTTCTTTTCTTAGACCAATTTCCTAATTTCTTTATTGGTATTAATTCCGATCTTAAAAATGTCGGAAGCAGTCACTTAAGTCATATGCATTATGAATGCGGTAAAAGAGATTTATTAATAACTCACGCAAAACCTAGGTATATCTTAAGAAAGAAAGAGATTCCTGATTGTGAAATAGAATATTTAGATTGGCATATTTCTTGTTTCAAATTAAGATCCAAAAACAAATCATCTATTTTTAAATTATCTGAAATCATCATTAATAATTTCAAAAAACATAATGATGATGAAATAGGACTCGTTGGCGATGATAATGGTGTAAGACATAGTTCAATGATTATTTTATCGACAAAATCAGGCGACACATATACCGTTTATCTAATCCCAAGAAACAACTATAATACTAAAGAATATCCTAGTGGTATATTTAACACAAGATATGAAAATTTAAATATTAAAGATGAACCAATTGGGCTTATGGAATCTGCTGGATTTTTTATTCTTCCTGCAAGATTAAAAGATGAAATGAATCTAATGATTGAAATATTATCATCAACTAATTATTCAATCTCTGATATTATAGAATCTAATTCATCATTAGAAAAACATATCCCATTCATAAATAATTTGGTTGTTAAATATGGTAGAAAAAATAGTAGAGAAGCCGCAAGTGCACTCGTTAAATATGAAATTGGCAAAATATCAGAAAAGATATTAAAAGATAATAGTATTTTTAAAGATACTATCGATGGTCAGCTAGCACTATTTAGGTTTTTAGAATCAATTGAACTCGAGGTGAAATAATGTCTAACATTGAAAAAATATATCGAATGAAAAAACAATGGTATTTTAATAGAAAAGATAAAATATCAGATGATTTCTTTAATAAATTTAGAGAATATCCTAACTACTTCTTTTCATCTCCTGCAAGAATTGAAGTTCTTGGAAATCACACAGATCATAATAACGGTCTTGTGCTAGTAAGCGCAATCGATTTAGATATTTTTGCGGCTGTGAAAAAAAGAAATGATAATCTGATCATCATCAGCAGCGAAGGATATGTTGACAAGATAATTGTTGATTTAAATGATTTAAGCATTCGTGATGATGAGATATCATCATCTAATGCTTTAATTAGAGGAATATGTTTTAAATTTAATTCTTTAGGATATAAGATCGGTGGTTTTTCATCATCGATGACATCTAATATATATAAAGGTGCCGGATTATCATCTAGTGCGTCTTTTGAATTAATGATCTCTCAAATATTAAACTATCTATATAATGATAATAAAATTATACCGATGGAACTCGCAAAAATCAGTCAGTTTTCTGAAAACAATTATTTTAAAAAACCATCTGGGCTTCTTGACCAAACTGGAATTGCACTAGGCGGATTCAATTATGTTGATTTTAAAGATTCTTCTTCTCCTCATATAGAGAACTTTAATTTATTCTTGAAAGATTACCGAATCGTTCTAATAGACACTGGTGGCTCACATGCGAACCTAACAAATAATTATCGTCTCATTAGAGATGATATGGCTAAGGTTAGTAGATTCTTTAATAAAGAAAATCTACGTGAGGTAAGTGAAAAAGATTTTTATAACTCTATTCCTATATTAAAAAGAAAAGTTGGTGGAAGAGCGATTCTAAGAGCGATGCATTATTATGATGAAAATAAACGTGTAAAAGCTGCATATCAAGCACTTAAAGATGGAGATACTCAAGAATTTTTAAGATTAGTTAATGAAAGTGGAGAATCATCATATAAGATGCTTGAAAATTGTTATATTGATAAAGATATTAAACAAGGAATTGCACTCGCATATAACATTGGAAAAAAATATCTTAAAAATGGGGCAATTAGGGTTCATGGTGGTGGATTTAAGGGAACAGTAATAGCTTATGTTCATATTGACGAACAAATTGAATTTATTGAAAAAATGAAAGACATTTTTGGCGCTAGACACGTATCTAAAGTAAATTTAAGATCCATTGGTACAACAATTATTGAAGAATAATAAAACTAGTTCTCTCATTAACACAAATTTTAAGATAAAATATTTGGGCACTTAAGATAACATCAAAAGTGCTTTTTCATATAAAAACTATCTAGAAGCGGATCTAGATAGTTAATATCCTTATTTCAAATTCGAGGTTGATAAGTTTGTATTTATTTAAAGACATTTATTTATCATTACGAATGTTTTCAATCGATTCTGTGCTACCACCTCCGTGATCATCAGGGTCACGAAGTTCGCCTTTATCTACAAGTCTTAAGAATGCTTCTACAACATTTGGTGATAATTGTGTGCCTGAAGCTTCTTTTATGATTGATACCACTTTTTCAAAGTTCATACGTGGTCTATATGGACGGTTTGAATACATTGCATCAAAGCAGTCAGCAACTGCGATGATTTGAGCAACACGTGGTATCTCTGCTTCTTTTAAGCCAAGAGGGTATCCTTTTCCATCGGGTCTTTCGTGGTGAGATTGTGCACCAATAGCTATTTCTGGCATGATGCTGATGTTTTTTAGAACATCATATCCTCTTGACGTGTGTGATTTAATTAGATTATATTCATCGTCATCTAATTTACCTGGTTTATTAAGAACACTATCTGGGATACCAACCTTGCCTATATCATGCATAAGAGCGATGTTATGATATTTTTCTATTGTTTCTTCATCACATCCAAGTTCTCTTGAAAGCATCTCTGTGTATTTAGCAACACGGAAGGAATGACCTTGTGTATAAGCATCTTTTAAATCGACAACCTTTGCAAAAGCTTCAATGATCTCACGTGTAAGTTCTTTATCATGTTTTTGGCGCTCTAGTAAACTATCCATTTGGTCAGCACGACGAGCTCCAATATATATTCTCATTCCTAATAAAATACAGCCAATTAAGAAAATGCCAGCAATGACTGTTATCCAGATTACATAATTTGCTACATAATCATGTACACCTTTCATTGATAAGTCGGCTCCGACATAGCAAACACATTTACCTTCGGAATTAAATACAGGTTCATATCGGGTAAGCAACCAACCATATGTGTCTACAGTTTCAATCGTATCAACTTCACCACCGGCTAGTAAAGTAGGAATTGCATCTTCAAAGCTTTTATCAAACTCGAGAACTTCTTTAAAAGCTCCAGCTTCTTCGAGTTCACCTTCTTCATCAACTGAATCAAAATCAAAAACAACATGGCATCCATCTTCTTTGATTTGATAAACATAAAGATATTGAAGGAATGGAGTGTTTCTTAGTATTCTCTCAAGCATATCTGCAGTTCTTTCATAGTCTGCATCTTGACCATTTTCCATCCATTCTTCTACCATATCACCATCGATATATGTGGTCGCAAGTTTTGCGGCGTCTTCAATGATTTCTGTACGATGTTCACGAGTAGTACGGTTAATGATTATTACACTTGTCACAACGATAGCAGACACAGTAAATAACATAAGAAGCGCAAGCAATATCATCAAAAGTAAATGACGATGCTTGGCAGGCTTTTTATCGTTTTCTATGTTAATTTGTGTGTTGTTGTCATTTTGATTCTTAGGTTCACCCTGTTCCATAAACTTCTCCTTCTTCAACTAGTTTTAAGATTAGTTCTCAAAGCGAGAAATTGTTTCTCATTTTTACTAGTCAACAATATTAAAGCTGTTTTTTATGATTTAAATGACTTAGGCGTTAATAAATGTTTGAAACATTTAATTGACGATTTATGTTTTCATTATAAATAATGATATATGGTTTGTCTATAAGTATTATATAATTTTAAATAAAAGAAGTGTATTTTAATACACTTCCAAATATTATTTAATAGTTAACTAAATTAGTGTCTTAAAGCAGCATTAACCATTGTTAAGAATTTGTCTGGATCTAAACTAGCACCACCAATTAAAGCACCATCGATATCTTCTTCTGCAAGTAATTCATCAATGTTTTGAGGATTTACAGATCCACCATATTGAATTCTAACTTTAGATGCAGTATCTTTGTCATATACTTCAGCGATTGTGTTTCTGATTGTTTTGCAAGTTTCTTCAGCCATCTTTGGAGTTGCAGTTTTACCGGTTCCAATAGCCCAGATTGGTTCATATGCGAATACCAAATCTAGAACATCTTCTTTTGAAATACCATCAAGAGCTTTCACAACTTGATTTCTAACGAATTCATCAGTTGTACCAGCTTCTCTTATGTCTAATGATTCTCCAACACATACTATTGGCAAAAGATTAAATGCGAAAGCTTGTTTAATCTTTAAATTAACAGTTTCATCAGTTTCATTAAACATAGCTCTTCTTTCAGAGTGACCAATAATTACATAAGTTACTCCAAGTTCTTGAAGTAATAAAGCAGATGTTTCGCCAGTATATGCACCACTATCTTTATAATGCATATTTTGAGCACCAACTTTTAAATTATCTCCTTGTCTTTTAACACAATCTCTTAGGATTGGAGCTTGTGTACAAACCACAGAGTCAACTAATTCAGAAGATGGAACTTTATCAGCAACTTGAAGAAGGAAGTTGATTGCTTCTCCTCTTGTCTTAAACATCTTCCAATTTCCAGCAATAATATATTTTCTCATAATTCTCCTAGAACATTGGTGGAGTTGATATCCAAATAACCAATGCTTTTTTATTTGTATTGTTTTCTATTTGATGTTGAACGTGCGATTGATAATAAAAACTTTCACCTTTTTTGACTTTATATTTTTTATTGTTTAGTTTAAGAGTAATTTCTCCTTCAAGTACATAGCCGAATTCTTCGCCAGCATGAGGATCATCTTGATCACTTTTACCACCTGGGGCTAGAGTGATTAGAATTGGTTCCATCTCATATTTTAAAGCATTTGGAACAAGCCATTCTATTTTATGTTTTAGTTCTTGATCCTCTTTTTCAAAAAAATCATTTTTTGTAAAGACTATCTTTTCATCAACAGGTGATTCGCCAAAGAATTCTGACAACGAAGAACCAAGAACTTCTAAGATATCCTCTAGTGTACCAATTGAAGGTAGTGTTAAGTTGTTTTCGAGTTGAGATATAAAGCCTTTAGATAGTTCTGACCTATTCGCAAGTTCTTCTTGTGTTAGATCATTTTCTAATCTAAGGCTTTTTATTCTTTCACCAAGATTACTTAATTCAGACATTATTCTTTATCTGTTAAAGCTGCAACACCAGGTAATACTTTTCCTTCTAAGTATTCAAGTGATGCACCACCACCAGTAGAGATGTGAGAGAATTTAGATTCATATCCCATTGAGATTGCAGCACTCGCAGAATCACCACCACCGATAATTGTTGTAGCGCCTTTTAGATTAGCGAGTAGTTCACATACAGCTTTAGTGCCTTTTGCGAAGTTTGGCATTTCGAATACACCAACAGGGCCGTTCCAAACTACTGTTTTAGCGCCTTCAAGTTCTTTCTTGAAGAGTTCAATTGTAGCTGGTCCACAGTCAAGTCCCATATAATCAGCTGGGATTTCGGTAGCTTTAACAACTTTGCTTGGAGAATCGTTGTTGAATTCTTTAGCAACTACGTTATCTACTGGAAGAACAATTTTACCATTAGCTTTTTCAAGTAAGTCTTTAGCAAGTTCAACTTTGTCTTCTTCACAAATAGATGTACCGATTTCTAAGCCTTGTGCTTTATAGAATGTGTATGCCATACCTCCACCAATTAAAACTTTATCAGCTTTAACTAATAGATTTTCAATAACGCCGATTTTATCTGATACTTTAGATCCACCAAGAATAGCAACAAATGGACGAACTGGATTATCTACAGCACCACCAATGAATTCTACTTCTTTCTTCATTAAGAAGCCAGCTGCAGTTTGTTTGATGTTTGCTGAAATACCTGAGTTAGATGCATGAGCTCTATGAGCAGTTCCAAAGGCATCATTTACGAATACATCACCGAGTGAAGCCCAGTATTTACCAAGTTCAGGGTCGTTTCCAGATTCTTTCTTGCCATTTATATCTTCAAATCTTGTGTTTTCAAACATAACCACATCACCATTTTTCATATTGGCGATTGCATCTTCTAATAATTTTCCACGAGTTACAGGAACGAATACTACTTTCTTTCCTAGTAATTCTTCAAGTCTCTTAGCTACAGGAGCTAGAGAATTTTTTGCTTTATCTTCTTCTGTCTTAACTCTTCCAAGATGAGAGAATAGAATTGCTTTTCCGCCATTTTCAACTACATATTTGATAGTTGAGAGAGCTTGAACAATACGATTGTCGTTTGTGATAACGCCATCCTTCATTGGTACATTAAAGTCAACTCTAACTAAGACTTTTTTACCTTTTAATTCTAGATCGGTAATAATTAATTTTTTCATAATTTCTCCTTTTGTTGTTTACAACAAATTAATTATAATATTTTTATTCTTTATAGTCAAAGAAAAGTGCTTTATTTTTAATAATATATTGAAAATAAATTTTTAAATGTTGTTTTCTAAAACATAAGAATAAAGTTTTTTAGCATTTTTTATCATTCTCTTAACACGATATTCAGACATAGATATTGTTAATTTGGTTTCATCTTTAAAAATGAATGTAGTTTTATCTATATAAATTATTGTGTCTTTAATTGAGAAATAATTTATGAGAATTATATCATCAGATTGAAGGTTTCCAGAATACATTAACAAGATTTCTTTTGATAAATACATCGGCATTTCTGATTTTATATTGCAGTATGTTTTTGTTGCTTTTCTCATAGCATCTATCGATTTAAAATAACTCATCGATAGATGTGTTAAATATTTATAAAAAGTGGTGTTTAAAGGCTCACCATCCAGCTCAACTTTGTTTCCTTTTCTTAAAATATAATTCATAATATTAACCTAGTATTATTCTATCATAAATTACGTGTTTTGATAAAGAAAAATGGCTAGAAATAGCCATTTTTCTAAATTGTTTAAAATATCATTTATTTAGCAATATCTGTTAACTTTTTATCAAATAATTTTAAGCAATTTCAATTGTTTTTTTGGTAATAACTTTCTTTTCTTCTTTTGGAATTTCGATATGAAGTTCACCATTAACCATTGATGCTTTTACTTGAGCTTCTTCAACTTCACCAACATAGAAACTTCTCTTAGCAGTATAATAAGATCTTTCTTTTCTTATATAATGCTTTTCGTTCTTTTCTTTTTTGTTGTTTTCTTTCTTTGCTTCTACTGTCAGATAGCCGTTTTCGACTTCAATCACAATATCTTTCTTTTCAAGACCAGGAACATCCATGATTAGTTCATAGTTTTTGTCGTTTTCTATAATATCAGTCTTGAGTAATTCTTTTTGTTTTTGAGGTCTATAGTCCTTAAAGAAGTCATCAATGAATGGATCAAATAAATCGAAGTTATTACCAAATAAAGTTAAATCATTATACATAATTTCATCTCCTTTTTTGTTTTTTTTCTTTTTACGCCCTAAGTATATCATTAAAAATTAGCACTTGCAACAGTTAAGTGCTAATCTTCACAAAATCTTAACAATTCTATCAGTTTTTTCATTGATTGATACCACTCCAACGTCAACATTGTATCCTCTATATCTTAATTCATTATATACAATATTTTCTATTAAATCTGTCTCATCAATATCGCGAAAATTCAAAATTGCATTTCTAATTCCAATATCTTCAAAATATATTTTATATGGGCTTTTAATGTATGCTTTTCTTTGAATATCATATCGTAAAACCTTATTTAATAAAAATGACTCTTCAAACCAATTAATATAATTTCCAATTGTATTATTTGTTAATTTTATATTATAAACTGATTTAAATATTTGGTTCTTTCAAACATATCAATCATCTGCGTTTTGCACATTTATGTGCTTTTTGTCAATATTCAAATATAATCAAATATATTATAAGACATTGGGGAAATTTTTTAATAAAAAAGCCACACAATCTTTCTGTGTGGCTTTATTATTACATCTAACGTCTTTCCTTGATTCTTGATTCTTTTGCTGAAAGATTTCTGATGTAGTTGAGTTTAGCTCTTCTAACAATACCATGTCTAACTACTTCGATTGAAGCAATTCTTGGTGAATGTAGAGCGAATGTTCTTTCAACACCGATACCATATGAGATCTTTCTAACTGTAAAAGTTTCAGATACTCCGTGGCCTTCGATAGCGATTACTAAACCTTCGAAAATTTGTTGTCTAATAACTTTTTCATTTTCAATGATTTTAACAGCTACTTTAACAGTGTCACCAGGACGTAATTCAGGAACATCATCTCTAATGTAGCGAGCTGTGATTTCGTCGATTAATTGTTGTGACATATTAATCTACACTCCTTTTCATATATTTATAATCCACCAATCATGTGCTAAAGCATATCGGATTAGTTTCCTACAGCGTTAGTTATTATATAATAATAATTAATAAAAATCAATTTTTATTTTTTCAAAAACTTAAAATAATGATTATTAAAGAAGAAATTTCATATTATCTAATGTTTCTTTATCTTCTTTTTTAATTTCAAAATCAACTTCTTTATTTAGAATCATATATTCTTTGTGAGTTGTCTTTGGAAGGCTAACAGTGTCTAAATCTAATGTATATTTAATACATAATTGTGGCACAGAAACGTTGTATTTATCAGCTATTTCTTTTATTTTTTTGTTTTTGATGAGTCTTCCTGTTCCCATAGGAGAATATGCTTCAACTACAATATTTTTTTCTTTGCAATAATTGATTAGTTCAGTATTTACTTTTCCAATATGAATTTGGATTTGATTAACTTCTGGAACTTCAGTGGAGTTATTGATTAGATTTTCAATATCTTTAATTTTGAAATTAGAAACACCAATAGATCTTATTTTACCTGCTTCTTTAGCTTCAATCATTGCTTTCCATACTTCAAGATTTGCTTTATCATAATTTTTAGTGATTGGAAGGAACATTACGGCCCATGGTTTTGGTGCATGAATTAAAACTAGATCAATGTATTCTAAATCTAGTTTTTCAAGTGATTCATCAATTACCTTTTTTGTTTCTTCGTATGTTTTTACTTCTGCAGGAACTTTTGTGGTTACAAATAGCTTTGATCTATCGATATTTGCTTTTTTGATACCTTGACCTACTCCTTCTTCGTTTTTATAAGCAGAAGCTGTGTCGATATGACGATATCCGACTTCTATTGCATCTTGAACAACACGTGATGCAATTTCATTTGGTGTTTGCCAAGTTCCAATTGCGAGAACTGGAATTTCATAACCGCTTCTAAGTTTAACTGTTCTTTCGATTTCCATATAGTCCACCTTTTTTATTTAATATTTACAATAATATTATACCATTTCTATCTGATATGTATTAAATATTAGTTGTTTGACTGGTTTTTCTTAAGTTTGGTTTTTATGATTTCATATATAAAGACGCCTCTTCTTATGATGAATGATTCCATTAAAGCCATAAATAGATTATAACCAAAGAAAATAATAATTAGTCCTGTGATTCCAAGTTTTGATGTGATGCTTTCTGGAAATTCCATACCGGAGATGAGATAATCATAAAATTTTAAATTCAATAGTAGTGATGCATATAACATTTCAATTAAAGAATGAACGATAAAATAAATAGAAATTGTAGATAAGTAATAAGGTAATGTTCTTATGATTTTTAATAAATAATGGGAAACTATTCCTAAAATAATTCCTGGTAAGATATATATAAGAATGCTTAAAAAATCAAAATATAGAAAAGATAGGAAGAATAATGATAGCGATACAAGCACTATTCTTTCTATATTAGATTTATGATATCTTACACCTATAAATAAACTTATAACTAAAAGAAGCATACTTTCAAGCATAAAGAAAAAATACTTAAGTATTATGATAATCGCAGTTAGTAATGCTATAAATATTGCATCTTTTGTTAAGTTTCTTACTTTCTCATTCATATACATTTAGATTATTCATGTTTTTATGCTTAGCCATGTGTGGTATATCTAGATCAGTTCTATTTGTCACTAAGAATGAATGTGATATATAAAATTAAGCAGCGATATACTAAAGGTATATTGCTGCTTAATTGTTTAGTCTATAATATAGTTATTTCTTTGAAACTATTTCTACGTTTTTACCGCTCTTAAATATTGAATTAGAAGGAATCACTCCTCTAACAGATGAGAGTGGATAAATATTTGAATGAGATCCAACAACTGTGCCAGGGTTTAATACACTATTACAACCAACTTCAACAAAGTCGCCAAGTACAGCACCAAATTTTTTGAGGCCAGTTTCAATAGCTAAATCTTTTGATTTAACTACAACTAATGTCTTATCAGATTTAACATTAGATGTTACTGAACCGGCACCCATATGTGATTTATAACCGAGTATTGAATCACCTACATAATTATAATGAGGAACTTGAACACCATCAAATATAATACAGTTTTTAAGTTCTACTGAATTGCCTACAACACAGCCTTCGCCAACAAGGGCAGAACCTCTTATAAATGCTGCTTGTCTAACTTCTGTGTTAGCACCAATTATGCATGGAGAACCTAGGTAAGCAGTTTTGAAAACTTTAGCTGTTTTATGAACCCATACACCTTCTTCGACTTTATCATATTCATCTAAAGATAATGTTGAACCTATTTCTAGAATGATAGATTTAATATCTTTGAAGGCTTGCCATGGATATTCATATTTTTCAATATATTTCCAGGCAATTGAATGATTTGGTTCAAATAATTCTTTTACTTTTAATTGTATCTCTGACATATTAACGTACCTTAATAAAATGTCCAGATGCTTTCATAGCATCTATAATACTATCAACTTGTTTCTCACATTCTTCATGTGATCCAGCTTCAGACATAACTCTTAATACTGGTTCTGTACCACTCTTTCTAAGTAGAACTCTACCATTATCACCAAGAACTTTAGTGCACGCTTCTACTTGAGCTAATACTTTTGGATCTTTCATAGTAGCATCTTTGTCATCTACTATAACGTTTTTTAGTACTTGTGGGTATTCAACCATTTCATCCGCAAGAACTGAAAGTGGAAGTTGTGTTGAAATAAGTACATCCATTAATTTTAATGCAGTAACGATACCATCACCAGTACGTGCATATTCTCTAAAGATTACGTGACCAGATTGTTCACCACCGATCATATGATCATATTCTTTCATATTTTCATATACATATCTATCGCCTACCGCAGTCTTTTCATACTTGATACCGATCTTATCAAGCGCTTTATATAAACCAAAGTTAGACATGATTGTAGTAACTACTGTATTAGATGGGAGTTTACCATGGAGTTTCATATATTTAGCACAGATATACATTATCTTATCGCCATCAACAACATTTCCGTTTTCATCTACTGCAAGACATCTATCGGCATCACCATCAAATGCAAAGCCAACATCAACTCTATGAGTTTTAACATATTCTTGAAGTCCTTCAATATGTGTTGAACCACAGTTTAAGTTAGTGTTAACACCGTTTGGACTAGAGTTTATTACTGTAGTCTTTGCGCCAAGCGCATCAAATACAGCTTTGCCAATCATCCATGCGCTACCATTAGAACAGTCGAGAACGACTTTTCTATCTTCAAAATAATTTGAAGCAACCTTTGTTAGATAACCGATATATTTATTTCTACCAGAATAATAATCCACAGTTATCCCGATTTTATCTTCACTCGCAAATGGAATTGTATCAACTTCACTATCGATATATTCTTCAATAGCGTCTTGTGTTTCATCATCCATTTTTTCGCCTTCACAGTTCATTAATTTAATACCGTTATCGTAGAATGGGTTGTGTGAAGCCGAAATCATTACGCCACAATCAAAACCTTCTGTACGTGAAATATAGCTAACACATGGTGTTGTAGTAACATGTAGTAAATATGCATCTGATCCACTTGCACAAATACCTGCAGCAAGTGCATTTTCATACATATATGATGATAATCTTGTATCTTTTCCGATTACAATTCTAGCTTTTTTATCTTTTCCGTAATAATAGCCTAAAAATCTTCCAATTTTGAAGGCATGATAAGCTGTTAGATCTACACCAGCTTTGCCTCTAAAACCATCAGTACCAAAATATTTTCCCATATATCTATTCTCCTTGAATTGGATTAGCCTTTATAGGCATCCTGATCGCAGAAAACAGTAACATCATCATGTAAATTTAAGAATGATGCAGGACAGCTTGTAGTAACAGTACCTTTTAACATTTTCATAACAGCGTCATGTTTGCCTTTTCCGTTAGCAAGAATGATAATTTTCTTCGCAGATAGGATTGTACCTATACCCATAGTTAATGCATATCTTGGAACATCTTCGCTTGATGCAAAGAATCTAGCATTTGCGTCGATTGTATCTTCTGTTAGACTAGTAACATGAGTTACAGGAACTAGTTCATCAGCTGGTTCATTGAAAGCAATATGGCCATTTCTACCGATTCCAAGAACTTGAATGTCTGCACCACCGAGAGATCTTACGAATGCCTCATATCTTTTAGCTTCTTCTTCACCATCGCTAGCGTTTCCTGTAGGAACAAATGTTCTATTTTTATCGATATTGACATGATCAAATAGATTGACATTCATAAAATAGCGATAGCTTTGATCATTGGTTGGCTCGATAGGATAATATTCATCTAGATTTACAGTAGTAATATCACTGAAATCAATTTTTCCTGCTTTATTTAAAGCAATAAGTTCTTGGTACATTCCAACAGGTGTTGATCCAGTTGCAAGACCTAAAATAGCATTTTTCTTCTTTGTCATTACTTCGCAAACGATCTTTGCAGCTTGTACTGACATTTCTTTGTAATCCTTGCAAATAATTACTTTCATTTTAATCTCTCCTTTTTTCTGCTTAGTAAAATACCACTCAAGAATTATATTATTTTATATTTTTTTTGTAAATAAAAAACTAAGTTTTTTTGAAAAATAATTTTAATTATGTAAAATAGGTTATTTTTAAACATAGTTAACCGACTATATTTGTCGTTTTTTATGTTTTTATAGATTTACTTGATTGTAATATTTTTAGCCCATTTTCTTTTTCTAATGAAATAGATTCCTGCAACCGCTTTTATAATATCCACTGATCTAACAATTAAGAAGATATATAGTGTATCAATGCTGGTATGTACCGCAAGACTCCATGAAACTGGAAGGTAGAAGATAACTGTGCTTCCGGTATCTAATATAAGTGTTTCTATAGTTCTACCACCGGTTTTAAGAGTGTAATATGATACAAGTGCGATTGTTTGGAAGACGAGAACACTTGCGAATATAAGTATTAATTTAGTCGCTAGTATCTTTTGATCTGGTGCTACTTCTCTAAATAATTTTGGAATGACAGGGCTTAAACCAGCGATAATTATTCCAAGTAATATGGAAATATTTATACCAAGAAAGAGAAGTTTTTTATTGGCATCTATAGCCTCATCATATTTATCAGAGCCAAGATATGAACCAACTATGACTCCGATGCCAACCGCAAGGCCACTTCCAAATACCGCAAATATCTCTGCGACAGTCGACGCTATTGAAATACTCGATAACACACTATCCCTTTGTGAGAACGCTAATGATTGAAGCATCATACCTACCGCAAATCCAACTTCGTTTAAAAATAGGGGCCAGGTTTTCTTGGTGATTTCTTTAAATAGTTCTTTATCGATCTTGAATGTTTCAAATGTCTTAATCGCAAATTCAAATCTTTTAATTTTTGATACAGCGACTAGGAATATACACTCAAATGTTCTTGCGATTACTGTCGCAATCGCTGCACCAGGAGCGCCCATCTTTAGACCATATATAAATAAAGCATTTAATAAGCAGTTTAGTATGATTGCGATTGTACTAGATATCATTGGATATATAGTTTTACCAATCTCTCTTAATGTATAAGCGTAAATAAAGGAAATCGCTGTTGGAATATAGCTTATTAAGACAATCTTAAGATAGCTCATTCCTTCTTCTAATATCAGTTCAAAATTGGTATCTTTATTGGAATAAGCGATTATTAAATGTTTGCCAAAGAAATATACAAGTGGAAGAATAATAATGAGCAATATAGAAGCAATATACCACTTATATCTTACACATTGTTTTATATGGTTTTGATCGGATGTACCATTATATTGTTGAATAAATATTCCAGCACCTTCAAGTATCCCATAAAATGCCATCCAAACTAGATATGTAACCTGATTTGCGGCATATACTCCGCCTACAGCTTCGTTAGATATTGAACCTACCATTATATTATCGACAAACGATATTAAAAATGAGATAAGCGATGAAAGCACTATCGGTAAACTGATTTTTATGAACTTGTTTAAAAACTCTTTATCCTTAAAACAAGAAAACATATTCTATCACCTATTATATAAGTATAAATATATTATGCACTACATATATAAATTAATAAAGAAAAAAAGAGAAACAATTCTCTTTAAATTTGATAAATTATATTATATATTTTCGCCATATTTAGCCATTTATTAATATTTTATATAATTGTATTATAATCTTATCTTGATATTGTATTTTTTCTCGATTTATGGTATAAAAATAGATAGATAATTGGAGGTGTTTTATGCTTGAAAGGCTAGTGGTATCTAACTTCGCGATTATTGAAAATATCGATATATCTTTCAAAGATGGACTCACTGTTTTAACTGGTGAAACAGGTGCTGGAAAAAGCTTAATTATTGATTCATTAAGCTTGCTTCTAGGGGAAAGAGCGCAGTTAGAAATGATTAGAACAGGATTTGATAAAGCTGAAATAATCGGCTATTTCAACATAAATAATATCCATCTTAAAGCTCTTCTTGAAAATCTTAATATCCCAATCATAGATTCTAAAATTAAAGTACAAAGAATTATTTCTCAGACAAAGAGTGCAGTTAAAATAAATGACACAGCCATTACTCTACAAGATTTAAAGAAGATATCTAAATATCTTGCTGATATACATATGCAATTTGATATGCAAAAAATTCTAAATCCTGAAAATTATTTAGAAATTGTCGATGGTTTTAAATATGATCTTATTAAAGAATATCAAGATAAATATCTTTTGAATCTTTCTTCTTTTAGAGAGAAAAAGAACGAATTAAATATGATACAAAAGAAGATTGATGATATAAATCAAAAAAGAGATATTTATGAATATCATCTAAAAGAATTGACTGATTATAATCTCTCACTTGATGAAGAAAATAAAATTCAAAACAAGATTGAATTGTTGAAGAACTACGATAAGGTCTATAACATTTTAGAAGAAACAAATGCTTTAGTTCATGAAGATTTTTTAGATAAATTATATGAAGTTAGAGATCTCACAGAAAAATTATCTAAGTATCAAAAAGAATATTCTTCTACTACCGAAAAACTCAATGACTATTATTTTGAAATTGATAGTATATTTAATGATCTAAAGAAAGACTTCGATAAACTTGATTATGATCCTGTTGAATTAAATAATTTAGAGACAAGACTAAATGATTTAGATAATTTAAAGAAAAAATATAAGATGTCTACTGAAGAACTGATTTCTTATCGTGATTCTTTATCTAATCTCTTAAAACCAACTGAGAATTATGATGATATATTAAAAGAAATCAAATTAGAACTTATAAATTTATATGCTAAAACATATGAATCTGCGCTTGAACTATCTAAGATAAGGGAAAACATCTCTTCATCTATTGAAAAAGAATTAGAAAAGAATATGGCTGATCTATCGCTTAAGGCAAGATTTAAAGTCGATTTTATAAGGCAAGATAAAGAAGTTGACTATTCTGGAACAATTTTTAAAGACAGCGGTATTGATAATATAGATTTCCTAATTGAAACCAATGTAGGTGAAGGATTAAAACCTCTATCTAAAACAATATCTGGTGGTGAAGCATCCAGAATTATGCTTGCCTTAAAAGCTCTTTTCATAAAATCTCAAAAAATATCTACAGTTATATTTGATGAAATTGATACTGGTATTTCTGGTGAGATTGCAGGAAAAGTTGCGAATAAGATTTATGAAATATCATTATCAACACAAGTTATTTCTATAACACATCTACCTCAAGTTGCTTCAATGTCTAAAAATCATTTAAAAATCAGCAAAGAGGTTAAAAATGGTAGAACATATACAAGTGTCTCTGAACTATCTCTCGATGAAAAGATATATGAAATCGCTAAGATGATAAGTGGAGATAAGGTTACAGATAGTCAATTAAAATACGCAAAAGAAATGGTGATTAGAAATTAAAATAAAGGCTCTTCAAAACGAAGAGCCTTTACCTTTCTATATTAGAAAGAGAGATTATCCTGCGTTACTAATGCCATTAGTAATTTCGAATACATATCAAAGTGTTTATAAGGTCTACCTGGGTAATATTTTTCAATATAATCAAGATAGTCGTTTTTAGTATTCATAAGCATTCCAACAATATAAGATTCACCATATCCATCATATTCATTATATGGTCCAGGAATATACCAGTTAGTTGCCTCAAAATATAGATATTTTATACCTTTTTTAGCAAATGGTGCATGGTCACTCCAGTCACCAGTTGAAGGTGACGCATAATCAGGTGAATCATATCCTGGAGCTGGATTATCATATGTCCATGGATTAGTATAGAATGTGAGTCCAAGTTCTTCTGCAACATTTAAAGCATTATAATATGGTTCTGCATCTTCAACTGCCATTTTCTCATCATCTTGGACACCACTATATAGCGAGCAATAATCACCGCATACTATTGAATCTATGTTTATCATATATATTGTATTAGCGATTTCTTCATCAGTCATAGAATCAACATAAGCTTTTGAACCATAAAGGCCATATTCTTCAAGTGTAAAGAACACAAAGACAATTGTGTATGGTGTTTCTATTGATTGAATCTTTTCTGCGATAGTTAACATCAAAGATACACCAGATCCATTATCACCAGTACCATCGCCATCAAAATGGCCGCCAACGATAATCTGTTTATTCGATTTACCTGGTTTTTTGAGAATTAGGTTATGTGATGTCACAGTAACTTTTTGATACGTTCCTTCTTCATCTTCAACATAATTTCTTCCACTTCTTGAATATGTTAGTCCATCAGTAACATAACTCATTTTTGCTTGTTTAACGGCATTGAATGCATCGCTTGTGCAGTATTTAGTATATTCGACATTTTGTTTAACGATGTCCTTTTCTTGATACCCAGCTTCCATCAGTGTCCATGTTATCCATTTCTCTGAAAGAAGATATTCTGACCCACTGAAAGCATCTCTATTAGATAGAGCAGTATCAATATACTTTAACTTTTCGTAGCATTCTTCTGCCATATCTTCTTTTGGAAGTAGAGAATTAACTGCTTCTTGAACCTTATTTATATTATCTTGGTTTTCTGTCTCTAGGTTCTTAATTGATTTTAGTTCGTTCTCTAGACTTTCAATTTTAGCTTCTAACGAAGCTAGTTCGCTATTATTAGCTGAATCACAACCCACAAGATAGGATAATGAAAAAACTAAAAGAAATAGCGCTATTAATGATATGATACCCTTAATACTCTTTTTCATTTTTCTCCTCCTTGTTCCTAAGGGATTAGAGTAAATAAAACGCCCTTAGGTAAAATAATTTACCTGAGGGCGTAAGTATTACGCGATACCACCTCAGTTCGCTACTACCTCACGATAGTAACCTTATTGAGTCTATTGATTCAAAGTCATATTTATCGATTGACAAGACCGTCTTTCCCTATGTATTCAGGAAAGCCACTCCAGGACGCGTTCATCTATCTCTTTCTTATTGCCTTACACCAATCGCAACTCGCTTGAAGATCCTTATAGAATACTATTTCCCTTCATTGTGTTGCGAACATTTTATACTCTCATGTTTTTTCTGTCAACACGTTTTTTAAAAAAATAATAAAAATATTTTAATAATATATTTGAAATGTTAGAAATAGAAATTTTAAATTGAAATTTCTATCTTAAAAATAAAAGACTTAGAAAAACTAAGCCTTTGAAATTATTTATTTAATGATTCTTTGATTTTTTCAAGATTATGCGCTTCATAGAAATCT
Organism: bacterium; assembly: GCA_017960565.1. Taxonomy (GTDB): domain Bacteria; phylum Bacillota_I; class Bacilli_A; order Izemoplasmatales; family UBA1188; genus UBA1188. Next base: position 12,567 of record JAGCYY010000027.1, on the reverse strand, counting down.
TTTCGAGAACAGCCAGCTCTCCCTCCACCGGCACAAGCACATGCACATGCACAAGCACATGAACTACCACTGCTTGATTTCATCGCTTCTTTTTTTGCGATGACTGTTGGTCTTGAATCAGAAATTGATTTTCCAAGCCTATTATAGCCCATTCTTCTATGTCTTGGCATATAGTATGGATAATACCAATAATAGTGCCCACTAAATCCAGAATTTGCATCATAGCCATCATTTGATTTTTCTTCAGCAATCTTAACAATTATCACCACAACAACGATAGCTGCGACTATAACGAATACAATTATAAATCCGATGAATGCAGCTTCATCTTCATAACTTATATAATCTTTTTTAGGATCTAGTTCTGGGAACACATCTCTATTATATGCATATGATACTTGAATTGTTTCATTGAAATTTAGAGATGATGATGTGTGATAATAACCATCAATTAAATCTCCAGTTGTGATTATTTCACCATCACCTGCTTTCCAATCTATCGTGATAGATGTGACTTTTGAGTCCGGAAACCAACCTGGAATGAATCCATATTCTACTCTTTTTCCATCATCAGCTAGTGTGAATATACGGCTTTGATTTATAGAAAAAGTAAAATCTACAGTCTCGCCTTTGTAATATTCTTTTATGAAATCTACCCTAACAAATGATCCACTATCATCATAATATCTTATTTTTTCTACTACATCTTCTGATAGATTTTTTAAATTCTTGATGTGTTTGTTGGCTGTACCAATTTTAACCCAGGTTAGAGGGCCTTCAATTTCATCATCAAGAACTGTCCAATTGATATGATATTTGATGTTTAGGGTCCCATCACTAAGTGGATCTATAGTGATATTATATTCATTTATAATATCTAAGACATATGATGGTTCATCAGCTTTAATCGATACTGGAAGTAATAATGATGTGAATAGGAGGAGGAATAAAATAATTAGTAATTTCTTCATACATTAGCCTCCTTTAATCCAAGTGGACATATTCTTTCATTTTTAGCTGAGTATTTTCTTTGAGATTTGCACATTTTTGAATTCCATATCTTATTCCAAGAGAGTTCCAAGATATTTCCAAGCGTTTCACCTTGAAGCCATGATTGACATGGAAGAACATCGCCGTTTGGTGCAATAGCCATATTTGAAAGACATGCGCCACAAGATGGTACAACCATTCTCATAGATTTTAAATCTTTATCATCTATCCAACCAGGCGATGTAAATGATAATTCAAGGCCATTTTCACTGGTGAATTTATATGCTTCTTTTACAATGTTTGTGATTTCTTTCTTTGATAATCTTGTCGATGTTGATTCAATTTCCAAGGCTTTTCCTGATGGGATTAAGCCACTACAAGTAAAATATTTAACACCTAATGTCATCAAGAATTCTATGGTGTCTTTATAATTTTTATTGATTGAACAGAGTGGTGTATTCACACTGACATCAAGTCCAGCGTTTATCGCATTTTTAATCCCTTCTATTGTCTCATCAAAATGCTTGCCTCCAACAAGAAGGTTGTGGATGTCTTTGTCTACTGAATAGAAGGTAAATTGAACATTGTCAAGGCTAGCTTTATAAAGCTTTTCTGCAAGATCTTTGGTCATTAATATTCCATTTGTGTTTAGTCTAGTCACAAACCAGTCAGCGTGTTCGACTAAATCAACTAAATCATCTCTCATTGTTGGCTCGCCACCAGTAAAAGTAACCATAGGAACTCTAGCAAGTTTTAGGTTATCGATTATTTTTAACCAATCGGCTGTCGAAAGCTCATCTGTATTAGCCATAATTTCTTCCCCGGCATAACAATGGATACATTCTTGATTACAGTTCCAAATTCCACCACTATTCATAGATGACACCATTAAATCCATTCTATGTGGTGCACCCATAAATTTACTATATTTAGAAAGGGTCATAAAGCCTATTTCACTTGTTGGGTTTTTTCCTCTCGCAATATCTTCAAAAACTTTAAGTATTTCACTTAAGTCTTTTTTCATGAGTTTTGCCTCGGTATTAAAGAAAATCTCCTTTGCTTTAGTGATTGTATTTTCTATTATCTCATCCATCGATTCAAAAGGAACACCATTAGTCTTATTCAATTCTTCTATGAATATCGATAATAAAACAGCCCAAGATGTCTGAATTGGGAGAATATAGTAACCATTGATTATGGTAACCCATGGTATACCTACTCTAGTGTTTTTTGGTGGAACTAGATGTATTCTTACAGATCCAGGTCCTTTAGGGTTTAGAGTTGTATGATAAACTTTATCAACTGTCTTCAAATAATCTTTTAGAATCATAACCTTTTATTCCTTCTATTTATAAATATTATATCATTTACTGCATAATAAAACCTCAGAAAACTGAGGCTTTATTATTTTTTGTTTTGCTAAAAGATTAGTTATTAGAAGAATTGTTTGATTTAACGTTTTCTAACATAGCTTTCTTTTGATCGCTTATTTGTTTTTCTAAAGCTTTAAAATCACTCTTGTGTGCTTTTTCAAATTCTTCAAAATATGAATCTTTTAGTTTGTTTATATTTTCTTCTGTTTCTTTAGCTTTTGATTTTAATGTTTCTTCAAAATCAGAAGGAAGTGGGAGCTTGTTGTAGGCTTCATTTAAAGCTGTTTCTGCTGTTTTTAAGGCTTGAATAAGGGTTTCTAAACTAGAATTGATAGAACTTCCAAGTCTTTCTAAAGATTCAACCATTTGGTCATATTCTTCTTCAGTAACTTTTAAAGATGCAGATACTCTAATGTATTCTTCGCCGTTAACATCTAAAGAAAGACAATAATTTCTTTCTTTTACAAATTCAACTTTCTTTTCTCTTAGTGTTGCGAGTGCTTTTTGATAATCAGATTCTGGGGATACTAAATAATTATATCTTGCTTCATCTAATCTTTGAATTGCTTGACTATATGCATCTAAAGCTGTCTTATAAAGAGAATATGCAGTTTGATAGATACCTGTTAGATCTTTCATTGCATTCGCTACTTCTTCTTTCTCAGCGAATTCAATTTTATATTCTTTTGCACGATAATATGCTTCTCTCATTTCTTTTGTGATTAATTCTGCAGTTTCAATTCTTGAAGCACAGATTACTTTTAAACATTGAGATTCATCCATTGATTTAGCTTCTTCTTCAGTGACCATTGAAGTGTTTACAGCTTCTCTTCTTAATTCTTCTAAAGTCATTGCTTTAGCTTCTTCAACTTTTGCGTTAACATTATTATCTTTTAAATATTTATCTACTGTGGAATTGATTTTAGTTTGAATTTCTTTAGCACGTGAGGCATCACCTGATACAGAAATCTTTATCTCGCCTTTAGCTTCTACGCTTTCATTATCGCTTATATAACCTAGACTAACTGAAAGCTCGACAGCTTTTTCCATTGCATCTTCATATTTTAAGCCAACGAATGTTTCACCCGAAATGAGAATACTTCCATCATCATTTAAGGCTGTAACTGATGATACTTTTCCTTTGGCATCTACCATAAATTCAACACTTGGATTGATATCCATTTCTACTCTTGTGACATTTTCTTGACCCTTCCCACAGCCAGTTAAAGAGAAAGATAAGAATAAGAGTAAACTTGTAATAATCGCAAATAATTTTTTCATTTTTACACCTTCTTTTTTTATGTTTATTTTTGTATTGCGATTTATTATATACCTAACATATAAAACACGAGTTACAAAAAATGTTACTCGTGTTTTATATTATACACATTTTTTATTTTATGTTACTTTATTTCGATAAGTTTATACACGCGGTTTCCATAACCTAACTTGCTTGCGGCTTCAACCGTATGAATTCCACCTAATGACTCAAGTCTTTCGAGGAAATGTTTTTGTCCTTTGTCGTTAGTTTTTGAATATATTAAATCGATACAGGCTTGATCAATTGCGACAGGATCTAATGAAGATAGAATACCAATATCTTCCATACATGGATCTTCAGCAGGACTGCAACAATCACAATCTATTGATATATTCTTCATTACACTTATATAGGCAATATTCCCATTGAAATAACTCACAACGCTTTCAGCTGCATCTGCCATAGATTCACAAAAATCTTTTTGGCTTGCCATAAGCTCGCCCCAGCATTCATCTTGACTATTTGTCTTAGAAGCTGAATGAATTAGTGCTTTGCCTTGTGTAGATGCAACTCCTATTGATAATTGTTTTAATGCTCCACCATATCCAGCACAAGGATGTCCTTTAAAATGAGCTAAGACAATCATAGAATCATAATTCTTTAAACTTTTTCCAACATAGTTTTCTTTTAGGATAAAACCATTATGTACTGGAAGTACCATATCTGGCCCTTCAGCGTCCATTAAATCAAAAGCAAAATATTTATCCCAGCCATGATCTTTAATTAGTCTTCTATGAATATCTGTATGATTTCTAGATCCAGGATATGCAGTATTGCATTCAACTACTGTGCCACCAAGTTTATCGATGATTGGTTTCCAAAATTCAGGTTTAAGGAAGTTTTGATTACCTCTTTCACCTGAGTGGATTTTAATAGCGATGTTTCCTTTAAGTTCTTTATTTAAAACATCAAACATTTCAACTACTTTTTCTTTTGTGATGGTCTTTGTAAAATACACTTTTGATTTTTCCATGGTATTTCTCCTTAAAATGGTATATTTATGCGTGCATCTAATGAATCTTTAAATTGTAAATCATATAGTTTCTTGTATATACTATCATCATTTTTAATTAATTCATCATGAGTACCTTTTTCACGAATCTTGCCTTCAGATATAACTATTATCTCATCAGCATTTTTAATGGTTGATAATCTATGGGCAACGACTATTGTGGTTCTTCCTTTTGCGAGTTCGTTTAAAGATGCTTGTATCAACATTTCGGTTGTATTATCAAGAGCTGAAGTTGCTTCATCTAATATTAGAATTGGAGGGTTCTTTAGAAAGACTCTAGCGATTGATAATCTTTGTTTCTGACCTCCAGAAAGTCTTACACCTCTTTCACCGATTTCGGTGTCCCAACCATCAGGAAGACTTTCAATAAACTCCATAATATTCGCTCTTTTTGCCGCAACTAATAATTCTTCGTCGGTTGCATCTAATTTTCCATACCTTATGTTTTCTTTTATACTTCCAGAAAATAAGAATACATCTTGTTGGACAATACCAATATTTCTTCTAAGAGAGTCGTGTGTAAAAGATGTGATAGGAATGCCATCGATGGAAATTGAGCCAGACTCATATTCATAAAAACGTGGGATGAGGTGACATATTGTAGTTTTTCCTCCACCTGATGGCCCGACAAGCGCGATAGTTTTTCCTTTTTCAATTTTAAATGAGACATCATTTAATACATCATATGATTCAGTATATTTAAATGAGACATTTTTAAAATCAATTTCGCCTTTTAAGCCTTCGCATTCTATAGCGTCTTTATTATCTATTTCTTCGTTTTCATCCATTACTTCAATGAACCTTTTGAAGCCAGCTGCACCGCTTTGATATTGTTCGGTAAATTGAATCAATTGATTGATTGGAGAGATAAACATACTTACTGATACTACAAATGTAGTATAGTCACCTAGATTGATGTAATTTAAGAATAGGAATACGCCACCAGTTATTAGAATTATTACATTAAATAAGTCTGTGATAAATTGGCTTATAGAAAAGAACGCACCCATAGATTTAAAGAAAATTGTACGTGCTTTAATAAATTCAGTATTGCTTTCTTCAAATTTTTCTTTTTCTATATCACTATTTGTGAATGCTTTAGTCACTCTAATCCCTGAAATTGATGATTCAGTAGAAGCGTTGATCTTTGCCATCGCAACTTTTGATTTTCTAGAACCATCTCTCATTCTTATTCTAAATCGTACAGATACTAAAAAACATAATGGTACACTTATAAATAATATAAGGGCTAGTATCCAGTTGATTGTGAGCAAATAGACAAATGAACAGATAAGAGTAAATCCGGCAATAAAAACATTTTCTGGTCCGTGGTGAGCAAGTTCTGAAATATCAAATAGGTCATTTGTGAGTCTAGACATAATGCTTCCTGTTTCTTCTTTGTCAAAATAAGAATATGGAAGTTTTTGAAGTTTGTTGAACATATCTCTTCTCATATCAGCTTGCATTCTCACGCCCATAATATGACCGTAAAACTGAATAAAATATCTAAGTCCAAGTCTCATAAGATAGGCGAGCAAAAGAGATGACCCACCGATGATAATCAAATTGATTTTTTGGTTTGGAATCCAATCGTTTAACATATATCTTGTCACAATTGGATAAACCATACCGATAACAGCGACTAGAAAAGACGCTATCATATCTAAAGCAAATATTTTTTTGTGTGGTCCATAGTACTGTACGAATCTTTTTATCATGGTTATATTTTACACTAAAAATTAAAAAAACACATTAGAATTAACTAATGTGTTAATTGATAATCTCAGTCGTTTCCTGTGATTTATGTAAATCTAATGTGTCTTTCCTATCCATTATGATGATGTTAACTAAGATATATATTCCAGCGATTATTCCAAATGAAATCGTTAATATCCAGAATATTTTATCTTGGAATACACCGTTTCCAAGTTTAGTTACGATTGTCCCACCTATATCAAAAATCGAATGTAAGACAACGATTAGATAGATATTGTTTGTCTTGGTTTTGATTGTCGAAAACATTGCACCAATTAAAAATGTATATCCAACCTGAAGAAGTGTTGCGCCAATAGCGGCACCAGATAATAGATTTAATAAGTGGCTTAGAGCAAATACGATAGCTGTAACAAGGATTGAGATAAATATTCTATGACTAGTATTCTTAAAATAATCATCGATTACTGACCTTAAAATTCCTTGAAAGAAAAAATCTTCAATAATGGCAATAAGAACACAATTTATTACAAGAATATAAATTAGATCAACTCTCTCAATAACCGCAGAGCCACTTATTAATGCACTAAATGGAAAATTGGCTAGAGCCACGAGAAGACAAGGAATAATAAATAATAGATGCTTTCCAAGATTATTTCTTTCTATTTTTAGAGAATTGAATCTACCATAAACGACTAAGAATATAACGAATGCCGCAAGAATGATTCTTGAAAACAATTCTTTTAGGAGAATATTTTTAGTTTCATCAGCAGTTAAAACCACTCCTGGTAGTTCAAATATTATAGTGGCAGCTGCAGCAATAACTAAAAATATTATGAGTAAGATTCTACTTTTCTTCATTTGCCACTATTTCTTCTTTCTTTTTAAATTTTGTGTAATAGAGAACTAATAAGATTGTCCCAGCTACCACAAGAACGATTGAGATGAGCTGTGAAGGGGATAGAATTGATGAACCTAATGATCCTCTATTATCATCTCTTAAAAATTCAATAAAGAATCTAAATATTCCATACATTATCATATAAATGGCTGGTGTTTTTCTATTGTTTCTCTTGATTAGTATATATTGAAGTAAAGTGAATAATAAGAATAGATAGATGGCCTCGATTAGTTGCGTTGGTATTCTTTTTTCAAGTACACCATGTTCATACATTTGAATTCCATACCACATATCAGTAATTTTTCCGTAACAGCACCCCGCAAATAAACAGCCGATTCTACCAAATGCATGTGCTAGCACAATAGATACAATCGCTGTACTCATAACATTGTTGTATTCTTTGATGTGTTCATCTGATTTAAGATATAGTCTTCCGAATGAAAAATATATGATATGAAATAAGGCAAGACCGCCAATTAGTCCACCAAGGAAAGTCGATCCAGACCCATTTCTCCATTCTCCAGTATCGATATATGAATAAATGTCTTGTGCAAGAATAGACGCAAGATATCCTACTACAATTCCGAGTATAGCGGAAAAAATAGTTAGATTATAGAGCTTCGCTGATATTTTTATTTTTGGTGATGCAATTCTAAAAAATATCATTGCCGCAATAACTCCAATGATTATCATCCAAAAATATAAATCTACTCCTAAAAAACTTGCGTTTGGGAACATATTATCCTCTTAATTATCTATAATAATTCTACACATATATATTGTATCATAATTTTTATTATTATATAAAAATATGATAAGATATAGGCATAAGGGGGAAAATTAAATGAAAAACGTATGGCACTCAATAAACAAAGATAGAGTTAAACCAGAAGATTTTTTAACTGTCGTTGAAATTAGAAAAGGGGAAAAGAAAAAATATGAATTAGATAAAGAAAGTGGACTCATCATTCTCGATAGAATTCTATATACATCAACACACTATCCTGCAAATTATGGTTTTATTCCTAAAACTTATAGTGAAGATGGCGACCCACTTGACTGTTTAATTCTATGTAGTGAATCACTTGATCCACTAACTCTTGTAAGATGTTACCCAATTGGCGTAATAAAGATGCTAGATCAAGGGAAACTTGATGAAAAGATTATCGCAATACCTTTCGCAGATCCTATGTATAATTCATATAAAAATATGAAAGATCTTCCAATTCATATATTTCAAGAAATAGAACATTTCTTTAGCGTATATAAAACGCTTGAAGGTAAAAGCACTGTAGTAGATGAAGCAACGGGAAGAGATGAAGCTATAAAAGTAATTAAACACTGTATTGAATTATATAAAGAGAAATATCCTGAATATAGTAATTAATATACAGATTGTGAGGTTTTTATAAAACATTTGTATTTTTTAGATGAAAAACTGTTACATATTTTAAAAAATAAGATATATTAAAAGTAAAGAGGTACAAACTATGAAGAATTTAAAATCAATAGCAATTTTATTGTTGCTTAGTTTATTTACCATGTCTTTGATTGCTTGCAACTCAAAAAGTTCTACAACATCTTTAAATACAGATGAAAAAACTACCACAACTACCACTTTTGATGACACAGCATCTAAGGACAATGATGTCACAACTTCTATTAATGATATTATTACTACTACTTCGAACGATGATGTGACTACAACAACTAGCGAAAATATATCAACAAATGCTGATGATGTCACTACAGTAAGTGCTGACATCACCACCACAACAAGTGAGGATATAACTACTAGTGAGGATAATACAACCACAGCAGATGATTCTAGTGGTGATGAAGATGAAAACGCTGGCCCAGTCCTAGAAGATGTAACAATCGATTTAACTAAGATATCTATTGAATGTTCATCTGGTACAGAAAATGCTTATTCGATTAAAGGAAGCACAATAACATTTTCTAATATAGAGGAAAAGACTACTTATTCTATTTCTGGTGAATTAGATGGAAATATTGTAATCGATGTCACTGAGGATTATAAATTTGAACTTGAATTTAATGGTCTCACACTAACCTCAACAACTGAAGTTCCAATTTATATCGCAAGCGGTGACAAAGTAACTCTCTCATTTAAAAAAGGTTCAATAAACAATATAAACGACCTAAGGGATGAGGTTACTAATGAAGATGATATTAGTTCTTCTATCTATGCATTATGTGATATTTCACTTCAAGGAAAAGGAACACTCAACCTAACTTCAACACATAATAAAGGTATTCATACAAAAGACGATTTAGAAATTAAAAATCTAATACTTAATGTTGAATGCATGGATAATGCTTTAAAAGGAAATGATAGTATCACTATAGAAAGTGGTACATTAAATCTTATTAGTAAAGCTGGCGATGGAATTAAAACATCTAATTCTGATATCTCATCAAAAGGAAATCAGCGTGGCACAGTAACTATTTCTGGTGGAGATATAAAAATCTATGCTGCCTGTGATGGTATAGATGCATCATATGATTGCATTATCAGTGGTGATACTAATTTAAAAATCTTCACAGATAAATATTCCGAATATTCTTTAGAAGTTACAAATATTGAAGAAGATAGTTTCTATTATATTAGAAACACAACTAATAATTATAATTATTCAATAAAATATTCCAAGAATAATTCGGATGAAATTATTTGGAAAAACGCCACATATTATACATCTCAAACTGTAAGATCAGGAAGAAACAATACTACATATTATTACTATAAGATTGATAAACCTGCTGGATATGATAAATTTACTCTCTTTAGTTATAATAAAACTACTGAAGTAGGTCAAGATACAACTTATGAACTCAAAACTAGTGTTCAAACAATAAATGACTCATATGATACAATAAGTCTTTCTGGATCAAGACTATCATGGACTAATTATCAAACACAAAGTCAACCAAGATTTGGGCAAGAAGGCAATACCGATAAAGGTACCTATTCAACAAAAGGTATCAAAGCTGACAACTGCATTTTAATATCTGGGGGAACAATCGATATTAAATCATATGATGATGCCATTCATGCCAATAACGATAATGAACTTGAAAATGGTGAAACACCTCTCGGAAATGTAACTATTTCTGGGGGAACATTATCATTATATTCAAATGATGATGGTATACATGCGGATGGATTACTCACCATAAGTGGTGGCAAGACTAATATATCATATTCATATGAAGGACTAGAAGGTGCATCAATTACTATAAGTGGTGGAGAAACAACTTTAAGTAGTAAAGATGATGGAGTAAATTCTACAAATGAATCTGGTAGAGGTTTAACAATCACTGGAGGATATCTATATGTGTATGCTGGTGGAGATGGTTTAGATTCTAACACTAAAACAAATTATGAAGGAATTTATTTTGATGGAGGCCAAGTTGTCGTAATCTCAACAAGCACAGGCAACTCATGTTTAGATACTGAAAGGGGATATACATATGTTAGTGGAAGCGTTATTGCGATGTGTCCAAATGGCGGAATGACAAGTGAATCAATAAACGCATCTAATTTCTCAAGCATCGGAACAAAATCAACTATCTCACTTTCAAAAGATTATTATTTAAGTGTTAAAGTCGAAAACGAAACAGTGATAGCATTAAAGATTCCACAAGTATTAAATGCATTCGTTGTTTATCTTGGATCTAATAATGCAAGCTTCTCAAGTTCTTCTGTTGTCACAGTTGAATTAGATTCAAATGGTGCATATTTTAAATAAAACATATATAAAAGCTGTAAATAAAAGGTGGTGTAAACACCACCAATGATTTACTGTATCTTTCAAACAAAAGACCTTTGAAACCAAAGGTCTTTTGTTTTCTATCCGATTATGCTTATAATGAAATCCCAAAACGAAGTGAGATTTGCGAGCACAGGGACAAGAATTAAAGATATAACAGACATTAATTTGATTAAGATATCCATCGCTGGTCCTGATGTATCTTTTAATGGATCACCAACAGTGTCACCTGTAACTGCGGCTTTATGAGTATCAGAACCTTTTCCACCATAATTACCTTCTTCAATGAACTTTTTTGCGTTATCCCAAGCTCCACCTGAGTTCGCCATAAATACAGCGAGCATAATTGCGGATACAAGTGCGCCAATAAGCAGTCCTCCAAGTCCGGCAGAACCGATTAAAAGTCCACAGATGATTGGAGATGAAACAGCAATTATTCCTGGAAGAATCATTTCTTTAAGAGAAGCCCTAGTAGAAATATCAATACAGCGGTTATAGTCAGGGACTTGAGTACCATCCAAAATACCAGGATTATTTTTAAATTGTTCGCGAATTTCTTCTACCATATTATTAGCAGCCTTGCCAACTGATGAAATTGTTAATGCACTAAATAAATATGGAAGCATTGCTCCAACAAGCATTCCTATTAATACTTTTGGATCAGCAAGACTAATAACAACGCCAGATGCTTTGATAAATGAAACAATAAATGCTAAAGAAGTTAGAGTTGCTGAACCGATGCAGAATCCTTTACCGATAGCGGCTGTGGTATTGCCGACAGAATCTAGATGGTCTGTAATCTTTCTAACATCTTCTGGTAATTCGGCCATTTGTGCAATACCACCTGCATTATCAGATATAGGACCATATCCATCGACAGACACTGTGATACCAGCAGTTGATAACATACCTACTGCCGCAAGAGCGATACCATATGAACCACTGAAGAAATATGCAACTGCGATTGCGATTACTAATACTGCGATAGTAAGTGCAGTTGATTTCATTCCTGATCCAAGTCCAGCAATAATATTTGTTGCATGACCAGTTCTACTTTCTTCGGCAATTCTCTTAACTTCTTTATAATCAGCTGAGGTATATATTTCTGCAATAAATCCAACACCGATTCCAGATAAGAGACCTGCGAGTACAGAAATTATTAATTTCCAGTCTTGAACATATAATACTGCGAGCAGTATAGTCGCAAATAGCACTATTCCAGCTGCAACGTAAGTTGCAATATTTAATGCTTTGTGTGGATTATCCCAATTCTTAATTCTAAATAATATAACCGATAATAGTGCTGCAACAACTCCGACACCACAGATCATTATTGGGAATAATACATATCTAAATGATGCAATCTCACCTGCTTCTAAAGACAGTATTGCCATTGTGAGACATGAGATTATTGATCCAACGTATGATTCAGTTAAATCTGAACCCATACCAGCGATATCACC
>JAGCYY010000026.1 GCA_017960565.1 bacterium | reverse complement strand
GCATGTTTCTTGATCATAGTAATATCCTCTATATCTAAATGGATTAAGATCTACAAACTTTCTATCATAGATATTAGATTGACTGTTGGTATAATCATATAATTCATTGTTTCCAAATGAATCATATGAATATCCACATATGATTTCACCTGATTCATTTCTTATTTCTATTATATCACCTAAGATATTTTTAATGTATCTGTACTTTCTTCCATTAAAGATTGCGCCTATTAGATTATTTCCACTATAGATATATTCTATTAAGCCTTCGCTTGTGTTTTCAAATAGAAGTCTATTAGAATTATCATATGAATAATTGGTTGTGAAGAAAGTGCTTTTTGATTGATATTAATATTACTTCTTCTAGCACTATTTCTATTTTGTAAAATAGAAGTAATTTTAGTATTAGGCATTTTATATAGTCTCCTGTCTCTGTATTATTAATATTATGATAAGTGTAAGTTATAGTTTTGTCTATACAATCAAAAAAGAATTATTAAAAAAGTAGAGATTGATATTTTCATCATCTCTACTTATTCTACAATTATTGATTTTGAGCTTGAAGAGCTTTAGCTGCTTCAATAACTTTTTCAGCTACATTCGCAGGAACTTCTTCATATCTTACGAATTCTCTTGTGAATACACCATCACCTTGTGTTAAAGCTTTAAGATCGATATTGTAAGTGATGATTTCAGCTTCAGGGATTTCGCAGTCGATAATTTGATAATCACCAACTTTGTTCATACCAAGAACTCTACCTCTTCTCTTATTTACATCACCTAAAATATCACCAAGATATTCATCAGATACTTTAACTTGAACATGCATAATTGGTTCAAGGATAATTTTTCTAATCTTTTCACATGCTTTCTTGAATGCATCTTTTGCAGCATTCTTGAATGCGAGTTCGTTTGAATCTACTGGATGGTATTTACCATCGATTAGAGTTGCGTGAACGTTGATAACTGGGAATCCTGCAAGAGGTCCAGTTTCAAGAGCTTCAAAGAAACCTTTTTCAATTGGTGGGAAATAGTTTTTAGGAACTGATCCACCAAAGATTTCTTCTGTGAAATATGAATCTTCTTCACATGGTTCAAACTTCATTACTACTACACCATAGTAACCAGCACCACCAGATTGTTTTACATAACGTCCTTCTGCTTCGCCATTTGATCTAATAGCTTCACGATAAACGATCTGTTGTTTCTCGGTAGTAACTTCTACCTTGAACATATTTTTCATCTTTTCAAGTAATACATCGATATGTACTGAACCTTGACCACCGATTAATTGTTGTTTTGTTTCTTTGTTTCTAACAATTTCAAATGATTGATCTTCAAGAGCTAATTTTTGAAGAGCACCAGAGAGTTTATCTTCATCTGATTTATTTTTTGGTTGCATTGCTCTATAATATGTTGGTTTTGGACATTCTGGTCTAACAAATTGAATGTTTCCACCTTTTTCATTTAATGAACAGCCAGTATAGAGAGATGCAAGTTTAGCGATACATACAATATCACCAGCATATGCTACTGTATATGGAGATTGGTTTTTGCCACAGATTGTAAATGTTTGGTTAACTTTTTCAGATTTTCCTTCAACCATTACTTCTTGTCCAACTTTTAGTGATCCATTTACAATTAATACAAATGAAATTGTACCGATGAATGCATCAACTAATGTTTTAAATACATAACCAGCAAATGGTTTTGTTTCGTCATATTTAAGATCTTGTACATTTGATGGAAGAGGTTTTGTTTCAGCCATTGAAGGGAAGAGTGAAACTACTAAATCTAATAATTCTTTTACGCCAACATTTTGAACAGAATTTGCAAGCACAACAGGCACTACAGATTCACTTACTAAACCAGCTTTTAAACCAGCAGCGATTTCTTCTACTGATAATTCTTCGCCACCAAAGAATTTTTCCATTAATTCTTCATCTTGAGCTGCAGCTTCTTCTACGATTTTATCATATGCAGAAGAGATGACTGGAGATAATTCTTTAGATACTTCAGTTTCACTTCCGCCGATATATGACTTTTTACTTAAGGCATAAGCGAAACCTTTAAAGTTGTTTTTGCCACCTTCTGGATACATAAATGGAACGATTGATTGACCAAATTTTTCTTCAAGGTCAGCGATTACTTTTTCATAATCAACATTTTCTTTATCTACCTTAGATACTAGAATAACTGTTGGTACACCTTTTTCTTTTAAGAATCTATAGTAACTCTTAGCTTGAATGTCAACGCTACGAGTTGCATCAACTACTAAGATTGCTCCAGAACATAGTGGAACTTCACTGTATAAATCTTGTACAAATTCATTCATGCCAGGAAGATCAATAAAATTGATTTTAGTACCTTTATATTCTACAGGGATTAGTGAAGATACAATACTGTATTTATGATTTTGTTCTTCAGCTGTAAAATCTGATAATGTGGTTCCTTTTTCTACTTCACCTTTTTTTGCGATTGCGCCAGCAGTGAAAGCGATTGACTCAGCGAGAGTCGTTTTACCTGTGCCCATACCGCCGACAATAGCGATATTTTTAATGTTTTGTTTGAAATATTCCATATATACCTCTTTAGTTTTTTTAATAATTCCAAATGGAATTATAACATAAACATAAACCATATGCAAACAATTTAAAATCTGTGACTGTGACAAAAAAGAAATAAGAACTATTCATAGTTCTTATTTGCTTATTAAATTAGTTCTTTTTGTTTTTTATTTTTTACTATATAGATTGTTATAAGGATTAAAATCGATGCAAAGACGGTTATAGATACTGCGATTTCAAGTGCTAATATAGTTGGATTATCTATTAATTCTCTTGTTACTGTGTAAGTATCGTTATCTACATTGATTTGGAATGCTTTGATTATTTCTTCGTTTGTTTCTTGATCAACATATTTTACTTGGTAGATATAATGACCTTTTTCATTTTCGTGTCCTGTATATGTGTCGTTTAAAATGGTGGAAGTGTAGATTCTTCCGTTTGTTAAGATATTTGATGCATATAATAGATCATCGATATCTTCTTTGGAAAGTGTAATAGTATCTATTGTTTCAATGACATATGAGTTGATGAATATTACTGGTTTAATGTTGTCAGATACAGAAATAGTCATACTATGAGTTACTGGAACCAAACTAGAATCTGTCGCTTGTACAGTGACATGGTATGTTCCAACTTTTCGTTCGTTTCCGGTGTATTCATTCACGGGGTAAGTGACTAGTGGATGTGGTTCTAAATCATCAGTTATTTGAAGGTTAGCTTGAACTATTTCTTCTATTGTCGATTTTGCTTTATAACCTATCATTATGGTAGATGGCCCTGATATTACTGGGGGTATACTATCATAATATTCAACTTCGACAGACTTGGTGTCATAATTTCCTGATGAATCTTGAACTCTAAGTGTGATATTTTCTGTTAGAATATTTGTCGGATTTGATGTGAATGAAGATGTTACATCAAGGCTAGCTGTAATATCTCCATCATATTGATCAGTTGCGTTAAAGTTTTCTTTAAGAAGCGACTTAGTAACTGCTGTAAAGACTGGTATTCTTATTTTTTCTGGTCCGGTTATTACTGGTTTTATTTTATCAACTACGTGTATGTAGATGCTTCCTACTTCTGTGTTATTACCATCTGAAACTGAGACACCTACTTGATATACCCCTATTTTTTCTTTATTTTCTAAATATTCTTCTGAATCTAACACTAAGGCGTTTCTAAGGTTTCCAGCATAACTATCTTCAGCATCTAAAAAAGATAAAATATCAGCGTTTGAAAGTGGATTAGAATAACTTACTTCAATCACATATTCATTATTTTTGATGTCAATGAAGCCGAGATAAGGTTCGAATTCGATATATTCAAAAATAGGTGTATTAGAAATATATGCCATTATCCAAGTATGATATTCTTCTTCTAGTATGTATTGTCCAGAATCAAATGATAAACTTTCAAGTTTAAATGAAAAAGCATTTGATGGAATTTCGCTTCTTGGAATTACATAAACAGTGTAATCAGAACCATTGTCGTTTGTGGTTGTTTCATTGTTGTTGACATATGTGCCAATTAATTCAAAATCTATATCATAAAATTCTATTGTTAGATTTGGATAATAGGCGGTCGATTCTCCATAACTAAATTCAAAAATTAAAGATTCATTTCCTGATGGAAGATAGATTAGATGTTCAGTATAATAAGATTCTGTTGTCTCATCAAATTTAACATCTAGTGGATCTATCAAGTTTTCTGTAAGAGAATACGAAAGATCGCTTAGCGTTTGCGAAGCGAATGCTTTTCTTTTAGCTGTTAAAAAGAAGCATAAAGAAAATGTTAATGCTGCTACTAGGGTAGCTAAAAATATTTTTTTCTTCATTTTAATCACCTCGCTAGAATAGATACTAACGAGGATGATAAAATGTTTAATTTTATTTTCTTTCTAATAAATTATCGAGGGCATCTAGTAATCTATCTACTGATTCATAGTCCTTTAGTACGACGCCACTAGCGTTTTTATGACCACCGCCACCAAATTTAGCTGCAATTTCGTTTATTGGGATGTTAAGAGATCTTATTCTACATCTAATCTCATCTGTTTTATATTCGTTTATTAAAACCCAGATTGGATGGTCTTTAACCCCTTGAAGAGCGTTTACCATATTTGATGCATCATCATATTCGATGTTATATTTTTCTCTTATAGAATTGTTTATTAGAATGTAAAGAACACCGTTTTTAGTAGTTTTCATATTCTCTAATACATAGCCTTTAAATCTAAGTTCTTCTATAGATACTTCATCAAGGATATTTCTAATTTTAAGTCCGTCTACACCAAGATCATACAATAATCCTATTTTTTTGAATGTATCGCCTGTAACACTTGGATATTTTAAATTTCCTGAATCCGTCATGATGCCTGTATAGATTGCTTCTAGACCTAACATTGATATTTTTCTTTTTGGTATATTTAAGAAAAAATCAAAAATCATTTCACTGCAAGCACATTTTTCTTCTTCTACAAAATTGATATATCCAAAAGGATTAAGGTTTGGATGGTGATCTATTTTGATGATATTTTTAGCTTTTTCAACTACTCTTTTATCATTTGATCTTGATAATTCAGCATTATCTACTGAAATAATTAATGAATCTTCAAAATCACTATCGAGGATAGTATCGCTTTTCCCTAAAAATTTTAAATAATGGACATTTTCATAAGATGCTTTAACAGTTTTACCACTAAAAGATTCTTTGATTATTTCTCTTAAGGCAATCGCAGAACCAACACAATCTCCATCAGCTCTTATATGAGATGTGATAATGATTTTGTCATATTTTTTTATTTCATTATATATCTTTCTATAGATGTTCATAAATTCACCTCAATTTTTCATTCAATTTATCAATTATTAAATTTATATCAGTTCCAAGTGGAAGTCTTGCTCCACATGCAAGATCATGGCCTCCACCACCATATTCTTTTGCTGTTTCTAAAATAGATATTCTCTTACTTCTAAATTCAACTGATATTGTATTATCATCCATTTCTGTAAAGATTAGATAGGCCTCTGTGCCTTCAATTCCAGAAAGCATATTTATGCATCCTCTAGATGCAAAACAATCAGATACATTATATATGCTTCTTATGTTTTTATCGATGTAGATATAAGCTACTTTATCTTTTATATTAAAGTTATTTAAAATATAACCTCTAAAACGCTTATCAAGAATTTTCTCATCTTTTTGCATTAATGCGTAGTCTTTTTGAATATCTGCACCGGATTTTATGAGGGCTGATGCCATAAGAAATGTGTTTGTGGTTGTACCTTTATATAAGAAGCGATTGGAATCTCCTATGATTGCTATATAAAGAGCGTCAGCTGCTTCTTTTGGAATTTTTATATTAGATGCTAGTAAAAATTCAGTCACAAGTTCAGCTGTGCTAGAATAATCTTTTTTAATAAGAGCTAGTTTAGAAAAAGATGGGGTGTTGTTGTGATGATCTAATATTATTATGCTTTTTGCATACTTATAATTATCGTTTGGAAGATTGTTTTCACTTGAAGTATCAAGAATTATTAATAGAGATTCTTGATAATCTTCTTTTGTGACAAAATCCATCTTTTTATTAAAGATATTGTGGTTGTTTTCATCACCATCAAGAAGGATGGTCTTGTCTAAAAATGTGTTTTTTAATGCATAATAAAGACCTAACTGTGAGCCGTAAGCATCATAGTCTGGAGACTTGTGTCTTATGATGATTATTTTGTTATGAGAGAGAATCTCGTTATAGATTTTTTTATGCATTGATTTATACCATATTATATGTTATTAATAATAAAATAGCGCCACTCTAGGCGTTATTTTATTATTTTGTATATCCTGGTTTACCAAGAGCTATAAACATATTTTTCTTGTATGCTTCTACGCCTTCTTGGTTGAAAGGATTTACACCTAGTGTATATCCAGAAATGCCACATGATACCATAAAGAAATATAGTAGATAGCCGATGTTTATCTCATCTAATTCATCTATATTAATTCTAATTTGTGGAACACCACCTTCTATGTGGGCTTCCATAGTTGCATTCATTGCGGCTTTATTTACATAATCGATAGATTTTCCAGCAATATAATTGAGACTATCTAGGTTGTCTTTATCAAATGGAATATCAATATCAGAAACTGGATTTACGATATTGATACATGTTTCAAAAAGATTACGTCTACCATCTTGTATGTATTGACCTAGAGAATGAAGATCGGTTGTGAATATCACTGATGAAGGATAGATACCTTTTCCTTCTTTTCCTTCTGATTCACCAAATAATTGTTTCCACCATTCTGAAATATATGATAGACATGGTTCAAATGATTCTAATATTTCAATATCATATCCTTTCCTTAGAAGAGCGTTTCTTACTAAGGCATATTCAAATGCTTCATTATCTTCTTTATTCTTAAAGTTGTTGTAAGCGGTTTTTGCGCCTTTTAAGAGACTATCAATATCAAATCCCATTGCTGCAATTGGTAATAATCCTACTGCAGAAAATACAGAATACCTGCCTCCCATATCGCTTGGAATTGTGAACATCTCAAAATCATTTTCGATACCTATTTGTCTTAATGCGCCTTTGGTGCTGTCTGTTGTAAAGAAGATATGTTCTCTTAGCTCATCTTTAAAATATTTTTTCTTTAAAAGACTATAGAGGAATCTAAAGGCAATCGCTGGTTCAGTAGTTGTGCCACTTTTAGATATAACATTTACACTAAAGTCTTTGTCTCCAAGATAATATCTTAATTTTGTTAAATATGTTGAAGATATAGAATTACCGGCAAATATTATTTCTAGTCCACTATTTTCAAAATATGGAGTTAGAGCTTCAATTACCGCTCTTGCGCCAAGATATGAGCCACCAATTCCAATCACAACTAAAACTTCAGATGTTCTTTGAATTGTTTGTGCTGCAGCTTTGATTCTTTCCAATTCTTCTTTGTCATAAGATATAGGATAATCGAACCAGCCTATAAAATCATTGCCTGGGCCAGATTTATCTTTTAATACTTTATATGCTTTTTTGGCATCTTCTTTCGCTTTTGAAATTTCTTCTTTTGTTAAAAATTTGTATGCACCTTCAAAATTGATATTTAACATGATTAATTCTCCTCAATACTTTCATCTGTAACTTCAAGATCAGCTTGATCAACATTAACTACTTTAATTACTTCTGGAATTTCTTCTTTTAGAAGTGCTTCAACACCATCTGAAAGAGTTTGATCAAGAGCGCTGCAACCGACACATGCTCCATATAATTTAACATAGACAATGCCATCTTCATATTTTACAAGTCTTAGATCGCCTCCATCTCTTTGTATAAATGGTCTAATTCTATCTAAAACTTGAATAATTTCCATTTCTACACTTTCTTCGTACAATTTTTTATCAGTATCGTTAGTCACTTTTTATTCCTCGTCAATCTTTAAGTCTAAATTAAAATTAGGATTTCTTAAAATATAATAGTTAGAATCTAGAGAACAATATTCATTGATATAGTCTGGAATTCTTTTTGATGTTTCTCTTGTGAAACCTTTTAGGCGGAGAATTCCTTGAAAGTAGTCACCAATTATGAATTCATATTTGCCGAGTATTTCTACATATCTTTTGTTGAAATCGCTAACATTAAATACATTTTCATCATCTTTGATTATTTCAAATTCGCCAAAATTTGTTTCAATCATTTTTCTCCTCCTTCAAGAAGTATGACAGTTTCAGCTAAGACTCCTTCACCTTTTCCTATTATGCCTCTTTTTTCCATTGTGGTTGCCTTTACGGAAACATATGATTTATCAATTTCTAAAATTTTAGCAATCACATCTTTTATTGCATCTATATATGGTGCAAGTCTAGGTTTTTCAATTAGAACCATAGAATCAACGTTTACTACTCTATAATTCATATCTTTCATCATAGATACAGTTTTCTTAAGAATGATTTTTGAATCTATTCCTTTGGAATCTTCTTCTTTAAAGAATTTGCCTAAATCACCAAGCGCTAGTGCTCCAAGGATCGCTTCCGCTATTGAATGAAGAAGTGCATCACCATCAGAAATGCCATCAAGTCCTAAGCAATAATCAATTTTTATTCCACCAAGAATAAAATCTCTATTTTCTTTAAATGGATGAAAATCTATAGAATTACCTATCCTTAGCATATAATATACCTTCTAAGAGTTTAATATCGTATGATGTAGTTGCCTTTACTGATATGTTATCTGTAAAGACAAGTTTTACTGAATTACCACATGCTTTAAAAATACTTGAGTCATCTGTGAATGTTAAGCCTTTCTTAGATGCTTCTTCATAAGCAACTGTCAGCATTTCAGATCTAAAGCATTGTGGTGTGATAATAGATGCTAGAGTTGATCTTGAAAAATATTCATCAACATATCCATCTACAATATGACATGTGGTATTGTATACTTTAGTCGCAAGAGTTGCCCCGCCTGTTTCTTTGGCGTTATTTAATAAATTATAAACATCCTCTTTGTAGATTAAAGGTCTTGCGGAATCGTGAATAATGCAATATTCACTTGTAACTTTTTTAAGACCTGATTTTACTGAATCACCTCTTGTATCTCCACCGATCACAAAATCTATTTTATTGCATTTGAGGGTTTTAAAGACATTGATAAAATATAGTTTATCTTTTTCGCTTATAACCATAATTATTTTCTTGCATAGTTCATCCTTAATGAAATAATCAAGGCTATATCTAAATAATTCTTTTTTGCCATTTATCTTATATAAGACCTTGTTGTAACCTAGGGCAGCTCTTTGTCCTTCACCTGCCGCTAGTAAGATACATTCATAATTTACCATAATATTTCCTCTAAATTATTCGCTGAAAATGGAATAATTTCTTCTATTTGTTTCTATTGCTTCTTCCAATAATTTTATACTTAGTTTTGTGATGTTTAGGGAGTCTATTGTCTTAACTCCGCTGATATTTACAACGCCAAACTTAGGTCTAACCACATCTTTAATTCCGGAAATATTGATTTTTATATTATATAATTCTGATTGATTAGAGGTTAGTGATCTATGGAATTCTTCATACGTCTTATAATCATCAATGATCATAATAAATCTAATTCCGGAAATTCTATAGAATTTATTTATGTCTGGTTGATAGAGGTTCTTTAGATATCTTATATAATCATTCATCATAAGATTTCCGACTTCTCTACCATATTTGTCGTTGATATCTTTGATATTTGTAAGTTCTAAAGAAATTAAACTGAACTGTTTATGTTCAATTGCTAAAGATTTTAAATATGGATACATTTTATCTTCTGGATAAAGTGAATCAATTTCAAAATATTGTGTCTTCTTATAAGAATTTACATCGAGTGGCATAATAGTTGCGATGATGCTTCTTTTTGATTCAACGCCGATAAAATGTCCTTTTTCTAAAATCCAAACATTGAGATCGTTTTTAATGATACGATATTTGATCTCATATGTCATTTGGTGTTTAGACACTCTTTCAATTGTTTTAAGATATTCATCTTTATCAAGCGGATTGATAATTTCAGCGTGTTCTTCTAAAGAGAGGCTTTGTTTAGACCCAAAGACCTCTTTTGCATAATCACTGAGAATTACATCTTTTGTTCCATTTTCATAAAAAACTATTCCTTCATTGATTAGTGATACAGTAGATAAAAATCTTTGTCTCAATTTTTCTCTATCATCTTTTAGTTCTAAATAAGCTTTTTCCAGTTCAAAATAATCATATTCAGTGATATTCTTAGTTACTTTCTTTGGAATAAACATTAGTGAATATGGGATTATTAAAGCTAAAACAATGATTGAATAGATAAACAAATATGGTTTTAGTGTTTCAATAAACACAAACAATAGATATACTAAAGACACAAAAACACCAACACTAGAAATAATTATGTTGGTTTTCTTTCTGTATATTATGGAATTTGTAACTGAGAGCAGGAAAAGAGCCGCTACTAAAGCAATTTCTAAATACATACCGATAGATTATACCATATTTTTATAATTTTTTTACGTAATCACGTAAAAAGGCATAAACTTTCTGTTTAGGCATTCCAATTACACTAAAAAAGTCGCCATTTACTTTTTCTATAAACCTTCCGATATACCCCTGTATAGCGTAAGCACCAGCTTTATCATAAGGTTCACTTGTTTTAGAATAATTTACAATATCTTCTATATCGATATCTGAAAATGTTACTTCACATGATGAATAAAAACTTATTTTCTTATTCTTATCAATAAAACATGCACCAGTAATAACTTCATGTGTTCTATTTCTTAATTTTTTTATCATTTCAATGCATTCATTTTCATCTCTTGGTTTTCCTAAAACCTCATTATCTAAAAAGACTAATGTGTCAAACCCAAGAACGAGAGAATCTGGATTATCTTTAAACACGTCTTCCGCTTTTTTCACCGCAAGTTTCTCGACAATTTCCCCATTTGATGAATATGAATCGATAAATTCAGCTATATGAGATTCAACAACTCTAAATGGAAAACCCATCTCTTCCATCATCTCTATTCTTCTTTTTGATTTAGATGCAAGAATAATATCCATAGTGAACATCCCCCTTGTTTATTATAACTTAAATATCTGATTTTATTTTATTAATCTTATTTATTATGTTAAAATAAATAAGGATTATGGATATCAAACTGCTTGATGAAGTTAAATTAAATAAATATATTAATAAATCAGACACTCTTATTGTCTGTGTTTCGACAGGCATTGATTCAATGTGCCTTTTTCATTATCTCTACACAAATGGATACAAGATAGTTGTCGCTCATGTGAATCACAAAAAGCGCACTGAGTCAGACCAGGAATATGCTTATCTAGAAGATTTTTGTAAGAAAAATAATATCCCTTTCGAGGGATATATATTAGATAAAAAAATTGAATCAAACTTTCAAGAAGAGGCGAGAAAGATTCGCTATTCATTCTTTATAAATGTTGCCAAAAAATATAATTCTAAAGCAATAATTCTCGCACATCACGCAGATGATGAAGTTGAAACTGTAATAATGAGAATCATAAGAGGGACATCTATCAAGGGATATTCTGGAATAAAATATATCACTAAAATTGAAGATGTTGATGTTGTTAGACCGCTTCTACATACAAACAGAAAAACTATCGAAGAATATCAAAAATTACATAACATTAAATTCTTTTTAGATGCATCTAATAACGAGGATCATTATACTAGAAATATCATAAGACACAATGTTATACCTCAGTTATTACAAATCAATCCAAATCTTTATGAATCTGTCAAAAACTATTCGAGTGATCAAGAGGAAATGGCGGAATATATTACATCTAAATCTCAAGAATTCATTCTTAATAATTCTTTCAAAAATGAAAACGAAATAACATTTAAATTAAAAGATTTTAATGCATTAAACACTATCATTAAAAAAGAAGTTCTTCTTGAAGCTGTGAATTATATATCATTGAACACTGTTGAACTATATCATAGTAAAACAAAAGAAATCTTAGATATCATAAACGCTGAAACAAGAGAATCAAAAACCATTGAAATCAAGGATGATATTGTTTTCACAAAAGAATATGATGATATTGTCATCTATAAAAATATAACAAAACCAAAAATTGATCTATTTATTAATGATATTGGCGAATATGAAGTAACAGGATATGGAAAAATTATATTATCACGAAAAAATCATATTCTGCCTTCAAAAAACTCACATATGTTATGCTATAATAGTGAAGATGAAATCTTCCCTATTCATGTAAGAAATGTGAAGAAAGGCGATAAAATCACATATTCATCAATCACAAAAAAAGTCTATGACTTATTAAAGGAATATAGGGTTCCAAAAAGAAAAAGAGAAAATGTTCTAGTTTTTGAACATAATGACGAAATCTTTTTTATTCCAAAAATAATAAGAAAAGAAACTGATAAGAATAAACAAAAAATAATCTATATAACATTTGAGGAAAAAAATAATGAAAATTGATAAGGCTTGTAAAGAAATTATTATATCTGAAGAAAAGATTATTGAAACATGTAAAATGCTTGGTGCAGAGATTTCTAGAGATTATGAAGGCAAAGAAGTTACGATGGTAGGTCTTTTAAACGGATGCAACCCATTCTTCTCTGATCTAATTAAGTATGTTGACTTACAAATTGTGGTTGACTATATAAAGTGTTCTAGCTATCATGGCAAAACTAAATCATCAAACGATGTAAAAATATTAAAAGATTTAGATCAATCAATTGTTGGCAAGCATGTCATTATTGTTGATGACATCATCGATACAGGAAAAACCATGAAGAAAATTATGGAAATCTTTAAGGTGAAAGGTGCTCTATCAGTTGAAGCTTGTGTGCTTCTTTACAAAGAAACAGAAGATAAAAACAAATATAATGCAAAATATGTCGGCTTGTCTATTCCAAATGCCTTTGTGATTGGATATGGTTTAGATTTCCAAGAACATTATAGAAATCTTCCATACATCGGTATCATAAGCGATGATTTAATCAAGGAGGAAAATTAATGGCGGATAACAATAATCAAAATAATAATCAACAAAATAATCCTAACCAAAAACCAAATAAATCTAAATTTAATTGGGCAAATATTGCGATCATTCTCGTCGCTATCATGTTTGTAGTAGGAATAATATTCAGTGTTCGTGGATGCCAAACTTCTACCGCTGAGAAAACATATTTTGAATTATATGATGATATCAACACATATCAAGATAAAATCTATTCAATAGAAGTTTCTCCTAAAAGTGATTCAAGTATGGGTGAAAGTTATATCATAACTGTCACATTCGATCTTGAAAATGGAAAGAGACAAAGAGAAAGAGAATGGGCATTTATCAATAACTCGATTGTATATGCAGATTTTATTGAATATATTCAAAACATTAAAGCAGCAAATCCAGATGTTCACTTTAAATTCTCATATCAACCTGGTTCAACATTCAATATCCTAAACTTCCTCTTAATTGTTGCGCTTGTAGGTAGTGCCATCGGAGTAATATTCTTATTAAGACGAACTGGTAAATCATATGATCAAACAAACAAACAAGCAAGTGACTTCGCTAAATCTCGTGCTAAGCTCAGCAAAACTTCTACTACTACTTTCAAAGACGTTGCTGGATTAGATGAAGAAAAACAAGAATTAGAGGAAATTGTAGATTTCTTAAAAAATCCTAAGAAATATACAGACATGGGTGCAAGAGTACCTAAAGGTGTTCTTCTTTATGGCAAACCTGGTACTGGTAAGACACTACTTGCAAGAGCGGTTGCAGGTGAAGCTGGTGTTCCATTCTTCTATTCAACTGGTTCTGATTTAGTAGAAATGTTTGTAGGTGTCGGTGCAAGCCGTGTAAGAGATATGTTTAGAGTTGCCAAGAAACACGCTCCTGCGATTCTGTTCATGGATGAAATAGATGCAGTAGGTAGACAAAGAGGAACAGGGCTTGGTGGTGGCAATGATGAAAGAGAACAAACTCTAAACCAATTGCTTGTTGAGATGGATGGTTTTGGACAAAATTCAGGAATCATCATAATTGCCGCAACAAATAGACCTGATATTCTTGATCCAGCTCTATTAAGACCTGGAAGATTTGACAGACAAATAGATGTTTCAACTCCAGATATTAAAGGTAGAGAAGAAATCCTTAAAGTTCATGCAAGAAAGAAAAAAGTTGCAAGTTCAGTAGATTTTAAACAGATCGCTCATTCAACTCCAGGTATGACTGGCGCTGATCTTGAAAACATCATGAATGAAAGTGCACTTCTTGCCGCAAGAGAGAACAAACCAGAAATCGATACAGCTTTAATAGATGAAGCTATTGACAGAGTCCTTATGGGTCCTGCGAAGAAATCTAAAGTCATATCTAAGAGAGAAAAAGAAATTGTTGCTTACCATGAAGCAGGTCACTGCGTTATTGGTACATTACTCGCAAACGCTGATATCGTTCAAAAAGTAACTATCATTCCAAGAGGTGAAGCTGGTGGTTATAACCTCATGGGTCCAAAAAATGAAGAAGTTATAATCTATACTAAGAATCAATTAATCGAAAAAATAACTGGTTTACTTGGTGGTAGAACCGCTGAAGAACTTGTCTTCGGTGAAGTTACTACTGGTGCTTCTAATGACCTCCTTAATGCCACAAGAATCGCAAGATCGATGGTTACTGAATATGGTATGAGTAAGCTTGGACCAATCACCTATGAACAAAATTCTGGTTATACATATCTTGGAAGAGATTATTCAACAAATAAGAACTTCTCAGATACTGTAGCTTATGATATTGACGAAGCAATAAGAGAAATCATCAATGAATGTCATACAAATGCAGCTAAGATATTATCTGAAAATATGGATAAGCTTAAAAATATAGCTCATTATCTAATGAAAGTTGAAACATTACTAAGAGAAGATATCGATGAAATCTTTAAGACTGGTGCTCTAAAGAGAGCTGATGATGATGATTCATTAAAAGAACTTGGAAGCACTCCAGAAAGTGACAACGTTCAAGAAAATTAATATATGAGACTTGATAAATATTTAAAAATATCTCATATTATCAAAAGAAGGACAGTTGCAAAAGAAACTATCGATAAAGATAGAATAAAAGTTAATGGAAAAGATGCTAAACCTTCAACAAGCATTAATGAAGGCGATATCATTGAAATTAAATATGCAACTAAAGTTTTAGAAGTTAAAGTTTTATCTATCAATGAATTTACTTCTAAAAGTGATTCTTCTTCAATGTATGAAGTAATTCGTAATGAATAAAGAAAATGGTATAGCGATTTTGCTATACCATTTCTATTTGTTGAATATATTGATTGGAAGGAACACGTTGGTTCTTTTTTTGTATTCCTCATATCCTTCTTTGTAGTTTTTGAGATGATTTTCTTCCATTGGGACAGAAATAAATATAAATAATAAAGTATTTAATACAGCACCAAGAAGGGCATAGAATAGATTGATATTACTAAATACAAATGTAAATGCTACACCATACCAGAACATTATTTCTCCAAAATAATTTGGATGTCTTGAATGTTTCCAAAGACCGATATTTATTATTTCTTTATTGGAAGATCTAATAGCCTTAAATCTTCTCATATCGTTATCACTCACAAGTTCTATTACAGTCGACATAATCATTGTGAATATTCCAATTAAATTAAGTGGTTCAAACACACAGCCATTGATTACGTAGAGGAATGCAGGGACAGATGCAAAAAATACTACTACTGTTGGAACCATGTGAATACCAAGAAGATTTACTGCTTGATAAAAAGGACCTGTCTTTTCTTTTAACATCTTATATCGCCAGTCAATGTAAGATATATTATCAAATCCTTTAATAAAGTTTATTGTGAGTCTTACTGACCAAAACATAATTGCCGCAAGAAATAAGAATGAACCAAAATTATATGCTTGATATTTAATCATAAGAGGAATATAGATAAATACGGTTTGTACACTCCAATATGGATCATACATAGATGCAGTCTTTAAAAATATCCCTACAATAAATACAAATATAGTCGCTACTGTATCTGCGAGAAATATAGACATAAGTTCATCTAAGTTATAACTATCAAATAGATAATAGCTTAATAGACCAACTCCAAATGCAAATATATAGGTTATTAAAAATATTAGTAATCCATTTATTTTCTTTCTCTTGTCCATCTTTTATCTTCCTTTCTATCAAAATATCTTTTATTTTATCATTTCTTTAATTTATTAAAAGAAAAATATAAAAAAGAGACTTAAATATTAATCTCTTTTTCGTAGACTGTAACAAATTTATTTCTATTTTAAATACATATGTCAGTTATTATTTGATAATTCAATAGATCTATTTCGGCACGCTTCGTAGCATTCTTTAATAGATTCTTGGAAACTACCTTCATATAATTTATTTAATCCCGCTATTGTAGTTCCACCTTTTGAACATACATTTTTTATTTGATCATCGATTGACTCACTAGATTCTCTTAAAAGTTTTAAAGATCCCTCTATTGAATCTAATAATAAATTTTTGACTAGTTCATATGGAACATTATGCTCTATTGAAGCATCTATGAATGATTTAACAAAAAGATTAAAATATGCTGGCATACTACCATTAAGTGGTAAAAGCGTATCAGAAAGATTTTCATCTATTTCATATATTTTAGATATTGATTCTAATATTTCTTTTGATAAATTATAATATTTACTTGATTTAGATTCAAAAGACACAGTAGTTACTCCTTCATTTATCATAGAAGGTGTGTTTGGCATTGATCTTACAATAAACGATTTAGAAAAATGTTTTTTTAAATCTTTTATTCTTTTGCCAGCCATAACTGAGATTATACACGGAACACTATATTCTTTGTTTATGATTTCATCATATATTTGAGGTTTGATAGATAATAAAACTACTTCACTATTTTCAAGGCAATATGATAGATCAAAAGATGTGTTAAAACCTAAAGAATTAAAATATTCTCGTCTTTCTTTACTATGAACATGAAGTATTATTTCTTCTTTGGTAAAGATGTTTTTATTTAAGATTCCTTTAAGGATGGCATATCCCATTTTTCCAACACCAATTATTCCAAATTTATACATTATCTCACCTCACCATTTCCATAAATTTTATATTTATAGGTCATTATTTCTTTTAATCCCATAGGTCCTCTCGCATGAAGCTTGGATGTAGAAATACCTATCTCAGCACCAAAGCCAAAACATCCTCCATCAGTAAATCTTGTGGAAGCATTGTGGTAGATGCAAGCTGAATCTATTTCATTTAAAAATATAGCTGCAATGTTTTTGTTTTCTGTGACGATTGTTTCGCTATGTTTTGTAGAATATTTGCTTATGTGATTTATGGCCTCATGATAATCTTCTACTACCTTTATAGCTATAATATAATCATTGTATTCTTTATAATAATCTTCTTCTGTGGCTTTATTTATATTTATATATTTGAGTGTTTCATCACAGCCTCTCATTTCAATATTGAGATTTGAAAATGAATTATATATAAGCTTTAAAGCATTTTCAGCAATCTTTTTATCGACCAAAATTGTTTCTATAGCGTTGCAGACAGATGGTCTGCTATATTTTGCGTTTATAGCTATTTTTAAAGCCATATCTAAATCAGCGTCTTCATGAATATAAAGATGACAATTGCCAGCACCGGTTTCGATAAATGGAACCTTAGAATTTTTCACGCAATAATCTATTAGATTTTTTGATCCTCTTGGAATCAATAAATCAATATATTCATTTGATTTTAATAGTTCTTCTGTGATATTTCTATCGATTGAATCTATAAATAATATTGAATCTGGATTTATATATTCTTTTATTGCCTCTCTCATTATGCTTGATAAGCATCTATTTGTGTTGATGGCTTCTTTACCACCTTTCAAGATAACTGTGTTCCCTGTTTTAATAGACATAATAGATATATCTACTGTGACATTAGGACGAGATTCAAATATAGTTAAGAGTGTTCCAAAAGGTACTAACACTTTCTCAATAATAAGACCATTTGGTCTTTGAATCTTTTCTACTATTTTCCCATTATAATCTTCTAGGCTTATTATTTTATATACGCTATCCACTAACATATCTATTCTATTTTCAGTAAGTGTTAGCCTTTCAATAAATGATGCTTCATAATTTGATTTATGGGCATTTAAAATATCGATCTTGTTTGTCTCAAGAATAAAATCACGCATTTCTTCTAATTTAAGTGCGATATTCTTCAAAGCTTTATTTCTTAAATCATTAGTTGATTTAGCCATGTCATATTTGGCTTTTTTAGCTTTTTCTAATAATTCTTTTAGTTCCATAGAAGTTCTCCGTTTCTTAAGACAAGATTGTTTGCGTGTATGACTTCATTCTTACCATTATCGATAATATCTTTTAGTGATTTACTATCTCGCCCCATCATCATTCTTATTTCTATGCTGGAATAATTTGTGATTCCTTTACCAATTAAATTTCCATCTAGATTTAATATGCTGACAACTGTACCAGCTAAAAAATCGCCAATGACGTTTTTAATTCCTACTGGAAGAATCGATATTTTATTGTTTTTAAGTTTATCTACAACACCATCATCTACTACTATTGAATAGTCCTTAGAATTTGTTTTATATATCATCCAGTGTTCTCTTGAGGATATACCATTTTTATCTTTTTTAAATAAAGTGCCGATATCATCGCCATTTATTATATTAGATAAATTCTTTATTTCCTTTGCTGAACAAATGATTGTGCTTGTATTCGCTTTAGTTGCGATTAGTGCCGCTTTAATTTTTGTGATCATACCACCAGTACCGACTTTACTATCGGATTTATCAGCCATACTTATGATATTTTCATCAATATAATCTACCTCATCAATTTTTATTGCATCTTTATATTTTCTTGGGTTTTTTGTATACAGCCCATCAATATCTGAAAATAAAACTAGGAGATCTGCGTGAATCATTGGGGCGAGAAGACTTGCGAGAGTGTCATTATCCCCAACTTTGATTTCATCTACAGCTAAAGCATCATTCTCGTTTACGATTGGGATGATATTATGCTTAAACATTTCATCTAGGGTGTTAGAAAGGAGAAGCATTCTTTTTCTTATTTCAAAATCATCGTGACTTAAGAGAATTTGTCCACAATTTAAATTATATTTAAGAGAGATTTTATTGTAGGTTTCCATAAGTCTTGCTTGACCTAGGGCTGCGACAGCTTGCTTAAAAGATAGATCTTGGGGTTTTGAATCTAGCTTTAAATGATTTATGCCAAAAGCGATAGCGCCCGATGAAACAATTAAAGAATCAATATTGTTTTGTTTCAGTAATTTTATGTTTTTTAAAATCTCATCAAAACAATCTTCATTTGGGCTTCCATTTGGTTTTATTAATGAAGATGAACCTATTTTAATGATTATTCTCTTTATTTGACCTAAGTCTCTCAAACTGATTCCTCCTTTCATAAATACTTTTTTATTAATATAACATAACTAGAGTATTATTTCTTTTCGTTTTATAAAAATAATTAAGAATTAATAAAAAAATATGCTAAAAAGCATATTCTTATTTAACATCAAAGAAAACCATTGTGTCTCCATAAGGTGATTTTGCGGTTAGTTTACATCTTCCGCTTTTGTCACATTTCAGTACTGCAAGAGCCCTTCCATAATATGTATCTGTATAATTATTTAAATAACCATCAGGGTTATATGGGCAAGCATTTCCGAGGGCAATTAGTTCAGCACCTTCTACTTTTACTTCGATTTTTCCTCGTGCAAGTGGTTTTACTTTTCCTGCATTATCTGTATATTCAAGTCTAATAAATTGAAGAGAACCTTTTGAAACATATTCTTTTTCAAGAAAAGCAGATAGAACAGTATCAAGATTGGCAGAGACAAGAGTGTTTCTTGATACTTCATGTCTTTCTTCATCATAAGCAATCACTAGTATCCTGCCATGATGATATGTCGTATTATATATTGCGATTGCGTTTTCTGTGCTTTTTACGCCCATATCACGTCCATTGATAAATAGTTTTACAAAAGGCCAAGGAGTATAAACCTCTATTCTCGCTTTAGCACCATTCATATTATCAAATGACCATGATGGTATAGCATTAGACATTTTCCAGGCAGATGGTGAATGCTTTTCTTTGGTATATGGAAGTGGAACAACCGCAATTTGTGGTTTTATGGTGACCCCAAACACAGCTTTTGTATAGAGTGCTTCACCAAGTTCTGTGCCTATTAAATCAAGTCTTCCAGATCCAGCAGTCATCCAGCCTACATTATGCTTAAAATCTTTAGCATAGTCCCTATATTCCCATGATCCGATTCCAACTTCACCGAGATAGTCGATACCAGCCCAAACAAAATCACCGATGAAGCGCTTATTTTGTTTAGCAAGATTTATAAATTTATATGCATCTTCACAAAATGTTTCAGATCCCATTATCAATCTTTCTGGATATTTCTTTAAGTCTTTCTTGACACGCAAGATTCCATAATTATATCCAGCGACATCACTTTCTTTAAAAATCTTTCTTGTCTTCACATCACATTTATGGAGTGTGGCACCAATTTTCATTGTGTGATTTCCAAGGAGTCCTGCGATATTGTTGAAGAATTCGCTACCAACTTTTTGTTGAATATTCTTTTTTGCCTTTTTTTCAGAATAGATACCAAATCCTAATGAATACATCATATTGAACATAATGTTTATTCCTGCCGTTACTGGGCGTGAACCATCTAAATCATATAAAACTTTTTTCATATCTTTGAAAAAGTTAACACCTTTTTCTTCAGCACTTTCA
Organism: bacterium; assembly: GCA_017960565.1. Classification (GTDB taxonomy): domain Bacteria; phylum Bacillota_I; class Bacilli_A; order Izemoplasmatales; family UBA1188; genus UBA1188. The sequence continues at coordinate 22,143 of JAGCYY010000026.1, read as the reverse complement.
CCAACTTCGTTTCCAAGTGAGTACATAATAACCGATGGGTGATTGTAATCTTTATAACACATATCGGTTAAATCTTCTTTATACCAATCTTTTGTATATGATGCATAATCATACATAGTTTTATGGACATACCACATATCTACATATTCATCCACCACATACATACCAACTTTATCACAAGCCGAAAGAAAAGCTTTAGATTGTGGATTATGAGCACATCTTATAGCATTATAACCTACTTCTTTTAGTTTTCTTACCTTTCTTTCTTCGGCATCATAATATGATTTAGCGCCTAATATTCCGTTATCTGAATGTATGCAGCACCCTTTTAATATTACTCTTTCACCATTGATTTTGAATCCTTCTTTAGGATTACATGTGATTGTCCTAAAGCCAAATTCTTCCTCAACTACATCTTCATCAAAAGTTACTTTAAATGTATATAGATTTGGGCTTGAAGAACTCCAAGGTAAGCTATCAAGAATGGAAAAATTAAAATCAAGAAGACCATCTGTAGAAAATTCTTTTTGATATTTAATATTCTTATTCGCATCTAATAATTCAACTTTTACGGTACCACTGGTACTTGTCTTTATTATTGTATGAGCTGAATTAGTTGATAGCGGTTTAATCAATATACCATTTAATTCTATATATTTTTTCTTTTCCGAAATAAATAGATTTACAGGTCTATATATTCCTGCACCACTATACCAACGAGAATTTGGTTGATCAGAGTTATGAGCTATAACTTTAAGGATATTTTTATTTTTTTGAATGCCTGTAATATCAACATAGAAATTTGTGTAGCCATATGGCCTTTCATATATCTTTTCATCATTTAAAAATATCTCTGCATTATGATATACACCTTCAAATTCTATAATAATTTTTTCGGCTTTAATTTCATCAAATTCTTTTGTGTAGATATAATCTCCACCATTAAACCAGGCACCATTTGTGCCTGATAAACTGCTGCTTGATCTTTCTTCTTCAAGCATTGCATCATGAGGTAAAGAAATACTTCTTTCACAATTATCGCTATCAAGTTTTTTAAATTTCCAATTGTCATTAAAAGATATTTTTTTCATTTATAGTACCTCATTAAATGAATCAATATTTTCATCTAGTTAATTTTATCATTAAATAAAAAGAAAAGAAAGAGAACAAGCTTTTCTCTTCCTTAATTAACAAAATAAATATTATTTTGATGCCTCCGCTAATTGTCTTCTTCTAACATTTTTTATTTCTTTTAATAGATTTTTAGCTTCTACTACATCTTCGTCTGTGATTGATTCTTCATTGTCATATCTCGCTTTTATGTAGAGTTTTCTAAGCATAGCTTGTTCATCACACACAAAGATTTTTGATGCATTTTCAAGAATATCTTGAGATGTATTATGTTTTTTCCTAAATACTCCATATGATTCAATAAATGATAAATATTTAGAATATATCTTACGAATCTTATAGCCATTAGACTTCTTGGCTTGTTTTTCACTTTCTACATAGATTGATTCACCATTATAGTCTGTGTATTCTTGTTTATAAGATGATTCTTTTTTCATTGATACAACAATTCTATATAAGATATAGCCAATTACGATTACCGCAATCACAATAGAAGCGATAATAAAGATATAGTCATAGTTAGTTCTAACTTCAGGGTTTGGTTTTGATATATCACCATCTTTTAGAACTAATTCATCTTGGAATTCATTGATAACTTTTTCGATTTCTTGTGCTTCAGGCTGTTCCTGTTTAGCTACTAGATTGCTTATAAGAGAAAAAGCTTTTATAAACACATAGAATATGGCAGCGAATGGAGTAAGAATATATTCAAATACTTTACCGAAAGATATTTCAGGTCTTAAAATAATTAAAAATACGATCGATAAGAAGAGGGGAACAGTTGATACAAAAACAAAATTATATATTTTTTCTTTTGTGGATGTATTCACTCCAAGTCTAAGTTCTCTACTTACAAAAACACCAGAGATTAGTGCTATAATGCCATAGAAAATTATGTTGTAATAATTGATATTTGTCATTAAACCAAATAACAAAAATAAGAAAAAGATTATAGATAATATTTTAAAGGTGCTAATATGATCCCAATACTCAATCTTGCCTCTTTTAAATATACCAGCTAAAAAACTGAATCCTATTGGTATACCTGTGACAAGAAAATCAAGAGGTTTAGCACAAAGAATAAATGATATAAAAGGTATTAATGAAAATATGATACGAAGTGGTGTTTTTTCTTTAAATTTGTGCGTTAAACCTATTGATAAACAAGAAAGAAGGATTACTGATAAAAACAGTAAATATGAATTCATCCACAAATCAAAAACACTAAATACAGAAAAATATAGTGCAAAATAACATACGAATTTTAAGGCAACTAGTAAGCTCATCTTCTTTTGCCTCCTATATTGATTTCTCCATCTGCATAGATAACGCAGGAATCATAATATGAAAAATCTTGGAGTTTTTTTAATGCATTTCTTCCATTTGGAGTTAAGTTTGGAGTTACAACTATATAACTCTTGCTTGGCTCATGCTTAGATATGATAGATTCTACAAGATCTTCAAAAGTGTGTTCGAAAAATAGATTTGATTTGCCTAGACCATAAAGAATCAGATTTAGGTGTTGAGAGCCTAGACCTTCTGACAAAAACGATAATTTTGTGAGAGGACCTTCCAAATCACCGTTTGTGTAAAACTCATATGGCATATGTATATTTTCCAATTCTTCGCAGACAGTTCTAAGCATTTCAAATGATTTTTCAAGAACATCTTTATTTTCAGTTTCCATATTTAATATGACAGAAACATTTGATTCAACAGTATAATCAAAATCCTTAACAAGGACTTTGTTCATTCTTGAGGTTTGTGTCCAAGAAATGTTTTTGAGAGGTTCTCTTCCGGTATAATCTCTAAACCCTTTTGTGAGGACAGGATCTTCTAAAATAAATCTTCTTACAGATATATCTCCTATAAAACCTCCAAGCGTTTTTAAAAAGATAGGAGATGTATACCTTCTTGGCATTACTACAACTGTCCTATTTAACTCGTTTGATTTAATTTGGCTCTTAAAACCTAGAAAATCTCCTGTTTCAATATACCATTTACCAAGTTTATAACTTCCTCTTTTAGGAACTGAAAAATGAAGTTTAGTAGAAAACTTGGTATGTGGTTCTAAAAACATCTTATATGATGTGTTCTGTGTAAATAAGCTAGATTTGAAATGCTTTTTAAGCCATTTTTCATCTTCACGAATATTGAAATCTTTTGGTAAAAATTCTGATACACCGACATACATTATTGGAGTGTTTGCGGTGTTTTTAATGGTGGATGTTAAAATAACTAATTCGTCTGGTTCTACTAGCTGTTTATCTAAAGAAAAATCATAATAAAGGTGTTTTAGAGCTCTACTGGCAAGTTTTGCCTGCATAATTATAACAAAGAGTGCTAGGGTAACAATAAATACCCAAACCATAAATTATTCTAATGGAACCTCAACATCATTTAAAACGTTTTCAATATATTTTTCTGCCTCAATATGATTTCCTGATCCAGAAACGATTCTATGAGCAAGAATTGGAATTGCTTCTTTTTTGATATCTTCAGGAATGACATAATCTCTTCCAGCCATTGCAGCAGTGATTTGAGCTGCTTTATATAGATTGATGGCACCTCTTGTTGAAACACCAGCGAGAAGATGTTCATCTTTTCTTGTGTATTCAATAATATCTAGAATATAGTTTTTACAGTCCTCTGAGACTTTTACTTTTGAAAATTCTTGTCTCAGTTTTTCTGTCTCTTCGCTGGTGATAACTTGTTTTAATTCATCAAGAAGCGAAAGAGTGTCTTTTCTTGAAATAACTTCTAGTTCTTGAATTCTTTCCATATAACCCATAGAAAGTCTCATAAAGAAACGGTCGATTTGAGCCTCAGGAAGAGGGAAAGTGCCATATGATTCAACTGGATTTTCAGTTGCCATAACCATAAAAGGATCATTCATTGGATATGTATTGCCGTCTACTGTGACTTGTCTTTCTTCCATTGCCTCAAGTAAAGCTGATTGCGTTCTAGGTGTAGCACGATTGATTTCATCAGCAAGAATTATGCTTGAGAATAATGGGCCTTTTTTGAATTCAAAATTACAATCTTTTTGATTGTAGAAATTGATGCCTGTTAAATCTGATGGTAATAAGTCTGGAGTAAACTGTATTCTCTTAAAATCTCCACCAATAGATTTAGAAAAAGCTCTTAGAAGCATTGTTTTTCCGGTGCCTGGTAGGTCTTCAAGAAGAACATGACCTCCACTTAAGAAAGTTACAATGATTTGTCTTATAACTTCATCCTTTCCTAAAATGATTTTATTGCAGTTATTTGTGATTCTTTCTGCATAACTTTTAAATAATTCAATATCCATAGGGGTTTCTCCTTTATAGTATCTTGTATTTTAGCATATATTAACAATAATAGCAAAAAAAGAAAGACATTTTACTAGTCTTTCTTTTCATATTGTGACTTTATTTTTCTTTGATGATGAGTTCAGGCTTGCCAATTGTAACCTTAACACCACTTGGGACATCTTCTGTTAAAAATACGTTAGCGCCTATTGTGGTATTGTCACCTATTTTTACATTACCGAGTATTGAAGCACAAGAATAAATTGTGACATAGTTCCCAATTGTTGGGTGACGTTTAACTCCTTTAACTGAGCTGCAGTTAGAAAGAGATATAGCACCAAGTGTAACACCTTGATATAATTTAACATGAGATCCGATTTCAGCTGTTTCACCAATTACAGTGCCAGTACCATGGTCTATAAAAAGTGGTACTTCTATTTTTGCGCCAGGATGAATATCGATTCCAGTTAGAGAATGTGCTTCTTCTGTGATCATTCTTGAAACAAGCAAGAAACCAAGATTTCTAAGTTCATGAGCTATTCTATAATAAGCGATAGCTTTGAATCCGGGGTAGCAGAATATTACTTCATCCCTATTGTCTATTGCTGGATCTGACAACATAAAGAAATCTAAATCTTTTGATAATGAATCTTTAATTATTGGAAGTTTTTCTTTAAATTCACTAAATTTTTCAAGGTCATTATCAATATATAACAAGAAGTCGTTTTTAATAACTTCGATGTTTTCGATATTCATAATGAAATGATCTAGTACTTTTTTTAAGAAAGATAAATATCCCTTTTTATTGATAACTCCTACCATACTGTTCCTCTTATTAGTATTTTCTGCCTTTGCCATGTGATTCATAGTTTGGATCAAAGCCTCTTATTTGACCATTTTGGAATCTTTCTTCCATCTGTTTGAGCCTTGATTCATCCATATTAGATATCATTTTGAAAGTCTTCTTTTGTCTTTCGAGCATCTGTTCAAGTTTATTTACTTCAGATAAACTTCTTCCGGAACCAGCAGCAATTCTTCTTTTTCTTGATGAACTCATCGCAATTAATGATGGGTCTCTTCTTTCTTCTTTTGTCATTGAATTGATGATTACTTGAATGAAATCAAATTGATCATCATCAATATCTTTTAATTGTTGAATATTAGACATACCAGGAATGAGTTTTAATAGTCCACTGAATTTGCCCATTCTATGAATCATCTTCATCTGTTTTAAGAAGTCATTATAGTTATATGTTCCATTCATCATCTTTTCCATTAACTTTTGTGAATCTTCTTCAGAGATAGCATCTTCGGCTTTTTCGATGAGTGTTAAAACATCACCCATACCTAGGATTCTTGAAGCCATTCTATCTGGATAGAAGACTTCTAAGTCTTCCATTCTTTCGCCAATACCACTGAATTTGATTGGAACACCTGTCACTTTCTTTACAGATAAAGCGGCACCACCTCTTTGATCGCCATCGAGTTTAGTTAGAATAACGCCTGTGATACCTACTTCTTTGTTGAATGTTGAAGCAACATTTGCAGCTTCTTGGCCCATCATTGAGTCAACAGTTAATAGAATTTCTTGAGGTTCTACTTCTTTCTTGATATCTTTTAATTCTTGAATTAGAGGTACATCTATCTCAAGACGACCGGCAGTATCGATAATTACTACATCATATTCTTCTTTTCTAGCTTTTTTAAGTGCTTCTTTAGCGATAGTCACAGGGTTTGTTTTACCCATTTCGAAGAAATCAGTTTCAACGCTGTCAGCGACTGTGTGAAGTTGATCAATGGCTGCAGGCCTATAGATATCTGCGGCAACTAACAGTACTTTCTTACTATAGTTTTTATTGATGTATTTAGCAAGTTTACCAGCATGAGTTGTTTTACCAGCACCTTGTAAACCTATTAACATAATGACGCTTGTACCACGTTCTTTTAAATTTAAGCTGGATTCTTCTGAACCCATGAATTTAGTGAGTTCATCAGAAACAACCTTAACAACTTGTTGGCCTGGGTTTAAGCCCTTCATTATCTTTTCACCAAGAGCAATCTGTTTACAGTCATTTACAAAACTATTCACAACTTGAATATTAACATCGGCTTCAAGCAAAGAAAGACGAATTTCTTTCATCATTTCATCGATATCTTTTTCATTTAAATAATCTTTATGGACAAATCTTCTTAAAGCCATATTGAGTCTGCTTGTTAGGTTTTCAAATGCCATAGATTATACCTCCTCATACTTCTTGATAATGTTATCAACATCATCAAGTTTTAGTTCTTTAAGTCTTTCTATCATTTCTGATAATTTAATATTTTTTTCACGTAGTTTTAATCTTTGTTCATATTTGATTAGAACTTCTTTTGTAAAAGTTAACTGAGAATATACTGCATTTCTGCTGACATTATAGTTTTCAGCAATCTCTTTTAAAGACATATTTAAAAAATAAAATGCTTCAAAATATTCTCTTTGTTTATCTGTAAGAAGCTCTTTGTAATAATCATATAGTTCATTGATTAAGATGATTTGATCTAATTCTTCCATTATTCACCACTCTCTTCAAATAAGACACCATTAAATATTGAATATAGATATGAATCGATATCAAAAACATCAAAGTCTTCTTGTTTTTCACCAAATCCATAGAGTTTTACAGGAATACCTAAGGTGTTACTGATAGATAGAACTACACCACCTTTTGATGAACCATCAAGTTTAGTTAGAATAACTCCAGATACTTTAGCTACTTCATTGAATACTTTTGCTTGATTTAGACCGTTTTGACCAGTAGTGGCATCGATAACTAGGAATGCTTCGTGTGGAGCATCGGCTATATCTCTTCCGATTATCCTATAAATTTTTTCTAATTCTTTCATTAGATTAACTTTAGTTTGAAGTCTTCCTGCAGTATCGCAAAGAAGATAATCATAATTTTCTGATTTCGCTTTTTTTATGGCTTCGAAGATGACACTTGAAGGATCTGAACCATCAGGTTTAGATACTACTTCAATACCTAATCTTTCACCCCATGTTTCAAGTTGTTCGCGGGCTGCAGCTCTAAAAGTATCACCGGCAGCAAGTAAAACTTTCTTGCCTTCGTTTTTTAGTCTATAAGCCATTTTGGCAATGGATGTTGTCTTACCACTGCCATTTACACCCATAAATAAATATACTGTAGGGCCTGTTTTAGCTATGTTAAGTTTTTGATTTTCTCTGCCTTTATACATGTTGTAGAAGTTTTCAAATAAAACCCCTTTTAGTTCATCAACGCTTTGGATTCTATGTTTCTTGATATCTTTTCTTAATGCTTCCATATACTGATTTGTGAAATCCATTCCCATATCAGATAGAATTAATACTTCTTCAAGTTCATTTAAGAATGCTTCATCAACTTTCTTTTTTGATTCTAAGAGATTTTTAAGATTAGAAAAAGAATAGGTCTTAGTCTTTTTTAGACCTAGTTCCATTTTTTTAGCTTTTTGTCTTTCTTCTCTTGATTTGAATAAATTTTTAAAGAATCCCATAAGTCACCTTTTCATACTATATCATTATAACATATCATATAAAAAATAAGAAAGTTTATACACTTTCTTACTTTTTTGTAAATCCTTTAAGATCAGAAATTACAAATGTACAATCAGGAAAATTTGAACATCCGTAGAATGTTTTTCCTTTATGTTTTCCTTTTTTTGCGATTCTTGGAACTAGAAAACCTTTGTGGCATTCTGGACATTCTATTTTGATTTCTGCATTCTCATTTGATTCTTCTTTTTCAGCTTTTTTAATGTATTTACAACTAGGATAATTGCCACATGCCTCGAATATTCCTTTTGTATTTCCTTTATATACCATAGAAGATCCACAAATAGGACATACTTCTCCTGTAGGGATTGTGAGTGAACCAACCTTATCATAAATTTCATTAAAGGTTTTATAGAAACTATCTACTGTCGAAAATTCATCAGCGGTGCCTGTCGCGATATCATCGAGTTCTTTTTCCATTGAAGCAGTGTAGTTAACATTGATAATGCTGTCAAAGTTCTTTTCAAGAAATGCGACAGATGCAATACCGTTTTTTGTAGGAATAATGCTTTTTTTATGAATTTCTATGTAGTGTTTAGTTTTGAGATTTTCAATTGTGCTTGAATATGTTGAAGGGCGACCAATTCCGCGCGCTTCCATTTCTTTAATAATAGTTGCTTCTGTGAAAGGTTTTGGACCTTCTGTTTCTTTAAATAATATTTTTGGATCATGAGTTGGCTTCATTGTTTCAGATACTTCATGATTAAAATAATATTTTGGTTCATCATCGCCTTTTTCTTTTACTTTTCTAAAGCCCCTAGAAATTGGCTTTTCAAAAGTTACTGAAAATAGGTGATTGTTGTTTTCTAGATATACTGTCTTTGTTTCAAAGAAGGCATCCTTCATCATTGATGCAACAGTTTGAGTGAAGATTAACTTATATAGATTGAATTGATCTTTATTTAGATATTTTTCAACTTTTTCTGGGGTTTGGTTTAGAGAAACTGGTCTTATAGCCTCGTGAGCATCTTGAATTTTGCCGTTATTAAATGTATGAGCATACCCGAGGTCATCTGGACCATATACGGTTTTTATATAACCTGCAAGACTGCGTTTAAATACATCGCTTAATCTTGTCGAATCTGTACGCATATATGTGATAAATGCTATATGCTTTCCATTTACTTCAATACCTTCATATAATTCTTGGGCAATTCTTGAGGTCTTTTTCGCAGACATACTATATCTATTTAAAGCTGCTTGAGTTAATGTTGATGTCGTAAATGGGAGTGGAGCTTTTTCAACTCTTTCTCCAAATTTTATTTCTTTTACTATATATTCATTGTTTAAAGATGCGATTATTTTGTTAGCTTCTTCTTCATCTTTTAGAATCAATGGTTTTGTTGGATGAAGAGGATCTGTTAATTTTGCCTTGAAGTGTCTAAATTGAACTTCAATCTCATAGAATTTTTCTGGAATGAAAGCATCTATGTCTTTTTGCTTGTCGACAATTATTCTAAGTGTTGCGCTTTGAACTCTTCCTGCAGTATTAGAATTGATTCCTGTCGCCTTTTTGAGTACACCAGTTAATCTATAACCTATTATTCTATCCATAATTTTGCGTGTTTCTTGACTATGATATAGATTCATATCGATGTCACGTGGATTATTTATGGCTTCTAAAATAGCTGGTTCAGTGATTTCGTTAAATTCTATTCTTTTTACTGGTTTATTGCCTGTATTAAGAACTTCTTTTAGGTGCCAGCTGATTGCTTCACCTTCTCTATCTGGGTCGGTTGCAAGGAAGATTTTGTCTGCCTTAGCAACATATTTATTTAAACTATCTACTGTTTTATGTTGGTGAGGGATTATTTCGAATATTGGCTTATAATTATTTTCAAAGTCAAGTCCGAGATTATATAAACCAGTGTTTGCAATATCTCTTATATGACCCATAGTAGCTGTAACTTCATAGTCTTTACCAAGAAACTCTTTGATAGTTTTTGTCTTGCTTGGAGACTCAACAATTACTAGATTCATGCGCTGCCCTCCTTTAACTGTTAATAATTATAAGCATACTAAATATGGTCTAGTCAACAAAAAAATTTTGATAAAAAATTGACCATTATTCTTTAATAATAATGGTCATTCTATCACGATTCATTGAGTCTTTTAAATTCACTATTTTTACATCATTGAAATGTGTTTTTATGATGAAGTTTAGCTCTTCTTTTTTATCATATCCATGTTCAAATCCGATGATGAATTTGTTTTCATTTACATACTTTCTTGCGTTTTCTAAGATGATACGATAGAACTTGAGTCCATCGCTTCCGCCATATAAAGCAACATCAGGTTCATTGTTTTTTACAATATCTTCTACATATTCTGTCGTAGTGAGATATGGTGGATTAGATACAATAATATCAAATTTTTCGTCTTCACTAAATGGTTCAAACCATGAACCGACTCTAAAATCGATATCACAATCATTTAGTTTTGCGCTTTTTTTTGCCTCATTAATTGCATCCTCAGATATGTCAGATGCATAAACATCCATGTTTGGTTCTTCTTTTTTAAGGGCGATCGCAATTGCGCCAGAACCTGTCCCAAGATCAAGTGTTTTAACCTTTTTTCCCTTAAAATATCTATCATAATATATAAGTATATTATTAGTAAGCTCTTCAGTCTCCCATCTTGGGATTAAAGTTCCTTCATTTACTAATATTTTATAACCATAAAAATAAGCGTATCCTATTATATATTGCACTGGTCTATTATTTATAGTATATTCATCAACATAAGCTTTAAATTTAGATTCAGTTTCAGGCGGGCATTCTTCATTTAATGATAAATATAATTTAGATGGTTCCATGTTGGATGCAAAAAGGAGAAGGCTTTTTACAGCAGTCTTCTCCATTTTATATTTTTGAGCTTTTCTTTCGGCTTTTTTTAAGAGTTCGTTATAAGTCATTATTCGTCTTTGTTTTCTAGTTTTCTATTTAGTTCTTCATTTGATAGAGCATCGATTATTGGATCGAGTTTTCCTTCCATAACTCTATCTAATTGTTGGATGGTGAAGTTGATTCTATGATCTGTGATTCTATTTTGAGGATAGTTGTAAGTTCTGATTTTTTCACTTCTATCACCTGTACCAATTTTTGATAATCTTTCAGCACCTTCTTTTTCTTCTTTTTCTCTCATCATTCTGTCATAAAGTCTAGACTTTAAAACTTTTAATGCTTGAGCTTTGTTTTCATGCTGACTTCTCTCATCTTGGCAAGTAACGATTGTACCAGTTGGTAAATGTGTTACACGGATTGCTGAAGAAGTGGTGTTAACACCTTGCCCACCGGCTCCTGATGAGTGGAAAATATCTACTCTTATCTCTTCCATATTTAATTCAAAATCAACATCTTCAGCCTCAGGTATTACAAGTACGGTTGCGGTCGATGTATGAATTCTTCCTGATGTTTCTGTGATTGGAATACGCTGAACCCTATGAACACCTGATTCATATTTAAGTTTTGAATAAGCACCATTTCCAGTTATTATTAATTCTATTTGTGAAAAGCCTCCTGCTTCACAGATTTCAGCATTGGTAACTTGAATCTTAAAGTTATGACTTTCACAATATTTAGAATACATTCTATACAAGTCTCCAGCAAAGATGTTTGCTTCATCCCCACCGGCAGCACCTCTTATTTGCATAATAACGTTTTTCTCGTCATTAGGATCTTTAGGAATTAAAAGAATTTGAATTTCTTTTTCTAAAGATTCGATTCGATTCTTGCTTTCATCGAGTTCTTGAATGGCAATTTCGCTTATTTCTGGATCAGGATCTAAAGACATCGCTTTTAGTTCATCAAGAGATGATACTAACTTTTTATATTCATTATATGCTGAAAGAACCTTATCATATGATGATAATTCTTTAGAAAGCTCTGTCATTTTTTTAATATTTTGTTGGAGTTCTGGTTTTAATAATTCTTCTTGAATAAAACTAGCTCTCTTTTCAATTTGATCCAAACGAGTTGTGATAAGCATAAAAATTAGTTTCCTCTCTCTTCCATATCGATAAAGTTAGTACATTCAGCTCTAAATATGAGTTCAAATTTACCGATCATACCACTACGGTTTTTAGCGATTTCAATATCAGCGATATTAGGTTTTTCACTAGCTTCTTTTTTATAATAATCATCACGATAGATGAACATTACGATATCGGCATCTTGTTCGATAGATCCAGATTCACGGAGGTCTGACATTACAGGGTGTTTATCTGTACGGCTCTCTATCGTTCTTGAAAGCTGTGATAAGGCAAGAACTGGAACATCTAGTTCTTTTGCCATTTGTTTTAATGTTCTTGAGATTTCTGATACTTCTTGAACACGGTTTTCATAGTGAGATGTTGATTTTAATAATTGAAGATAGTCAATTACAACAAAATCAAGTTTACCTTCACTCTTCTTTTTACGACATAAACTTCTTAAATCTTGAACAGATGCAGTACCACTGTCATCAAATAATAGGTTGCAATTTTGGAGTTCAGATACAGCATAATTGATTCTATTCCAAGCACTTGCGTCTGAAAATTTTCCGGTTTTCAGTTCATTTTGGTTGATATTACTCTTTTGTGAGATAAGACGAAGAGCGAGTTGATCAAGACCCATTTCTAGTGAGAAGAATGCAACATATGGCTTTGATTTTAAAGATGCAATATTGCATGCAATATTTAGGCCTAGAGCTGTTTTACCCATTGATGGTCTAGCCGCAAGTATTATAAGTTGTGATCCTTGAAAGCCTAATGTTAGGTTATTTAATTTGTGATATCCGGTATCAAGGCCGATTACATCACCATCGTTTTGAGCGTTTTGTTGGATTTTTTGTGTTACATCATTTAATAAATCACCAATTTCAACAAATTCACTTACAGATCTTTCGCTTGTTACTTGGAAGACCCTTTTTTCGATATTATCTAAGAAAACTTTACTATCAGGAATTTCTTCGCTCGATTCTTTAATGATGTCATTACAAAGTTGTACAACATTTCTTTGTACAGCTTTGTCTTTTACGATGTTGATATATGATTCAATATTTGATATTGATGGAACAGCATCCATCAATCCAAAGATATATTCTGCACCACCACAATCATTTAATTTTTTAACATCTTCAAGTGCTGAAATAACTGTAGTAGTGTCGATAGGCATAGTTCTCTTAAAGAGACTAAGCATTGTATCGTAGATGATTTGATGACGAAGATAATAAAAATCAGATGGTTTCAATTTATCAAACAAAAGTTTGATTGTTGATTCATCATAAAACACTGAACCAAGAATTGATTGTTCAGCATCTTTGTTGGCTAGGATTTTTTGTTCAGGCATTAATTAATCCTCCTTTTCTTCTTTAACATCGATAACTAGAAGTGCAACTACTTCTTTGTGAAGTTTCACTATGCATTTGTATGTACCAAGGGAATCGATCTTTTCTTCAGGAAGAGATATCTTTCTCTTGTCTATTAGAATTTCATGTTGCTTGTTTAATTCTTCTGAAATCTGTTTAGTAGTTACAGAACCATAGAATCTTCCGTTGTCACTTGTTTTAACTCTGATGATAACTACAAGTTCATCAACTATTTCTTTTAGTTTTCTTGCAACATCTAATTCTTCTTTTTGTTGTTTTTCAACTCTTGCTTTTTCATCATCTAATGCAGCAATGTTTGCTGAGTTAGCTTCGACTGCAAGACCTTTTGTCAAGAGGTAGTTTGCATAACCAGGGGTACATTTAATAACGTCTCCCTTCTTGCCTTGGTTTTTAACGTCTTCTTTCAGGATTACTCTCATAGTTGTTGTATCTCCTTTGATTGTTTTATCAAGATTCATTAATAATTCTTGGTGGACAACGTCAACTGTTTTATTTTGGACTTGAGCAGCACCTTGATTAAAGTGACCACCACCACCAAATTTTTCCATTTCTGTGTGAATGTTAAATGAGCCATCACTTCTTCCACTTATACCAGTTATGTTGGTATCTAATTTACCAATAGCGAATGACGCAACGATGTTATCGACATTAAGAAGAGATTCAGCATTTTTAGCGAGATTTTCTCTTGATGTCTTTTGATCAGATGTATCAACGACTATAGCTACTTTGTCATAAACTATTTCAACGTTTTGTAGAAGTTTCATTCTTTCTTTCTGATCGTTGATATCTTCTCTTAAATACATCTTTGCTCTAAATGGATCTGCGCCATTTGCCATAAGGACACTTGCGGCAGCAAATGTTCTATCAGAAACATGAAGAGCAAAGTTGTTTGTATCAATCATCATACCAACAAGCATAACTGTCGATACGAATAGAGGAAAAGTAATTTGAAGTGGAAGCATTTCAGATATTTCTGCAACGATTTCAACAGCACTTGATGCGTTAGGATCAAGAAGTTGGTTTGTCACAGTAAAGTCCATATTTTCAGATAATCTATGATGGTCTATTACATAGATTTTATTAGCCATTTTATAGACAATCTTAGATGGTGAGTGCTTCATTTGATTATGGTCGATGACAATTAATAGTGTTGCGCCTTTAAAGAATGATTCAAGCTCAGCTTCAGATATTATAGCATTTCTTAAAGGAACATATTCTGTACTTGCAGCACCTATAATCTTTTTTACTGTCGAGTCTGTTGATTGTTGGTTAATCAAAACTTTTGCAGGTGTACCAATCTTTTCACAGATTTCACATAAACCTATAGCAGAGCCAAGGCCATCAGCATCTGTGTTGTCATGTGGCAATACAACTATAGATGATGCAGCTTTAATCTCTTCCATTAATTTAATAGCAAATGCCCTAGTTTTGCTTTCAGATACGCGTTCCTGAGATGCTGTTTTAGCACCGTATGCATATCGCTTTTCGCCATCATAAACAACAGCTTGATTTCCACCTCTACTATAGACATATTCGAGAGCTTTTTCAGCATAGAAACCGAGTGTTTTATAATCTTCTGAATTTGTACCTATACCAATTGAAAGCGATATATCGACACCTTCTTGTTTAGATACTTGTTCAATATCTCTTAAAATAGAAAAATCATCTTTTATGATTCCTTCTAGATCATTTCTCTTCACAACAAATGCTTGTTTATTAGACGAGTCAGATAAAACATATAATCCAAATCTATCTCTCCATTTTTCAATAGCGACATAATATTTACCTAATAAGTCTGTCTTGCCTTTAAGATCAAGCCCACTCATTGTTTCATCAACATTATCTAAAGATATGATGACGATTGATGGTCTTGAAATATCATATTTTTCTCTAGCATTCTTTTCTTCTGTAATATCGAATAAATAGATACTTCTCACATCATATTGAATTGTAGTTTTGTAGATTCTATCATATACTGCAAGTTCTACTTCATTCTTGTCATTTCCTATAGCTTGGTTTAAATCTTTAGATAGGAAAGCAATGTTCTTCCCAAGAAGAGCTGTTTGGAATATTTCTTTTGCATATTCATTTGCGAATGTAATATTTTTTGATTCATCAAAAACAATAAAACCAATTGGTAATCTCTTTGAGACAACCTCATTGTTTTTTGCAAGTGACTGGGTAATTTCTTTTTCTACTTCTAGTTCATTTTGGAGTTTTATATTCTCATTCATTCTAACGTTTGAGAAGATATATCCACCTAGCATAAATACAATTGGTACTACTAGTCCTAAAACTGGTAAGAATATATAGATATTGTTTTTTAGGTTTTCATCAAATACGAAAAAATAAATTCCTAAATATGCTAGCAATAAAAAGGCTAAGATTATTATCGTAATTAGTGTACGTTTTCTCATTTCTTACCTCCTCCTTGTGTATATATATAATAATATATAATGACTAAAAAAACAATCCTTTTTGGGATTGTTTTAAATTTCTTATAGAGTTTTATATAGGTTTTTAACCGTTTTTATTATAACACCTACTAACAATTAATTCAAAAATTAGATTTGGTTGATTTTACGTAAATATCTTTCTAGAATAACAAGTGCAGCGTGAGAATCTATTGTTTTTTTCTGCTTTTTTGCAGTTTGATTGTTGTCGTGGAGAATCTCACTTGCTTCAAGAGTTGAATCTCTTTCATCTTGATAGATAAAATCACAATTTGGAAATAGAGGTTTGATTTTTTCTAAAAAATTTTCAACTATTGGGGTCATTTCACATCTATCACCACTTGGGTAGAGTGGAAGACCCATTACAATGTGCTCTATTTTTTCAAATTTTATGACTTCCATTAATTTTTTTATGCAATCATCATAATCATCCATTTTAAAGTGGATGTTTGTGAGTGTAGATGCTAGAATTCCTGATCTTGATATGGCAAGGCCCAGCGATGATCTTCCAAGATCCATTGCTAAAATGTTAGAAATCATAATTAACCTCATTCTCTTAATTATAGCATAAGATATATGATAAAAATGAAAAAATGACCGGAAGGTCATTAATTCATATGTTTTTACCAAATAACTACTCTCTTAGATGGTGCAATATACATTTTGTCCTTTTTAGTGACATTAAATGTATCATACCACTCTTCAAAGTTTTTTGGTGGCATGTTAGCGCGGAGAATAGCTGGTCCATGAACATCCATCGCAAGTAATAATTTTAGATATTCTTCTTTAGCTTTAAGACACCATACTTTAGCCCAATTAGTAAAATATTCTGAATAATTTGGGTTATCCATTTTCTTCATAACATGGAGTGTCACAGCAACACCACCATTATCAGCGATGTTTTCGCTTACAATGAATGAACCATTTACTTTACCCCAAGGTAGTTCGATTCCATCAAATTGTTTAATCATCGCTTTTGTACGACTATTAAATTTCTTGAAATCTTCTTTAGTCCACCAGTTATTTAAGTTACCTTTTTCATCAAATAATGCACCATTATTGTCGAAGGCATGAGATATTTCGTGACCAATTACCGCACCAATGCCTCCTAAATTTTGACTTCTAGTTTGCTTTATTGAGTAGAAAGGTGCTTGAAGGATTGCAGCTGGGAATGTTATATCATTAGATGATGGATTATATGAAGCATTTACGAGGTGACCTGGCATATACCATTTTCCTCTATCCACTTCTTTTGTAAGATTGCTTAATTCATCTAATCTATATTCTTTGCGGATTGTAGATACTGCTTTATAGAGAGAATCTTTATCTTCAAAGACAAATTTATCAAATATAGAATCGATCTTATCAGGATATCCCATCTTTACTTTCATTGTTGAAAGTTTTAAAATGGCTTTTTCTTTTGTCGAGTCAGCAAGAATATCACTGTTCTTTACTCTTTCTTTGTATGCTTCTATAATTTCAGATACCATTTCAGTAACATCTTTCTTAGCTTCTTCACCAAAATATTTTAATGCATAATATAAACCAACCGGTTGTGTATAGAAGTTTGATGCAACTTGATATGCATATTTTTCAACAGAAGGCATTACTTTTATACCAGAGATAGCTCTTCTATATGATGTTCCAATTTCTCTTAATTCTTCACTTAAATATGCACTATCTTTAACTAATTGTTTAGTATATGCCCAGTGTTTATAAAGAGTAAATGTTTCTTCGTTGAATACTTCTTTGAAGTTCAAGAAATATCTTGGTTCTGTGACTATAATCTTTTCTGGAACAGTTTCATATAAACTAGCAACTAATTTTTTAAATTTAATTGGTTTTAGAAGTGAATTAACTTTTGATAATTTGTATGGATTATACATCTTTGCATATTCACTCCATTCTTCATTGCTTTTGACGTACTTAGCAATTAATTCATCAAATGCGAATGTATCAGCGATGTAAGTGTCTATTTCTTCTTTTGATAATTCAGCGAAAGATAATAGACCTTCTAACATATTCTTATAAAAACCCAATAACATTGCTTTTCTTTCTTCCATTCCTTCTTTATAGAATGTTGTATCAGGAAGTATTACTGAAGGCCCTTGAATGAAAATAGCATGTTTATCTGCATCTTTCATATCGACATCGATTGAGAATGTAAAAGGTAAAGGAAGGTTTTCTATTACTAATTCCTTTATTTTTTTATTCAAATCAGATACTGTATTGAGTTTTTGAATCTTTTGTAATGTTTTTAAGGCTGGTTTAATGCCGTCCTTATTACGCTTTTTAGTGTTTAATACCTTTGAATATAGCTTACATGCATATTTCATATGCTCAGATGGATAATTATTTTCCTTTGTTAGATTTTTAAATTCATCCATCATTAGTTTTTCTACACCATCAGCAAGCACAGCAAATCCACCAGTTGTTGGTTTATCGTCTGGAATAACTGCGGACTCAAGCCATTCTTGATTGACATATGTGTAGAGATCGTCTTGAATTCTTACTTTTTTCATTATAAAATCTCCTTTATTAAGGATATTTTATCATAAAAACTTTATATTAGATATTTTTTTATATTGATAGTTCTTGTTTATAAAAGATTACTTGTATTAATTTTATTTTGATAAAACAAAGAAGAACATACCAAATGTGTCATCAATAAATGGGTTGTTAAGTGATATTGGATATCTATATGATCTATCTATCACCATGTTAGTATATCAAAACTTCGCTATCTCCAAAAGCAATTACAAATCCTTCATATGTTATTATATTATCGTCTTTTACAAACCTATAAACAGTTCCATCTATATAGCTATTGCCATTTTCATATGAAAAATCTACACCTAGGTAAGTCGTTTCTGCATCTACACCAAATTCTATTTTAAAATAATCTGAAAAAATTGAAAAATCGATGTTATCATCTTCTATACTAACTGTAACTTTATAATTATTGCTTATTACTTCACATATATTTTCTTTAAAATTAAATTTATATTTCTTTTTATTGAATGTACATACAAGAGTGTTGTTAGTACTATATGATCCATTAGTTATTGTTTTAGTATCAGATTTATAAACTCCCAGCACTCCTTTATCATCTTCTTTAGAATATGCAAACTCTTATTGAATCCATATTTGCCATATGTTTAATGAAACACTCAAAAAGGAGGAGAGAAACTTTGCTCTAAAGGGTGTTTATGATGTAAAAAATAAACAGTTCTTCTTTTTTGTTAATAACATTGAAAATAAAATTTCCTAAGATAAGCAAAAAATGTTAAAGTATAAGCTCAGCATTGCATAAAAAAGACCATGCGTTTTGCATGATCTATTTCTTGTTATTTACTTATTTTATGCTAAGCATGAGCTAAGCCACCAAGAGAGACTTTTTTGTATCTTTGTGGAGCTTTGGCTTTGTGCTTAAACAACAATGACTTTATTCTTCCACAAATGGAAGTAATGCCATATGACGCGCTCTCTTGATAGCAAGAGCTAAATGTTTTTGATAATATGATTTTGTGCCAGTTATTCTTCTTGGTAAAATTTTACCTCTATCAGAGATGAATCTTTTTAGCATTTCTACATCTCTAAAATCAATATAATCAATCTTGTTATCAGTGAAGTAGCAAGTCTTTCTATGTCTTTTCTTTGTGAATGCAGGTTTAACTGCAGCTGGTTTAGTAGTATTTTCAGCCATGTTACGTTTCTCCTTTACTAGAATGGTAAATCATTATTTGAGAATACGACATTAGCATATTTGTCGTCTTCTTCATTTTGTTGATTTGATTGTTGAGGTTCTGAAGCCATTTGGCCATCTTGTGCGCCTTTTGGTTCTAAGAACGATACATTGTCAGCAACAACTTCAGTCACATATTTTCTTACGCCATTGTTGTCATCGTAAGTTCTTGTTTGAATTCTTCCATCAACAGCAACTAAAGAACCTTTATGTGTATAGTTCTTAACGTTTTCTGCTTGTTTTCTCCAAACAATAATAGGGATGAAGTCAGTATCTTTTTCGCCAGTTGCTGAGTTTGCAAATTGTCTGTTTACAGCAATAGTGAATGAAACTACAGGAACATTTGATTGAGTGTAGCGAATTTCAGGGTCTTTTGTTAGTCTTCCAACTAAAACTACACGATTTAACATTTTTTACCTCTCACCTATTTCTTTGCTGGTAGCTTAACTACAATGTGACGTAGAATTGCTTCTTTGATGTTGCATACACGATCATATTCAGCGAGTGATTCAACATTTTCAGTTTCAACTTCCATGTCTACATAATAACCTTCTTTGAAATCTTCGATTTCATAAGCAAGTTTTCTACTTCCCCATTCTCTAACTTGAACAGAAGCAGCACCACGATCAGAAAAGATTTTACTGATTTCAGCAATTAAATTTTTTCTTGCTTCTTCTTCAAAGTCTGGGCGGATAATGTACATTGCGTCGTATTTTTGCATTTTTCTTCCTCCTTATGGTCTATTCGGCTGCATTTTATAGCAGCAAGGCTTTTTAAGTTTCACTTAAAGCGTTTATAATTATAACATACCTTATATTTAATGTCTAGAAATTATTTTATGGATTACTTTTATTAAAGTAAAATTGATTCAAGCTCATTAAAAACAGTTCTTACTATCTCTTCGATTATTCTTTCCCTTTTGCCAATTAGATTTAATTCTTTGGTATATAGCCTATCATCGATAGAAAAACCTAAATATATTCTACCGATAGGTTCATTTATATCCCCTTGTGTTGGACCAGCATTTCCCGTCACAGAAATAACGATATCTGCACCAGTGATTTTCTTTAAACCTTCCGCCATTTCAAAGGCTACTTCTTTTGATACAACACCATAAGTTTTAATAGTTGATGGTGATACATTTAAAAATCTTTCTTTATATTCATCACTATATGTAACAAAACTTCCTTTGAATATTTTAGAAACACCTGGTATTTTTGTAATAGTAGATGCTAAAGCGCCACCTGTACATGATTCTGCGAAAGAGATAGAAATATTTTTTTCTATTAATTTGTTGATAATTTTTTCAAACATATGTCTTATAAATTGAAACGGAAGTGAACAACATCACCATCGTTTACTAAATATTCCTTTCCTTCAAGTCTAAACATATTTTGTTCTTTGGCAGACTTTTCACTGCCAGCTTTTATTAGATCTTCATAAGCAACTATTTCTGCTTTAATGAATCCTTTTTCAAAATCAGTATGAATGCATCCAGCTGCTTGTGGGGCTTTCATTCCTTTTTTGAAAGTCCATGCATGACAATCTTTATCTCCACAAGTAAACATGGTGTATAAACCAAGAAGATCATATGCTGCTTTTACTACTGCATTTAATCCTGGTTTTTCAAGTCCTAGTTCCTCTAGGAACATTGCTTTATCTTCGTCTTCTAATCTTGAAATTTCATATTCAATTTTACAAGAAATAGAAATTGCTAGAGCACCTTCTGATTTAGCTTTTTCTTTTATTTTTTTGATTATTTCCGTATCTTCTTTGCCAATTTCATCTTCGCTGATATTTAAAACATATAGAACTGGTTTTAATGTTAAAAATGCATATGAGCTGAGCATTTTTAACTCCTCTTTAGATAATCCTAGATCTCTTAAAGGTTTCATATCCACTAAATAATTATGGCATTTTGAAAGAAGTTCATATTCTATCACAGATTCTTTGTCGGCTTTCATTTGAGCTTTCTTTTGAATCTTTTCAATTCTTTTTTCTATCATATCAATGTCAGAAAAAATCAGCTCAAGATTCAGTGAATCAATATCTTTTAATGGATCTAATGGACCATCTAATGGTACATTTTCATCTTCAAAACATCTAACAACATGGACAAGCGCATCCGATTCTCTAACTGATACTAAAAAACCATTACCAAGTCCTTCTCCTTTAGATGCTCCTGCGCCAAGACCAGGAATATCTACAAATTCCATTGAGGCAGGGACAATCTTTTTTGGTTTATACATATCAACTAGTTTATCTAGTCTTTCGTCTGGGACAGATACAGCACCTACGGTTGCCTCAATTGTTGTAAAAGGAAAATTTGATACTGGCATGTCAAGGCCTGTCATTGCATTATATAATGTTGTTTTGCCGACATTTGGTAAACCTACTATTCCAACTTTTAAACTCATTGTTTTTCCTAGTATAATCAAATTAGATAGGTATAAGTCTAATTTGACTCCTTTCTATTTAATTGTTCTTCACATCAGTGAGGAACTGGCCCCATAGGGCCGCGCGCATTACGAGCGCTATAATTTACTGATTGTATCACTCAAAATT
>JAGCYY010000025.1 GCA_017960565.1 bacterium | reverse complement strand
TAATACTTTCTCTTTTCGCCATAAAAATTGCCTCAAATACGTCTTTTCTCATCTAATATCCCCCAATCATATATAGATTGTAGAATATTATAGAAAAACCTACAATTTGAGATGAGCGTTTTTCTACGTTTTCAGTTTACCCTTTTCATTTTGGGAGTGCGGACAAAAAGTTATCTTCTTAAAAATAAAAAGATTATGTGCTTAAAATGCTAGAACAGACAATTAATAATGTTTTAAATTATTAGATAGATATTTAATGGAGAAAATAAAAATGATACACCTAGAAAAACTTACATGGGATAATTACGATGATGTTCTTAAACTAAAGGTATCAAAAGAACAGAAAAAATATATGATTCAAAACTCAGAATGTCTTATTCAGGGTTTCTTCGCTATGACAGAAATCAAGGCACAGGTTTTTCCTTTTGGCATTTATTTAAAAAAGAAGCCTATTGGATTTATGATGTTTGCGCGTAACGTTCCTTGGATTAAGAAATACTTTGGTTCAATCGGAAAGTATTATTACATCTGGAAATTCATGATCGATGAAAAATACCAAGGAAATGGCTATGGAAAAGAAGCAATGATAGAAGCGCTGAATATGATTCGAAGTTTCAAATCAGATAATATAGAATACTGCTTTATAAGCTATGAAGCAGAAAACACAGTAGCAAGAAATCTTTATTTATCTTTTGGTTTTGTTGAAAAGCCTGAACTATATGAAAATCTTGGAGAAATGCCAGCTGTGCTAAAATTATAATATGAAAGTGTATTTTGTCTAAATGAGATAAAAGAATATGATTTTACTAGTTATTGGTATGTAAAAAGGATTGGTTTATGAAGACTTATGTGCTTTTGAAACTTTCTATGCAAAAGAACAAGAGCTTTTATTCCAATCGATATTAGGAACCTTATTTAGATTCCAAAGCATTGTGATATAATTATTTTGACTATTCATAGTCCCCCTCCATTAATATGTCTCTCAATAATATTATAGAGGGGTTTTTCTTTTAAAATACAGCTGTAATTATAAAGTGGTGTAAAATCACACCATCGTATAATGACAGCCGTAGTTTACACCACCGTATATTTACTTTATCAGTTTTTTTCTCTTTATGGTTAATTTTATGCATAAGGAGGATAAATGAATGCAGATTATTATTGAATTAAGAGCCGAGGATGAAAAGAAAAAAAGAGGTAATCGACTTAGGCGAAGCAGGAAGAGGAGTAAAACCTTGTTTTGAGCTATCTGATGCTATTTATGAGACTGGTGGTAAGCTAGTTATAATCTTTGCGAATGAAAAGTATATAGTTTTTGTTACATATACTCTTATAATTGTTATAAAAATATGTTAGAATTATAAAAATGCTTTTAACAGCTTAATTACATATTGGAAGGAGACTTAAAAAGTGAAAAGTATTTTAAGCAAAGGACTAGTCGGAAAGAATACCACCATTAATTACAAAAATTTGAGTATTACGCCTGCTGATTCAAAAGAGTCTGTTGATGAAAAAGGAATAGAAATGTATGCCTCAAAGGCAAGACTAATACCTATTGGCAAGAAGGATGATGAATTAGCTGTTGCTTCTGTATTTTTATCATCTTTAAAATTTATCAAAGAATTTAGAAATGAAATATTTGACATGATAAAAGTATCTAAAGCCAACAATATCATATGTTTGAAAGAAGTTTCTTTTCCACTACTATTTGCTGATAGTGATGAAAAGAAAAAAGCAAGATTTGATGGACTTGTTTTACTAACAAACAATAAAGGCGATATCAAAGATGCTATTATATTTGAAATGAAAATAGGTAGTAATCAACTTGATGAAAATCAATTATTACTATATTTGGATATGGCAAAAACTTTAGGTATTCAAAAATTTGTTACAATATCTAACCAATATGTTACAAGTTTTACCCATTCCCCTTTACAATCAGTTAAAAAATATGCTGAAAAGAAAAAAATCGATTTATATCACTTTACATGGGATGGCTTAAGAATTTTAGGAGTTGGTCTATTTAGAAGTTCAACTGGTGGAATTGAGGATGAAGATCAACTTGAAATCATGGGTGAGATAAATAAATATTATAGCGATTGTGGTGCAATCAAAACATTTGAAAAAATGTCAGATTGTTGGAAACCATTAATGAGAGAAGTTGGTTCAGGCAATTTTGTTCCAAACACAGAAATAAAAAAGCAAATCTCAACGATTATTCTTGATTGGATTCAACAAGAAAAAGATTTAGCATTTAAACTTGGAGACAAATTAACTGATAGTGAAATTATTAAAGTTAGTTGTGAGAAGAAAACAAAACAATCAATCGATGAAAGAATAAAAGAAGATGAAAAATTGCTTGAGACTGAAAAAATTCTACAATCAATCTATAGAATTCCAAATGCTGTTTCTCCATTAGAAGTAACTATGGATCCTACAAGAAAAGTAATTAAGCAACAATTCTTAGTTTCTTATCCTGAGGATGGCTCCATAAAAGCAAAACTAGCATTTATAAGAGACTTTTTAAAATCGGCTCAAAAGAAATCTCAAGAAGGATTCCAATTTTTCTCTAATTATACAAATGTACTGGTTATCACAAAAGGAAAAAATGACGATTTAAAATATAAAATTTCAGATTTTTTAAAACCAGAGAATGTTATTATCGATAAAAACGCTGAATTAAAAAAGGTTTATATTGTTTCTGAAATTGAGATTGGCCAAGATTTCTATAGTCCTGTTAAATCTATCGCATATGAAGAAAAATATGTATTAGATTTTTATGAATCAATAATGCAGTACTTTAAAAAATGGATTAAGCCAGCACCTAAGGTAGAAGTTAAAAATCCTGTCGAAGTTACTGAAAATGAAATTGAATAAAATGCTCTTTTAAACAAAAGAAGATAAAATACACTTATCTTATATTTGAATGAACAAAATCAACTAGTGCTTTTTGAGCTACTAGTTGTTTTTTTATTGGAATATTTATTTAATAATTATAAAGATGAAGTCTTAGAAGCGAATAACCTCAAATATTAGAAATAAAAATACTCAAATAGTTGAAATTATGAAAAAGAATTAACTTGCGCACATTATGCAATTTTTTATTGACATTAAATATTTTTAGGTGTATAATATAATATATAATATTATATTATAAATGCAGTAAACGAAACTGCATTTTGTATTTTTAAAATAATAAAATTATAAATTAGTATAAAAAAGGAGGGTAATATTATTAACGCATTTAATAGTGTGTTTTTTTGTGTCCGATTTCGTTTTAAATGTTTATTGATTCATGGTAATTTTTGGTTTGGTAAAACATAAATCAAAAGTAGTAATAAATAAAACACTAAATAAGAAGTAAAAGAAAACAATAATAAACGGAGGAGTTATATGGAAGAAAACATTAAAAAAGATATGGATAAGATACCATATGAATTAATTTACAAAACTAATGAAGAAGAGACCCTACAGCCATTTAGAAACGTAGTAGGCCATGAAAAACAAAAAGAGGAATTATTATTTGTTGTGGACTGGTTTAATCGTTCTAAAGAACTAAAAGACAAAGGAATATCAATTCCAAGAGGTGTAATTCTATTTGGTGATCCAGGAAATGGTAAATCACTATTAATAAAAGAAATAATTAATTATTGTAAAGCTCCTGTATTTATTTTTAAAGATGAACAAGAAAACACAGTTGAAGGAATAGTTGAAGTATTTAATAAAGCCAAAGAAATAGGACATTCAATCATAGTATTTGATGAATTAGATCTTCTAATATCCAAGAATAATAGAGTTGTAAGAGCTCTTCAAGAAAACCTAGATGGTGTTGAATCAAGCGATGATATCTTAGTACTTGCTGCGACAAACTCTTTACGAGATATTCCAAGTGCACTCCTAAGAAATGGAAGACTTGAAAAAGTGATTGGCATTCCATATCCATCTAGTGAAGAAGCAGTAGAACTATTTAAGTTCCACTGCAATAAATTTAATGTAAAACTACCACTTGATTTTGATGAATATGAAGTTGGCCTATCACTATATTCTAATTCTTGTGCTGGTATAAAAGCTGTTGTAAATGATCTAGTGCTTAGAAATGGATTCGATAATATTACAACAGAAATGATAGATAAATCTATTCTCAATATTAGCGATAAAATAAAATCAGCAAATAGAGAAGATAATTTTGAAGTTGCAATTCATGAAGCATCACACGCAATAGTTGCATATTCATTCTCTAAATTCTTTGAAGTTAAGAGATTAAATATTTATGGTGATAGTGGATATTTTTCTGCTAAAGAGGTTGAAGAAGGCTTCTGGCCATATGATAAAGTCATCGCAGATATTAAAATTTGTATGGCTGGTATTTTAGGCCAAAAGATTATTTGTGGTAGAGGCTCATTAGGTTGTGAAAATGATCTATCAAGAGTTAGAAAAGAAGCTTATGATGTTGTAGGTTTTAATGGTTATTCATCTTGTTGGGAAACACAACCTGATTCTTATGATTATGAAGAATCTCAAGTAAAAAGAAGAAAAGTAGAAAGAAAAGTTGAACTCCTTCTCAAAAAATGTGAAAAAGAAACAATTAAATATATTAAATCTCATAAAAAACAAATAATTGATTTAGGTAATCTTCTATATGAAAAGAAGCATCTTAAATCAACAGAAATCCTATCGATAATCGGATAAGATTTCTACAAAAGAGATACTATAGTTATAAAATAATGATATAAACCTTAGTAGAGCGCAGTTAATGGTATAATTCTAACCTAATTTCCGTTTTGTGTTCTATTTTATTAAAAGTTAATTATAAATATTCTATCTTGGTATAAAACGATTTTATAAAACGATATTTTTTGTCTTTGTTTGTTGGTAAAATAAAATGTGACATTGTAAAAGATACAAAAGTTCAAAGACATATCATCAAGACATTTAATGATGCCCTAAAAGAACATAGACTTGCATATATGAATTCTAGGGTTATGAATATCCTAAAAAAGAAGAAAAATAAGAAGAGTAAATTTCAAAAAAATAAGATGTAGACAGCAAATCTAATCAATATGATTATAACGAAAAAAGAATACCGAAGTGTATAATAAAAATGTAGAGGAGAACGAAAATGAGTTTAGAAGAATACAAGAAGAAAGTAGAAGAAAATCTTTTGAAAGTGTCAGGAAGCAAGACACTCACATTGCAAGTAATGAAAGATTACGAGAAAGATTTTCCAAAATTATTAAAGGATGGTTGGACAATAGAAGGGTTAACTCCAGCAATTTTGAACTACTTAATCTAAGTTCAAATAAAGGGACAAAGTTTAATCTATATAAAAATATAGATGGTCAAACTTTCCACGATGTATTTGAAATTGCTAGTAAATATTTAATGTATGGCGAATTAGTTGGTTTGTAAGATGCTGTAAAAGATGCTGTCGGATATGATGATACTTAAATATAACGTTTTTGCTATGAAGAAAACGAAATGGCGAATAAAATATAGGTAAATTTGATTTGAACTTCAAATTAGATGACCAGTTTCCTCCGATAAAGCTCATTATAATCCTGGCTAGTGTTATGTTATAAAATAACTATGTGTTCCCAGTTGTGTTCATATAAATGTAGTATATTGATACGTGATTGTTGTTAAGACAGAGACGTTTCTAATGATTCTTAGAAATAGAAATGTTAAAATAGTAAATATCTTATTACTTAGTAGCAAAACAAAGAAAACTATGAAATTATTATTTGAAATTGATAAGAAAAATTATAATATAAACGGCAAAGCATTTAAAAGACCATCCGCAAGGGCAATCATAATAAAAGACAATAGAATATATATGGTACATAGTCTAGTTTATGATTATTATAAATTTCCTGGTGGAGGAATTGAGAAATGTGAATCTAACATTGATGCATTAATAAGAGAAACAAAAGAAGAAGCTGGGCTTATAATATTAAAAGATTCTATTAAAGAATTTGGATATGTACATCGAGTTCAGAAAGCAAAAGACGATGATTATTCTATGTTTGTTCAAGATAATTACTATTATCTATGCAATGTAGAAGAAAATAAAATCGAACAAAAACTAGATGATTATGAAGATTTTGAAAAATTCACTTTAGAACTTGTTGATCCGAAAATAGCCATCGATATAAATAGAAATAAAGATCATGGCCCTAAGGATAAAGATATGATTGAACGTGAAGCTAAAGTACTAGAGTTATTAATTAAGAATGGCTATTTCAATTAGTTTTTCTGAGATAATAAACAATATATTTATAATATACAGTTATTGGATAAATGACTCTAGGACAAGGGCTTATGAAAAAAGCACTATAGTATCAAAACTATAGTGCTTTTTTCTCATTTGACTTGGACTTCCAAAGATGTAGATTCTATTGGAAAGAGTCAATAATTATTGAATTATCTATTATAGAATTCAACGATTAGATTTTCCTTGATGTCTGGAAGAATTTCTTCTCTTTCAGGTAATCTTAAATATTTAGCTTCCATCTTTTCTTCATCGTATTCAACATAAGGTTGTCTTACAACTTGAGCTTCTAAAGCTTCAGCGATGATAGTTAATTTCTTTGAAGATTCCTTGATAGATATAACTTGACCAGGTTTAACTCTGATTGAAGGAATATCTGCCTTATGACCATCAAGTGTGATATGACCATGAGTAACAAGTTGTCTAGCTTGTTGTCTAGTTCTTGCAAAACCAGCTCTATAAACTAGATTATCTAGACGTGATTCTAGTAAGAAGAGGAAGTTTACACCTTGTTTACCAGTTTTAATCTTCTTAGCTTCATCGAATGTCTTTCTAAATTGTTTTTCAGTTAAACCATAGACATATCTAACTCTTTGTTTTTCTTGGAGCTGAGTACCATATTCAGTAATTTTCTTTCTTCCTTGTCCGTGTTGACCAGGAGCATAAGGCCTCTTAGCTAATTCTTTTTCTCCACCGAGAATAGAATAATTTAATCTTCTAGCTTTCTTCCAAGAAGGTCCAGTGTATCTTGCCATTGTATGATCCTCCTTTTTTAATTACTTGTGTAAGCAAGAGGAGTATTAATAATTAATCTGAGATTGTTTTGATAATCTTGCCTTAAGCAGCAAAGGCTACTGTTAAACCCGTAGGAACAATCTATATGAATTAATCAATAATACAGCTGCCTTTTATTACACAGCGTGAATAATATAGCACATATTATATTATTAATCAAGGACTAATTTTTATATTATTGTTTAAAAATAATATTTTCAATGAGTAAAAGTATCTAACAATATATTTCATAGAAATATAATTTAAAGTCGTAAGATATCCTATGTTCTATAAATATGCTATAATTAACATAAGAAATGTATGAGGATGAATTAATCATGAGTGATAATCTAATTGTAAGATATGGAGATCTTTATTTAAAAGGAAAAAATAGAAACTACTTTTTAATGATGGCAAATTCTCTTTTAGAAGAAAAACTCCATCATTTAGACGTTAAAATAAAAGCCTATGGCGAAAGAGTTTATATTGATACCAAGAACGAAAAACTTGAAGACGTTATTGAAGCATTAAATCATGTTTCAGGTCTATTTTCTTATTCTCTATATACTAAATGCCCTCTTGATTTGGATAAAATAAAAGAACTAGCACTTGAAACTTACGACAAATATCACAAAAACAATGAATCATTCAAAATTGAAGCTAGAAGAACATATAAGCAATTCGAACTCGATTCATTAGAAATAATGAAAGTGGTAAGCGCACATATATTAAGAAATAGAGAAAATTGTCTTGTGGATGTTCATTCTCCAGATCTCACAATATATATAGAAATAAGAGAAGATGGAGCCTATGTTTTAACATCATCAATAAAAGGAATGGGCGGATACCCAACTGGAACCGGTGGAAAGACCCTTCTTATGATGAGTGGTGGAATAGATTCTCCCGTTGCAGCATATGAGCTTATTAAACAAGGAATGACAATAGAAATAGTTCATTTTGAGTCAACCCCACTAACCTCTATAGAATCAGCACAAAAAGTTATTGATCTTGCAAAATGTCTATGTAGATACACAAGAGGTGCTAAAGTATATCTTCATATGGTCCCTTTTAAAGATGTCCATAATGAAATATTAACAAAAGTGAGAGAAGAATATTTAATTACAATCATGAGAAGATGTATGTATAGAATTGCAGAAGGTATTGCAAGATATAGAAAGATTCAATCTATCTCAAACGGAGAATCACTTGGACAAGTTGCATCACAAACAGTAGAATCAATGTTTGTGATCAATAATGTTACAAATTATCCAGTCTTAAGACCACTTCTCACAATGGATAAGAAAGATATTATAAAAATATCTAAAATAATAGGAACATATGATATTTCAATAAGACCATTTGAAGATTGTTGTACTGTATATGTCCCAGAACATCCTGCCACAAAACCAAACCTTAAAATAGCTAAAGTTGAAGAAGAAAAAGGTGATTTTGATAATCTCATTAATGACGCAATAAAAAACACAAAAAGAATTTTATTAAAAGAAGATTCAAATATAGATCTAGCATCACTTGGTTTCACAGTTTCCGAAGCTTTAGATAATTATGAAAATAATTAAGTAAAATAAAAGTTCAACAAAATAGTTACACCAATGTAAATCAAACACAACATAAAATAATATTGCTCTTCATATTGCAATGTTATAATCTCATTGGAGGTAAAAATGTCTACTGGAGAAAATATCAAATATTTAAGAAAACTAAACAATTTTTCTCAGAGTGAATTAGCTGAAAAGTTATTTATTAGCAGACAGACAATATCTAAATGGGAAAACGATGTTTTATTGCCTGATTTAAATAACTTGGTTGAATTAGCATCTTTATTCAATTGTTCTATTGACAATATAATAAGCGGCAGTAACGAAGAATTTCAAAAACAAAATAAACGAGAAAGAATACTAAAATTTTTGTTTTTAGCAATGAGTATCGTTTCCTTTTTAATGCTTTTATTTTTAATTTTACTTGATATTAGAGATGTAACAACCACAGGGTCTAAATTTAATCCATTTGTAATATTCGCCTTCGTTTTTTATTTTATGTTTTTAATATTTATAACGCTGTTTGTTGTGAGAATTGTTAGTAGGTGATGCGTATATGACTATTGGTGAAATAATTAAGCAAAAAAGAATTGATAACAACCTATCTCAAGAAGATCTTTCGACATTATTGAATGTCAGTAGAGTTTCCATTTCAAAATGGGAAAACAATCAGCAGCTGCCGAACACATCAAGCATAATTGCTCTTTCTAAGCTATTTAATTGTTCTATAGATGAGCTGGCTGATTTTAAAGCAGAAAACAATAGTATAACCGAAAGAAGAATTAGAAAAAGAAAGGAATTTATTTTAGATGTAGCACTATTGTGCCTTTCTTTTATCAGTTTTTCTTTATTCTGTCTTATGATGTTATTTGATTCCATTAGTGAGACACCAACAGAATTAAAGCTTAATGCATATTTTATTTTTGAGTTTTTATCAATTTCAGTATTTATAATTTGTTTTACTATTTTTATGAAGAAAATATTAGAAAAATATTAAAAAGGAAGTACTATGATTAAAAAAACAATTATAATTTTTAGTTCAATATTATCTATTATTGTTTTGGTATCTCTCTACACTTTACTTTGTGTTCATTTTTCTGATGTTTTAGTCGAAGATCGTTCTAATAAATATATAGATGATTGTTTCTATCTATATGGTAATGTTATCGAAAAAAACGATGGCATTTATAAAGTAGAAGTAATATCTTACTATCAAAATAAAAGAATAAGTGATGAGATTATAAGTGAATATAAAGAATTTATGTTTGATGATAGAAGTCTTGTTTTTGTTTCTTATGATGACTATATTTCAAACAAAACAAACAAAGTATCAAAAAAGGTTATATTCAATAATCTATTCAATATTGAGATAAGAAAAGAAACAATCGCAAACTATAAATCTTCATATGACTACAATATATGTTTTGAGAAACACATTACAACGGTCGAAACAAATGAAGAGTTGAATATAGGTTCTAATTATTATTTTGATATATCAAATAATGGTATTGAAAAGATTGATCAAAATCTTTTATTTGTTAAAGAGAATGAAGCTAGTAGTGATATTCAACTTTTAAGGTTCAAACCTATGTGGTATGTTCCTAATTATGTATACAAAAGTTATAAACCAATTAAAGTATTGGATTCTTTAGATGGTGATTTCATTTCATTTAATTTAGATTAAAATAAGGCGAACCAATTGGCCCGCCTTATTTGGGAAAACATTTACGTTTACCCCACAGAAGAGAAAGATGTTTATATTTTAAATTATAATTGTGATGGTTTAATGAAAATGATATAATAACCTTGTAATCAAAATAGTAGAAGGGTAGAAAACGGCATATAAAGTTAAAAAAATACTACTTTTAAACATTTTAATGGTTTTTTATTTTTTCTAATGTTTTCACTCGCGTGTAAAACAATTGATTCGGAACAGATTGTCTTATTAGTGCAATCAATTATTCAAGTATAAATCAAATACCCATAATCAATGCAAGCTTAAATGATGGAACATATTCTCAATGTTTGGAACAAGCAATAAATAATTATTCAGGATTATTCATTTGTTCTTCTGGAAACGGTGGTGTAAATATAGATACTACACAAGCAAATTATTTTATTTATCCCGGAAAATATCCATGCGCTAACATTTTGTGTGTGGGAGGAATACAAAATGTAAATTCTTCCATCGCTAGTATTTCTAATTATGGAGCAACGTCTGTGGATATGTTTGCTTATTGCGATTATGTTGAAGCAATAACATTTGATAACAATGGTTTTTATTACGCTCAGTTAGGAGCATATACTTCATATGCGGCTCCCCTTGTTTCGGCTGCAGCTGCACTATTGTTGTCCTATAATCCAAATTTATCATTGTCAACCATAAAGAATGCTTTGGTTTATCACGGAGAAAGCAATTCTAATATTACTAATTTATGTGTAGATGGAAAACAACTGAACATTTATGCAAGTTTTCTATATTTGCATACTCATAGTCTTTATTACTCTGACTTTGATGAGTTTAGTCACTATGCATATTGTTCCATTTGCGAAAACACATATATGCAATCTCATGTATGGACACAATATTATGGCGGTAATATAGTGCTGAATAGAGAAATAAATGGTCAGCACGGCCCAACAAGATACATATGTACCAAATGTGGAAGGATAAGCATAATCCCTTATTAGTAAGCGCATACAATCAGTAATGCAAAAGTCAAGGAGAAAAATAATCAAATGAAATATTTACGATGTTTAATTATTTTGTTTTTGTTAGCAACTCTTTCATCGTGTTATATGAATAAAACACCTAGTACAACCAAGAATACAACCAACGAAACAGCAATAAGTGATACAACTAGTTTAACAAAACAAATTAGAACTGCTCATATCAATCATCAAATTGATTACATTAGTGAATTCGATCCGATTGTAACCACCAAAGATTTGTGCTCATCAGACCATAGATATAAAAACATGATTCTAGAAGAAGACGGAGCGTACTATCTATTAAGAATATGTGAAGAATGTAATATAGAGATTAAAAATGAAATTACAATAGAAAACGATTTAATAATATTCGATAAAGACAATTTGACTATCACATATGTTAAAAACCCCATAACATACGAAGCAAATCTAAGCGAATCTAATCTTATCAATCCCGTGATTGTACCACCACTCTTTTTGGCAAACGGTGTTTATAAAAACACTGCTGAAATATTAAATTACTATGAAAATTTTACCGAAGATTTTAAGATAACCAAAGAATATGATAACTATATTATGGAAACCAATTATAGTATAGTTACGAATTATGAAAGCATTGAAAAAGCAAGAGCAGATACACTAGAAACGTTCTCAGATAATTTTTTTGAAAATTATTATCTTGTAGTTACTGATAGCATATATATTACGACACTTGGAAGCAAAATTGACATATTTCAAGTGTATTATAAAGACAATACTTTCTATATATTTATACAAAATTATGAATATAAAGCTGGATTTGCTCCAGAAGAAAAACATAATAACACTAGATTTGGGTTGGTAATTCCAAAATCAAATTTTGTTTTAAATAATGAAACTAAAATAGTAATAATCAAATAAATCACATCATCAAGACTAAATATTTTATATTCAAACAAAAAACATTTGACTATAATCACTAAAAGTGATATTATATCACTCGGTACATTTTTAATACCCACGAAGCCCTTTTAATTATTATTAGGAGGAAATTAAAAATGAAAACTACATATATGGCCAATAATCAAAATGTCGAGAGAAAATGGTATTTAATCGACGCAACTGGCAAAACATTAGGAAGACTTGCAACTGAAGTTGCAAACTTACTCAGAGGAAAAGGAAAACCAATCTTCACTCCTCACGTTGACTGCGGTGACTATGTCGTTGTTATCAATGCCGAAAAAATCCACGTTACAGGCAATAAGTTAACAGATAAGGTTTACTACAATCATTCACAATACCCAGGTGGTTTAAGAGTTACTACTCTTGAAACAGTACTCGAAAAAACACCTTGCAAAGCTGTTGAACACGCAGTTAAAGGTATGCTACCTCACAACAAACTAGGAAATGCTTGCTATCGTAAGCTCTATGTTTATGCTGGTCCTGACTACAAACAAGTAGCACAAAAACCAGAAGTTTATGAGGTTAAATAGGAGGAGTTATGGCAAAGAATCAAGTTATTTACTATGGAACAGGTAGAAGAAAAAGCTCTGTCGCAAGAGTTAGATTAACTCCTGGAACTGGTGAAATTACAATTAACGGTCGTTCTTTTGAAGAATATATCCCTAATGGATTAACTAGACTTGACGTTTTACAACCTCTCGTTATCACTGAAAGCCAAGGAACATTAGATGTAATAGCTGATGTTAAAGGTGGAGGTATCACTGGTCAAGCTGGCGCAATCCGTCACGGTATTTCTAGAGCATTACTTGAAGTTAACCCTGAGTACAGAAAATTATTAAAACCTGCACATATGTTAACTCGTGATCCTAGAGCTAAAGAACGTAAGAAATACGGTCTCAAGAAAGCTAGAAGAGCACCTCAATTCTCAAAACGTTAATTTCTGGATTGGAACCAAAGAAGAGAGAAGGTTTATGCCTTCTTTTTTTCTTTTTTGCAGTCAGTTCACATTATTTTTATATTTTTATTAAAAAAAATAAAAAAAATGTTTGCTTTTTTGCGTTTCTTATTGTATAATGCTAAAATGCAGTAAAATGCGGCATTATTAATTATTCATTAATAATTAAGCTATGTAATATTAAAAATGAGGTGACAGCATGTATTACAACGAAGTGAAATATGGTAAATTCCACGTAAGAAGAAACTTTGCTAGATCTAAACACAAAGTGGCTTTACCAAATCTAATTGAGAACCAAATTGATTCTTTTAATTGGTTTGTTACTGATGGATTAAAAGATTTATTAAGCAATCTTGTAATCTCTAATCCAAGTCAAACACTAGAATTATATTTTGGTGATTTTTCTTTTGGTGAACCTGAGTGTTCTATCCTTGAATGTAAGCAAAGAGAAACATCTTATACAAGACCTTTAAGATGTATGGTTAAATTCCACAATGGCGAAGTTGGTGAAGTTAAGGAAGATAACGTCCTTCTTTGTGCATTTCCATGGATGACACCTACTGGCACATTTATCATAAATGGAGCTGAAAGAGTAATCATTAACCAAATCGTTAGATCTTCTGGTGTATTATTCAAAGAAGAGATCGACAATAAAACATTAAATTCAAATTTAATCGGTCAAGTTATTCCAACTAGAGGTTCATGGATCGAATATGAAATGGGTTCTAGAAACTATCTATATGCTAAAGTTGATCGTTCTAAAAAGATATATCTTCCAATATTCTTAAAATCAATCGGTTTCAAAGATCACGAAGCTATAAGAGATCTTTTTGGTAGCGATATTGAATATCTAAATATCACAATGGAAAAAGACACCACAAAAGACTGTGATGAAGCTTTAAGAGATCTATATTCAAAGATCAAACAAGGTGATGAGATTCCTGCAGATGGAGTAAGAAGCTATCTTGAATCTCATTTAATGGACACAAGAAGATATGAACTCATGGGCGTTGGCCGCTACAAATTCAACAAAAAACTTGATTTTGTGGAAAGAGCTATCGGTCATAAACTTGCGAAGAGTTATAGCCTATATGTTCAAGATGAAAATGGTGAAAAAGTTAAAAAGACTTTCAAAAAAGGCACTGAAATCGATGAAGATTTCGCTAAGATTCTCGACGATAACCGTGAATTATTTAGAAAGAAAGTTGATCTTGAATTCGTTTTAAGAGATGAAACAGAATTAAACAACGACATCATCGTTGAAGAAATCCAAGTTCTTGCTAAACAGAAGAATGAAGAAGAAAAAGTTGTTAATATCATCGGTTCATATTTTGACGAAGAAAAGAATCATGTCACTATTTCTGATATCATTGCGGCAACCTCATATTATTTAAACTTAATCGAAAATGTTGGCAATTTCGATGATGTAGATAATCTTGCGAATAGACGTTTAAGACTCACTGGTGAATTGATTGCTAACCAAGTAAGAGTTGGTCTTGCGAAACTTGAAAAGAGCGTTAAAGACAAAATGTCTACTAACGACGTCAAAGAAATGACAATTCAAAAATTAGTTAACGCTAAACCTCTTGAATCTTGTGTTAAAGATTTCTTTGGTTCAAGCCAATTATCACAATTCATGTCACAAACTAATCCTCTTGATGAAATCACAAACAAGAGAAGATTATCAGCTCTCGGTCCTGGTGGCATCACAAGAGATAGAGCTGGTATTGAGGTTAGAGACGTGCATCCAACTCACTATGGACGTATCTGCCCAATCGAAACACCAGAAGGACAAAATATCGGTCTAATCACATCTCTTGCGACATACGCAAAAGTCAATTCATTTGGTTTCATCCAAACACCATATTTAAAGGTTGTTGATGGAAAAGTTACAGATGAATATATCTATATGACTGCTGATGATGAAGCAATGCATTTCATTGCAGAAGCTAACACAGAACTTAACGATGATTATACTTTTGCTCACGAAAAAGTATATGCAAGACACAATCAAGAAACAAACCTCTACGATAGAGAAATAGTAGATTATATGGACGTTTCTCCTAAACAAATCGTTTCTATTTCTGCAGCTTGTATACCATTCCTCGAACACGATGATGCCAACAGAACTCTTATGGGTTCAAACATGCAACGTCAATCTATTCCACTATTAAAGCCAGAAGCTCCATATGTTGGAACTGGTATTGAATATAGTGCTGCACATGATTCAGGTGTTGCTTGCATCTGTAAAGCTGACGGTGTTGTCACATATGTTGATGGTGAAAAAATCAAAGTTAGAGAAAATGAAACAGGTGAAGAATATACATACAGCCTAAATAAATTCTTAAGATCTAACCAAGGCACTTGTATCAACCAAAAACCAATATGTGAAATTGGCGAAATAGTTAAAGCTGGAGAGATCCTCGCTGATGGTCCATCAATGGATAAAGGTGAACTTGCTCTTGGTAGAAATGTGCTGATCGGCTTCATGACTTGGGAAGGCTACAACTATGAAGATGCAATCGTTATGAACGAAAACCTCGTTAAAAACGATATCTATACATCGATTCATATCGAGAAGTATGAACTACAAGCACGTGATACTAAACTTGGTAAAGAAGAAATCACAAGAGAAATTCCTAACTCTAGTGAAGAATCAAGAAAGAATCTTGACAAAGAAGGGCTAGTAATTCCTGGTTCGGTAGTTAAAGAAGAAGATTATCTAGTTGGTAAAGTTACACCTAAAGGTCAAGTTGAGCCAACCCCTTACCAACATCTTCTAGATGCTATCCTTGGTGAAAAAGCTAAAGATGTTAAAGATTCATCTCTTAAAGTTCCTCATGGTGGTGGTGGTATTGTTCAAGCTATTCGTCACTATAAACGACCAAAAGATAGAGATCTTCCAGTAGGTGTAAACGAAGTTGTAAGAGTTTATATCGTACAAAAGAGAAAAATCCGTGTTGGTGACAAGATGTCAGGAAGACACGGTAATAAAGGTGTCATCTCTAATATTCTTCCACAAGAGGATATGCCATTCCTCTCTGATGGTACACCACTAGATATTTTATTAAATCCACAAGGTGTTCCATCTCGTATGAATATTGGACAGGTTCTTGAAGTTCACCTTGGCATGGCTTGTAGAAAATTAACTATCAAAGCTCAAGAAGAATTAAAGAAAGAAAGAAAAGATGCTGGCCTAAAAGCTCCAACTCAAGAAGAACTAGATTCTGTTAAAGTTTTAGCTGCTACAGAAGTTTTCGACTGTTGTAGAGATGAAGACTTAGACGGAATGATGGCTGAAGCTGGCATGACTAAAGATGGAAAAGTCGATGTATATGACGGAAGAACTGGTGAAAAGTTTGATAATCGTGTAAATGTCGGCGTTATGTATATGATTAAACTTGACCACATGGTTGATGATAAGATGCACGCTAGAAGTGTAGGACCATATGTCCTCGTAACTCAACAACCTCTTGGTGGTAAAGCTCAAAATGGTGGACAAAGATTCGGTGAAATGGAAGTTTGGGCACTAGAAGCTTATGGTGCTGCTTACACACTTCAAGAAATGCTCACTGTTAAATCTGACGATATTCTAGGAAGAAATAGAGTTTCAAGAGCGATTTCTGAAGGTAAAGAAATCCCTGAACCTAACCTACCAGAATCATTCAGAGTATTCACAAGAGAATTAAGATCTCTTGGTATCTATGTTGAACTAATCGATAAAGCTACAGGAAAGAATGTTGTAGACAATTCTTTAGTAGATGAAGATAGTGACAACTTCATTCAAAAATATCATTTCTAGGAGGATTATGTAATGAGTCAAAACTATTCACATCTTAAAATAAGACTTGCATCACCTTTAGAAATAAAATCTTGGTCTTTTGGCGAAGTATTGAACCACGAAACAATCAACTATCGTACTTTAAAACCAGAAAGAGGCGGTCTTTTCGCTGAAGAAATCTTCGGTCCTGTAAAAGATTATCAATGTTCTTGCCCTTCTAAATCAAAAAAGAACACTAATATTGAAAATAAGAAATGTCCTATCTGTGGAGTTGAAATAACTGAATCTAAAGTTAGAAGAGAACGTATGGGTCACATCACTCTCGCAGCTCCAGTAGTACATACTTGGTATCTTAAGAGTACTCCATCTAAACTTGCCTTATTATTAGATATTAAGGCTGGTGAACTTGAAGAAGTAGTATATCTCGCATCTTATATAGTAATCGATGCTGGTGAAGGAACTGACCTAGAATTCAAACAAATCTTAACTGAATTTGAATTCAAAGAAAAATATGATAAATATGGAAATAGATTCAATGCTAAAACCGGTGGCGAAGCTATCCTAGCTTTACTTAGAAAACTTGATCTTGAAGCCGAAGTTAATTCTTTAAGAAAAGATCTCAAGAGTGCTTCTAAACAAAAACGCGAAAGAGCTGTCAAGAGACTAGCTGTTGTTGAATCATTCAAAAATTCTGACAACAGTCCAGAATGGATGGTTCTCACAATCCTACCAGTTATACCACCAGATCTAAGACCTATGGTACAACTAGATGGCGGTAGATTCGCAACCACTGGTTTAAATGACCTCTATAGAAGAATCTTAAACAGAAACAATCGTCTCAAAAAATTAAGTGATTCAAATGCACCACATTTGATCACTAAAAACGAAAAGAGACTTCTTCAAGAAGCAGTTGACGCTCTAATCGATAACTCTAAAAGAGGTAAAAAAGCCGCTGTCTCAGAAAGAAATCATCCACTCAAGAGCCTTTCTGATCAATTACGTGGTAAACAAGGTCGTTTTAGACAAAATCTTCTTGGTAAACGTGTAGACTACTCAGGACGTTCAGTTATCGTCGTTGGTCCATCTCTTCAAATGCATCAATGTGGTGTTCCAAGAGAAATGGCCTTAATTCTCTTTAAACCATTCGTTATCCACGAATTAATGAGACAAGGTATTTCTACAAACGTTAAAGGCGCTAAGAGATTAATCGACAATAAAGATGATAAAGTATGGGGCCCACTCGAAGCTGTAGTATTAGAACACCCTGTCCTTTTAAATCGTGCTCCAACTCTTCATAGACTTGGTATTCAAGCATTTGAACCAATTCTAATCGATGGTAAGGCTATTCAACTTCATCCACTCGCATGTCCAGCATTCAATGCTGACTTCGATGGTGACCAAATGTCAATCCACGTTCCTCTATCAGAAGAAGCTCAAGCTGAAGCAAGAGTAATGATGCTTGCATCATCAAATATCTTAAACCCTAAGGATGGTAAACCTGTCGCTATGCCATCACAAGATATGGTACTTGGTAACTACTACCTCACTATGGAACAACCTGGTGAAGAAGGAGAAGGTAGAGCTTTCAAAGATAGAGATGAAGCCGAAATGGCTTATCTAAATCATCAGATTACTCTTCATACAAGAATAGCATTTAAAGCATCTTCACTTCCATTTGAAATGCCTGTAGAACATGCGAATGACTATATCATTACCACATATGGTAAAGTTATATTCAATGCTGAACTTGTCAAAGGTTTCCCATATATCAATGAACCATCTGATGACAATCTAATAAACAAAACTCCTGATATTTATTTTGTAAAGTCAGGAACAAATATCAAAGAATATATCAAAAACTTAGATGAAAGTCGCAAGAGTGATGATAATCCAAAAGGTGTTACAAAACCATTTGGTAAAAAGTTCTTAGGTAAAGTTATTGCTCAAACATTCGCAAAATATAAAACAAACGAAACATCTAAGATGTTAGACCGTATCAAAAACCTCGGCTTCCATTACTCAACAGTTTCAGGTATTACTGTATCTGCATTCGATATCGAAGTATATAAACCTAAATACGAAATCGTTAAAAAAGCTCAAGAAAGAGTCGATAAATATAACGAATGGTATGAACTTGGCGAAATTACTAACGAAGAAAGATATAGACTTGTCACAAATAAAGTATGGAAAGAAGCAAATAAACAGATCACTGATGAATTAATCAAGAATCTAAGAAAGAACTTCACAGACAACAACTTATTCATCATGCTTGATTCTGGTGCCCGTGGTAACACATCTAACTTCTCACAACTTGCTGGCGTTCGTGGACTTATGAACGATACTAAAGGTAGAGCAATTGAAATCCCAATCACCAACTGTTTCCGTGAAGGCTTATCAATGCGTGAATTCTTCGTATCAACACATGGTTCAAGAAAAGGTTCAACAGATACAGCTTTAAAGACAGCTGACTCTGGATATCTTACAAGAAGACTTGTAGATGTATCTCAAGATGTAGCAATTAGAGAATATGATTGTGGTACTGATAGAGGTGTAATGGTATCAGAAATCGAAAACAAAGAAGATCCAAAACAC
Organism: bacterium; assembly: GCA_017960565.1. GTDB lineage: Bacteria > Bacillota_I > Bacilli_A > Izemoplasmatales > UBA1188 > UBA1188. The sequence continues at coordinate 42,054 of JAGCYY010000025.1, read as the reverse complement.
CCAATCGAATCTCTATATAATCGTATCCTTGGTAGATATGCATATAAAGATTGTATCAATCCAACTACAGGCGAAGTGTTAATTGGAAAGAACGAATATATCACAGAAGATATAGCGAAGAACATTGTAGATGCTGGTATAAAATCAGTAGGTATTAGAACAGTATGTACATGTAATTCACACAATGGTATCTGTGTAAAATGCTATGGACGTAATCTCGCTACTAATGAAATAGTTGAAGTAGGTGAAGCAATAGGTGTTATCGCATCACAATCAATCGGTGAACCAGGAACACAGCTCACAATGCGTACTTTCCATACGGGCGGTGTCGCTGGTGGTGATATCACACAAGGTCTACCTCGTGTTCAAGAATTATTTGAAGCAAGAACTCCAAAAGGTGAAGCTTTAATCGCTGAATTCGCTGGTAAAGTATCTTTAGGTGCTAACTCAATCACTGTTACTGGTACTATAGAATCTAAAACTTATCCTCATCAAGCTGCAGCTACTCTATTAGTAAAAGAAGGTCAAGAAGTTGCATCAGGCCAACAACTTACTGAAGGTTCAATCAACTTAAGACAACTCTTAAAAGCTACTAATATTGAAACAGTTCAACAATACATCATTAGAGAAATTCAAAAAGTTTATTCTAAAGAAGGTGTTGAACCAAACGATAAACATATTGAAATTATTGTTCGTCAGATGACAAAGAGACTCGTAGTTCAACTTGAAGGTGATACTGCACTTCTCCCTGGCTCATTAATTTCATCTAACCACTATGCAGATGCCAATAAAGAAGCTCTTCTAAGTGGCAAGAAACCTGCAGTTGCAACTCCTATCATTCTTGGTATCACAAAAGCTGCCTTAAGAAGTGATTCATTCTTATCAGCTGCTTCATTCCAAGAAACAACAAAAGTTCTCACTGATGCTGCAATAGCTGGTGCAACAGATTATCTAAAAGGTTTAAAAGAAAATGTAATCATCGGTGGTCTAATTCCTGCTGGTACTGGTATCCTTCAAACAACTAAGCTCGAATATGAAGGATTAAACAAACAAGAAGAAGATACTTTTGATGACTACAATCAATAATTTGTATATATAAGTAATTATATAAAGCAAAACAAAAACAAGAACGAGGACGTTCTTGTTTTTGTTTCTTTCTAACTTATTAGAAGAGTCTGAAAATCTTTCCGTTTAGAACCATGAAGATGATGTCTAAGATCCAGATGATGTTAAATCCGAAGAAAATACGGATAATAGCAGCTAAGATCTTACCATCTTGAATTCTAGTGATGATTCCGCATACCCAAGATGTAACTGGGATAATAGCAAGGATAAGACTAACGAGTCTTCCTAATCCAAAATAATCGCTTCCACCTTTTGCCATAACAGCTATATCGCCTCCTAAAACAATTTTGTATACTAATATTATACAAGTTTTCGCCTCACTTTTAAAGAATTTTTTTGAAAAAAAATACACAAAAAAACGATACACCTAGATATGTGATTATATTTATAACAAAAAAATCTTAATTAAGTACAAAAATATCAATTCAGAAAAATAATTTCTTGACTTAAAAAATATTTTAATATAAAATATATAACGCTGTGAAGCGTAGGGGCTAAATACCCCATATAAAAATGTAATTTCCGCACTTCCTGGAAGTGTGAGCAAGAAAGGAGAATCATGCCTACAATTAATCAATTAGTAAGAAACGGCAGACAAGACAAAATCAAAAAGTCTAAATCACCACATTTATCAATTGGCTATAACACTCTAAAGAGTAAGTATACATCAATTGATTCGCCTCAAAAAAGAGGTGTATGTACACGTGTTGCAACAATGACACCTAAGAAACCTAACTCAGCTATGAGAAAATACGCTCGTGTTAGATTAACAAGTGGAATTGAAGTTACAGCATACATTCCTGGCGTCGGACACAAGCTCCAAGAGCACTCTGTAGTATTAATCAGAGGCGGTAGAGTTAAAGATCTCCCTGGTGTTAAATATCATATCATCAGAGGAACATTAGATACTCTAGGCGTTGATGGAAGAAAACAAGCTAGATCAAAATACGGCGCTAAGAAGAGCGGCGTTAAGATCGGCTAATTAGGAGGTAAGAAACATGCCACGTAAAGGGAATGTGCCAAAAAGAGACGTATTACCAGATCCAATTTACAATTCTAAATTAGTCACAAGACTCATCAATGGAATGATGGTATCAGGTAAAAAGGGTACTGCACAGTCAATATTATACGGTGCTTTCGATATTATTGCTGAACAATCAGGAAAGAACCCTAATGAAGTATTCGAACAAGCATTAAACAACATCATGCCAGTTCTCGAAGTTAAAGCAAAGAGAATCGGTGGACAAAACTACCAAGTACCAATGGAAGTTAAACCTGAAAGAAAGATCGCCCTTGGTTTAAGATGGTTAGTAAGTTATGCTAGACTAAGAAACGAAAAAACTATGGCTGAAAAGCTCGCTAAAGAAATTCTTGATGCATCTAACAACTTAGGTGGAGCATGCAAGAAGAGAGATGAAGTTCATAGACAAGCTGAAGCTAACAAAGCTTTCGCTCACTATCGTGTTTAATAAATACGGAGAATTTAATTTATGCGTGATTACAGTTTGAATCAAACCCGTAATTTTGGAATCATGGCTCACATTGATGCCGGCAAAACAACAATAAGCGAACGCATATTGTTCTATACAGGTAAGATTCATAAAATGGGTGAAACCCATGATGGTGATACAGTCCTTGACTGGATGGAAGAGGAACAAGAAAGAGGTATCACCATAACTGCAGCCGCAACGACAACATATTGGAAAAGCACTAGATTTAACATCATTGATACCCCAGGACATGTCGATTTCACTGTTGAAGTTCAAAGATCACTAAGAGTTTTAGATGGTGCCATCGCAGTTTTAGATTCACAGGCTGGCGTAGAACCGCAAACTGAAACAGTTTGGAGGCAAGCAAACGAATATAAAGTCCCAAGAATAGTCTTCTCTAATAAGATGGACAAAGCCGGTGCTGACTTTGAATTATCTTGTAAATCAATTAAAGATAGGCTTGGCGCTACAGCTAAAGCCATTCAACTTCCAATTGGTGCAGAAGATAAATTCAATGGAATCATCGATTTAGTAGAGATGAAAGCCTATGAATATCATGATGATAAATTAGAAAATCCAACTGAAATAGATATTCCAAACGACTACAAAGAACAAGTAGATTCAAAAAGACAAGAACTGATAGAAGCTGTATCTGACTTTGACGATGAATTAATGGAGTTATATCTTGGTGGTGAAAATATAACTACAGAAGTTCTAAAACGTGCAATAAGAAAAGCAACTCTATCCGCAAACTTCTTTCCAGTGCTTTGTGGTTCAGCTTTCAAAAACAAAGGAATCTTATTATTATTAGATGCAATCGTCGATTATCTTCCATCTCCATCTGATGTTGAAATGGTCAAGGCCACAAAAAAAGATGGTACAGAAGTTAAATTATCTTATGAAGATAATGCGCCTTTTGCAGCTTTAGCTTTTAAAGTAATGACAGATCCTTTTGTTGGAAAACTAGTTTATTTCAGAGTATATTCAGGCCACTTAGATAAAGGCGGAGTTGTAGTAAACACTGTGACCGGTCAAAAAGAAAGATTCGGTAGAATCTTACTTATGAATGCTGATGAAAGAGAAGATATCGATCATATCTATAGCGGTGATATAGTCGCTGTAGTTGGACTAAAGAACACTACTACAGGTCAAACATTATGCGCTATCGATCATCCTGTCCTTCTTGAATCAATGACATTCCCTGAACCAGTTGTAATGCTTGCGATTGAACCAAAGACTAAAGCAGACCAAGAAAGAATGGTTAACGCTATTCAAAAATTAACTGAAGAAGATCCTACTTTTAAAAGTTACACTGATAAGGAAACTGGACAAACAATACTGGCAGGAATGGGAGAACTTCACTTAGATATTCTTATTGAAAGAATGAAAAGAGAATTTAAAGTTCAAGCCAATGTTGGTAATCCACAAGTTTCTTATCGTGAAACATTTACTGCTCCTGGAACTGTCGAAGGTAAATTCATCAGACAAACAGGTGGTAAAGGTCAATATGGCGATTGTACAATCGAATTTGAACCTAACCCTGGAAAAGGTTTTGAATTTTTCGATAAAACTACAGGCGGTGTTCTCACAAAAGAATATGTAGAGGCAGTTAAAAAAGGTCTTGAAGAATCTATGGAATCTGGAGTGCTTTGTGGTTATCCAATGATGGATATCAAATGCAGTGTCGTAGACGGCTCATATCATGAAGTCGACTCAAGTGAACTTGCTTTCAAGATTGCAGCATCTATGGCTTTAAGAAATGCTAAAGATGTCTGCAAACCAACATTATTAGAACCAATTATGGCAGTTGATGTGGTTGTACCTGAAGTGTACCTAGGCGCTGTCATGAGTGATTTAACTCAAAGAAGAGGAAGAATCGAAGGTCAAGAAACAAGAATGGTTGATGCAAAGGTATCTGCGATGGTGCCACTAGCTAATATGTTTGGCTACACAACCGCTCTTAGAAGCCTAACTCAAGGACGAGGCACATCAACAATGAGATTTTCTCACTACGAAACTGCAGCCAAATCTATTCAAGATGAAATCATCAGGAAAAGAAATGGCTAAAGTTATGTATTGAAATAATCTAGATTATTTGTTAAAATTAATAGGATATTAAAAATAATAAAAAATTAAAGGAGAAATAATTAATTATTTATGGCAAAAGAAAAATTTATCCGTAACAAACCACACTTAAACATTGGTACTATCGGACACGTTGACCATGGTAAAACTACTTTAACAGCAGCTATCACATTATATCTTGCTGGTAAAGGTTTAGCTAAAATGGCTAGATACGATGAAATCGATAAAGCACCAGAAGAAAAAGCTAGAGGTATCACTATCAACTCAGCTCATATCGAATATGAAACTGAAAATCGTCACTACGCACACGTAGACTGCCCAGGCCACGCTGACTATGTAAAGAACATGATCACTGGTGCTGCTCAAATGGACGGCGCTATCCTCGTAGTATCAGCTCCAGATGGAGTTATGCCTCAAACTCGTGAACACATCCTTCTTGCTAGACAAGTTGGTGTTCCAAAAATCATCGTTTTCTTAAACAAAGTTGACCAAATCGCTCCAGAAGATGCAGAATTAATCGACATCTCTGAAATGGACGTTAGAGATCTATTAAGCGAATACAACTTCCCAGGAGATGAAATCCCTGTAGTAAGAGGTTCTGCATTAAAGGCTCTTGAAGGCGATCCAGCTTACACTCCAGCTATCCAAGAATTAATGGACGCTGTTGACAACTATTTCGACGTTCCTGAACGTGACAATGCTAAACCATTCTTAATGCCTGTTGAAGACGTATTCACAATCACTGGTCGTGGTACAGTTGCAACTGGTAGAGTAGAAAGAGGTCAAGTTAAAGTTGGCGATAAGGTAGAAATCGTTGGTATTAAAGACACTCAAGAATCAGTAGCTACTGGCGTAGAAATGTTCAAGAAGACTCTTGATTACGCTGAAGCTGGTGACAACATCGGTTTATTACTCCGTGGTATTGATCGTGAATCAATCGTTCGTGGTCAAGTTATTGCTAAACCTGGATCAGTTAAACCTCACAACAAATTCACAGCTGAAGTTTACGTATTAACTAAAGAAGAAGGTGGACGTCATACATCGTTCTTAAATGGTTATCGTCCTCAATTCTATTTCAGAACTACAGACGTTACTGGCGTTATCCAACTCCCAGAAGGTGTAGAAATGGTTATGCCTGGTGATCACGTAAACATGACTGTTGAATTAATTCACCACATCGCTCTTGAACCAGGAACTAAGTTCTCTATCCGTGAAGGTGGTAGAACTGTAGGTGCTGGTACAGTTACAGACGTACTTTCTTAATTAAAATAAGATAATAAAAGATATAGGAGAATTCAGTTTTCTCCTATATTTTTTTGTGAAAAAAGATGTTAAACTATAAGATACAAGAGGTGACTTATATGAAATATGAAAGTTTTAAATTATTATATGATTTATATTTTGAAAGAACTGGCGGAAGCGAAAACGAACTTAAAGCCGCAAACATTCTAAAAGATGAATGTGAAAAGTTTGGTGTAAGTGCTGTAATAGAAGATTTTGATATAGATGGATATAAAATCAAAAACGCAAAACTCTCTTTTTCAGATAAAACATTAAATTTTAATTATGTTGGAGTTGGTGTTTCTGGTTCTACAGATAGTAATGGTATTACTGGAGAATTTGTTTATATCGATTCTTTAGAAGCATTAGAATTATATGATGTAAATAATAAAATATGCTTAATATATGGTAAAAAGGCATCACACAAGATGTATAAAACATTGGTTCAAAAAGGCTGTGTAGGTATGATACTAGCGATAGGAAATCTCTACAAAGATAATAGTGAAGTCGATTTAGACCCATATCAGCTTAGAGAATTAGATTATACACTTGGTAAAATTCCTGGCGTTGCTATAAGTGGACAAGATGCAGAAAAACTCATAATCGCAAATCCTAAATATGCAACAATTACCCTCTCTCAAGATGAATATACAAAAAAATCAAGAAATGTAGTTGCGACTATTCCAGGGACTAAAAAACCAGAAGAAATCATCGCTTTCACAGCGCACTATGATTCTGTACCATATTCTAAAGGCGCTTATGATAATGGAACTGGTTCTGTGACAATAATGCAACTGCTTGCATATTTTAGTGAGCATAAACCAGATAGAACCCTTAAGTTTATTTGGTGCGGTTCTGAAGAAATGGGCTTACTAGGATCTAAAGCATATACGAAAGCTCATCAAGAAGAACTCGAAAACTATCTATTAAATATCAACGTAGATATGACTGGTGTAACTATCGGATTCGATATTGCCCGTGTAACAGCGGAAGAAGCACTAGTAAATTATATAAACTATCTTGGAATGGAAGTGGGTTTTCCAATAAAGGTATCACAAGGTGTTTATTCTAGTGACTCAACACCATTTGCCGATAATGGAGTTCCATCTCTTTCCTTCGCAAGACTCGCTCCTCAAGGCGGTGCAACCATCCATTCTCATGATGATGTGATGGGTCATTTAAGTGAAGCAAATTATTATAGAACCTGTGATTTTATCACCACTTTTTCTGAAAGAATTATTAACTCAGTTAAAGTGCCAGTAAAAAGAATCATTCCTCAAAATATGAAGGATGAAATTGATTATTATTACTCGAGAAAAGAAAGGCCTGAGAAATAATCATACATATTGCCTATAAACTAAAAATGTGTTGTAGATATATATATATATATGATAACATAAAGTATAGAGATACCTAACATCAAAGGAGGACAAAACTTATGAAAAAATTATTAATTTTATTTATTTCATCTATCTTGTTTTTTAGCTTTGGTTTTGATATTAATAATCCCACTACAACAAATCTCTCAGTTGATACAACCAAAGAGATTACAAAATTGAGTTTTAGTGAATATGGAAATAAGTATTATTTAGTTGGTGAAGACTTTAATCCTGATGGATACAAGATTAAAGTTGAGTATATTGATGGAAGTTATAACGAATACTCACTTGATACAACGCCAATTGAATATGAAATAAAATACAATAAACTCTATGTATCACTAGAAAACCACAAAATATCTTATCAGCTCAACTATGGATTTACCGAAGATGATTGGTTAAAGTCTGAATATTTTCTATATCCAATGTATTATGCTTATCAAAGAAATGACTCGTTCATAATAGAATTAGATAACGAAGAAAGTTTAAAAAATAAAGCATATACATTAGATGACTTCCAAGGTTTAAACATCACTTCATTTGAAGAAATAACCATAGAAAGATGGAAAGATATAAAGTTAGAAGAAGATAGAGATAAATTTCACAGGTTTTTTATAATCTATTTTGATCCAGAAAATATTTCAAGTATAGCTAGTGCGATTGAATCAAAAACCACAATTGCATCTTTTTACTATATGAATAATACATACTACTAGGAGGCCAGCAATGAGAAAAATTATTTTAATCATATTTATGGTTTTATTACTAGGAATAACTAGTGGATGTATAAACAAAACATCTACAATTTCAACTGATATTACTACAACTACAAAAGAAGAAAAACCAACTACTACAGAATTAGATAATGATTATTCAGTTTCTATAAAACAAAAAGAAAAAAGATATTATTTTTATGGCGAAAAAATAGATCCAAACGATTATGAAATCAATATAATGAACAAAAAGACAAAAGAGATAGAAACAATACCTCTAACCTCTAATCTTGTTTCATACGAGCTCAAAAATAATGTTCTTAATGCACATATATATGGCAAAACTGAATCTTTAGAATTAATCTTTGCATCTAACCCATATGAATGGTATCAGTCTACAAGTGATTATATGTATTATCCAGAAGAAGAATCTAAAACAATCATCCTGATTATGACTAACGAGGAAAGCTTAAAGAATAAAGAATATACAGATGATGATTTTAGTTTTATTAATTATGTAAGCTTTGAAGAAATCACAATCGATAGACACAAAGAAATCGCAATAGAAACGAGTGACCCAGATTTTAAAAGACTATTTGTATTTTCAATACACAGTGATGATGTATCTAATATAGAATCTTATATCAATGCTGGAAAGACTAAAACATGGATATATGAAATATATAGAGCTCCATCCGCAAGTCTAGAATACGTAAAATAAATCATTTAAGAATCAATATGAAAAGGATTGGCCCCCCATCCTTTTTTAATATGTATTTAATCTCTCTTAAATGACTTATTTTTTGTTAAATTTAAGATTATATTATATAATATAAGTGTAAAATGAGAAGATATATAAAGTACACAACAATTCCAGGGCTCAATAAACAAGTATCTAAAATAATAATGGGATTATCAAATGATATCATGAATAAAGGATATGAAAACGATGATAATCTTACATATGCATTCAAATGTGGAATCAACACCTTTGACTATGTAAGAGTATACGGAAAAGATAAATCTGAATAATCATTTGAAAGACGGCTTAGAAAGCAAAGACGAGATAATCTATTATAAATTTTGAAAAGGAGAAGGTATTATATAGAAACTGTGAAATATCACAATATATATAATACGAGTAGATACTATGAAAAAACGAATTATTGTAACCATTTTATTATTGTTCTTTTTTTCATATATTTTTTCAATAAATGCAAAAGCAGAGAACAATAAACAACCGTTTTATTCTAAAGAACAGGATAGAACTTCAATAGATGCTGATTATATACTTTCAAACCAAACCTATTCTATTACTCCAAATAGCGAATTTAAACGTGAACCAAAGTACGGGTTTTATAATCTTTCCAATATATGTGTAGGTGACATTATATATGAGTCGGATACATTTATAGGAAATATAGGCCACGCCGCTATTGTTGTAGATATTTCGCATTATTATTATGATGCGAATGGATTATTAAAAACATATATACAAACTGTTGAAGCGGTAGGCGGCGGCGTACAATATGGGTTTTTAGATGATACAAGGATTGCACATTATGGTACAAATATATGCAGGGTATATTTAAGCACTACTGCTCAAAAACAAGCTGCTGTCAATTTTTGTTTAGGCCAAATTGGAAAATGGTATTGGTACGATATGGATAACACCCCAATTGATATAGATGAAAATCAACATTCTTGGTATTGCTCCGAACTTGTTTATGCTGCATATTATAATGCTATGAATCAAGGTTTACAAGTAGGAACGCTTTCAGATGGACACATTATGCCTTTTCATATATATGATTCTTGGCAAACATCAACAATAATTGATTATGATGATATTTTTCTAAATATATCTATTTCATCTTCTAATCCTAAATGGACCATTGAAGTTGATAATTATACTGATAATCCAGTTACAGTATACTATAACACGAGGATGTGTTTTGAAAATGATGCAATGAATTGGAACAATTTAATTGATGTAAGTAGTTTTTCGTTGTCTTCGGGGTCGTCATCTCAAAAGAGAATATACGAAAGATTATTTGCTGGATATATAACATTTAGTTACATATATAATGATGGCATTAACAGCTATAGATTGGTGACATATGCTAATAATTTATCAACCAATGGTACCCTTTCTAAACATGTTAACATAATAGTTCTTAGCTAAAATTTATAATGAAATGAGTTTAATTATTGAAAATTTACAAAAAAAATACATCAATCCAAAAATCAAAACGGAAGTACTAGCATTAAAAAACGTAAGTATATCTTTTGATAATAAAGGGTTGTGTTTTATCGTTGGAAGAAGTGGATCTGGAAAAACCACTTTTTTGAACTTGATTTCAACAATTGACACCCCTTCTTCTGGAGATATTATTTTATGTGGACATAGTTATATTAATTCTAGAAAAGAAGATTTTGAATTTATTAGAAATCACTATATTGGTAATATATTTCAGGAATACTATCTAATACCTTATTATTCAGTTGGAGAAAATATAAAGATAGCTTTGGATTTAAAGGAATCTAACACAGATGATAATGAAAAGCGCAAACAAATTGAAGAAATACTAAAAAAAGTATCTCTAGTTGATAGTAATGGAAATACATTCTATGATAGAAAAATATCGGAATTATCTGGTGGTGAAAAACAAAGAGTCGCAATTGCAAGATGTTTAATTAAAGATCCAAAAATAATACTTGCAGACGAGCCAACAGGCGCTCTTGATTATGAAACTGGAAAAGAAATCTTAAACTTATTAAGAGAAATATCTAAAGACAGACTAGTTATAATTGTTTCGCACGATGAAGAGTTCGCAAATGTTTATGGTGATAGAATAATTAGATTTAAAGACGGCGAAATAGTAGATGATATAAACAAAAACGTTTTTAATTGTGAAAAAAATGATACCATTTTGTTTCAAAATAGCGAAGGAAATCTTAAGTTTAAAACGTTTTTAAGAATGGGATTAGAAGGATTTAAACACAAAAAAATTAGACTTTTTTTAACCATAATAATGCTCTTTTTATCGCTATTTTTTGCTGGATTTTTAGTGACTTTATTGACATCTAATATCTCCTATTCATCATTAAAATATGCATATAGAAACAATAGTTATGTTTATGTTGAGGGCTACAACAAAATAATTAATAATCATACATATCAGCCAAAGATAGAAAAGGCTGATAGTTATGATCCATATAGCAAAAAAACTAAGGAAATTTTAGATTATGGGTGTGCGCCAATAATTCAGATTCCAAATTATAACTTTGTTTCATCATTAAATCTATCTGAATCAGAAATTAGTGCTCTTTGTTTAGATTATAATTATGATTATTTTGATAATGTCATTAGAATGTCTGTTTTTCCTTCGAATAAAGCTATAGAATATAACAGCAATTTGCCTTTAGAGCCTGATAATAGGTTTAAAGATGAAGAAAAGTGCCGATATCCAGAAACTATTTATGAAATAGGTATCACCGATATTAAGGCAGAGGCATACTTCAAATTCGGCTTTTTAAATGAGGATGGAACCGTTTCAAAAATTAATACGCCTGATGACTTAATCGGCAAAATAATAGATGGCTACATAATATGCGGAGTTTTTAAGACACCAGAAAGTGATCTTTTATTTAAAAACCGTTTGATTCAAAGAAAAAACGAGAGTTTTTCATATTTTGAATTATCACTAAAAGAGTCAGATAAAAAATTATTAGCAAGCCATTTCATTGTTTGCAATGATTTCATGACGAAATTTGCTGAAGAGCACGAAGAAGAGTATTTAAACTATACAAAACATGTTTCTAAATTCTTTCTAGTCGCAAAAAAAGGAATATTAAAAGACAAATATTTTTTGAAAAAACTTAGTTTTAATGAAGAAGGTAAAGAATATGGTGTTGATGCTTCGGTAATTTTTTCTTCTCAAGCAGAAAGTATTAAAAATTCAATGGGAATAATTTTTGTTCGAGCGATAATAATTCTTTTAATAATTGTGTTTTTTATATTAACCGTCATTGAATTGTCATCATATCTTAATGTCGTTGTAAATAGAAGAAAAAAAGAGTTTGGAATTTTACTCTCAATTGGTTTTAAGTCAAAAAAATTGAAAACCATTGTGCTTATAGAAAGTTTCATACTATCGGTTGTTGTTTTACTTATTTTTTACCTTGTACTAATTATTTTTAATCACATAATAAATAAAAGAGTATTTATAATACCGTTTTTGAGTTTAAATAGTTGGACAATTTTACTTACTTTTATATCTACAATTCTATATTCTTATTGTTCAGTTATTATATCTAATAAAATCCTTTTAAAATTATCTCCAAAAGAAATACTCATAAAATCTGATGATTTAACATAGTGGAAAAGTTATTAATATTGAAAACAAAAAATTTTTAAATATTTAATAACTTTTCAACGCCGGGCAAAGTACGACTTTGCTCTTTTTTTATTACCTAAATAATTGTATAATAATACTGAAAAAGAGGAGGTAACAGCATGAAGTACACAACCATTCCAGGACTCAATAAACCTGTGTCTAAAATAGTTATGGGTTTATCAAATGACATTATGAATCGTGGTTATGATAACGACGATAATTTAACATATGCATTTAAAAATGGAATCAACACTTTCGATTCAGCAAGGATGTATGGAAATGGTCTTTCAGAGCAATCTTTTGGAAGATGGCTAATGAGACAAAGAAGAGAAGATGTGGTTGTCGTGTCTAAGTGCTGTCATCCAGGCAAATTTGGCATTTCAAGAGTAAACAAAAAAGCGGCAATAAGAGATGTTGAAGAATCTCTTAAAGCTTTAAAAACGTTTTATGTTGATGTCTTATTATTGCATAGAGATAATAAAAAAGTTCCAGTATCTAAAATAGTTGATTTTATGAATGATATCATAAAAATGGGTTATACAAGAGTAATTGGTGTATCTAATTGGAGTATTGAGAGAATCAAAGAAGCTAATGATTATGCAAAAGAAAACAATCTTGTCCCATTCACAGTCTCTTCACCTAACTACTGTCTTGCAAAACTCGAACATTTTGTTTTCCCTGGAGAAGGTTCATATATATCATCAAACGATAGTGAAGAATATAGATTCTATAAAGAAAATAATATTAGAGTTCTAGCATATTCAGCACTTGGTAATGGCTTATTATCCGGAAAATACAAGGCAGATGAAACGAAGCCAGAAGAACTTCCAAAACTGACAAGAGAACTTTTCTATTCAGAAGAAAATATGGAAAGACTTAGAAGAGTTGAAAATGTCGCAAATGAAAAGAATTCTAAAGTTTCAATAATCGCACTTGCCTATTTATTAAATCAAGATTTGGATGTTTGTCCAATAATAAGTTCTACATCATTCACACATATTGGTGAAAATCTAAATGCACTAAATGTTGATATAAAAGATAAACTAGATTATCTAGATTTAAAAGATGAGAAAAAGGAAGAAACAACTGATGAAATTCAGTAAGTGCTTTACTGTCCCTGAAAGCGACAAAATAACAGAGAGTTATAAAAGAAGAAACAATGCAGTTTTTGCGAATATTTCAGATGAGAAAATGGAAAACATTATCTCATCTTTTATTGAATTCTTAGATGAACCATGTTTCTTTTTAATTGAAGTACCTCTAAATAAAAAAGATGAAGAAGCAATTAGAAAGAAAGATACTGATCCATATCACAAGGTAGAATATTTTATTGACAACATCGATAAATTAAAATGTTTTGAACTCTTTAATGAATATGGAAGGCAAATAATCGATTCAGGTCTTTATGGCTTTGGTTTTGGGTCAATAAAAAGTCATGATGAAATATATGTATCTAGATATAATATCGTTCATTTCTATTCTGATAATGATATTACTAGTGTTATAGAAATATTAAATAGGAATGATATCTTTGAAAATAATGAATTCATAACCGCATATGATATTTTCTCTCGTGAAAAACCAGGAATTATAGAGAAAAAAAGTGATTTTGATCCGATAGATTTTATAAATAAACATAAATATCTTGGAATCTATCCATCAAGAATTGTTGATGATAATTGAGGTGATATTATTTGCCCCAAAGAATTGATAAATTTTACTTTAAATCTTTAATTTTACATAGACAAATGTAAAATGGGAAATATAGAAGGCATCAAAAATACACTAAGTAGGAACAGAAATAAGATATTTTTATGATATAGATGGACTTGCTGGTATAAGATAAAATGGAATAATGTTCAATAATATACTTGGATATATTCCAAGTGTTTATACTATTGAAACACAAAAAGAATTAAGCATTAATCCAACATATGATATAAATGCCAATAAACCATGGTGAAAAACCATGTGGGCATCAATGCTTAAATGGTTTTATGATCTGAATCCAATAATTAAAATTGGTATTAGTATCTCATTTCTTGCATTAGCTATTTTAATTAGCATTAAAGTATATAGTGGAATAAACGAAGCAATCCCATTTATTGTTGGCGTTATAGGCAAAACAAGTTCATCTATATATAATGCTATAATAGAACATAAATCTATACTGATGCATTAGTGCATGGGCTGGCAGATGGAATACTTTTTGGTGGTATATTTGCATTTTTATTATCATATGTAAATTAAGTAAAAATAGGTGTTAGAAGATTTATGAGAAAAGAAGCCCAACCCATTATAAAAAATGGTGATGAGATTTATCATGCTAATGAAACTGATTTAAAGAAGAAGCACGGAAAGAAATTCAGTCTCTTCAACACAACTCAAAAGGAGAGACAATTTCAAATATGGTAAGCGGAAGAAAAATACGATAAATTTTTTAAGAGAAAATATCAATAATACAATTAAGACGTGTTTTGAAATATAAAGAATACAAACTGTTATCAAGTTCTCAAAACGACTAGAAAGCTTATAAATCCGCTGCATAGTTTTTTCGTGATGAAACAAATGAGTGGTATTATATTCACTTTAAAAGAGACAACAAGTGAGATGATATCTATTGATATCATTTCATTTTTATTATTTTGTATTTTAGTGTATAATTGTTTAGGTATGGAGGAAACAAAAATGAAACCAATATTATTAGTAGTTATGGATGGAGTTGGATTCTCTAAAACAGGATTAGGAGATGCAGTAAGTTTAGCTAATACTCCAACACTTGATTATTTACTAAAAACCTATCCAAATACACGCCTTAAAGCTCACGGTGATGCAGTTGGTCTACCTAGTGATGATGATATGGGAAATTCAGAAGTTGGACACAATGCTCTTGGTTGTGGTCAAATCTATTCTCAAGGCGCTAAACTCGTTAATGAATCTATAGAATCAGGCAAGATGTATGAATCAAATGCATGGAAAGAAGTAATTGAAAACACTAAAACACATAATTCAACACTTCATTTCTTAGGCCTATTATCTGATGGTAATGTGCATTCAAACATCAATCACCTATTTAAAATGTTAAAAGAAGCAAAACTTGAAGGCGTTAAGCATGTTAGAGTTCACATTCTACTTGATGGTAGAGATGTTCCAGCGACAAGCGCGCTTATCTATGTTGATGAACTCGAAAAAGTTTTAAATGAATTAAATGATTCTACATTTGATGCGATGATTGCATCTGGTGGCGGAAGAATGAAAATCACAATGGATAGATATCAAGCCAACTGGAAGATGGTTGAAGAAGGTTGGATGACACATGTTTTAGGTGAAGGAAAACAGTTCGAAAACGCAAAAGATGCTATCGATGAATATAGAAAAGAATATGATGTTATAGATCAAGATCTACCAGCATTCGTAATCGCAAAAGATGGAAAACCAGTAGGTAAAATCGTCGATAATGACTCTGTAGTTCTCTTCAACTTTAGAGGAGATAGAGCTATTGAAATCTCAATGGCTTTCGATATGAAAGACTTTGATAAATTTGATAGAAAATATTATCCAAACGTATGTTATGCAGGTCTTTTACAATACGATGGTGATTTACAACTCCCAAAGAGATTTTTAGTAAGCCCACCAGAAATCAAAAATACTTTAACTGAAGTATTAGTTGATGCTAAAATCAATGAATTTGCAATCAGTGAAACTCAAAAATATGGACACGTTACATATTTTTGGAACGGAAATAGAAGTGGAAAAGTTTCAGAGAAATTAGAAACTTATATGGAAATTCCATCTGACAAGGTATCTTTTGATGAAAGACCTTGGATGAAGTCTGCAGAGATTACAGATGAAGTAATAAAAGCTCTAAAATCTAAAAAATATGGATTTATAAGATTAAATTATCCAAATGGTGATATGGTAGGACATACTGGTTCACTTCCTGCAACTATTTGTGCTATGGAAGCACTAGACCTTTCTCTTGCAAGATTATTAAAGGTAGCAAAAGAAGAAGGCTATACAATGCTTGTGACTGCTGACCATGGAAACGCTGATGAAATGCTTGAAAAGAATAAAAAAGGTGAAATTCAAGTTAGAACTGCTCACTCATTAAATCCTGTACCTTTCATTATTGTGGACGATGATATCAAATATGAAATTGCGGATGGTAGTTTCGGTCTTGCGAATGTCGCTCCAACAATAGTTAAAATGCTTGGTCTTGAGGCACCAAGTTGTTGGGAAAAGCCAATTATTAAATAAAAAAATACTGCTCGTGCAGTATTTTCTTTTAATATTTGTTAAAATAATAATAGGGTGATGATATGAAAGACTATAGTAAATTAAAAAGCGGAAGCGATGTTAGAGGTGTTGCACTTGAAGGTGTTTTAAATGAACATGTGAATCTTACAGATGAAACAGTATCTGATATTGCTAAAGCATTCGTCTATTATTTAAATAAAAAATATAATAAATCTTCATTTAAGATCGCAGTTGGTCACGACTCAAGGCTTTCACATGAAAGAATAGAAGCTGTCACAGTAAATGCACTAAAGGAAAGTGGAGCAGATGTTTATAGATGCCATCTTTCCACTACTCCAGCGATGTTTATGACCACAAAACTATGTGATTTTGATGCTGCAATAGAAATAACTGCATCTCATCTTCCATACAATAAGAATGGTCTTAAATTTTTCGTGTCATCAGGAGGACTTGAAGGTTTTGAGATTAAAGAAATATTAAATTATGCTGAACAAGGTTTATCTATTTCTAAAAAAGGAAGTGTCAATGAATTAGATTTTATGAGTATGTATTCAAGTCACCTTGTGAAAATGGTTCGTGAAAAGACACATGAGGATAAACCTCTTAAGGGACTAAAGATCATTGTAGATGCTGGAAATGGTGCTGGTGGGTTCTATCAAAAGTCTGTATTGGAGGTTCTAGGCGCAGATACTACTGGTTCACAATTTTTAGAACCAGATGGAAGATTTCCTAACCACATCCCTAATCCCGAAAACCCTGAAGCAATCAAATCGATATCTGATAAGGTAAAAGAAGTAAAAGCTGATTTTGGTATCATATTTGATACTGATGTTGATAGAGCTGGTGCCGTAGATGATACTGGAAAAGAAATCAATAGAAATAGACTCATCGCTTTAATATCATCAATTCTACTTGAAGAAAAAAAGAATGGTATTATTGTTACTGATTCATTAACTTCAGACGGCCTTAGAGAATTCATTGAAAAACGTGGTGGTATACACCATCGTTTTAAACGCGGATATAAGAACGTTATTGATGAATCAATAAGGCTTAATAATGAGGGAAAATATTCTCCTCTTGCTATAGAGACAAGTGGTCATGCAGCACTAAAAGAAAATTATTTCCTTGATGATGGAGCATACCTTATTACTAGGATTCTTATTAAAATTTCTGAATTAAATAAAAAAGGACAAAAATTAAGTAATCTCTTAGATGATTTAAAAGAACCATTAGAATCAGTAGAAATAAGAATGAGTTTTGATAAATCGATAGATTTTATTGAATATGGTAATAATATTTTATTAAATTTAGTTGAGTATGCTAAAAAAATGTCCTATAATCTTACACCAAATAATTATGAAGGTGTAAGAATAGATTTTGATAAAGAAAATGGTGATGGATGGCTTCTACTAAGAATGAGTTTACATGATCCAATAATGCCATTAAATATTGAATCAAATAGTCCAAATGGTTCAAAGATTATCGCAAAAAAATTGCTGGAATACCTTAATAATTATGATCTTTTAGATAAGACAAATCTAATCAATTATATCAAATAAATATGAGTTATAGGAAATGGTTAACTGTTAGAATTTTAATATTATCACTAGTTGTTTTAGCACTAGTTTTTGGTATTACATTTTTTACAGTTAAAGAAATAAAACTTAAAAGAGAATCTGATATAAAAGCTAAAGAAATAAACGCAATATTAAGCCCTATTAGAGAAGAAAGAGATAGGATAGAGGTGGAAATAAGCACACTAACACAAGAACTCAAGACAGGTAAATATTCAGCAGGCACCATAATGTTTATGGCAACTGACACCGATAAAAAAGTATATAATGAGTTATATACTGTCTTAAGAAATAATAACTATACAGGACTAATCGCTATTGGTGATGATTATTTAGACGAAAATAATATGACAATAAAACAACTTAAAACACTTAAACAAGTCGGATATGATTTCGTTCTTAAAGGTGACAAAGATACAGATTTTGAATCTCTAAATAATTCTCTTATCTCTAATGAACTTGGAAAAGCTAAGGCAGTATATATGAACGGCGAAATAGATGAAAATACCATTCAAGCACTTGAAACTATAGAGATTAATACAATCATCAAATATGGTGATGACACTGCCTCTAATGGGATAGATTATGTATATAAAGCATATGGCTATAAAGAAGATGATTTTTATGATGTAATAGATGAGATGGTTAAGACAAGCGAATCTCTTGTCATAACCGTTGGATATATGAATCAAAATGAAATATATGATGTAAATTCCTTCAACAAATTATTAAATCAAATAAATGGATATACAAGTTATGAACTTGTAAGGGTTGGAGGAATTGATCTAGCGAACATAAGATGTTCATCTATATCCGCTATCACAATTCAAAATAAGTTAGAAAGGCTAGAAAAGTTAGATGAATTATCAAAGAGGCTTGATCAAGTCTTATTAGAACTTGAAGAGAAATCTAAAGAAATAAATAAAAGATAATTTATATTGAATCATATAATGAAAAGGATATACAAAATAAATCGCTAATTATTTATCTTTTTCAATTGTATATAATACAAAATAAATGTATAATAGAAAGTGTCTAAGGGGAACAATTTTTATTTTTGGAGTTAAGTTATGAAGAAACAATCATTCTTAGGTGATGATTATTTATTATCATCATCTCTTGCGAAGGAAATCTACACTAAATATGCAAAAGATATGCCAATATTTGATTATCATTGCCATTTAGATCCAAAAGCTATCTATGAGAATAAGCCTTATTTAAATATCACTAGATGTATGCTTGTTGAAGATGGAAAAGGTGATCATTATAAGTGGAGAGCGATGAGGTTCAATGGTGTGGATGAAAAATTCATTACAGGAGATGCTAGCGACTATCAAAAATTTGAGAAATGGGCTGAAACAGTTCCAAATTTAATCGGCAATCCATTATATCTTTGGACTCATATGGAACTTTATAGATATTTTGGAATTACCAGCGAACTAAATAAAGATACCTGTAAAGAGATATATAATAAAGCAAATGATATTTTAAAAACATTAACTCCAAGAAAGATTATTTCTTCCAGCAATGTTAAATGCCTCGCAACTACAGATGATCCTATAGATTCACTTGAATATCATCTAAAGCTTAAAGAAGATAAAACATTTGATGTCAAAGTTCTTCCAGCATTTAGACCAGATAAATTTATAAACATCGAAAATGATATTTTTAATGAATGGGTTCAAAAATTAGAAGAAGTATCATCTATTAAAATTAATAATTATTTTGATTTAGAAAAAGCACTTCTATCAAGAATCGATTATTTTAATGAAGTAGGTGCTAGAATATCTGATCATTCAATAGAAAATTTCCTCTTTGAAGATTATAATTTAGAAGAAATTGATTCTATATTTAATAAAAAAAGAAATAATATTTCTTTATCATCTAGTGAAATAAACAAATTCAAATCGTGTATGTTAGTTTTCCTTGGAAAATCTTACAGCAAATATTCTTGGGTTCAACAATATCACATAGGTGCCCTTAGAAACAACAATTCTAGAATGTTTAACATCTTAGGTGCTGATACTGGATATGATGCTATAGATAATTCTATATCTATTAAATCTATAGGAAAATTATTAAATTGTCTAGAAAGCACTAACGAGCTACCAAAAACTATATTATAT
Organism: bacterium; assembly: GCA_017960565.1. Classification (GTDB taxonomy): domain Bacteria; phylum Bacillota_I; class Bacilli_A; order Izemoplasmatales; family UBA1188; genus UBA1188. The sequence goes on along the minus strand of JAGCYY010000025.1, from coordinate 21,624 downwards.
TCTCTTAATCAGTATGACAACGATGCCCTTCTTGCCTTAATTGGTGCATTTGGATCAAATGTAAAAGGCAAGATGCAATTAGGTTCTGCATGGTGGTTTAATGATCATAAAGAAGGAATATATAAACAATTAAAAGACTTATCTGCGCTTGGAACACTAAGTAACTTCGTGGGAATGCTGACAGATTCAAGAAGTTTCTTATCTTATACTAGATTTGATTATTTCAGAAGAATTCTTTCAAGTTATGTTGCATCTTTAATTGAAAATCATGAATATCCACTCAACATGGATAGAATTGAGAAAATCATTAAAGGCATATCATTTAATAATGCTAAAGAATATTTTGGAATTGAATTTTAAATGAAACAGAAGGCTATGCCTTCTTTTTATTGTGTTTTAAGCAAAATAATAGTAAAATTAACTAAGAATATTATGAATTAAAGGAGTGACTATGAGAAAAGATTTTGGCGTAAAAACGTTCTTCTTTCCACTGCCAGTTTTAATTATTGGAACATATGATAAAGATGGAAATCCAAACGCAATGAATGTTGCGTGGGGTGGAATTAGAGATTATGGTAAAATTGAAATAAATTTAGGCGAACACAAGACTACTGATAATCTAAGAGAAAATATGGCACTCACTATTGCATTTGCGGACAAAGATCATATAGTAGAAGCTGATTATTTTGGAATAGTATCAGGAAATGAAGTCAATAATAAAATTGAAAAAGCTGGTCTTACAATAACTAAATCTAAATATGTAAATGCACCTATTATAAATGAATTTCCTGTCACTTTAGAATGTGTAGTTGAAAGTATATCAGAAGATCTATCTATAATTGCGAAAATTGTAAATGTCAGCGCAAGAGAAGAATATTTAGATGAAAAAGGAAATATTGATGTTTCAAAGCTTCATATCATCTCATATGAACCTGTGACTCACAAATATATAGAACTTGGAAGCGCTGTTGGGCAAGCATTTAAAGATGGTCTAAAACTCAAATAAAGGATGTAATATGTATGAAGAAAATATTAATAATAGCTCTATCTCTTTTAGTTTCTTTTGTTCTCATAGGATGTGGAAATAAAGAAGAAACCACATATCAAACTAGACCAGTCAAGAAGACAACCGCAACTGTCGTATTCAGTGAAGGTGAGATTCCAACATATGAAATAAAATTATCAAACGGTAAATCAATCAATATTGAACTCTACCCTGATATTGCTCCAATCACTGCTAGAAACTTTGCTCAACTTGTAGAAAGCAAATTCTATGATGGAGTTGTTTTCCATAGAGTTATGCCTGATTTTATGATTCAAACTGGTGGATATGTCTATTCAAACAATGGCTCAGTTGAAAAGATCACAGAAAAAGATGCAAGCACAATTAAAGGTGAATTTACATTGAACGGCTGGAAGAATGACTTAAAACATACTGCAGGTGTTGTATCTATGGCAAGAGCTACAGACTACAATAGTGCTTCATCACAATTTTTCATCTGCGTTGCAGATTATCCTTCATTAAATGATAATTATGCAGCATTTGGTAAAGTAATAGATCAAGAATCTTTAGATGTTGCAGTTTCTATTTCTAAATATAGAACAGTAGATAAGGTGATTAGTGGGACAAGATTCCAAAACTTCCCTGCAAACCCTATATATATTGAAACAATAAAACGCACAGACAAATAAAACAATAATTTCATAAATTATAGAAGCAACTTCTTGCTTCTATAATTTTTATTTGTAATGTATAATATAGAAAAAGAAAGATTTAAAAAGGTGCCAAAATGAAAAAAATCATAAAATATTTATCAATAATATTAATATCATCATTATGCATATTATTATCATCATGTACAACAAAAGATGATAACTCCTCCACAACAACTTCTAAAACAAATCTTACAATTTCACATTACGAAGATGCTATGACTACTGATAACGAGGGAAATAGTAATCCTATAGTTGTAATGAATATTTCTAATGGGACAAAGATATATGTTGAACTCTACCCAGACATCGCTCCAATCACTGTTGAAAATTTTTTAACTCTTGTCGATGATGGGTTCTATACTGACATAGTGTTTCATAGAATCATAGCGGGATTTATGATTCAAGCTGGCGGATATGCTGTTGAAGATTATGAAGGTGAAGATGATGGCGGACCTAGCAAAGTATTAGTACAAAAAATAGGTAAAAAAACTATTAAAGGTGAGTTTTCAGCAAATGGTGTAGAAAACAATCTTCTTCATGAAAAAGGAGTACTATCTATGGCTAGAGCGAATAATCCAAATAGTGCTTCAACACAATTTTTCATTTGTGTTGAGGATCAACCATCACTAGATGGAAACTATGCTGCATTTGGAAAAGTGATAAATGAAGAATCATTAGAGAATGCAATATGGATATCGACAATCCCTGTACAAGGTATGTATATTGGTGACATTCCATTTGAAGCATTTCCAATGGAACCAATCACAATTACTAGTATGGAAAGATATAAAGGATAATAAGTATATGGAAAAAGAAAAAACATTAGTTGAAATCGTATTATCAAATAACGATACTATAAGGCTTGAACTCTACCCAGATATCGCTCCTATCACAGTAAACAATTTCTTATCGCTTGTGGATAATAAGTTTTATGATGGCACTATTTTTCATAGAGTAATTGCGAATTTTATGATTCAAACTGGTGGATACTTTATAAGAGATAATGCTATTTATGAAAAAGAAGCAAAAGAAATAAAAGGTGAATTCTTAAGTAATGGAATCAAAAATGATATAAAACATGTGCCAGGTGTTATATCAATGGCTAGGACATATATCAAAGATAGTGCATCTTCTCAATTTTTTATCTGCGTAAATACCTGCCCTCACCTCGATAATGAATATGCAGCATTTGGTAAAACAGTAGATAATGAATCACTAGAAAATGCTATTAAGATTTCTAAAGTAAAGACGGGAAGATTTGAAAGATATTTTGATGATTTTCCTGTTGAACCTATCATTATTAAGACAATAAGAAGAATATAAGATGACAGAAATATTATCCCCTGTTGGTTCTATAGATGCTTTCTATGCTGCTATAAATGCTGGATGTGATGCAGTATATCTTGCTGGAGAAGCATATGGTGCTAGAAAAGCAATCGATAAATTCTCTACAGATGACATCAAAAATATGATAAATATTGCACATGAATATAATGTAAAAGTATATGTCACAGTAAATACACTTATTTTTGATGATGAAATAGAGAATTTATTAAAATATACAGATGAACTATATTTAATGGGAGTTGATGCTATTCTTATTCAAGATCTTGGACTTATAAATATCTTTTCTAAAAGATATCCATCACTAGATTTACATATATCGACTCAAGCTAACGTTAAAACGATAGAAGAAGTTAAATTCTTTGAAAGAATAAGCACAGTAAAGAGAATTGTACTCGCAAGAGAAACAGATATAGACACAATTAAATCAATAAAAGAAAACACTTCTTTAGAAATAGAAGTTTTTGTTCATGGTGCTATATGTATGGGATATTCTGGACAGTGTCTTTTTAGTTCATTATTATTTTCAAGAAGCGGTAATAGAGGTGAATGTGCTCAACCTTGTAGATTAAAATATTCATTATATAAAGAAAAAGAACTTCTTGAAAAAGATAAATATCTCTTATCACCAAAAGAATTAAATACACTAAATTATATTGATAAATTAATAGAAATTGGTGTTGATTCATTGAAGATAGAAGGAAGAATCAAGAGTCCAGAATATGTTTATTACACCACAAAACTCTATAAAGAAAGAATAAATAATCTAAACAAAATAGTCACTGAAGAAGATGAGAATAATCTTAAAAAGTTATATAATAGATCTTTCACTAAAGGCTATATATTTAATGAAGATTCAAGCGATATTGTGAATACATATCGTCCAAACCATCAAGGATTATTAGTTGGAAAAGTCATATCATCAAATAAAGATTCTTTAAAACTTAACCTTTCTAAACCTCTTTCAAGACTAGATGGTATAAGAATTATAAATGATAATCTTGGTGATTTTGGTATTACGGTAGATAAAATTGTTAAAGATGGTAAAGAATGTGACATGTCTGATAGTGGCATAGTCATTATTAAATCATATAAGATTCCAAAAGGAGATTATAGAGAATCAAAAGTCCTACTAACATATTCTAAAGAATTATATGATGCAATAAAACCATATTACAAAGAAATCACTAGAAAAACTACTCATCTATCTTTAAAGCTTGTAGCGAAAGAAGGAAAATATCCAGTTTTAATAGACAAAAATATGAATGTATCTATCGAAGGGGATATTAAAATATCTAAAGCAATAAATAAAGCTACAGAAAAAGAAATAATTATTAAGAACTTATCTCGTCTTGAGAATACCAAATACGATATTGAAAATATCGAGTTTGATATCGATGATAATCTCTTTATTCCTCTTGGCCTAATAAATAATATGAGAAGAAATCTCATAAATAAATTATCAAATGATTCTCGAGCTGATAGATTTATTAATTATAATTATTCATTTGATGCCACTATCAATAAAACTTCCAAAGGTTTAATTATAAAAGCTGAAACATTTGATCAGTTTATCGCATCATATAATCTTGGATTTAAACATTTTATTATCTATGGAAATGAGTTATATAAAAGGATTAAATCTAAATATGGTGATGTCAATATTGAGGTTATGCTTCCAAGAATAATAAATAATTATGATTTTGATATAGATACTAGTGATTATATATATGTTAATGATGTTGGTTCCATATATAAATATAAAAATCAGATATCGACTGGTGAATATATGAATATCACAAACATTTATTCATTAGAATATCTTTTCTCCCAGGGCATAGATAAAATAACTATGTCGCCAGAAATTAATTATCGAAACTTATTATTGATAAACAAAAGATATAACGAATTATTTAATACATATCCTAATATTGAAGTTGTTTTATATGATAAAGTAGATTTAATGATCACTAAATATTGTGTTATTAGACATCATTTTAACACAAAGATCAATTGTGGTTTATGTAATAAAAATAAATATTATTTAGAAGATAGAAACAAAGAAAGAATCCCTATAATAGGAACTGACACTTGTGGGAATAGATTATTAAATCCAAAGACAACCTGTCTATTTAAATTCAAAAAAGAACTAGAAAATTCTAACATCAAGAACTTTAGAATCAATTTTACAAACGAAACAAAAGAAGAGGTAATAGAAGTTCTTAGAGCTTATTTAAATGGCGATAATCTAAGTGGGGATAAATACACTTTTGGAAGATATTTAAAATAAAGGAAGACTCATTGTAGTCTTCCTTTATCCTTCATAGGTTCCTTACCTAGATATTTTCTATATTGCCTATAAAAGGTTGTATAATCTTTGTATTCGCAGATTTCAGATGCTTTTTTGATAGATGTACCTGTTTCTATTAACTGTTGAGCATAGAGAATCTTTTTCTTATTGACATATTGCATCAAACTCATACCAAATCTATTTTTGAAGGCATGGCTTATCCAAGATTCGCTGACATAAAACATCTCTTTTAATATTTTAGAATTGATTGATGTTTCTGGATTGTTGTCGATGTAGTCAACAATCAAACTGAATGTATCTTCAGAGTCTTTTACAATATAGTCATTGTCAGTTGTCATATGTCCCAAGCAAGATATGATGATGTTAATTGTTGATTGTTTAGTATATTCAAATTCGTGTTCATCAAGAATATTTTCGTTTTTTATTAGGGCATCCATCATATATTTTATTGGTGATTCAGCATCTATTGAATATCTAGTGCCTAGCTTTAAAAGCGATTCTCTTAAAGTTTGATCGATATCATCTTCGCGGAAATTAAAAACTACTCTATCATATGGTTTAGAGTCAGATAAGATGTTTAAGTAGTGATAAATTGCTGGTTTAACGAGAATCAAATCATTCTTTCTTAAGTGATATGTTTTACCACCAATATCGAAGTCGGCTTTTCCACCATAGAAAAACAATAGTTCATATTCATTATGAATATGTCCATAAAAATCTTCCTTTTTAGGGGCTATGGTGTATGTGTGATGATAGAATAATTGTTCTCTTTCTTTGTTCATACTTATATAATATAATACATTTGCAAGAATTGCAATAAAAAAAGCTATTTATGCAATTGTATTGTATCAAAATGTGTATTATCATTGAATTGTAATAAAAAATAGGTAAATTATGAAACTATTATGTGTTGACCTAGATGGTACTCTTTTAAAAAACGATAAAACGATATCGGTTGAACAAATTGAAGCAATCAACTCGCTTAAAAAACATAAGGTTATTTTTTCAATATCCACTGGTAGACCAACAAAAGGAATCAAAAAATACCTAGATCTTTTTAATCAAAAAATGCCACTTTCTTTATTCAATGGTTCACTTGTAGAATTATATCCATCAGGAGAAGTTCTCTATGAATGCAAGCTGATAGAAAAAGACGCTAGATTCATCATCAATCATCTATGTGATTTAAGTGTTCCTTTTATACTGTATATGAATGGTGATTTATATTACAAAGACGAAAACGAAAGAGTTTTTAATTATATAAAATATTCTAATCTAGAACCAATCAAAATATCTAATATTGACGAGATAGATTTTAAAAACATTATTAAAATAATCTGGTTCTTAAATAAAGATGAAGAAAAGAATTATGATTTAGATGTTTTTAATAAACTTGAATCAACCACTAGAATAAGAAGCGATTTCAAATTCTATGAATTCGTTAATTCTAGTGCATCAAAAGGCAAGACACTAAAAATAATTCAAGATTATTATAATATCAAAGACGAAAATACTATTGCTATTGGTGACGAAGAGAATGATATATCAATGATCAAAAGAGCTGGTATTGGTGTTGCGATGAAAAACGCAAGAGACACGGTGAAAGCTGTCGCAGACTACATAACGATAAATGATAATGAAAATGATGGAGTCTTAGAAGTAATTAATAAGTTTATAAAAAAAGGAGACATATAAAAATGAACGGATTAAAATTTAATGAAACTGCAAAGTACAATTTAATTGCACCATCTAGTGTTGGTGTTAGAATCACTCCAGTTGATAGAACTGAAGTCTTCACATCTAATCTATTTAGAATGCAATCTACTAGTGCAGAAACTAATGTCCTAAACGTTCCAGCATCTCTTGGAATGTCTACACTTGTACTCACTACATTTGTAAAGGATTCACAAATTGCTCAGTTCATTAAGGGGGAACTAAGAAAGAGAAACATTAACTTTATTGGAAAAGATAAAGCTAAGGTTGGACCATGGGGTTATCGTCATCAATTCAATATTGCTGACAGTGGTTTTGGCTCACGTGCACCAAGAGTCGAAAACGACAGAGCTGGTGAAGTTGGTAGAACGCTATCAGTAGACGATTTCGATCTCGACAAATTATTCAAAGAAGAAAAGGTACAAATGATCCATATGTCTGGACTAATTGCTGCCCTATCTCCTGAAACAAAAGAATTCTGTTTAGCGCTCGCAAGAATCGCTAAAAAGAATGGCACATTAGTTTCTTTTGATCTCAATTATCGTGCATCATTCTGGAAAGATAGAGAAGAAGAATTATCTAAATCATTCAAAGAAATAGTATCTTTAACAGATATTCTAATCGGTAACGAAGAAGACTATCAATTAGCACTTGGACTTAAAGGCCCTGAAGCTGGAGGAAAAGATATCGTTTCTAAAATTGATGGATTTAAAGGGATGATTGAAACAGCTAAAGCTGAATATCCAAATGTTTCTGTGTTTGCGACTACTCTAAGACAAGTTGTAAGTGCTAATGAACATTTATGGGGTGCTATCTCGTATTCTAGCGAAGGTTGGAATATAATTGAACCAAGACCTATTCAAGTTATGGATAGAATCGGTGGTGGTGATGGTTTCGTAGGTGGACTATTATATTCACTATTATCTGGAAAAGATGTTAAGACTGCGACAGAATTTGGTTGGGCTACTGGTGTTTTAGCAGCATCTTCATTAAATGATTATGCAACTCCAATTGATGAAGATGAAGTTTGGTCAATTTTCAAAGGAAATGCTAGAGTTAAAAGGTAATAATATGGATAAATTATTTGATATAGGAATGATCGGTCTTGGAGTTATGGGTGAAAACCTCTCTATGAATATGATCAACAAAGGTTTTAGTGTATCTGTATATGATATTATTGATTCTGTAATAGATAATTTTGTTACGGGAAGAGGAAAAGGTCTTCCTGTAAAAGGCTGTCACAAAGTTGAAGATCTTGTTAAGTCTTTAAAGACTCCAAGAAAAATAATGATAATGATCAAGGCTGGTTCACCAGTAGATCAAACTCTCGATAAATTATTACCATTCCTTGAAAAAGGGGATATCGTTATAGACGGTGGTAATTCTAACTTTAATGATACTATCCGTCGTGCAAAGATGATGGAAGATAAGGGACTAAGATTTATTGGCATGGGTGTTTCAGGTGGTGAAGAAGGTGCATTAAATGGTCCATCATTAATGCCAGGTGGCACAAAAGAAGCTTGGGAACACATCAAAGAAATCTATACTGCCATTGCAGCAAAGATAGATACAGGTGAAGCGTGCTGTTCATATATCGGTGAAGGCGGTGCTGGTCATTATGTAAAGATGGTTCATAACGGCATCGAATATGGCGATATGGAATTAATCTGTGAATCATATGATTTAATGAGAAAAATTCTTGGTCTATCTAGTGAAGAAATTTCAAAGATATTCACTAAGTGGAACGAAGGTAAATTAAATAGTTATCTCGTTGAAATAACTTCTAATATCTTAAAATACAAAGATGAAAATGGCGAAGTTGTTGTTGAAAAGATTTTAGATGCTGCTGGACAAAAAGGTACAGGAAAATGGGCGTCTATCAGTGCACTTGATGAAGGCACTCCTCTAACACTTATCACAGAAGCTGTTTATCAAAGATGTTTATCAGCTCATAAAGAAGACAGAGTAGCTGCCTCTAAAGTATTTAACAAAACACCTATTTCATATAATGGTACTAAAGAAGATTTAATCAATGATATTGAAAAAGCATTATATGTATCTAAAATTATGTCATATGCTCAAGGATTTAGTCTTTTAAAAGAAGCTGCAAAGACATACGAATGGAATCTAGATTACGGTGCAATTGCTCTAACATGGAGAGGTGGTTGCATTATAAGAAGCAGTTTCTTAGGTAAAATCAATGAAGCTTATAAAAAGAATCCATCTCTTGAGAATCTAATGCTTGATGATTATTTCAAAAACGAGATTGATGAGTCTGTAGCTGCTTTAAGAAGAGTTATTGCAACTGCAGTATTAAATGGAATTCCAGTTCCATCTATGTCAGCTGGACTTGCTTATTTTGATGGCTATAAATCAGAAATGCTTCCACAAAACCTCCTTCAAGCACAAAGAGATTATTTCGGTGCACACACATATGAAAGAGTAGATAAAGAAAGAGGCGAACATTTCCATACAAACTGGACAGGTCATGGTGGGAAGACAACAGCTGGAACATATAATGCATAAAGAGGAGGAGAATATATGAATATCCCTAATTTTAAAGACAAAGTGGTAGTTGTAACTGGTGGTGCAGGAATTTTATGTTCTGTGCTCGCAAAAGCTATTGCTAGAGGAGGTGCTAAAGTTGCTATCCTCGATTTAAATGTTGATGCTGGTAAAAAAGTTGCTGATGAAATCAAAAATGAAGGTTTTGAAGCAGAAGCATTCCAATGTAATATTTTAGAAAAAGCTTCACTTGAAGCATGTCATACAAATGTATTAAATAAATATGGTAAATGCGATATCTTAATTAATGGTGCTGGAGGAAACAACAAGAAAGCTCAAACAACTGACGAATTCTTTGATCCAGAACACCTAGATGATCCTGAAAATCAAGACTTCTTCGATTTACCAATCGACGGATTCAATTTTGTTTTTGGTTTAAACTTCACTGGTACACTTTTAACTACACAAGTGTTTGGGAAAGATATGATCGGTAGAAGCGGATGCAATATCTTAAACATCAGTTCTATGAATGCATTTACTCCTCTTACTAAGATCCCAGCATATAGTGCAGCTAAAGCAGCTATTTCTAATTTTACAAAATGGCTTGCAGTACATTTCTCTAAAGTAGGTATCAGAGTTAACGCTATTGCCCCTGGCTTCTTCTCAACAATTCAAAATAAAGCTCTTCTTTGGAATCCTGATGGAACTCCAACACAAAGAACAGAAAAGATTTTAAGAAACACACCAATGGGAAGATTCGGTGAAGCAGAAGAAATAGTTGGTGCAACATATTTCTTATTAGACAATGAAGCTGCGTCATTCATTACTGGTGTAGTGCTTCCAATAGATGGTGGCTTCTCTTCATATTCAGGAGTATAAATGGAATTATTTTTATCAAGTGAAAATGGCAATATAAAAGATGAAGATATCATAAAATCACTAATTGAAGTGCTTGATACTAAAGCACCTAAGAAATTATTGATTCTTCCTCCTGATTATACAAGATTTCATTCGAAAGCAGGATTCATTACGAATGTTCTTTATCACGAATGCATAAAAAGAGAAATCTATGTAGACATTATGCCTGCACTTGGAACACATGAAGCGATAACTCTCGAACAAAAAAATGAAATGTTTGGAGATATCCCTTTGGAAAAATTCTTATATCATGACTGGAGAAATGATGTAGTCAAGATTGGTGAGGTTCCAAAAGAATATGTGTCATCAGTTACAGAAGGTCTTTGGGAAAAACCTGTAGATGTAGAAGTAAATAAGATCATTATGGATGAATCATATGATTTGATACTATCAGTTGGGCAAGTTGTGCCACATGAAGTTGTAGGTATGGCAAATCACGCTAAAAACTTATTTGTTGGCTGTGGTGGAAGATCGATGATAAATTCATCACATATTATTGGTGCTGTATATGGTATGGAAAGGATGATGGGTAGAGATAATACTCCTGTAAGAAAGATATTTGACTATTCATTCAATCATTTTTTAAAGAATAGACCAATCACATTCATTTTAACTGTCACTACAAATGAACACGGAAAAATAAATACACATGGACTTTTTATTTCTGAGAATAGAAATGGTTTAGAAGCTGCAATAGAACTATCTTCTAAATATAATTTTAATTATGTAAATAAACCAATCAAAAAATGCATTGTTTATTTAGATGAAAAAGAATTTAGAAGTACATGGCTCGGAAACAAAGCGATTTATCGTACTAGAATGGCAATCGCAACTGGTGGTGAATTAATAATTCTAGCTCCAGGAATCACTAAATTTGGTGAAGACGAAGGAGTAGATGTGCTCATTAGAAAATATGGTTATGTAGGAAGATTAAAAGTATTAGATCTTCTTAATAAAAACCAGGATTTAAAAGAAAACACAAGTGTTGCCGCCCATCTTATTCACGGATCTAGTGATGATAGATTTAAAGTGTATTATGCCGTAAAAAATATAACTCAAGAAGAAATAAAAAATGTTAATTTTATTCCTCTTGATTATAACAAAGTTATAAAGAAATATGATCCATCAAAATTAAAAGATGGATACAACAATGTCGATGGTGAAGAAATATATTTTATTTCAAATCCAGCACTTGGACTTTGGATGTATAAAGAGTAGAAATTTTAAATACATCATATCTATTTATACTAAAAATATAATATTCTCTTTTTTTGAGAAAAAAATAACCATTCTTTTAAAATCTCTCATTTTTGGAATTGAGATTTTTAGGCCAATTAGTATTGATATAATCAAATGATTATATAATAATAATTCTCGGTTAAATCAAAAAGGAGAATATTTTTTATGAAAAAATTTCAAGTAATCACAGATTCAACATCAGATTTAGAACTAAGTTTTAGAGAGAAATTTGATATTGATTACTATAAAATGACTTTTAATATTGATGATACTGAATATGAAGCAGACCTAGACTGGGGTAAAATCAGTCCAGATGAATATTATAAGCTAATGAGAAATGGCAAGAGATCAACAACTAGTCTAATTAAGCAAGAAGAATTTGAAACCAAAACAAAAAAATATTTAGATCAAGGTCTAGATGTTCTATATATTGCATGTTCTTCTAAATTATCTGGCTCAAAAGATTTTGCTGAAAAATTACTTAAAGAATTTGTTAATGAATATGAAAATAGAAAAGTTGTATGTTTTGATTCACTTAGAAGCAATTATGCTGAAGGCTTAATCGCGATAGATGCAGCTAAATTAGCCAACGAAGGAAAGACAATAGATGAAGCCCTTGAGATATTAAAAAAAGATCTTTTAAAATATCAAGTTCAAGCGATAGTTGGTTCACTCGAATGGCTTAAAAAAGCGGGAAGAGTAAAAGCTTCTAAAGCATTCTTTGGTACACTCCTTCAAGTAAAACCAGTTATTTGTTCAGACGCTCATGGGAATAATTATGCATACGAGAGTGTTATTGGAAGAAAAAAATCAATCGCAAGACTAATAGATATAATTGTTGAACGATTTGAAAACCCAAAAGACAATATTTTATTTATTGAACATGCTGATTCACTAGAAGATGCTAAATATATCGCAAATGAAATAGAAAATAGATGTCATCCACTTGAAATAAATATATCAAATGTTGGGCCAATCATCGGCGCAACAGTAGGTCCTGATACTATTACTATCTCATTTAAAGGCAAAGAAGTTACTATTTTTAATCCAGAATAAAAATGTATTAAATCAATAATGGCAACTATGTTGCCTTTTATTGAAAATCCATATTTTAAATGCTATAATAAGCCCAAAAAGGATTACTCGGAGAGAAAGATGAAAGAGTTCAACGTAGAAAAATTTAAAATCAGATTAATGGATAAAACTAACAAAGAAGAAGTTGAAAAAGTACAAAGACTTCGTTATTTATATCTCTTAAAAGATTATAATCCTTCCCTTCCAGCAGAAGGTGTTGATGCTGATGGGTATGATGATGTTAGTGATTCTATCCTAGTAATAGATACAGAAAAAGATGTGATTGCTGGTACATATAGAGTTGCGACTAATGATACAATTAATGGCCATAAATTTTTAACAGAAGATGAATATGATATACATGAACTGATTGAAAGTGGAGAAAGGTTTTTAGAACTTGGAAGAGCAGTAGTTCATGTTGATTATAGAAACGGATTTGTCATTCAACTATTGCTTCTTGCGATATATCATTATGCAACCGAACATAATTGCAAATATTATATTGGTTTATGCAGTTTTCATGGGGTAGATCCATCAATCTATGATCATGGTTTTTCTTTTTTAGCAAGGGATTATTCTTTCAAGAAATATAATATAACTGCATGCAATAATGCATTTGATTTGCATTTTATAGATGATGATAAAATAGACATCTTAAAAGCAAAAGAACAACTTCCAAGCCTTCTTAGGATGTATTTAAGGCTTGGACATAGGGTTTGTGTTGGTGGCAGTATCGACTATAATTTCAACAGTTGTGATGTTTTAATTATCTTAGATTCTGATGCCATAAATATAAAATATTTTAATAGGATGATGAAAATCAACACAAAAGACTAACTATATATGGAAAACACAAATAACGGAGTATCAACCAAAAAGAAAAACTCAATTATTTACAAGATTTTATTTGTTTTGATTGTGGCTACAGTTGTAGTTCTTTTGTTTTTCCTTTTTAAAGATATCCTTATTGAAATAATCAAATATACTAGAGCTGATGATCAAGAAGCAATCAAAGAATTGATGAGAGAAAAAGGCTGGTTTGGTTATCTAACGGTTGTGATGGTCGAAGCGCTTGAGATGGTTGTAATAGCGATACCTGCAGAATTTATTCAAATACCTGCTGGAATAAGTTTTCATCCACTACTTGCTATTCTATTATGTGATTTTGGTGTTTGTCTTGGCGCAACTATCATATTCTTTATAGTACATGTGCTTAAATTTAATAGTGATTATATTCAAAACAAACAGAAACAAATCAATACTCTTGCATCTAGAAAGAATGGACAAAACACACAAATACTTATGTATTTCTTGTTTGTAACACCTATTATTCCATTTGGTGCAATATGTTATTTTGCATCAAATAGAAAGATTTCATATGCAAGATATATACTTACTTGTGCAACTGGCGTTCTTCCATCTATTGTCACATCGATATTGATGGGTGCTGGTGTAAAACTTTTCATCAGTAATAACCTCCCTCTTTGGGCACTTATATTAATAATATTTGGACTTGGAACTATTCTATTTATAGGAATGTTTTTAATCGCAAAGAGATATTTATTTAAAGGAAAGAAAATTAAAAATACACCAAATAGTCTTTGGTCATATTTTATTCTATTTGCTTTTGGTCTTTATACAAATATTCATTCAAAGATTGAATATGTTGAAGATGACAACTACAATAAACTTCTTGGAATGCAGTCACCAATATTATTCTTATCTAATCATTTATCTTCACACGATGTATATGCTGCATTCAAGTATCTGTATCCGATTAGACCAGCACTTGTCGCAAACAAATATTATACAAGAATACCAGGTACTAGATGGATAATCAATGTTTTAGGTTTTATTCCAAAGAAATTATTTAATTCAGATGTTGAATCACTAAGAAAAATCATCAAATATCCAAAAGAAGATATTTCAATCCTTATGTTCCCTGAAGGAAGGCTTTCTATCGATGGAACAACTTATCCACTCACAAATGGAACTGCTGACCTCGCTAAAAAACTTAATATTCCGATTGTTTTATTAAAAATGGAAGGTACATATCTTGCTGATTCTAAATGGAGAAAAGCGAAAGGCAGAAAGAAAGCATCGATTAAAGTTGAAAAGATTATCACAAAAGAAGAATTAGAAAATATTACTGCAAGTGAACTTGATGTAATTATCAGTGATACTTTAAAACACAATGAATTTGAATACGCTCTTACAAAGACATATAAAGATTCAAACAAGGCTCAGGGATTAGAAAATGTGCTTTATAAATGCCCTATGTGTCTAGAAAATTATAAATTAAAAGGTATTAAAAACAGTTTTTCTTGCGAATGTGGATTTAGTTTATCTATCAATGAACATTTTGAATTCAGTCAAAATGAATATGGACTTAAAAACATTCATGATTATTATTCGTGGATAAAAGAAAAAGAAAAAGAAGAGCTAATAAAATATAACGATAACGATATCATAATCGAACAAGAAGTTGATGTAAAGAAAATAAGTTTTAAAGGAAAGAAATATGATGTTTTAGGAACTGGCAAATGCCAAATTACTAAAGATTCATTTATATTTACTGGAATAGTTGGCAGTGAAGAATTATCATTCACTCATACCCATAAAACACTTCAAGCATTAGCTTTCTCTGTGAATGAAGAATATGAATGTTATTATGGGGGAGAATTATATTATTTCTATCCTAAAGAAAATAGAAGATCATGCACTAGAGTAGCTTTAGTATATGACTGCTTAGATGAAGAATTTAAGAAAGAATAAGTGAGTTTATCTCACTTTTTCTAATAAAAAGGAGATATATGTGCTGTAGATGTTATATTGAATATTTAAAAGATGAAGAATTAAAAAGAATATATGATCTTTTAAATGATAAAAGTGATTTAAAGGTAGAGGGAGAACTATTTCCTGGTGATAATGTAGTTGCGATAGCCAATAGTAAAGATATGAATGTTGGTGTTTTTAAAATGAAGTGGGGATACTCAATCGGTAAAAGATTGGTATTTAACGCTCGAGTTGAATCATTAGATAATAAAGAACTGTTTATGGATGGCATTAAAAATAGAAGATGTGTCATACCAGTTAATAATTATTTTGAATGGAAAAAAGACAACAAAGAAAAATATATATTTAGTGACAAAGAAAGTTCTATCCTATATTTGCTTGGAATATATAGATTTGAAGAATCAAAACCGGTCTTGACGATTCTAACAAAAGATTCAAGTGAAGAATTGTCATTTATTCATGATAGAATGCCTGTCATAATCAAAAAGAATGATATCAAAACATGGTTAGATAAATCAATAGATCCAAAAATAGTCATCAATAAATCGATTGACAATCTAAAATTTATGTCTTGTAAAACACAATAATTTTCTATTTTCTATGGAATAAGTATCCTTATTAGTGTATAATCTTTAGAAATATTCAAAAGGGAGGAAAAAATAATGTTTGTTAAGCAAGTTTCAATTTTTGTGGACAACAAGAAAGGTTCAATTGCTGAAGTTATTTCAATTCTTGGTGAATCAAACATTAATATTAAGGCTCTTTCGGTAGCGGATGCTGCTGATTTTGGTATCTTAAGACTTATTGTTGATGAACCAGAGAGAGCCTATTATGCAATCAAAGAAAAAGATTACAATGTAAAGATTGCTGATACTCTTGGAATAGAAATTAAAGATGAAGCAAATGAACTTGCAAAGGTACTAAACTATATCAAGAAGAATGATATAGAAGTAACTTATATATATTCAGTTATTGGATATATGAAAGACCATTCTGTGGTTATTATTAAGACACCAAATCTTGGAGAGACTTATGAATTGCTAAAGTCTTTTGGTGTTAAAATTGTAAATCCAAGTGAAATATACAAAGAATAATTTACGAGGTTACTAAAATTTATGATTGATATTATTATTAAGTTAGCATTTATTGTTGTATTTTTTGCTGCAACTTTTTTCATTGGCTTCTACTCAAGAAAAAAAGCGCAGACTTCAAACGATTTTGCCTTAGCGGGTAGAAATGTAGGACCATGGTTGTCAGCATTTGCTTATGGTACATCATATTTTTCAGCTGTTATATTCATAGGATATGCTGGATCATTTGGTTGGCTCTTTGGCGTATCAGCTCTTTGGATTGGTCTTGGCAATGCTTTCATAGGATCGCTTTTGTGTTGGAAGGTACTTGGAAGAAAAACAAGACTTATGACTCAAAAGCTTGAATCAGCAACTATGCCTGATTTCTTTGGCAAAAGATATAAGTCAAATACTTTAAAGGTTTTTGCCTCTATCATTGTATTTATTTTCTTAATTCCTTATACAGCAGCACTCTATAATGGACTTTCATCGCTATTTAGCACTTGTTTTAGTGATGCAATTCCAATTTGGGTATGGATATTAATTATATCAATTGCTACTGGAGCATATACAATTGTGGGAGGATTATTCTCATCAGCATTAAATTCTTTCTTTCAAGGAATAATAATGTTAGTGGGTATTGTCTTAGTCGTGATTGCTGCACTTAATGTGAATGGCGGTTTAATGTCATCACTTGAAATGCTTGGTACAACCGGATTTAGTGATAATGGTGGCTGGCAATATGCATCAATTTTCGGTCCAGATCCTGTTCATTTAATCTTTGTAGTGCTTTTAACATCTCTAGGATGTTGGGGTCTTCCACAGATGGTTGGTAAATTCTACTCAATTAGAAATGAAGAACAAATCAAAAAAGGAAATGTTATATCTACAATATTTGCTGTAATAGTTGCTGGGGGATGTTATTTCCTGGGTGGTTTTTCAAGAATATTCGCAAGTGAAAAAACAGGAGATATCATTCCAAGAATGGTATCTGGTTTAAATGTTGTCGTTGTTGCGATAGTTATTGTGCTAGTTCTTGCTGCATCAATGTCTACTTTATCTGGTTTAGTTCTTGCAAGCGCATCTACAATTACATTTGATCTATTTGATAGCAAGAAGAACAAGACAGAAAAGCAAAAACTTTGGTCTCTTAGAATCCTCGTTTTAGCATCTATTATTATTTCAGCGCTTCTTGCAATATTCCAGGTATATGGACCACAGGAACTCACAAAAGATATTGCAGGGCTTATGGGCATCTCATGGGGTGCAATTTCAGGAGCATTTATAGGGCCATTCTTATATGGATTATATTCAAAGAAAGTCACAAAAGCATCTGTTTATGTAAGCTTTATTGTGAGTATTGTAATATCTTTATTAGGATTAATCTTAAGTTTCACAGGACATTCATTTAAACTAGAATCTAATGGCATTCTTTGGTTTGATTTTGCTGATTCTATCTATATGGGTGTTCTTGCAATGGCGCTCTCATTCTGTCTTGTGCCACTTGTTTCAAGATTTACTAAGAAACTCGATCAAGATTTTGTAGATGAACTATTTGGCACATATGAACATAAGGTTCTTGTAAAAGAAGGAAGCGTATTAATAGATAAAGAAGTTTATAAAGAAGAAATCCAAAAAGCAAGTTTTGAAAAAGAATAGAAAATGAAAATTAAAACAAAAAGATTGATTATTAGAGATTATATGGAAAGTGATTTATATAATATATATTTCTGCCTTTCTAAAGAAAACGTTTGTCATTTTCTTGAAAATGATCCTTTTAAGTCAATCGAAGAAGCTCAAAAAGAATTAAATAAAAGATCAAAAAACTTGAGTTATCACGCTATTACTCTTTTAGATTCTACATATATTGGAGAGATAGATACATTTAAAGATGAATCAGGAATATATGAGATATCAGTTATCTTAGATGACAAATATTGGAATAATGGTTATGCACTTGAATCATTAATTGCCACAACAAATTACTATATTGAAAAAGCTGGTGCATATAAGTTTATATCTTATGTTCAAAAAGAAAATATCTCAGCAATAAAACTATTAGAAAATGCTGGTTTTATGAAAACAAAAATACTAAAGAATCAATACATCTATGAGTTATAGCGTCTTGAATTAACATATTATTAATTATATAATATAGTTAGATAGTGGAGGTTTTGTATGGAAGGTTTGAAGAAATTCAAATGGTTATATCTTTGGATTGCCGCTGCAGGATTAATCGCATTTGGTTTAATCGTGCTTATTTGGAAGGAATTCGGACAAAGTGTTGTAATCTTTATTAGTGGTCTATTATTAATTGCATTCGTTTTAATTAGATTCATTCCACTTATTAAAACCACAAGGAATAAATGGGCAATCACAATAAATGCCATTGAGATGTTTGTCGATCTTGTTGTTGGAGTATTATTAATTGTATTTACTGTTAAAGAAGGTACTTCAGCAACTGATTTTAATAAAATATATCCATTCATTTTAGGTGGAGTTTTATATTTAAGAGGACTTGTATATCTACTCGAATTGTCATTCTTTGAAGGAAAGAAAGAAGCTGTTAAATTTATTGTACATCTAGCAATCTTAACCGTAGGTGTTGTGATAATGGCAAGATATGATTCATTTACTACAGAATCATTTAGATGGATATTTGGCCTCGCATTCTGTCTTTCTGGTGGTATTGCTGGAGTAGATGGTGGAAATAACTACAGGAAATATAGAGAAAAATATTCTTCTGATAAGAATAAGAAAGAAAAAGTAAAAGAAGAAAAAGAAATAGATTTCCCATCTAGTGAGGATACTCCAAACTATATTCCACCAAAAGAAAACAATATAAATCAAGATTCTGATTATGTATGTTAGATAGACAAAAAGATGTGCGTCGGCACATCTTTTTTAATGCGAAATAAAATTAAATTAATTTTATGCTTTACTTTAAAATATTTTTTGTTAAAATCTATATGGTGCGGAGGTACACTTATGGATTATGATGTAATTGTAGTTGGCGCAGGACCAAATGGATATTTTTGTGCTTATGAACTAATTGAAAAGAACCCAAATTTAAAAGTATTATTAATTGATAGAGGACCAGACATCACTAAAAGAAGATGTCCAGTTTTAGAACATAAAATTGATAAATGCCCTGTAAGCGCTAAAGGATATAGAGAATGTTTCCCTGCATGTTCAATCACAAGTGGTTTTGGTGGAGCAGGAGCTTATTCAGACGGCAAATTCAACATCACTACTGAATTTGGTGGTTGGCTACAAGAATATATTAATCCAGATGATTTATTAAAGATAATAAATTATGTTGATGATATCAATTTAAAATTTGGTGCAACTCCAGTTATCACTGACCCAACAACTCCAAAGATTAAAGAAATTGAACTCAAAGCTATTTCTGTAGGACTAAAGTTACTTAGAAGTAAGATTAGACATTTAGGCACTGAAGAAAACTTAAAAATATTAACTCGTATATATGAATATCTAAAAACTAAGATTACTATGATATTTAGAAAAAGAGTAGATGATATCATCATAGAAGATGGTGAGGTTAAAGGCGTTAAACTAGATGATGGTACTATCAAGACTTCTAAATATGTAGTTTTAGGTGTTGGCAGAGAAGGATCTAAATGGTTAAACGATATGCTTGAAAAGCATAGCGTTGAAATGTCTTCAACACAAGTAGATATCGGTGTTAGAGTTGAATGTTCAAATCTTGTAATGGAAGAAATTAATAATAATCTTTATGAAGGAAAGTTCATTTATAAAGCAAAGAATGGTTTAACAGTTAGAACATTCTGTAGCAACCCATCAGGACACGTAGTTGTTGAAAACTATGAAGGCGTAATGAATGTAAATGGACATTCATATAGCGATCCAAAATTATCTTCAAGCAACACTAACTTTGCGTTATTAGTATCACACCATTTTGATGAACCTTTCAAAAAACCAAATGAATATGCATTAAAAGTATCTAGTCTTGCAAATCAACTTGCCTGTGGATCTGTGCTCGTTCAACGTTATGGTGATATATTAATGAGAAGACGTACTACGGTTAAAAGGCTTGGTGAAAGTTTTATAAGACCAACTTTAAAAGAAGCTGTACCTGGAGATTTGGCGTTATGTCTTCCATATAAAGATTTAGAAGCTATTATTGAAATGATTCAAGTTCTTGATAATATTACTCCTGGTATTGCAATAGAACATACCCTTTTATATGGAGTAGAAGCTAAATACTATAGTGCTCATCCAGATATCTATAATACTTTAGAAGTAAAAGACATTAAGAACCTATATGTTGGAGGCGATGGTGCCGGCCTTACAAGAGGCCTTGCCCAAGCTGGAGCATGTGGTGTTTATATCGCAAGAAATATTGTAGATAAAGAAAATAACTAATATAATAAGGGGCTGTTAAGAAACTAAAAAGTTTCTAACAACTTTTCTTTTACAAATAAAAGCATTATTTAATGCAACAATACTTAAAACTAGTCGAATATTTTGAAGATAATATAGAATAAAAAGTCTCCTCAAAGCATAAATGCGAGGGAGTTACTTAACAATGTAATTGTTAAGAAAAAAAGTTAATTAAAAAATGCCTAAATTAGGTAATTTTTGATTAGTTTCTTAACAACATAGTTGTTATTTCACAAAATATATAGAAAAAGGGTAATTAAGAAATTGTTAGTTTCTTAACAGCCCCTTGTTTTTGTTATGTTATGATCCTTTTTTATTTAAGTGTGAAGGACTAACGCTTGGCAAGGCAACATACCGATTCAACGGGCGCTCGCCAGTACACCCCTCCAGAAAACATGTCAGCATGTAACATTATAGAGTATTTTATAATTATTGATACTTATCAATTAAAGTCTGAACCGAATTAAATAAAATATTACTATCATAGATTTCATTCTTATCTACAATTGTATT
>JAGCYY010000024.1 GCA_017960565.1 bacterium | reverse complement strand
CATTTATGCTTTGAGGAGACTTTTTATTCTATATTATCTTCAAAATATTCGACTAGTTTTAAGTATTGTTGCATTAAATAATGCTTTTATTTGTAAAAGAAAAGCTGTTAGAAACTTTTTAGTTTCTTAACAGCCCCTTTTTACATTCTTTTATCGTAAACTTACAATCTTGTTGTCAATTAGACCATTGACTCCATAATGCATAAGAATGATTACGAGTCTTACAAATTCATCAACCGATTTAGTTTTTTCATTTTCAAACCAGTCTCTAAACACTCTAAATGCTCCAGATAAAATAAAGTTTAATGAAAATTCACAATCTTCTTCCGATACAATGATTCTCTTATAGTAATATTCTTTGAATCTTTCTTTTAGGTAATTCATTATCTTATCAGATAAGACAGGATTTTTGCATGCATAGAATACTGACTTATAAAGTTTATAATTAGATTCTATCGCAGATTTGAATGTTTCAACAATCTTTGAAACAGTTTCTTTGTTCAACTTGAATTCAATCGATTCAAGTATTTCAGTAAAATTGTTCGCAAAATCACTTTGGATTTCTTCAACTAAATCCCAAATTCCGTCATAGTAATAGTAGAAAGTCTTTCTACTTATATCGGCAGTATCTGATATTTCTTTAATTGTAATGTCATTAATATCTTTTTGACTGATCAGTTCGGCAAATGCATTAATTATAGCCTTCTTAGTTTTTAATATTCTTCTATCAGGCTTTCTTTTTAATCTTTTTTCCATATTACCCCATCAAATTAATATTATTCTATATATATGATATTCAAGAAACTAATAATATTCAAACATAAAAAAATATTTTTTGTAGATATGTAACACATATCTCGAAATATGATACAAACTATTGTTCATAAGTGGAAATATTTACACAAAAAATGTATTTTTAATATTTTTTGAAATATTATATTATAATTAAAATATGAAAGAATTTATCGTTTCTAAATATGAATCTAATCTAGATTTAAAGAAATATATTTCGTTAAAGCTTGATGCAAATAAAGCTTTTTTGATGATTATGAAAAGAAAAAAACTAATAAGAATCAATGGCGAACACCCTCTAGATTATTCAGTTCATTTAAGAGAAGGTGACAAAATATCTTTTTATATAAATGATTCATATTTTAAATCACAAATAGTCCATACTCCATTTGACATCATATATGAAGATGATAATATTATAATCATCGATAAAGATAGTGGAATTATGACGCATTCAGTCCTAAATAATCACAAAAGTTTATTAGATTTAGTAATAAAATATCTTATGGAAAAAGGTGAATATATTCCTAAAAACATATCATCTTTTAAACCACAAATATCGACAAGACTAGATCTAAACACTAAAGGACTATTAATTGTATCTAAAAATGAGCGAACTCTAAAACTAATCAATAAATTAATTTCAAATAGAGAAATCAAAAAACATTATCTTGCCTTAGTAAACGGAATATTTATAAAAAAAGAAGGAGTGCTATTAGATTATTCAATATTTGATTCAACCAAGAATAAACTTATCATACATAAAGAAAAAGTTGAAGGTTCAAAAGAAACTAAAACAGGATATAAAGTCTTAAATGAATATCAAAACATATCGAAAATAGAAATAGATTTAATCACTGGAAGAACACACCAAATTAGAGCGCATTTTAGTTTTTATAACCATGAAATAATAGGCGATAAAAAATATGGAAATAAATCTTTAAATGATAAATATAATCTAAAATATCAAGAACTAATATCATATAAGCTCATATTTCCAAGCACCAACTTAGAACACCTATCATACCTAAAAAATAAAGAATTTATAAGCAAAAAAACATTTAATTTAAAGAATATATAAAAAACAATAAAAATATAAATTGAATTTCAATTTATTTTATGACACAATTAAGTTAATAAATTAGGAGGTTTTTTAAATGGGATTATTAAAAATCGTTGAATGGAAAGATGAATCTAAAAATCAGATTGTATACAGAGTTGATTTGAAAAAAGATTATATCAATCGTGGCTCTAAATTAATCGTTAGAGAAAGCCAGGCATGTATCTTTTCTGATAAAGGTAGAATGGCCGATGTTTTCCTCCCAGGAACATACAGCTTAGACACAAACAACATTCCAATTATAACTAAACTTTTAAGCTGGAAATATGGCTTTGAAAGTCCATTTAAATCAGACGTATTTTTTGTGAATACAAAACAATTCACAAACAACAGATGGGGAACAATGAATCCAATAATCGTTAGAGATCAAGATTTTGGAAATGTAAGAATCAAAGGATATGGGACATATTCTTTCAAAGTAAAAGACGCTTATAAATTTATGTGTGAACTATCTGGAACTAATTCAACATATAAAACAGAAGATATTCAAGATTGGCTTCGTTCAATGATTGTAACTGGTGTTACAGATGCAATCGGTGAATCAAAAACCCCAATTCTCGATATGGCTGCCGATCTAATTGAACTTGGTGAAGTAGTAAGAAAACAGATGCAAGAAAATCTAGATAGAATCGGCATCGAACTTGTAAAATTTAATTTTGAAAACTTCTCACTTCCAGAAAACTTAGAAAAATTATTAGATAAGCAGACTGAAATGACAATGATGAGAAAGAATATAGACGTCTATACACAAATGGCTCAAGCTGATGCACTAAAAGAAGCTGCAAAAAATCCAGGAATGGCTGGTTCTATGATGGGTGCTGGTATCGGACTTGGAATGGGCGCTAATATGGGAAAAGCATTTGGAAATATGACAGAAAACATCGGTAAACCTCAAGAAGAACAAGTAAAATGTTCTAAATGTGGTTCTCTTATGAAGAAAGATGCTAAATTCTGTCCTGAATGTGGAACACCAAACGGCACAATCTGCCCTAAATGTGGTGCACTACTTAAAGAAGGTGCTAAATTCTGCAGTGAATGTGGAGAATCATTAAAGAAAGTATGTCCTAAATGTGGAACTGAATTAGCTCCAAATGCTAAATTCTGTCCAGAATGTGGCACAAAATGTTAGTAGAATATTATGACAGATGATTTTGATATTCTAAATGAAACCAAAGAAAGCATGACCGAAGTAGCGAAATGTCCATCTTGCAGTGCAGTGATGGTCTTTTCACCAAGAAAAAGGATGTTAGTATGTGGTTACTGTGGTCAAACAAAAGAGATTGATCTTTCTAATCACGCCAAGGAACAACCTTTTTATATTTTAGAATCAAGTGATTCTACTGAATGGGGAAGAGATGCTCATGTCTTTTCTTGCAACAACTGTGGAGCTAAGACCATTCTATCAAAAGGTGAAGTAGCTAAATCATGTCCGTTTTGTGGAACAACGAACGTTATTGAATCTGAAGAAATTCCTGGTTTAAAACCAAATGGAATAGTTCCATTTAGCATTGAGAAAGATGAAGCAAGTTCAAACATTCTTCTTTGGGCTAAGAAAAAATTCTTTGCACCTAAAGCATTTAAAGAAAGCGCAACTCCTGAAGAACTATCAGGTGTATATTCACCAACTTTCTCATTCGACGCTAAGACATATTCAACATATGATGGAAGACTTGGCGAATATTATTATGAAACTCAAAGAACTTCAGATGGCAAGACTAAACAAGTAAGAAAAACTCGTTATTTTACTATTAGAGGTACAATCGATTGCCCATTTGATGACATCTTAGTTAGGGCAACCCAATCGATTACTCAAAAAGATCTAACAAAACTAGGCGACTTTAATTCTAATGAATCATATAATTATGCCAATGAATTCTTATATGGTTATTCAGCTGAAACAAGCAGTAGAACTGGGCTTGATTGTTTTAGAGATGCTGAATCGATTATGAATGA
This sequence comes from bacterium, assembly GCA_017960565.1. Lineage (GTDB taxonomy): Bacteria > Bacillota_I > Bacilli_A > Izemoplasmatales > UBA1188 > UBA1188. The sequence continues at coordinate 10,745 of JAGCYY010000024.1, read as the reverse complement.
ACTAATAAAGAAAAAAATATTATCTAATTATTCATACGATGTTGTCGATTATTTAAATATCAATGTTTCATATACAGATAGATCATTTAAATATTTATTATTGCCACTTTATATCGGTCACTGTAACTACAAATCAAAACTTTATAATGTATTCGTAAATGGCTATAATGGCAAAGTTACAGGAAAGACACCTATCTCATTTGTCAAAGTACTTTTAGTATCGCTCATTATTATTGCGATTATCGCACTTTTCGGTATTTTATTATATTATTATGAAGTTTAGGAGGAATAATAATTTATGAAAAAAGGTTTTCTAGCATTAGTTGTACTAATATTAGCTGCAACACTCACATTATATCTACTAAAAGTATCTGAAGTTGAAGGTTTTGATTTCTTTAATTGGCACTTAGGCTTTGGTATCATCCTAACAGGCATTGGCATCATCTATTTCTTGAGAACTATTTTTAATAGAAAAGTATTAGTTTTAAGAAAAGTTCATGCATATATATCTGTAGCCTTAATAGTTGCCGGCACATTCTGCTTTTTAGCATATAGCGATCTTCTCTCAATGCAAATTGCATATCCTCTTGTCGGAGTGGTTGCGCTTTCAGTAATATTCTTAATCATCTTTACTAGACCAAAAGCAAGATGGGATGAAGGGGATAATCATAAACCAGGATATAAAACATATAAAGAGCGTGTAGCAATCGAAGAAAAGCAAAGAGAAAAAGAAGAAAAGCAAAGAGAAAAAGAAGAAAAGCAAAGAGAAAAAGAAGAAAGAAGAAAGAAATAACCGATATTAAAAAGACTATTATGAAACTAGAACGTTTCTAATAGTCTTTTATTATATCAAAAACATCTTAGGTGAAATAATAGGAGTAAGAAATAAATCAGGTGAAATCATATGTGGATATTCACATGATTCATTTGAATACTTAGATATAGATTTTAAGTGGGATGTTAAAATAATGATTTAGTTTACTGCACATACGATTATAAAGGTATTAAATAATAGTAACACTCACTCGTTTATACTCTTAATAATTCTAATAGACTTCTATTTGAAAACATAACAGAGATAAATATATTCTCTTAACAAGCTTATAATATTAACTGCCTCTATCTAGAGGCATTTTTATTTATTCAATATAGTATTGTTAAAATTTTGTGATAATTAGCACTCAAAACTTGAATGTGCTAAAAATTATGTTATAATATAGTTGTCTTAAATAAGGAGAAGTAATATTATGGAAACTAGAGAATTTAAAACCGAGTCAAAAAGATTGTTAGATTTAATGATCAATTCTATTTATACAAACAAAGAAATATTCCTTCGTGAGTTAATTTCAAATGCAAGCGATGCAATTGATAAATATCATTATTTATCTCTTCAAGATGAAACTTTACCAAGAAGAAATGACTATGAAATCAATCTTTCAATAGACAAAGAAGCTTCTACAGTCACAATTAAAGATAACGGTATTGGAATGACCTATGATGAATTAATAAATTCACTTGGTACTATTGCTAAATCAGGATCAGCTGAGTTTATTGAAAAACTCAAAGAACTTCAAAAAGATAAAGAAAATAATGAAATAAATAAAGAAGATATCGATATTATCGGTCAATTTGGCGTTGGCTTCTATTCTGCCTTCATGGTCGCAAATAAAGTCATAGTAAAGACAAGATCTCTATATGATACTAAAGGTTATATGTTTACATCATCTGGTGAAAACACATACACAATCGATGAAATTGAAAAAGAGGATTCAGGTACCGAAATAACCCTTTATCTAAGAGATAAGACAGATGAATATGATTATTCACAGTTCACTGATGAATGGACAATTAAGAATCTTGTTAAAAAATATTCTGATTATGTAAGATATCCTATAAAAATGCTCGTTACTGAATCAGTACCAGTAGAAGGCAAAAAGGATAAATATGAAGATAAAGAAGTCTTAAAAACATTAAACACCATGACACCAATCTGGAAGAAAAACAAGAATGATGTTACAGATGAAGAATACAACAAATTCTATCAAGAAAAATATTATGATTATCGTGATCCAGAACTTCATATTTTATTAAATGTTGAAGGAAAAGTAAATTACACAGCGCTTCTTTATATTCCTTCAGCTGCACCATATAATCTATATTCAGAAAAATATGAAAAAGGTCTACAACTATATTCGAAAGGTGTATTTATCATCGATAAATGTAAAGAATTAATCCCTGATTATTTAAGATTTGTTAAAGGCTTGGTCGATTCACCTGATTTAAGTTTAAATATCAGTCGTGAATTATTACAAAAAAGTTCGGAGATTACAGATATTGCCACAAACATTGAAAAGAAGATTATCTCAAGACTTCAAAATCTTCAAGAAAATGATTTTGATAAATATCTATCATTCTTTAAAAACTTTGGTATAAACATCAAATTTGGTGTCTATGATGATTTTGGCATGAAGAAAGATATGCTAAAAGATCTTCTAATATATGAAACACTTAATAGTGATAAGATGATCACATTAAAAGAATATGTTAAAAATATGAAAGAAGATCAAAAAGAAATCTATTATGCAAGTGCTAAGACAAAAGATGCTGTCCTTGCAATGCCACAGATGGATCTTCTCAAGAAAAAAGAATATGATGTACTCATTCTTCCAGATGACGTTGATGAATTCGTAATCAGCATCTTAGAAGAATATGATGGTCATAAATTCAAGTCTGTAAATCAGGGAGATATGGATTTACTAGATAAAGATGAAGAAAAGAGAATCAAAAAACTAAATGATGAAAAGAAGCCATTACTTGAAGCTATTAAAGAAGCTTTAAAAGGCGAAGTAGATGACGTTAAAATCTCTAAACGTTTAACCGATTCTGCAGTATGTCTAGTATCTGGCGATGGTGTTTCTTTTGAAATGGAAAAAGTTCTAAAACAGATGCCAAATGTCAATGAAAACATCAAGGCAAACAAAATATTAGAATTAAATTCAAATCATAAAGTATTCAAAGCTATCGATGAAGCATATGAAAAGAATAAAGAATCTATAAATGACTATGCGCTTCTTTTATATAATCAAGCATTATTAATTGAAGGCTTTAAAATCAAAGATCCACTAAAATTCTCAGAAATGATGTGCGATCTTATGATTAAATCAAACAAATAAAAAGGAATAAATATGAAAGTCATACTACTAAATGGAAGTCCAAATAAAGATGGATGTACAAAAAGAGCCCTTATAGAAATATCTAATACACTAAATAAAAACGGAATCGATACAGAAATAATCGAAATAGGTTCATTATCTATTTCTGGTTGTCTCGATTGTGGCGCTTGTAGATCAACTGGCGAATGTGTTTTTAATGATATTGTGAATGAAGTAAACAAAAAACTTGAAAACGCAAATGGTCTTGTGATAGGCTCCCCAGTCTATTATGCAAGCGCAAATGGAACACTTATATCTTTTTTAGATAGACTATTCCATTCATCTAAAGTTAATAAACAATTAAAAGTTGGTGCATCAGTTGTTTCTGCAAGAAGATCTGGCACAACTGCCTCTTTTGATATTTTAAATAAATATTTTACAATCGCAAATATGCCAGTTGTATCATCAACTTATTGGAACAATGTACATGGCTTTACAAAAGAAGACACAGAAAAAGACAAAGAAGGTCTTCAAACTATGCGCAATCTTGCCTTAAATATGGCATTTCTAATTAAGGCAATAGAACACGAAAAAGAAAAAACTGGTCTTCCTAAACTCGAAAGAGAATATTTCACAAGCTTTTTTGATTAGAAAGAGGAATAAATAATGGACTGTGATCATAACTGCGAATCTTGCATAGAAAATTGCGATTTTAGAGACTTTAAAGTTAAAACAAATAACTATTCTTTTATCAATAAAATTATTGGAATAGTATCAGGAAAAGGTGGCGTCGGCAAATCTCTTGTCACATCGCTTTTAGCTGTTGAATTAAATAAGAAAGGCTATAATGTAGGCATCTTAGATGCCGACATTACTGGCCCATCAATTCCTAAATCATTTGGTTTAACAGGTATGGTCAATGCAAATGAAATAGGAATAATTCCTGCATTAACTAAAGATAATATAAAAGTTATATCAACTAACCTGCTGCTAAAAAACACATCTGATCCAGTAGTTTGGCGAGGTCCTGTCATCGCTGGAACTGTTAAACAATTTTATACAGATGTTATATGGGATAAGATAGATTATCTTTTAGTAGATATGCCACCAGGGACAGGCGATGTTCCTCTCACTGTCTTTCAATCTCTTCCTGTAGATTCAATAATCGTTGTTACATCACCTCAAGAACTAGTATCATTGATAGTAGAAAAAGCCGTTAAGATGGCTGAATTAATGAATATCGATATTCTTGGAATAGTTGAAAATATGTCTTATTTTCATTGTCCAGATAACTCTAAGGATTATAAAATCTTTGGAGAATCAAATATAGAAGAAGTTGCTAAAAAACATAATCTTGAAGTCATATCAAAGATACCTATCGATCCAGATATATCAAGTTTATGTGATAAAGGCCTAATTGAAGAATATAACAAAGATTATATTCAAAAATTGGTTCAAAGAATCGAATCTTTAAAATAATAAATGTCTTAGGCATTTATTTTTTTAATAATCATATTAAAAACATAATTATTGTTTTATAATAAATATATATTTTAAAAATGGAGACTTGCCATTATGAAAATTGAGATACTTTATCATTCATCAATTAGAATAGAATCAGATGGATTAATTATCTATTTTGATCCATATAAAATAAAAGAGAAAAGAAAAGATGCAGATATCATCTTTGTCACCCACTCTCATCTCGATCACTATTCTAAAAAAGATATCAAGAAACTAATAAACACAAATACCATTATTGTCGAACCTGAAGTTATGAGAAATAATGATTTTAAAAATGTTTTATATGTTAATCCAAACTCTAAAGTCGATGTTTTAGGAATATCTGTCGATGTTGTACCATCATATAATGCAAATAAAAACTTTCACAAAAAAGCCGATAACTTCGTAGGATATATCCTATATCTAAACAATGAAACATATTATGTTATGGGTGATTGTGATGAGAACGCTGACAACTTACTAGTTAAATCTGATAATGTCTTAATTCCTATCGGTGGTAAATATACATTTGATCCGAAAGAAGCTGCAGCCTACATAAACAAAATTAAACCAAAAAGAGTATATCCACACCATCTATCATTTACAGATGCAAGCAGTGCAATTGAAATATTTAAATCATTAGTTGATAAGAATATAGAGGTGGTTATATAATTGTGAATATATTCTCACATTATTTCATTTAATAATGTGATATAATACCATCTTGAGGAAACAAAAAAATGTTTAAATTATTTAGAGATTCCATATTTGCCCCAAAAAATATCATACATTATAGAGCTAAAAGTGGCTGGTTCACTTTCTTTTATGTTTTCTTAGTTACGGCATTTATGGGCTTAGTTACAATGTCAAGACCTCTTGCATATTCATCACTTTCGTTTTTAGATAAGAAAGAAATAGTTTCAAAATTTGAAAATACAGATGCTGAAATTCAAAACGGAGAACTTATTACTACAGATGAAATAGAGATATATCTTGAAAAAGTTACAATAGGATTTTATTCAAGTTTAGAATTCTTAAATGTAGTTCCTTCTCCTACCCCAATCGCAGTTGTGCAAGACAAGATATATTATGTTCGTGAATCAACTTTTGGAAGAGATTTATTAGAAATAGTAGAAATCAAAGATTTATCAGCTGATTTTTTAAATGTCAATCTTCATGCTCTCGATCTTGATTCTCCTATTTTTACAGCCATTGATAATTTAATCTTGAAATATAAGCCATATGTAGTAACTATTTCATTTATTGTAGGAACTATATCAGGTGCAATTTCTATGATGGCTTATGCTTTAATAAGTTACCTATTCTTTAGTATATCTCTTAACACTGGAAAATTTATGAAGAAGGGACAGCTATTTAAGATGATGACATTCGCATCTACATCAGTCGTATTAATGCTGGCATTAATAAGACTATTTAACCTCAATGGTCTACTCATATTCATTTTCCTCTTAATATCATTTATTCCACTTTCAATTTTGGAACGTGAAATCGCTAGAAGAATAAGAGCGAAAGTTCTTGGCGAAGGGTTACTTGGTGACAAGATAGTAAGAGATAAAATAAATGAAATGATGAATAATATCGATAATACTGAAGAAGATAATCTTAGTAGAGATGATACTAATGATGATGACGATGATGATGATCTAGATAGATATAGAGATGATCTAGACAATTAGGAGAAAGATATGGAACATAAAATAATAGAAAAGAAATGGCAAGATTATTGGTATAACAACAATCTATTCAAAGCTAGTGATGATAGCGAAAAACCTAAATTCTATTCTCTAGTTGAATTCCCATACCCATCAGGTGCTGGAATGCATATAGGGCATGTGAGAGCTTATAGTGGTCTTGAAGTAGTTTCAAGAAAAAAGAGGATGGAAGGATACAATGTCCTTTTTCCAATCGGCTTTGATGCTTTTGGTCTTCCAACTGAAAACTACGCTATAAAGACAAAGATACATCCAAGAGAAATCACTGATAAAAATATCAACGTGTTCACAAAACAATTAAAGTCTTGTGGTTTTTCATTTGATTTTGATCGAGTGATAGATACGACTGATGAAAATTATTACAAATGGACACAATATATTTTCTTAAAGCTTTATAATGCTGGTCTTGCATATCGTTCTCACACATATGTAAATTTCTGCCCTAGTTGTAAATGCGTTTTATCAAACGAAGAAAGCCAAGGCGGTATTTGTGATAGATGTGGATCAAATGTTATTCAAAAAGAAAAAGATGTTTGGTTCTTAAAAATCACAGAATATGCTCAAAAATTGTTAGATGGCACAGAAGGGCTTGAATCAAATCCTCGAGTAAAAACTGAACAAATTAACTGGATTGGAAGAAGTGAAGGCGCACACATTGACTTTAAACTTAAAGAGGCAAATGATGCACTACGAGTTTTCACAACTCGTGCTGACACTATCTATGGTGTAACATTTATGGTTATTGCTCCGGAACACCCTATTTTAGAAAAATATGAACACTTAATCAAAAATCTTGATGAAGTTAATAAATATAAAGAAGAGGCTACTCATAAGAGTGAATTTGAAAGAGTAGAACTTCAAAAAAATAAAACTGGTGTTAAACTCATAGGACTAACCGCAATCAATCCTATAAGTTCTAAAGAAATACCTATCTATATTTCTGATTATGTAATGATGGGTTATGGAACAGGTGCAATTATGGCAGTTCCTGCGCACGATTCAAGAGACTATGAATTCGCAAAAAAATTTGGTTGTGAAATAATTCCAGTCATAAGTGGTTCAGATACTCTACCATATACCGATATTGAAAAAGGCAATATGATCAATAGCCCGCTCATAGATGGTTTAAGTGTTAAAGAAGCTATTCCAACAATGATTAGCAAAATCAGCGAATTAAAAGTTGGTGAGAGGACAGTCAACTACAAGATGAAAGACTGGGCATTTAACCGTCAAAGGTATTGGGGTGAACCAATTCCAATCATCTATTGTGATAAATGTGGAATTGTCCCAGTTCCTTATGAAGATCTTCCTGTAAAACTTCCATTTATCAAAGATTTTGAACCAAATGAAAATGGCGAATCACCTCTTTCTAAAGTTGAATCATTTGTAAATTGCACATGTCCAAAGTGCGGTGGAAAGGCAAGAAGAGAGACTGATACAATGCCACAATGGGGTGGTTCTAGCTGGTATTTCTTAAGATTTACTGATCCTAAGAATGACAAAGAATTTGCTTCATACGAAAAAATGCAAAAATGGCTTCCAGTTGATTGGTATAGTGGTGGTATGGAACATGTAACACGCCATCTTATATATTCAAGATTCTGGAATGAATTCTTATATGATATGAATCTTGTCCCTGTTCAAGAACCATATAAAAAGAGAGGTTTATGTGGCTTGATTCTCGGATCTGACGGATCAAAGATGAGCAAATCAAAAGGAAATGTCATCGATCCACTCGATATTGTTGATCAATATGGTGCCGATGTTTTAAGACTTTATATTCTCTTTATTTCTGATTATGAAATGGCAACCCCTTGGAACAATGAATCAATTAAAGGTTGTGCTAGATTCTTAGATAAAGTAGAAGCTCTTGATTCTATGGTAGATAAGAACTCACATGAATATTCAAAAAGCCTTAAAGTTTTAATCAATCAAACAATAAAAGGCGTATCATCTGACATCGACAATAGTAAATTCAATACGGCAATATCTAAACTGATGATACTTGTGAATGCTTATAGTGAAAAGGAATCAGTCACACTTCTTGACTATGAAGTATTATTAAAATTATTGAACCCATATTGTCCTCATATGGCAGAAGAACTCTGGCATAGATATCACGATGATTCAATTCAATTTGAACCATATCCAACTTATAACGAAAATGATTTAATTGAGGATACATGTCTAATGGTTATCTCAATTAATGGTAAAGTTAGAGATAAAGTCGAAATATCAAGAGGTTTGTCTGATGATGAAGTAAAAGAAATTGTTTTATCACGTGATAGAGTTAAATCTTATATTGAATCAGGATATAAAAAGATAATAATAATTAAAGATAAGATAGTAAATATCGTCGTATAAAAGAGAGAAGCACACTTCTCTCTTTATTCTAAAAAGAAAGGTGAAAATATGGAATTATTAGAATTAATGAAAAAAAGATATTCTTGTCGAAAATTTAGTGATAAGTGTATACCAAAAGAACTTATACATAAAATCCTTGAATCGGCAAGATTATCCCCAACTGCTGTAAATTTTGAACCACAAAAAATATTAGTGCTTGAATCAAATGACTCTCTTGAGAAGTTAAAAAAATGTACTAATTCACATTTTTGTGCACCACTTGCCTTCATCATCTCCTATGATAAAAACATCTGTTGGAAAAGAGAATATGATAATCATTTATCAGGAGAAGTAGATGCAGCAATTATCACAACACATATGATGCTTATGATTGAAGAACTTGGCCTTGGTGCTACCTGGGTAATGCATTTTGATCCCCAAAAATTAAAAGAAGAATTTTCTCTTAAAGATAACATAATCCCAGTCGCAATCTTACCATGTGGATATAAAGCTATAGATTCACTTCCATCGCCAAGACATTCTATAAGAAAAAATATAGATGAATTCACAGAATATATTTAATTTATTAAAAAAGAATTAACATTTACTCATTGTTAATTCTTTTTCTTATTATTCGATCTTTAAAACATAAAATTTTAAATACATTGTATCATTTACAGAAAGAATTGATGGATGATCTTTCGCTTGAGTTTTAAAATCTATTATCCGAATGAATTTATGTGCTTCACTCGCTGATTCAATAAGCATTTTTTGAAATAGATTAAAAGTAACATAATGCGAACAACTACTAGTGATTAAATATCCACCCTTTCTTATTAATTTCATTGCGAGTATATTAATATCTTTATATCCTTTTAAAGCATCTTTAACTTCACTAAAAGATTTTGTGAATGCTGGTGGATCTAAGATTATCACATCAAATAATCTATTTTCTTTTTTAAAATCTCTTAATACTTTAAAGACATCATCTGTGATAACTGAAACATTCTTAAATCCATTTAGTTCTGCATTTTTCATAACGATATCAGTAGCTTTCTTAGATATATCTACAGCAGTGACAGATTTTGAATTAAGTGCGGCATTCATACTGAAGCCTCCGGTATTAGAAAAACAATCTAAAACATCTTTGTCTTTAGTATATGTTCTAATTGATAATCTATTTTCTTTTTGATCTAAAAAATATCCTGTTTTTTGACCATCCTTAATATCAACATACATCTTTAATCCATTTTCACAGATTATAACATCTTTTGGTAATTTCCCGTATAATTCACCACTACTATCTTTAAGCCCTTCTTTAGATCTTAGATTCATCTCACATTTTTCATATATGCATACAGGGTTAAAGATTTCTTTAAGACATTCTATTATTATATCTTTTTTTAATTCCATACCTAAAGATGATATTTCAACAACTAAGCAGTTAGAATATTTATCGATAATAAGTCCAGGAAGTTTATCAGATTCACTATATACAACCCTATAACTATCTGTGTACCCAATTTCAATCCTTAAGTCATTAGCTTCTTTGATTCTCTTATAAAAGAATTCTTTATCATCGATAGAATCATCTCTTATAAGTATTCTAACTAAGACTTTAGAAAGATGATTTATATAGCCTTTTCCAATATATTTAGAATCAAATGAATAGACATTAGCTAAACTGCCATTAGTGCCCTTACCTTCGATTCTTGCGACTTCATTTGCATAGATGAGTGATTCATTTTTAAATAATCTTTTTTCTTCATTTTTCTTTAGATAGACATTGTACATAATAACAAACACCTCTATAATATTATAGAACATTTTAGAGAAGTTTATTTAGAACTATTTAATAAAGCGAATAAAAGTGTTGTTGATATACAATACATGTGAGACCTTTTTAATAGATTTGATCATTTAGAATTAAAAAGTGGTTTATTTATCCTATAATCTAAGTGACCAAACTAAATAAAGGAGAATAAACCACATGGATATTATAAACTATTATCCT
>JAGCYY010000023.1 GCA_017960565.1 bacterium | reverse complement strand
TAAAACTGAAATACAACTATATTATAACTATAAACGGAAATTAAGTTAATACAATATTTTAAAAAGTGAATAAAAAACGGAAACAAATGTAGTAAATACAATATTATTTAAAGAAACGGAAATTAGTTTAAGAATTTAGGTGTGCAAAAAATGCACATATGTCTTTTAATAACCGACCATTAAACCAAATAATAATATTCCCGCAGTCATAAATAGATTAATTAAGGCAAATTTATAACTGAATTTCATATAATCAGAATATTTAGTATCATTCAATCCTAAGCTAATCAATAAAACAGGATTTGTAGGATAGAATACATTAGAAAAGCCATCACCGAATGCATATGCAAGAATACATAATTGTGGAGATATATTAAACAATTGAGCAATTGGGACAATTATTGGAATCAAAAGAAAGGCTTTTGCTGAACCAGAAGAAATAAAGAATTCTAATAATAGTGCAATCAAATATATAAATAGTATTACAGTAAATCTAGGTATATGTGTTGCAAATTCAGCACAATAATACATTATTGTATCTAATGTTTTAGCTTCTAATAGAATATATTTTATTGAGCTGGCCATTAGAATTAATAACACCGCAGGAAGAACACCGAGTATATTCTTTCCACTTGATTTCATAAATGTTTTAAATGGCATCTTCGCAAGTGCACATGAAACTATTCCCGCCACTAAAAACATTAGTATTACAATAATCATTGTATAATCTTGCAAGAATTTAATAAATGCAGAAGATAAAACTAATAATACACCGACCGCTAAAATAATTAAAAATGCATTTGTCGCTTTTTCTAGCCTTGGATCTTTTTCGAATACGATATTTGATATAGCATCCTTCTTTTCGACTCTTTTAGCATATATAATTAGGCATATAAGTAATAAGGCATACACAAGCACAAAACTAACGATTCTAAGCCACACTCCAGAAAACATTGGGACACCCGCAAGTTCTTGAGCAACGCCAATAGTAAATGGGTTCATAATACCTGTTGAAAATCCGCAACCAACTGCAATCAAACTTACACCTAAGCCAACAAATACATCAAAGCCAAGCATCACCATAAGTCCAACGACTATTGGCACTAGAGGCACTACTTCTTCAAAAGAACCTATAAGCGATCCAAGAAGCATAAACACAAGCACTAATAAAGCTATGAGTTTATATTTTTGATTGCCGTATTTATATGATATTTTATCTATTAAATACCTAACAATATTGCATTCGTTGAGTGGACCAAATGTTCCACCTATGATAATTAATAATATTATTACCGCTATGATTGTAAAGCTTCCTTCACTTCCAAGCACTAAAACAGGTGATAACAGCCATTTCCAAAACGGAAGTTTATCGAAATCTATAAATCTAAATTCTGATGTTATATCGATTATTTCATTTCCTTGAGCATTTATTATTCTTTGATATTCACCACTTGGAATAATAAATGTTAAAACATAAGTTAATATCATTAGTACAAAAAGCACTATTAAACTACTGATATATGACTTAATATTGGCTTTACTATTATCCATTTTTAATTCCTCTTCCTCTATAGATTTCTAGCAATAAATTTAGTCAATTTTTTATTTATTGTATCATATACTAATTTAAAAACAAGCATTATTACAAATATTGTTATATTTGTGATAAATATGATTTATAATAACTTTATAGAAAAACATCAATTGGACAAGGTAAAATTATGAAACAAAAGAAAATTTTTAAAAAAATTATGATATCTCTTCTTTCAATAATTGGAATATTATTGCTTATTGTCGGTAGTTATGTTGCATATGTCGCAATACAATATTATCGAATAGAAGATAATCTAGACTTAACAAATGATATTTATAGATCAAATACTAGTCTGGATGCAAAAGATATTGATTCTTCCACTGAACTTTCAATTCTAACATATAATATTGGCTTTGGTGCATATAATAGAGATTATGATTTCTTCTTAGATGAAGGATATATGCTTGATGGTACACATGTTCAAGGAACGCATTCAAGAGCCCTAAGTTATGACTGGGCAAAGACAAACACAGAAGGAAGTATAAATACTGTCTTTAATGAGAATGTTGATTTTGTGACTATTCAAGAGATAGATGTTAATGCACATAGAAGTTATAAAATCAATCAATATGAGGAATTCCTTAATAAATTAAATGGTTATGAAGGTGTTTATTCATCTAACTTCCATACCGCATATCTTATGTATCCGCCTACATATCCAATAGGCAAATCTGAATCAGGTCTTGCAACATTCTCAAGATATAAAATAGATAAATGTACTAGAAAATCATATCCAGTGGATAAGTCATTTCCAACTAAATTATTTGATTTAGATAGGTGCTTTAGTGTATCAAGATATACATTATCAAATGGTAAAGAGCTTGTGATTGGGAATTCCCATATGTCTGCGTATGATAAAGGTGGTGTAATTAGAGCTAAACAACTAACATACCTATCAGAATTTTTAGCCGAAGAGAAAAATAAAGGGAATTATGTAATAATTGGTGGAGATTATAATCATGATATCGCTTCTAGTAATGGATTATTCCCAACAATGCAAAAACGACCAGATTGGGTATCAGATTTTGATGAGTCAAGTCTTCCAGAAGGCTATCGTATAGAAGCATCTAAAGATATACCAACTTGTAGAAGTGCAGATATGCCATATGAAGAAGGCGTAACTTATACAGTAGTTGTCGACGGTTTTATTGTGAGCGATAATATTAACGCTATTTCAGTTAAGAACATTAACACTGAATTTGCATATAGTGATCATAATCCTGTAGTACTAAATTTTAATTTGATTATGTGATCATATCCTATATAAAAATAACGAGCTCAATGGCTCGTTATTTTTATATTAAATTATCAGATTGATTATTCTGCAGTTTCTTCTGTAGTTTCTTCTTGTGGAACTTCTTTTGGTGCATCATCTTTCTTAAATTTAACTAGAGTGTTAACTAAGATACCGAGAATTAAAGCACAAGCTACTTCTGTGATAGTTACTGTGTTAGCGATATTTAATGCAAGTCCGCCAACGCCAGCGATTAAGATTACAGATACTACGAATAAGTTTCTATTGTCACCAAGATCAACGCCTTGTAACATCTTTAAACCAGATACAGCGATGAAGCCGTATAGAGCGATACATACACCACCCATTACGCAAGATGGGATAGTTGATAGGAAGATTGAGAATGGGCCAAGGAATGAAATCACGATAGCCATAATTGATGTAGCACAAATTGTTACAACTGAAGCATTACCAGAGATAGCTACGCAACCGATTGATTCGCCATATGTAGTGTTAGGGCATCCACCGAAGAATGCACCAGCCATTGAACCAACACCATCACCAAGTAAAGTTTTATCTAGACCTGGATCTTCAAGTAAGTCTTTGTCAATGATTGTAGATAAGTTCTTGTGGTCAGCAATGTGTTCAGCGAATACTACAAATGCAACAGGAACGTATGCAACAGCAACTTGTCCAAGTAATGTGAAGAATTCACTAGCTCCACCTGTTAAATCACCAAAACCTTTGATAGCTTTAACGAATGAGAAATCAGGAATCCATGCGTTTAATGTGCCGAGTTGTGCAAATCCAGAGAAGTCAATAACTTTTAGAGCTTCATTTTCAGTTGCAACACCGATTACTGTGAAGATTGATGCAAGAGCATAACCTGCAAGGATACCGATTACGAATGGGATCATCTTCATCATCTTTTTGCCGAATACTGAGCAAGCGATTGTAGTGAATAATGTTACAAGTCCACATACTAGAGCAACATAGAAGTTTGTTCCTGCGAAGCTTCCAGAACCGAGATCACCTACTGCATTTCCTGCAAGGCTTAATCCGATGATTGCTACTGTAGGACCAATTACTACAGCTGGCATGATTTTTGAAATCCAGTTTGTTCCAACTTTCTTAACAACAAGAGCAAGAATAACATATACTAAACCAGCGAGGATAGCACCTAAGATTAATCCTAAGAAACCTAGGTTAACTGTTGCAGCACCAGCGAATGCAGCACCCATTGAACCTAAGAATGCAAATGATGATCCTAAGAATACAGGGCTTTTAAATTTAGTGAATAATAAATAAACTAAAGTACCAACACCAGCACCGAATAATGCAGCTGATGGGCTCATACCATTACCGATAATTGCAGGAACTGCAATTGTCGCAGCCATGATAGCTAATAATTGTTGTAATGCAAAGACGATTAATTGAGAAAACTTAGGCTTGTCTTCTACTTTGTAAAATAATTCCATTTTTACTCTCCTTTTTTATTTATAATTATTATTTTTCGTTTTTGTTTAAAAAAAACACCAAGCGGCGCTTGATGTTAAAAACTAGAATTGAAAATTGAAAGAATAGGAAATGATAAAGCCATTTCTTGAGAAGAGAGGACAGTAATAGTAAGAGGATTTGATGTTGCTATACAAAAATTCTTTCTTACTTCTACCATAATCTTTCTCCTTCCAATTAATATAAATCTACTACCTTCGTAAATTTACTGTAAATATTATATCATAATGAAAGTGTTTTATTCAATGAATTCGTTTTCATAAAATAATTTTTTATGTAATTATTATACATAATAATTAAAATTTTAAAAATGAAACAAAATATGTCAAAAATTGAAAACTATTTTAGTTTATTCCATTCTATTTTTTCGTTTCTATAGTAATATTCTTTGTCTCTATCGCTTATCTTTCTTATCGCTCTTGCTGGATTACCATAAGCAACTGAGTTTTCTTCTATATCTCTTGTAACAATACTTCCAGCACCAATAACACAATTATCACCGATTGTAACACCTGGAAGAATGATGGCTCCAGCACCTATCCATACGCATTTGCCAATTCTTACTGGCTTATTGTATTGTAGCCCTTTCATTCTAAGTTCTGGTAATATTGGGTGAGCTGCAGTGCAGATTGTGACATTTGGCGCAATCATAGTGTTATCACCTATAAATATGTCCCCATCATCTACTAATGTTAAATTAAAGTTAGAATATACATTATTTCCTATATGACAATGCTGACCACCAAAGTTGGCTCTAATTGGTGGTTCAAAATAACAGTTTCCACCAATCTCTTTAAATATTTCTTTTAGTAGTTTACTCCTCTTTTCAAATTCTCCAGGAAGAGTATTATTATATTCATGAAGTTTTAGTTTACATTCTTCTTGATACATCATAAGGTCTTTGTCATTGCAGTCATAGATTTCGCCTATAAAACATTTCTTTTCATATTCTTTTACTTTATTCAAATCATATTTATAGTCCATATTTCAGTCGAGTAGACAAGGCCCGACATTACCTCTCTTTCTTCTTATATAAATGTGAGTGAGTAACTGTCTACTTGCCCCTCACAGAACCGTACGTGCAGATTTTCCGCATACGGCTCTTCACCAACAATCTTTACGCTTTTTGCCAATGCCATATATCAACTTTAATACTCGGCTCACTTATATAGTATTGCCAAATCCTCAGGAAATCATTATAATTCATCTTTCCTTTTTGGTCTCTTCGACTCAGCCACTTGTATAGTGTGTATTTAACATATTT
>JAGCYY010000022.1 GCA_017960565.1 bacterium | reverse complement strand
TGATGAGATTAAAAATATTAATAATTTACTTAAGAGAAATCCAAATATAGGCCTTAGTGAACTTTATGGTAAATTAAGAAGAGATTATGCATATACTAGACATCCTGCTTCATTGTTTAGGTTCTTAAGAAAGATGGGAATATACACTATCAAAGAGGCTGAACATAATAAATATAAGATAAAACCATATCATACACCAACTAATATTGGCGATAAAATGCAGTTGGATGTTAAATATGTTCCAAGAGAGTGTTATAAAGGCAAAGATGATAAGAAATTCTATCAATATACAATCATCGATGAAGCCTCTAGAGAACGATTTATATACGCATATGAATCACAAGATTCATTTAGTACAGTTGATTTTGTAATTAGATCCATTATTTATTTTGGGTACATCCCAAAAGAAATCCAAACTGACAATGGTTTTGAGTTTACTAATAATAGAGAGAAAAAAGATAAAACTCTTCATTTGTTTGATGAGCTATGTAGTGAATTAGACATAGTTCATCATCTAATAAAGCCTAGAACTCCAAGGCACAATGGAAAAGTGGAAAGGAGTCATAGAAACGATTCAAAGAGATTCTATTCTTATTTAACTTTCTACAGTTTAAAAGACTTAAATATTCAAATGAAAGCTTACCTTAAAAGATCTAACAATATTCCATCTAGTTCGATTGACTGGTTAAGCCCACTTGAGAAAAGAGAGTCTTTAATTGATATAAAACATAATTCAAAGAAAATACTACCTGTATTTAATAAAAGTTTATTTAATGAATTGAGTATGATTTAATAAACATCTAAGGGAAGTGGTTAATAAATAACCATTCCAGTTTCTAAATTATAAATCATCCATATTAAAGTCAATATCGAAAAGAGTATTTAATATAACTATGAAATCTTCCTTTTCTCAATGACTTTAATATCTGGATTATGCATTAGTTGATATATTATAGAAAATTCTATTATTATTTTATGAGATTTTGGTCTCACATCATTTACAAGTTAACATATTTAATAAAGCGAATAAAAGTGTTATATTATAAATATAATAATTTTTTTGGGGGTAAACGATGAAGTATTATCTATACAACAATCTTGCGAACAATGGTATTAGACCTAGCTTTTTAAGCGATATGACTATCGTTGATGCAGTAGGTCTAAACTACAAAGAATTTTTTGATAATTTAGAACCAAGCGATGAAGTTGTCGTTGTTGGTGGAGATGGAACAATCAACTATCTAATAAACGAAATAGATACATCGACAATAAAAAATAAAATATATTATACTGCAGCAGGAACGGGGAATGATTTTTTAAATGATCTTGGAACTCAAGAAAAAGAAATTCCCTTAAATGATCTAATAAAAGATCTTCCAGTAGTCTATGTGAATGGACTAGAAAAGAAATTTATCAATGGCATCGGTTATGGAATCGATGGATATTGTTGTGAAGAAGCTGACAAAATCAAAGCTAAAAAACCACATGCTAAAATCAATTACACCGGTATTGCCATCAAAGGCTTATTATTCTTCTTTAAGCCTAGAACCGCATCTATCACTATAGATGGTGAGACGTATAATTTTAAAAACGTTTGGCTTGCACCAAGTATGAAAGGAAAATTCTATGGCGGTGGAATGATGGTTGCCCCAGGTCAAGATAGAAAAAATCACGACTTAACAGTTGTTGTATATTCATGTAGATCAAGATTTAAAACCCTTATCTCTTTCCCATCAATCTTCAAAGGAGAACACGTTAAAAAAACCAAAATGGTAAAAGTTATGACAGGCAAAAACATCACTGTTAAATTCGATAAGCCATGTGCTCTTCAAATCGATGGTGATACAGTATTAAATGTTTCTGAATATTCTGTTAAAGCATAAAATATAAGGAATAATTATGGCGAAAATAAAAGAAGAAATCAAATACCTAGATAATCTAGGAAATGAAATAAATATCGATGACTATTGTTTCTGTCTTGATGGAAAATATGCATCAACCGTTCAAGAAATAAGAAAATTTGGTTTAAGAAAAAATGAATTCGGTATACCAAGAAAAATAGTCTATTTTAAGGCTGGCGGTATCTTATCAGATTATAAAATAATCTCTCTAAACTCCCTAGGTCTATATAAAGAAGATATAGATTTCAAAAATATTGGTAAAAAGAATCGTGATGGTCTTGGACATATAGTAGATATCGGTGATATTGTCTTATATCTTCACAGGCAAGAAACATTCACAGAAATTGGTAGAATCACAAAACTCTACCCTAAAACCGTAGAATTATTCATTGAAGAAAATTATTATAGAGATTCATCTCTAACAAAATATTATAATGAAATCATCGATCTATCGAAAATTGGGCTTGGAAATCTCATCTTGAAAGATGATCGAGATATGATGATAATCGATTTATAAAAGAAAATTATGGTAATTACATTCGACAATGTCAGTTTTAAATATATAGAGAAAAAGATACTCGATAGAGCATCTTTTTCAATAACGGATAGTGATAAAATTGGCATCGTTGGACTAAATGGAACAGGAAAGACCACAATCTTGAAACTAATATTAGGTGAAGAGATTCCAGAAAGCGGTGAAATTATAAAATCTGGAGGGATGATAATCAATTATCTCCCACAGGAACCAACATTTAAAAAGAATATGAATATCATCGATTTAATAATGGAAGCTTCATCAGATGAACATAAGATTGAAGAATATGAAGTCAAATCTATCTTAAGTAAACTAGGTTTAAAAGATTATACAAGAACGACACAAAATATGAGTGGTGGAGAAATAAAAAGGTTAGCTCTCGCAAAAGCTCTTATCACCTATTCAGATTATTTAATCCTTGATGAACCTACAAACCATTTAGATGTTCCAATTATAATGTTCTTAGAAAAATATTTGATGAAGTACAAAAAAGGTCTAATCATGGTAACACATGATAGATATTTTCTTCAAAGAGTGTGCAATAAAATCCTAGAACTAGATTTTGCGAAAACATATCTATATGATGCAAATTACGAGAGATTCCTAGAATTAAAAGAAGAAAGACTAAAACTTGAATCTTTTCAGAAAAGAAAACTAGAAAATTTCTTAAAACGTGAAAGAGAATGGATAAATAGATCAGCTGAGGCAAGAAGTACTAAACAAAAAGGAAGAATCAATCGTTATAATGAATTATCAAAAATAGAATTTAATGAAAGAGAAAATTTCGCTTTTTCATCGATTGATACAAGACTTGGTAAGAAACTAATAGAAATCAAAAATGGTTCTAAGTCATTCGATAAAATCTTATTTACTAATCTCAATTTCAATCTCAAAAGGACAGATATAATCGGTGTATCTGGATTAAATGGTTCAGGTAAATCAACTTTCTTTAAAATCTTATTAGGTATATCTGAACTTGATTCGGGTGAAATCACAAGAGGTACCACTCTCAATATTGGTTATCTACCTCAAGAATTATCTATTATGGATCCAGAAACAAGAGTTATAGATTATATTGAAGATATCAAAAAAGAAATCAAGACAGTAGATGGGCAGATGAGTGCATCAGCTTTTCTTGAAAGTTTTCTATTTGATAAAACCCAACAATATTCAAAAATAAAAACCTTGTCAGGTGGTGAAAAAAGAAGGCTTCAAATCATCTCAATGCTTATAGAAAACCCAAATATATTAATATTAGATGAACCAACAAACGATTTAGATTTATATTCATTAGAACTGCTTGAAGATTATATCTTAAACTTTAAAGGCCCAGTTCTAACAGTCAGTCATGATAGATATTTTTTAGATAAGATTTGTAATAAATTATTGATATTTAAAAACAAGAAAATCACTGAATCTAATATGATGTATTCAGAATATCTATCTGAATTTGGCCTTGAAGATGACGCAGAAAAAGAAATATTAACTCAAATTCCAAAAAGAAAAGACAAACTTCCAACATCTATTAGAAATGAAATAAATAAATTAGGTGAAGAAATACCAAAAATAGAAGAAGAGATCAAAAATATCAAAGAATTATTATCTAAAGAAACTACAGACTATGAAAAGATAATTTCTCTAACCAACACACTAAATAATCTAAACTCAGAACTTGATACAAAATCAACAAGATATTTAGAACTACTCGAAATCAAAGAACAATACAACTAAATAGGGAGAAAATATATGATAATTAAAGCAATAATTCATGATATTACAAAAATGGCTGGCCTTGCTGACTCAATAGTAAACGCCGCTAATGAATCACTACTTGGTGGTGGTGGAGTAGATGGCGCAATCCATAAAGCTGCAGGCCCAGAACTTCTTCAAGAATGCAGAAAATTAAATGGCTGCAGACCTGGAGAAGCGAAAGCAACCAAGTCATACAATATAGGTGTTAAATATATAATTCACACTGTAGGACCAAGATATTATTCTGACCCAAATCCAAAAGAAACATTAAGAAATTGCTATTTAAATTCATTGAAACTTGCGGATGAGCTTAAAATGGAATCTATCGCTTTTCCATCAATTTCAACTGGAATATTTTTATATCCAATAGAAGAAGCAGCACAAATTTGTGCAGAAACCATATGCGAATATAAACCAACTAATTTAAAATATGCTTATATGTGTGTTCTATCTTCTTCTGATGAAGCCATATATAATAAAGCTTTTTTTGAAGCATCAAACAAATAAAAATAATTATTTTCCTAAACAAAATTGTGCAAAATGTGTAAAAACTACCAATATATTTCATTATAATGAAAAAACTTGAATTTTTTATTGAATTTTTTACACAATAGTGTTAAACTTTGGAAGGATAAAAAGGCAAAATCGTTGTGAAGCGATGACGCAAAACTTTAGGGACTCTCGATTAGTTAGCCAGTTGCATCTAAAATGCGAATGGCTTTTTTTATTTACATAAGAGGTTCAAGTATGATTGGCAATGACAAAAAATTCTCTACTAGCAAGAAAATCATCAAAAGCATTTCTGTCCTATCTTTCGCTTATGATACTAATGATGAAAACAATATGATATATACTAGTTTATTTGTTGCCCCAACATTTGTAGAATATAAGATGAAAAACATAAGTAGCCATTTTAGCTCTTCTGATTCTTTCGTTATAACTGGAAATTTAAATCTTCAGTTTTCAAGTATTGATCTACTATCACAGTTTCCAGGTAGAAACGATGAACTTACACTAGATAATGGTGTTAGAGTATCTGGCCAATCGAACATTGTCTTCACAGAATCTAGTGATTATGTAATATACACAAACACTAAAGTTATTCCAAATTATATCGTTCGATAGGAGATATTTATGAAAGATTATATATTGACAGACAGATTAATTTTAAGAAGATTTAAAGAATCTGATTATGATGATTTATATATGTTTTTATATGAACTTAAAGATGATATTTTTGAATGTTATAAAGATATAACATATGAAAATACAAAAAAATATCTATCTGAAAGAATGACCGATGAATATTATGCAATAGAACTGAGAAAAAATCATAAAGTAATAGGAAATATTTCTTTTATAAATAGAAGTTATAATTCCAAAGAAATAGGTTTTATTGTGAGTAAGGAATATCAAAGAAACGGATTTGCTAGTGAAGCTATAAACACCATAAAAGAAGAAGCATTTTTAAATGGAATTCATAGAATCTATAGCGAATGTGATCCCCTTAATTTAGCATCTTGGAAGACACTAGAAAAAGCTGGATTTAAGAAGGAAGCACATCTTCTCAAAAACATCTATTTTCACTTTGATGAACATAATATGCCTATATGGAAAGATACATACATATATGCAATATTAAATGAAAATGAGATATAAATTCATCAATTAATCATATTTAATTAAAAATACATATTTTAAACACAAAAATTATTATCATAAATAATAATTTGTGCTCATATAAAATATAGGTGTTATAATAAAGCGTAAAAAATTAAAAAGGAGACAAAAATGAAAAGATTTGTATTAATTTTATTAATGGTCTTACTATCTGTATCTTTAGTTGCATGCAAAGGCAAAAAGACTACTACAGTTGATAATGCCACAACAACTACAAATAGTAGTGACGTTACTACAACTGAAAAAATTAAACCAGTTCCTGTAACTAATGTTGATCAATCACTCCAAGGTGTATTTATGAGTGATAACGAATCAGTAGAAGTATCAAGTGATAAACTTGTATATAAAGGCATTCAATATCCTTTCTATACATACGAAAATCAACTAGTTATCTTAGTTGGCTTAAATGGTGAAAGAAAGAATGTCAAACTCGAAACTGGCAAAGTTACCATAAATGGTTTTGGTGAATTCACAAGAGTTAACACTGCGACTATATCTAATGATGAAATAGGTGTTTATCAATCAAACGCTGGTGAAGTTATCGTAAGAAGTGATAGCGTAACTATCGATGGTAAAAAATATTTCATTCTAACAGATGATAATGGCAATTACATCATCACAGATGAAGGCAGAGTTACATTAAGCTTAAGCGGCGATGAAGGCGAATTAGTAATCACTATCGGTGATAACACTTATAATATCACTGAAGATGAAATCCCAGCTGATATTTATGAAAGTGTCGCTGTATCACTAATTAAATCTTTAATTTATAATGTAAACACATTTGAAGTTCCATCATTTGCTAAAAATGTGACATTCTCATTTGAAACTACTACAGATGTTATTGAAAGTTCTGTTGATAATTATGTTCCAAATAAGAGTTTATTAGATATGTTAAATGGAATTAAGATAAATGGTAGTGCTCAAATCAAATTCAAAAACGTTCTCGTAAGCGAACTTGAAAACTTACTTGCTGAAGTTAAAGCTAAAATTACTGTAACTCAACCTACTGAAGGCGAAAGAGAATACAATGCTCAAGTTAACGTTCAAGATGGTAAAGTTTATACTAGAACTGATTATGGAGAAGGTTCATTCCCACAATATTCAATAAGTGATCTTCCAACTTTCGACGAATTAGATGCTGATGAACTAGTTGATCAAATCCCTGATATGATCCCAACGCCTGAATTCCCAGATCTATCTGAATTTGACCCAGAAACTATCGGCGGAGTACTTGAAGGTGAAATCACTGATGAACTAGATGAATCATTATATGAATTCTATCAAGCAATCGCTAACTTAGAAGCACAATTATCTAAAGCTCAGCTTTCAGCTGAAGATATCATGTATATTTTCTCTGATGTATTTGAAGTAAATGATAGTGTTTTAACAGTTACAGTTTCTACAGATATTCTAAATGGTGTTATCACTAAAGTTGAAGCTCTAATCGAAGATAAGATTAAACCACAATTAAGAGAAACTTATGAAATGATCAAAGATTCTGATTTAATGAATGAATATCTTGAAGATTTCCCTGAAACTTATGAACAATTTGAAGAAGATGTTCTCGGTGAAATCGAATCAATCATTGCTGATGCAAAAGAATCAATCAGTGAATCTACAATCAATGCCCTAACATTCACAGCTAACTTTGATGATTTCACTTGCTCATTCAATTTAGATTTCGATATTATGAATGAAATTGAATCATCTCAAGGTGCACCAACTCAATTTAGCGCAACATACAAAAACAATATTAAAGTGACTTTAAATGTAACTAATCTTGCTGATCAAACAATCACAAAAGTTAATCCAGAAGATTATATCGTATCATATGATGATGCAAAAGATGTATTAAATGAATATATGCCAAATTTCCAATATCCAACTTTAGGAAGTGAAGTAGAATTCAAAATCAATAAATCAATGGATGACGATGAAAATTATATAGTTGTTTCAATTTCTAATGCGTCATTAGATGAATCAAAAGCTTTCATAGCTCAACTTCGTAACTATTTTGGAGATGATGGACAAGGAGATAAAAATTCTGATTATAGTGGCCGCTATCAAATCAATAAATACACTGAATCAAAAATCTTAAGCATTTTTGCTTATTATAGTGCAAAAGAAGTTCCACCTATTTCTGTTGTTACTGATGGACCAGTAGAAGCTCCAGCTTCTGTAGATGGTAGCACAAGAGGCTATGCTATCAGCATTCAAATATCTGATGCTAAAAATGACCATGCTAAAGTTACTATAAATGTTGGAAATGGAATCACAATTTCTGATACTCCAACAGATGGTACATATTATTATGCTGATGAATATGGCGACCTTGAAGGCTATGCTTCTTGGGAAGATGAAGACAAGATTTTAGTAATAAAGGTCAATGGTCAAGTATTTAATTATTATACTTATGATGATGAATATGAATCATATTTCTATGTAGATTATATTCCAAATAATGCTGTAGTTGATCTCGTGCTTGAAGATGAAGAATATGCATACGATTTCTATAGTTTTTATGTAATGCAATGGGGTTTCAACAACGTATGTGAAATTTGCTCACCATATGTTGCAATACCTGGCCAAAGTGTTAGAGTTTATGTTAAATCATTCACTGATTATGACAAAGAAGAAAGAGTAGAAACTAAAGTTTATGATCAAGATCAAAAGCTTGTAGCTACAGTTTCTGTATCAGAAGATTATTTCGATTATAGATTCCCAACTAAAGCTGAAATTGATGCTATTGAAGATGAAGAAGGTTGGTTCTCTGGTATTACTCTATTTATTCAAGATACAGTTATGACTGGTGAATCTGAATAATCATATTATTTAAAAATTTTTAAGAAAATGTGTCTTTTTGAAGTAAGGCTATAAAGTTACCTGTCAATTACTTCATTTAAGGCACATTTTTTATTATGCCCAAATTCTTAAACTAATTTCCGTTTCTTTAAATAATATTGTATTTACTACATTTGTTTCCGTTTTTTATTCACTTTTTAAAATATTGTATTAACTTAATTTCCGTTTATAGTTATAATATAGTTGTATTTCAGTTTTA
>JAGCYY010000021.1 GCA_017960565.1 bacterium | reverse complement strand
TAGATATCCTTCTTCTGCGATATATTGTGGCATTTCAGGTTGAACAATATCTTCACCAGTTACAGTAATTCTTAAAGCAACTGGATATACTTTAGCGTTGTTTCCAGATCCAACAGTAGCATTAACTGTGAAGTTGAATGTACCAGACTTAGTTGGAGTACCAGTAATAGCACCAGTATTAGCAAGTGTTAGACCAGCAGGGAGAGCTGAACCTTCAGCAAGAGCATAACTAGCATTTGCAAGACCAGCAATTGTACCAGTATATTCTGTTCCAGTTGAAGCAGCGTCTTCACCTTCGCCAAGAGCGAATGAAGATGCAACAGTAAATCTGAATGTACCAGTACCAATGATGTACTTAGCAACTGTGTAAGAAATTGTTACACTTGTGTTGTTAGCAACAGCAAGAGGAGTACCAGTGATTGCACCAGTTGTAGCATTGAGTGAAAGACCAGCAGGGAGTGTACCACTTGTTACAGCGTAAGTTACTGTTTCGCCATTTAACATAGATGGATCAATTGCGATTGATAAGTTAGCAGCAGTTCCTTGTGCTAAATCAGAATATGTAGCACCGAAACCAGTTACTCTTACACCGTTTTCATTATTTAATGTATTAGCAGCAACATAGAGAACTCTCATTGCAACCATACGAGCATAGTACCATTGTGATAAGTCTACGTAATCAGCTTTTGGTAGAGTATTTTCAGCAACTTCAGTTGCTTCTTCAGCGTTCCAAGCACCAGCAGCATGAGCAGCAGTGAACTTGTAGAACTTGCCTTCATATTCTACTGTATCATCAATTGCGTAAGCACTTCCAGTTGAGAATAGATCTGGATATACAGTTCTATTGTAGTATACAGCGCCGCTTGGTGCTAATTCTGTACCAACACCAACTTTATCAGCGCCCCAAGTACCAGATACTGGATCTTGTCCACTTGATGCAGTTCCATCAGGGAGGTCACAACCAACCTTTAAGAGTAAGTCCATGTTATTTTGAACCATTGAGTTGTTACCATAGTAGTCTGTAACGAATGCGCCTTCCCATCCCCATTCATCTCTTACGAGTCTAGTAATGAAGTTGTAGTTTGCAGAAGATACAACTCTACCGATACGGTTTAGAGCTGTCATACATCCTGTAGCACCACCTTCTTGCATTGCCATTTGGAATGATTTAGCGTAGATTTGTCTTTGAGCAGCTTCAGAGAACCATGTGAATAGAGCTTCTCTTGATCTGTTCTCTTCTTGGTCATTACCATACATATGTTTAATATATACGTTAACACCTCTAGATTGAGCACCAGATACTACTGCAGCAGCAACATATCCACCATGGATACCATCTTGGCTGAAGTATTCATTGTTACGTCCGCCAAATGGAGAACGGTGGTTATTTAAGCCTGGGCCATACCAACCAGTTTCCTTAGTTGAAGCTGGGTTTGTAACAGCGAGCATACATAAGTCACCATTGATTACACCATATTCGTATAATAATTCTTTATTCCATGTAGATGATTGAACTACTTCATCACACCAGCTCTTACCATTGAATGAGTTAGGGCCGTTTTCATCAGATGCAGTCTTCTTACCGATGTGAGATACTGCATAAGTTGTATGTGAACCATGGTTAACAACATCACAGATATTCTTCCATGTTAATTGGTTCATGAATGTAGTCCAAAGTGGATTGATTGAACCATCTTCCATGTATAGGTTGATACCTGACATTTCATGGAGTTGAGTATAAGTTTCATTATTGTCAACAGCTGAGATTTGAGTCCAACCAGCCATTAAAGCTTTGTATTGTTCTTCTGTCTTATACCAGTCAGCAACACCAACTCCACTAGCGTATGCACTATAGTAATATGAAGTTTGATCATCATACCAATATTGTCTTGCACCACCATTCCAGTAGTTGTTGTAGTAAAGAACTGCATAAATGAAATCATTAGTTACTGTTCTTTCAGCAATACTTTGAGTTTCTGGATATGTTCCATTCATATCGCTACGAGAGAGTAGTACTTGGTTAGCATCAGTTGTATTAATTCTTAACCATTCTTTATCGCCTGTATATTCAGGGTAGTTAATACGGAGTGAATCATACATATCATGGTTAGAGAATAGAGGGATAATTTCATTGTGGCTGAAGTCATCAATCTTTAGAAGAGCAGCATCAGCGCCGCTGATTGTGAATGCATATGAATCATCTTCTTCGTGTGAGTTAGAAGCAACGATGATTTCATAAGCACCTGGATCTAATTCATATCCTCTATTATCATTATCATTAGCATCTTTCCAGTCAAATGATGCGAAGTCTTGAACATTGATTGCAACTTCTAATGTTTGAGATACACCAGGAGCAAGTAAGTTAGTCTTTTCAAATCCTACTAATACTTTATCAGTCTTTTCAATTTCGCCATCAATGTAAGGAGCTCTTACATAGATTTGAACTACTTGTTTGCCAGGGAGACCTGAAACGTTTGTAACAGTTACAGGAACATATAATTTTTCTACTTGTGCAGGAGCGCCAGGAGCTGAACTGAATAGAGCTGGGCTAACGCTAGCAGCAAGTTTAGTTTTAGTATTACCAGTCTTGTAATATACATCACCAACAGTCATCTTGAAGTTAGAATAAGATAGACCATATCCGAATGGATATACTACATTGTCATGGAACCAATTGTCAGCCATTTCTAGTACAGTATCACCAGCGATTGGGTTACCTGTTGCTGGATCATCTTCAATATTGCCATTTAAGATTTCCTGATATACAGTTTCAGCATAACCATAACCTAGATAGATATCTTCATCATAGTCGATACCATAGAAACCTTCACCGGCAACTGTACCAGATGAAATAACTGGAGTTGGAACACTGTGAGCTTTAGCATCATCACTTGTATAGTCATAGATATATAAGTGAGCAGAACCTACTTGGATGTTCTTAGCGTAGTTTTGCCATGTTGGATCAGCTGTGAAATCTCTGAACCATTCATCAGCAAGTCTACCAGAAGGGTTAACTTCACCATTGATGATCTTACCGAATGCTTTTAGACCAGTTGAACCAGGTCTACCAATCCAAATGATTGCACCGATTGCTGGGTCATCTTGGAGGTCACCAACTTCCATAGCGTTAGATGTATTTAAGATAATAACGATGTTCTTGAAGTTAGCTTTAACATTTTCAATTAAAGCTTTTTCACTATTAGTAAGTTGTAAATAGTGTTTTACATATGGACCTTCAGAGAGAGCATCAATACTACCAGTTTGTCCGTTAGCAGGACCCATAGCGTTAGAGAGGTTCCATTTAGTTACAGCACCTTGTTTACCAAGAGCAGCATGTTCGAAACCATCAGCGTAAGCTTTGTTTCCAGCTTCAACGAGAGCTTTGATTTGTTCTAGAGTGATACCTTTAGTTGTGCCGATTAATCTGAATGCATTGTTGAATTTGTAGATTGCAGCATCAACTAAGCAGTATTCGCCTTTTGCATAATTCTTTTCAACGCCAATCTCTACTTCTGCTGGAGTAATCTTAGTTTCAGCTGTACATGCAGCAGCGATTAATTCAGCAGTTAAACCTACTGTATCTGGAGTATAGTTGTAAGCAGCAAGTAGAACATAGTAAGCTCCATTATAAGAAAGAGCTGTACCAGCAGCAAATTCAGCAGCTTCATCGCCAAGAACTAATGTAGTAATTGTGTAACCAGGATTTTCTCCGATTGCAGTTGCGATATTAGAGGCTGATAATGTAGTACGGTTAGCTATTCTGTTTGCTAATTGATATAACTTTCCATCGTAGATTACCCAAGCGCCAGCATTGATTTGTGAACTAGTTCTTTGACCAATTACTAAAGATGTTGGAGAAGCTACACTAGTTGCATTTTCACTATTTCCTAAGAAAGCAGCAACACCAGAATAATCAGCAGTCATGAGTGGAGCTGCGAGTTCATAAGTGAAACCGCCATTAGATACAACAGTACCTGTAGCGATATTGATCTTCTTGTCACCTACTGCGACTGGAGTTGGAGTGATGAGAGTTGCAGCAGCTTTAACATCTTCTTTTGTAGATGCTACGTCAGTCTTGAATGCGCTAGTTGTATAATAATATTCACCATCATATTCAATAACTGAGCCACTAGCTAAATCGTAAGGTGTACCAACTACAAGAGTTTGAGCGTTTTCTAATACTGCGAGTTCGCTAGTTACTAAATCAAGATCCTTACCTTCACCACCAGTTCTAGATAGAACGATGAATGCGGCGTCATTGTACCAGAAGAATGAATCTTTAGCTGGATTTATATCTTTTTCAACACCGATGCCACCGTTTCCAGAAGCATAAAGTTGGTCAACAGTTGGATTGATTTGGAATCCTGAATCGTATAGAACACCACCGATTGTACCAGTACCACCAACAGTAGCGCCACCGCCCATACCAGCTGTTCCACCGATTAAAGAGTTTTGTGCACGTCCGAATACACTAACCTTTGAACCTTTTGCAAGAGGTAGTATACCATTATTCTTTAAAAGTACGTTACCTTCAGCTGAGAGTTCAATGTTTAGTTCATCAGCGTATTCCAAAGCTTCAGCTTTAGTGTCGAAGTCGGCATAATATTTGCCTTTTCTGTCTAAAAGCATAGCTTTAGAATTTAAACTTAAGCATAATACAGATACTACAGCAAGAGCCACAGTAAGTAGTAATGCAGAAAGTTTAAAAATTCTGTTTTTCATAAACTTAAAATCTCCTCCTATGTTTATTTTTATGTGTTTATGGAATTAACCATTTATAACTTGAAGAAATGCTAAGTGATTTTATTCATAAAATAAATTAAAAACTGTTATCGATTTATATTACATTTATACGCAATGTATTTTCAATATAAGACACTTGAGTGGTTAAATTTTATTCGTAAGTGGTAGAAAAAGATGTGAATTTCACACCTTATTCGTATTGTATTTGAAATATAATTTATTTATTTTTTTATTATATTGCATTTTCTGCACATAATAATTATAAATATTGCAATATTTTTATAATTAGAGAATTTCACCAGAGTATTTAACTAAAGAATCAAGAAAATCTTTTCTTCTTCTTCTCGATATTTGAAGATTATCACCATTACTTATTATTATTTCTTTTGTGGTGAATCTCTTCACATGCCTTAAATTGACAAGAGTGTAATTGTTAATTTTGAAAAAGAAATTATCTTTGAGTCGATTTTCAAAATCTGATAGAGTCGAATAAGTTTCAATCTTTTTCGTAGTTGTGTGGATTGTGAGAACGTGGTTATATATATCTATGTAATATATACTATTTATGTTGACTCTTTCAATGTAACCGCTTGTCTTTATGAGAATATGGTTATTTTGGGTCAATTCAGATATTCTAATTATTTTATCAAGTGACATATGAAGAGCTTGATATTTGATTGGCTTTATTATGTAATTTAAGGCAGATACTTCATAACCGCTCACGACATATTGTTTCATATTTGTGACAAAAATGATGATTACACTATCATCAACTTCTCTGATTCTCTTCGCAGCTTGAATTCCATTCATCCCACCAGGAAGATCAATATCTAGAAAGATTGCATCATATTTTGATTGAAATTTATCAACCAATAATTCTGCGTTTTTGAACCAGTCGATTTCTATTTTAATTCCTTTGTCGATTTCATATTTTGCGATTCTTGTCTGAAGTTCTGTATAAGCATTTTCTTCATCTTCAACAATCGCAATCGATAATATCTCAATCATATAACCTGCCAGTTTTTATATTAGTAAATATAAAGTGCTTTATTTTATTGTAGATTAAAATAGTATTTTTTGCAATATGACTAAACTTGTATATTTTATGAATAAAATATAAGATATTTTTAGATGATTTTTTTACTTCATTCTTAATAATAAAAGATGCACGGGAATATGCATCTTTTATCTATTTCTTATGAATGTTATATCAAGTTCAACAAATTCTGAAGTTGTAGTTCCTGATTCTTGATCTAATATAGGTCTTATTACTACTAGGTGAATAGTGTCACCGATTCGATAATTCATAATCGCTCTTGATAGATCTTCAGAGGTTGATATTTTCTTACCGTCAGCTTCTACAATTACATCATTTACTTTTAATATATTATACGCTGAACCAGTAGACTGAACATCACGAACTAAGACACCTTCTGTGAGTTCTTTTGGAACGAAATATGTTTCTTTTCCAGCTTGAGTTAGGTCCTTTACGGAAGTTACAGAAATACCGAATGATACTTTGCCACTATAGTGACCAAAATTTCTTATTTCATATATTACTTCTTTGGCTGAATTGATAGGGATTGCAAAATTTAAACCTTCTATTTCGCTTGATGTATATTTTGCGGTGTTGATTCCAACGACTTTACCATCGAGATCAAATAGCCCACCACCACTATTTCCTGAATTGATTGCGGCATCGTGTTGGATATAAGATACAAGGGTGTTGATTATACCATTTTCAATCAAGTGTCTATCTTTGCCACCTATTATTCCCATTGTGACTGAACCGAAGAGAGATTCACCTTTGGGGTTACCAACCGATAAGACAATTTCACCGATTTTAGCTTTGTCTGAATCACCAAGTTCGGCAACTGCATATAATCTATTAGAATCAAAATATAGAAGAGCGATATCGGTTGTTTCATCAGAACCTACGAGATTTGCCGGAATATATGTGTCATCTATGAAAGTTGCTCGATATCTTGTACCACCACTTATGACATGATGATTTGTGAAGAAATAATATCTATATTGTTTATCGCTGTTTTCAAGTTCTTCTTGTTCGATAATCACACCAGAACCGACAGAATATGTTATTTCTTCACCTAGGGTGTTTACTACTAATGCTGAAACACCGATTGAGACTGGGGAAGCTTTTGCGACAACCCTTAAGATTCTATTTTGTATTTCATCAATATCGACTGTACCTTCAATGAATTCTTGTTTGATTTCATTATAGATTTGGTCATATAGTTCTCTTTCAATTTTGTCATAGACATCAGAATAGATAGAACTTACAATTCTATTGTAATCGATTGTAGATTCCGGTTTTGAAGATGTTCTATTAGGGTTAAAGAGATCACAACCAGTAAGAAGCATTAAAATAAAAGAAAGAAAGATTATTGGCATAATTTTTTTGATGATTTTCATATGCTTATTCCTCCTCTTTTTTGAATAAACTTACATATTCATTATATGTTTTCACATAGTCACTTGATTTTGTGATTGCCGAACCGACGACCGCAAGATCACAATATGGTTTAATAAGACTATATGTTTTTAAGTTTATTCCGCCATCTATGCTTATTAAATAATTTAGATTATTTTCTTTTCGATAATCAGATAAGAATTTGACTTTATCAACTGATGAATCAATAAATGATTGACCACCTCTTCCAGGCCAAACACTCATTATGAGTACTAAATCAAGCATATCGAGATATGGCACTATAGATGAAACATCAGTCGTTGGGTTAATAGATATGCCAGCTTTCATACCACTTTTATGAATTTCATTTATAGTATTAGTTATATTACCTGTTTCATAATGAAATGTGAAATAGTCAGCTCCAGCTTCCCTATATTTTTGGATTTTTTCAATAGGGTTTTCAACCATTAAATGACAATCTATGATGGTATTAGGGAGAGTTTCTTTTGATCTCTTTACGATTTTTTCATCAAAAGATGTTTCTTTGACGAATTTGCCATCCATAATATCCATATGAATAATTTTTATACCTAAAAGAGGCTTTAAAAAGTCTTCAATATTATTTAAATCAGCATTTAATATCGATAAATTAACTAACATACCTATCTTTTATATACTTTTTCATTTTCTTTTAAGTCTAAATAAAATTTTAAATAATTCTCATATCTAGATTTTAGAATGGTTCCTTCTTGAAGTTTTTGTTTGATAATACATGAAGGTTCATGAGTGTGTGTGCATTCATTGTATTTACATTTATTTAATTCTTCGACAAATTCTGGGAAACATTCTTTGAGGTTTTTGGATTTGATGTTTATTAGATCAAGGCTTGAAAAACCTGGAGTATCTGCAATATAAAAATTTTCGATTTTAATTAATTCTGTATGCCTTGTGGTGTGTTTTCCTCTACCAAGGGCATCACTAATTTCTTGCGTTTTTAAGTGCAGGTCTTCTTTTAATGTATTGAGTAAGTGACTTTTTCCAGCACCTGTTTGTCCAGAAACAACACTTATTTTATTATCCAAGAGTTTTAATAAAGAATCTTTTTCTTTTAGACCATTATAGTCTGAATAGAAAACATTGTAAAATTTTCTATAATAAGCCATATTTTGATCGAGTTCACATATTTCAGTAGAACTTGCAAGATCGGTTTTTGTGATAACGATTATTGGTGTGACATTTTCACTTTCAACGTTGATTAAAAATTTATCTA
This sequence comes from bacterium, assembly GCA_017960565.1. Taxonomy (GTDB): domain Bacteria; phylum Bacillota_I; class Bacilli_A; order Izemoplasmatales; family UBA1188; genus UBA1188. Next base: position 38,802 of record JAGCYY010000021.1, on the reverse strand, counting down.
ATAATTCATAATTGATGTCTGGACGTTTAAGGGATGTGATTATTAGAACATAGTCAACGTTTGATATGAATGGTCGTAAAAATGTATTCTTTCTTTCAAGAATTTTTGTGATTGTATTCAAATCAAATTCGACAAAATCTCCAACTTTGATATTTTCTTCTAAATACCTGAATTTTCCCCTAGGTTTTAGATTTAAAATATCGCCATTATCACTTAGTACTGTGTATTCGTTAGAGATATTCTTGATTATTCTTCCAACCAATATTATTCACCTAGATATACGCCCATTGAACGAGCGCATCTTAAAAGGTCAGAATCTTCAGTTACATTTTTCATTCCACCTTTAGATGTTTCGCCCATTGGTCCATTTCCTACTACATCTTCAAGCTTGACAGTGACAATTTTTTCACCTCTCATCGCCACCATTACACCAAATTCGCCTTTCATGATTGTGTCTACTGCGAATGAACCATATCTAAATGATAAGATACGGTCAGAATAGTTGGTGTTGCCACCTCTTTGAATATAACTTAAATTTGTGCATCGAACTTCTTGATCAGTGACATTTTTGATCTTTTCTTCAAGTTCAAAAGCAATCTTTGAGCCAACTCCACCGAGTTTAACACTGTCTGGATATTTGGAATTAACAGTGGCAGTGACTTTACCATTTTTTGGGTGAGCACCTTCAGATACACAGATCAAAGTTGATTTGAAACCTAGATTGTATCTTTCAATAAGTTTTTCAGCAATATGATCGATGTTGTATGGAATTTCTGGAAGCAATATAAAATCAGCATCACCAGATAGGCCACCTTCAAGTGCAAGCCAGCCAGCATGTCTTCCCATAACTTCAAGAATCATAACTCTATTGTGACTATATCCAGTAGTTTTGATTGACGATAGAGCATCAGCGATTCTTTCAACAGCGGTTGAATAACCGAATGTTTTATCAGTATATGGAACGTCATTATCGATTGTTTTAGGGATACATACGACATTTACACCGAGACGTGCAAAATCTCTTGCGCTTGTCATAGAACCATCTCCACCGACAACCACTAAAGCATCTACAGAATCATTTTGTAGATTCTTTACAGCGATCATAGAATCATCTCTATAAGTGATTTCTCCTTTTTCATCAAAGATTCTTCTTTTGAATAGATTAGTCTTATTAGAGTTACCGAGGATTGAACCGCCTTCATGACCGATGTTTCTAACGCTTGCATTGTCTAAGAGAACATAGTCGTTACGTAGAAGGCCATCATAACCCATCTTGAAACCTAATACTTGAATGTTTTTACTAGAAGCGGATTTTACAACTGATTCTATAACTGCGTTTAGTCCAGAACAATCTCCCCCACTTGTAAGAATCCCAATTCTTTTAATTGTTTGTGCCATAATATTTATCCACCTTTTTTTAGTTTACCTTGCTTCTGAGCTGTCCACATGCAGCATCTATATCATCACCCATCTTGTGCCTTAGAGTGACATTGATACCACGTTTTTTAAGCTGATCATAAAAATCTAGTGAAGATTTTGATGTAGATGCTTTATAAGAAAATTCTTCGACGTGGTTATATGGTATCAGGTTTACGTATGAATTTAGACCAGAGAGTAAATCTGCGAGTTTATCTGCATATAGTCTTGAATCATTAACACCTTCTAGAAGCAGATATTCAAATGTAATCCTTCTGCCAGTTTTTTCAAAATAATATTTCACTGCCTCAATTATATCAGATATTCTATATGCCTTATTTATCGGCATAAGTTTAGATCTAAGTTCGTTTGTTGGAGCATGCAGTGATATCGCAAGATTTATTCCAAAATTTAAATCTGCGAGTTTATAGATATTAGGAACGATACCTGATGTGGAAAGTGTGATATGCCTAATACCTATTTCAAGTCCTTTTGGGCTATTGATTATTTTTATGAATTTAACCACATTATCGTAATTGTCGAGAGGTTCTCCGGTTCCCATAATTACGATATGGCTTATTCTTTCTGCTGAATCAATAGATGATAAGAGAATCATCGAAACCATTTCATAAGGTTCAAGATCTCTCGTTTTTTTCTTAAGCCCTGATGCGCAAAATGTGCATCCCATATTGCAACCAACCTGTGATGAAACACAAAATGATGTGCCATATGGATGGTGCATTAATACTCCTTCAACCTTAGAATTGTCATTGAATTCAAAAAGATATTTAACTGTAGAATCTTTGGATATTTCTTTTATGATAATCTTTGGAAGTGAAAGAGAATAATTATCTTTTAGATATTGTTTTAAGTCTTTACTGATATTGGACATGAGATTATAGTCTAGTGTCTCTTTTTTATATATCCAATCATAGACTTGATGTGCATTGAATTTCTTGAAGTTATTTTGAGTGAATTTTATTTCTAATTCTTCAAGAGTGTAATTAAATATAGAATCCATTATGATCTAAGTGTGATACCTAATTTTTCTAGTTGAGATAGAATTTGTTCAACTAGATCATCAACTTCAGCTGTTTCAAGAGTTCTATTCATATCTTGGAATATAAGTTTTAAAGCGATTTGTTTCTTATTTTCGCCTAATGATTGTCCAGTAAATAGATCGAACACTTTTACATCTGTGAGCGTTCTCTTGCCAGCTTTCTTGACGCAAGAAATTAGATATTCACATGATTTATCACTATCCATTACAAGTGCTAAATCACGAGAAATGAATGGATATTTTGAAATTTCTTTTACAGTCTTAAGAGGGTGAGATGCCGCAAATAATTTTTCTAGGCTGAATTCAAATACGAAAGACATTGGGCAATCAAAATATTTTATTGCATCTGGATGAAGTCTTCCAATAAAGCCGATTTCTTCTCTTCCAATTAGAATAGATGCAGATACACCTGGATGAAGGCCTCTTAAAGCATCTATAGGTTTTTGAATTGAATAATTCTTAACACCTAGTTTATTGAAGAGGTTTTCTATTAAACCTTTTACATAGAAGAAATCAACTTCTTCTTTTTCGCCTTTCCATAAAGTATTAGAAATTGTCCCTGTAAGGATTCCTGATAGGATTGCTTCTTCACTATCTAGTGTATATCTTCTCCCAATTTCGAAAAGGAAATTATCTAATGTCTTTCTATTTTGATTATATTTTACAACTTCAATCAAAGATGGAAGAGTTGAATGTCTCAAATATATTCTATCATCTGAAAGAGGATTCATTATTTTCACAAGACCATATTCTTTATTATCAAAATATGTAGCTTTTTCTTGAGTTGTAAGAGAATAAGTGATTGTCTCATTTAGATTATAAGATAGAATGTGTCTAATTTTTCTTACAAATGCTTGATAATTTGATAGATGTCCAGAAGATGTCGATGGTGGGATAACTGCATCTATCTTATCGTAGCCATTGATTCTAACAATTTCTTCGATTAGATCTTGATATGTTTCAATATCAGGTCTTCTTTTTGGAATAGACACTTTAAATGTAGTGCCTTTTAAACTATATTCAAATGAGAGACCAGTGAAAACATCTTTTATTTCATCAAGGGTATAAGTTCTACCAAGAACCTTGTTTATAGTTTTGAGTGAGACACTGACAATCTTATCACTCATATCGATATTATCGAATGAATAACCACCTGATAAAACTTTACCACCGGCAATATCTTTAAACATCTTTGCGGCAAGATTTAAGGCATATTCTGTCATCTTTGGATCGATACCTTTTTCAAATCTCATGCTTGATTCGCTTGAAAGTCCCAAACGCTTTGATGTCTCTTTGATAGTTTTAGGATTGAAGAGGGCAGCTTCTAAGAATATATTCTTAGTATCTTGTTCAACTTCACTATCGAGTCCACCCATAACACCGGCAAGACATAAACCTTTTTTACCATCGGTGATAAGCATATCATTTTTTGTTAAAGTTCTTTCTTGATGATCTAAGGTTGTAAGGGTTTCACCTTCTTTTGCCATTCTCACTACAATCTTTTTAGATTTAATCTTATCATAATTGAAGGCGTGGAGAGGCTGTCCTGTGACCATAAGCACATAGTTTGTGATATCAACGACATTGTTTATAGGACGAATATCCATCTTCATAAGGGCACCTTTTAACCACGCTGGAGATTCTTTTATTTCAACATCTTTGATAACTTTAGATAGATATCTCATACAGTTAGGTGTTTCTGTTTGGACTTTGATATCTGCTTTTTCTTTTTCTTCTGTTGCTTTTGTAAAATCGATATGCATTTTAGAACCTAGCATAGCTTTTGTGTCGTAAGCAACACCAATTATTGATAATAGATCATTTCTATTTGGAGTTAATTCTATTTCTAAAACATCGTCGTCAAGGCCTAAATATTTTAGTGGATCAGCACCTACTGGTGCATCATCATCAAGATAATAAATTCCTTCATAGCCTTGGAATTTATGATCGATACCAATTTCATCTAATGCACAGTTCATGCCGCATGATTCAACACCTCGAATAACCGCTTTTTTGATAATGCCACCAGGAAGTTCAGTTCCAACTTTGGCAACTATCACTTTCTTTCCAACCATGACATTAGGAGCACCACAAACGATATCTTGAATTTCATCTTTAGTATCTACAGTTGTGATGTGAAGATGATTAGAATCTGGATGATCTTTGGTAGCGAGGATTTTGCCAATTACGAGACCTTTGACATCCACAAAAGGACCAAAAGAATCTACTTCAGCACTTTTTAAAGAAAAGTTTTTAACGAAATCTTTTATATCAATGTCTATATCGACATATTTTTTTAAAACACTAATAGGTATTAACATAAATTCAAAGTATCCTCCTATTTGAATTGTTTGTTTTGGCGAAGATCATTGGCATATAAACTTCTGATATCTTCTATGCCATATTTGAGCATTGCGATTCTCTCTGCACCAACACCGAAAGCAAAACCTTGATATTTCTTTGGATCATATCCACACATCTTTAAAACATTGTTGTTGACCATGCCAGCACCTAATATTTCAATCCAGCCAGTTCCTTTACAAAGGTTACAGCCTTTTCCATGACACTTAAAACAAGAAACATCAACTTCTATTGATGGTTCTGTGAATGGAAAATATGATGGGCGGAATCTTATTTCTCTATCATCACCAAACAATTTTCTTGCCATGACAGTTAAAGTTCCTTTTAATTCTGCCATAGTTACATCTTTGTTGACTACTAATCCTTCAATTTGTGTGAATTCGTGTGAATGAGTTGCATCATCATCATCCCTTCTATAAGCTCTTCCAGGGCAGATAATTCTGACGTCTTTTTCGCCGCCAGATTCAAGCATAGTATGTGCTTGTACAGCTGATGTTTGCGTTCTAAGAAGTCTATCAACATCAACATAGAAAGTGTCTTGCATCGCTCTTGCAGGATGATCTTTTGGAATATTAAGGTATTGGAAATTATATAGGTCACTTTCTACTTCAGGACCATCTTTGACTTCATATCCCATACCGATAAAGAGGTCTTCGACTTCTTCAATAACTTTATTTAAAACATGGATAGAACCAGTGTTTATTTCTTTACCAGGAAGTGTTACATCAACTGCTTCTTTTGATAAGGCTTCTTGAGTGAGCTTGTCTTCTATTTCTTTTTTCTTCTCATCAAATAATTCAGTTGCGAGGGCTTTTAAAGCATTAACTTTTTCACCAAGTTTTGGTTTTTCTTCATTAGGTAGGTTCTTCATTTCCAGAAGCATTTCTTGAATTGGACCTTTTTTTCCTAAATACTGAGCTCTAAGTTCAGTTAGTGTTTGAAGATTTAATTTAAGATTTTGAAAGTCATCACATATTTTCTTTCTTAATTCTTCAAGTTCCATTTTTACTCCTCCAGGTTGATTAAATATATGATAATTTAATTTTTTTGTTTGCTAAATAATATTATATATTATTAGTGAAAGTTTTCAAGCAATAAATTAATATCTAGTGTTTTTTAGTAAATAAAAACACTAATTCTATCGGTAGATAAAAGATCAAAGTTTGATGAATAAACGCTAAGATAAATGTGTCTTTTTTATCTATTCCTACCTCATCTAATTTTCTGATTTCTTCTCTATACAAAATAAATCCAAAATTTAATAGTGCTGATGTGATAATCCCTGTAATTGAGTTTATAAATATAGAAATTGAAGGGTCATAGTGGTTATAGATGAATGAATATAGAATGATAAATATGGAATCTAGAACCAACAAAATAGATAATTCTAAATAGAAATGTCTAATTCTAAAAAACACAGATATTATTGAATGAATGACAGTTGATAGAACGGTAGTTACTGAAAGAGTGATAAAGATAGATGAGTTTGGGTTGAATGCGTTGTTGATAATTCCTAGTTTATCTTTTAGTAAAAAAGATGAAAAAGCTAAGAATGCTGCAAAAGATATTTCATATATGAGAATAAAAATTAGTGGCTTTTTATGATAATGAGATAGAAATATTAATATTAATATCGATATAAAAAGACTTGTGGAAACAAGAATTATCGATAATGTGTCACTAAAATTATCTCTTTTTATAAGCATTAATATGATGAACGATATCATAAAAACAAAAGAAAGGTATAGACGCGAAAAGTCTATATCTTTCTTTATTGATTTAGTGTTTTCAGCCTGAGATTTAACTGAATTGAATATAGGATTTACAATCATGAATTAAATTCCAAGATCTAAAGATAATTGATTATCATCAGGAAGTGTACCAAATACACCCATATCTTCAAATTTCTTGAAGACAGTTTTAGATACTTGTGTTCTTTCCATAAAATCGTTTTTAGTTGTGAATGGTTTATTGTTTCTCGCATCGACAATCGATTGAGCAACTGTTTGACCACAACCATCGACAGCGCCAAATGGGAGATAAAGACCTGTTTTGTCACTAGAAATTGCGAAATCAGTAGCTTCGCTGTGCTCAAGATCGATCATAAAGAATTTAAATCCTCTCATGCACATTTCAAGAGCGATTTCAAGTGCTACAAGTAAGTTCTTATCTTTTTCATCTTTTTCTAATTGAGGTTTGCTTCTTAAGTTCTCAATTTCAGTTCTTATCGCTTGTGAACCGCTAGCCATTATTTCTACATCATATGCAGCTTTCTTTTTAGAAAGAACGGCACTATAGAAATATATTGGCCTATATAATTTGAACCAAGCGATTCTTAAAGCGCTTATAACATAAGCTGTTGCGTGTGCTTTAGGGAAGAGATATTCGATTTTTGAACAACTCCAAATATACCAATCAGGTATTGGATATTCTCTAAGTTTTTCAACAAAACTATTCCATTTTTCTTCTTCTTTTGGCGGATTGCCTTTTCTTACAAATTCCATTGTCTTAAAAGCTAGGTCCGCAGGAACACCATAACTTATTAGATTGGTCATGATATCATCACGACATCCGATGATGTCTGTAAAATCAATTTTAGGAAGACCTTTTGCTTTACCTGTAACGAGTGCTTCAGCGTTATCTGTCCAAACGTTTCTTCCATGTGAAAGTCCAGATGTTTTTACAAGTCCAGCAAATGAATTTACTTTTGCAGTTTCGAGTAGACCTCTTACAAATGATGTACCAAATTCAGAAATACCATATGTTGAAACATTAGAAAGAATATCTGATGGATTACAGCCGATTATCTTGGTGTTATTCATAAGTTGATATAAGTTGAAATCATTTACTGGAATATCAAGAGCGTCACTAAATGGGAATTCATCTGGATTCTCTTTTACAAATTTCATAAGATATCTTATTACAGTTGGATCATCATGTCCTAGGATATCGAGTTTGAATAGATTCTTTTCAAATGAATGATATTCAAAATGTGTTGTCTTCCATGATCTTTCTTTTGAATCTCCAGGATATTGTACAGGAGTAACATCATAAATTTCATGATCTACTGGGACAACGACTATACCACCTGGATGTTGGGAAGATGATCTTTTTGAACCATTAATTTTAAATGATACAGCTTCTATTTCAGCTTTTTTATGATAGAGGGGATCAAGACCTGATTTTTCTCTCTTTTCATTCATTTTATCAAAGAAGTCTCTTACTATAGCATAAGCTGTTTTATCTTTACAAGTTAAGATAGTTCCAGCTCTAAATGCTTTTTCAAGACCAAATACTTCTCTGACATATGAGTGGATTGAGCGTTGATTTTCATTTGAGAAATTAAGATCTATGTCTGGAGTTTTAGGATCTTCTCTAACTCCTAAAAATGTTTCAAATGGAATATCGTGACCATCTCTGTCAAGTTTTTTACCACAGACAGGACAAGCAGCATCTGGTAGATCGAATCCCGATAACACTTTATCAAGAATTGGGACAAATCTTTCTTCATCTTTTCTAATGCCATATTTTTCTTTTTCATCTTTTGTCATCTTGAAAGTTGAAAAATGGCATTTAGAACATCTATAATGTGGTGGAAGTGAATTTACTTCGGTGATAGATAATAAATTTGCGACAAATGATGATCCCACTGATCCACGACTACCAACTATATAACCATCTTCTCTTGATTTTTCTACTAATTTTTTAGAGATTAGATAGACAGTTGAAAACTTGTTTTCATTGATAGCTTCAAGCTCACTTTTGATTCTATCTTCTACGATTCTTGGAAGAAGATCACCATATAAAAATCTAGCTCTAGAATATACTTCATTATTTACGTATTCTTCAGCAGAAGGTATTCCATATTTTTCCATGAAGTTATCTTTAGGTGGATATAATGTTTTTGAAAATGCTTGAACATTATCACAAGCATCTTTTATAAGATTGGTGTTTTCAACGACAATCTTATAAGCTAATTGTTCACCTAAAAATGAAAATTCATCAAGCATTTCTCTTGTGGTCATGAAATATTCTGATGGTATCTCTTTTTCGTTTTTGAGATAGTGAATTCTCTCTCCGCCAACTGGATCGGTTTGAACTAAAACCTCTCTATAGAGAGTATCTTCTTTATTTATTTGGTGACAGTCACCAGTTGCTAAGACAGGGATAGAATGATCGTTAGCCACTTTAATGATTCTTTTTACTGTATCTTGATAAGCATATTGATAATTATCCATATGATATTTGTAATATTCGAAAGAATTTTGTGGTTGAACTTCGATGTAGTCAAATAGATTGATTATCTCTTCTAATTCTTTTTTATTTTTCCTAAATGCGATATCGAAGAAATATGAATTTCTACATCCAGAACCAACTAATATACCATCACGATATTTATCAAGTACATCTTTTGTTAGTATTGCTTCATTTGTAAAATAATCTGTGCTCGCAATCGATAATAGATGGTAGAGGTTACGTAGACCTTCTTGTGTTTTTGCGATCAAGTTGATATGACCAGGAATCGGATATTTAAAAGAATCTTTTTTATCGACAAGTGAATTGATTTCCATATGGTTAGTGATACCATTTTTAGATAATTCATTGAGCATATGAAGGAATATTTCTTTAGTCGCTCTCGCATCGCTTATTGCCCTGTGGTGTCTTTCAAGTTGAACACCTAAGAATTTACAAAGCGGATCTAGTCCATAACGTTTACAATCTTTGTAGAGAGTTTTCGCAAGAATTAATGTATCGATTACTGGATAATCAGGATGTTCAATATTTAATTCATCAAAATTCTCAAGAAGATGTGACATATCGAATTCAGCATTGTGAGCAACTAAAATTGTACCATCAATAAATTTCTTGAAATCATTTAATACTTCTTCTCTAGATCTCGCTCTTTCAACATCTTTATTTGTGATGCCTGTAAGAGATACGACTGTAGATGGAATGTTTTTTTCTGGGTTTACAAGTTCTGAAAATTCACCGAGTGTAATACCATGTCTAATCTTTACTGCCGAGACTTCAATTATTCTTTCATAATTGACAGAAAAACCTGTAGTCTCAAGGTCGAAAATGGTGTATGTTGCATCAGATAAATCGATGTTTTTTGGATTATATGCGGCCAATATTTTATCTTGATCAACGAAACTTAACTCCACACCATAAAGAGGCTTGAAGTTTGGATGACTCATAGCGTATTTATGTAGATCATGGAAAGATTGTACAGATTGATGGTCAGTAACTGCCAAACTATCAAAGCCAAATATTTCAGCTGCCTCTAAATATTCTGTCATATCAGGAACAGCATCTGAAGCGCTCATTTTGGTGTGAAGATGAAGCTCAACTCTCTTCACCTTTGCATCATCAATTCTATCGGTGATAGGTTTTTTATCTTTGATATATTTCATATTTACGATGTGCATTGAAACATCGCCTGTATATGTTGAATAATCTGGATATGCTTGCACAACTGCATACATTCCTTCACTAATCTGACGGAAATATTTTTCTTCTTCTTTTGATGAAAGACGTCTTTTTGTGCAGTAAACATATGATTTTCCATCATATAAAATAAATTTTACATTTTTCTTATCTAAAAGTTCTTTATCAAAAAAGACAATATACCCTTTTATGATGAAGTTCCAAGTTTTTTCATTGTTTTTGAAGATATAGAAATCCTCTTCATTATCTGGAATATCAGATAATTCTAATTCTTTACCATATAAATCTTTTAGTGGATTAAATGAAATATAATTTTCTTGTTTGATGATTTTTTTAGTGTCACTGATCATCTTTGATGTTTCTTCATCAATTTTTTCTTTGATATCGACCGTTTCATTGTCGACATCAAATCTAATATCGATTTTAAAACCAAGAATGTTGAATTCATTTAAGATGTCTTTTCTATTTAGGGAAAATACGGTGTCATCACCAGGAACAGTTATTTTTAAAATACCATCTTTATATTCTGTATTATAGCTTGCCCCACATATCGCTTTTGGAGTCTTTTTAGCGACTCTTTGAATGACATAATTATAATAATCTTTGACATCTTTTTCAGTAAAGTTTGAATAATTGAAGGTATATTTATTACATTTGGTTTTAGGTAAGGTTCTAGTTTCTAATAATTGGCAAAATTCTTTAATATCACTGACAGGAAGAGGACGTTCAGCATCAAAAAGAAGATGGCATTCATCATTTTCGCTATCCACCGTGATACCTGATAAATTTAGGTTTTCTCTTATTACCTCATTATCTATTTTAAGTAAATCTAAAAATATAGAAATCTTGTTCGCCATATTAAACCTCTCATCAATAAAATTATAGCACACGAAATCGTGTGCTATAAGATATTTTATATAATATTTTATATATTTTTAATTATTCATCGAATGATGATGTGAAATCTTCAATATCGTAGTTATCATCATCAGATCCACCAGAGATTTCCATAGTACCAAATGTGTTTTCAGGCTTAGCATCTTCCGCAGTATCTTTGAATTCTACATGAACTTTTTCATTTAAAATTTCTTCGAGTGCCATTCCGACAGGAGTTGCACATTCACTTCCACCTAGTTCTTCCATTGAAGAATATTCTTCTTCTTTGATGATTTTGGCTCTTTTAGCTGCAGTGTATGCGAGTTTGTATTTAGAGTCGATCTTAGTGAGTAAATCATCGATAGATGGATATCTTAAACCTTCTTTATTTTTATTCATAAGTTTCTTTTTCTCCTAACATTTCATAATATTTATAGATGCTTCTGCTTGTCTTCGCATGTTCAGCACGGATTATTGCACGAATTCTGTCGGCAGCATTTTCCACAGAATCATTGACGACGATATAATCATATTGATATGCGAGCGGAAATTCACTGTTAGCTTTTTCTATACGTTCTTGAATCTGATAGTCAGATTCAGTGCCACGTTTTTTAAGCCTTTCATATAAAGCTTCTCTTGATGGTGGAACTATGAAGATTGTCACTGCATCAATCATTTTTTCTTTGACTTGACGACAACCATTTACTTCAATTTCGAGAATCAATTCTTTGCCAGAGTTGAGAGCTTCTTCGACTTTATCGAGTGGAGTTCCATAATAATTCCCGCAAAAATATGTGTATTCTAAGAATCCACCTTCCTCTATCTTTTTCTCAAAATATTCTTTTGTGACGAAATAGTAGTCTTTACCTTCTTTTTCATTTGGCCTCTTTTCTCTCGTTGTCATTGAAACAGAAAAGGTATAATTTTGGCTGTCTTGACTGAATAGTGATTTTCTAACTGTTCCTTTTCCAACTCCAGATGGACCGCTTAAGACTACTAGTAGACCCCTTTCGTTAAGCTTCATAGTTCATCCTCTCGTCTTTTTAGATATTATATCATATATCTAAGTTTTTATACACAATAAGTTTTCATGGATGATTAATGATCAGTAAAAACATATAAGATTAACTTAAAAAATGATATAATATGTTTGAGGTATAAACCATGGCTCTTGATGGAATATTCATATCAAAACTTGCGAATGAATTAAAAGAAAAACTTATCGGTGCAAGAATAGATACAATTGATGGAATAAATAAAACCGATTATTTATTCAAAATAAGATCTATCGGCATCACATATAATCTATACATGTCGGTTTCTTACAACAATCCGACTATTTTCATATCGAAAGAAAGATTTGAAAAACCGCTTGTGGCATCTTCTTTTACAATGTTTTTAAGAAAGCATCTAGAAGGTGGATATATCAAAGACATCTATCAATATAATAACGATAGAGTCATTATGATAGATGTGAATGTTAGAAATGATTTTGAAGGCGAAGAGAAAAAAACCATCGTACTAGAACTGATTGGAAGATTTTCTAATCTTTTGATTCTAGATTATGATGAGAGGATTATCGAAGCTATAAAACAATTATCTGTTTTAGAGACAAATTCTAGAGGAATTATGAAAGGGCTCAAATATGAGCCATTAAAAAATGAAAAATTGCGTCCAAATGACTCGATCAACATAAACAAATTTTTCTCAAACAACGATAATCTAGATAGTAAGACTATTATAAATACTATTTCTGGTGTTTCTCCTAAATTCGCAGATTATCTAATAAAAAATTATTTTAATTCAGATAAAGATTTTTATTCATTTTTTAAGGGTGAAATAGAAAAATATGACCCTGTCTTATCCGAAAAAAAAGATTATTATTTTTATAATATCTTTGGTGAAAATCTCACACACTTTTCTGATTTGTCTAGTCTTTTATATGAATATTATAAGGGATCAGCTGAAGCTAAGATTCTTAAAGATAATAATCAAGAAATATATAGATGTGTATCATCTAACATAAGACGACTAGAAAAGAAAATAAATAAATTGTTAGATGAATATGAGAAAGATAAAAATTCTGATGAATTAAGATTAAAAGGTGAGATTCTACTCGCAAACGCTAAAGATGATATTAGAAGATCTTCAACTATCAATCTTATCAATTATTATACAAATGAGTCGATTGAGATAACTATTGATCCATCTAAATCGCTTAAAGAAAATAGTCAATTATATTATAAAAAATATCGAAAAGCAAAAATCGGTATTGAATATGTTCAAAAGGAATTAGAAAATGCTAGAGGAGAACTTGAGTATTTTAAATTATTAGAATATCAATTATCTAGAGCTAAACTAAAAGACCTAATCGAGATAAAAGATGAATTGATTGAAAATAATTATATTCATAGTAAAGAAAAAAATAAAAAGAAAAAATCTAGGCCTAATTATCTTAAATTAGACCTAGATGGATGTGAAATCTTCATCGGCAAAAACAATATTCAAAATGAATATATTACGCATGTCATTGCGAATAAAGATGATTTATGGTTTCATGTGAAAGATAATCATGGTTCACATGTCGTTGTAAGAGGCGAAAATAAATATAGTGAAAATGTCATTAGATTTGCCGCAGTGAATGCCGCAATCTATTCTAAAGCAAAAGATTCATCTAGTGTAGGCATTGACTATACAGAAATTAGAAACTTAAAGAAGGTTCCAGGAAGAAAAGGTTCTTTTGTCACTTATAAAAAATATAAAACAATCTATATAGATCCAAAAAGAGATTAAGTATTTATGAATAATATTTAATCTTTTTATTTCCAAGATAATAAATAGCGAGTGTTCCGGGACCAGAATGAGAACCGATTATCGGACCAAGATCCGTAATAAGAACATTTATTTTAAGTTTATCTTCTATCAGCGATTTTAGATATAATGCGTCTTTAATAGAATCAGCATGTGAGATAATCACAATGTCTGATTTTTTATCTCTTTCTTGAATATATTTATTAAACATCATATCGATTGTTTTCTTTCTTGTGATAACTTTTCTAAAGACAAATAGTCTTCCAGATAGATCTACTTGCATAAGTGGTTTGATGTTGAAGATTTCAGATAGAACATATTTAGTTGCCTTAATTCTTCCGCCATTTAATAGATATTTAAGAGTATCTACAGTGAAAACATGATTGATGTTATCTTTGATTTTGATAATATAGTCTAGTACTTCTGATAATTTATCAGTACTATTTGCCTTGATTCTAGAAAGTATTCCAAGAAGACCTTGTCCACTGCAAGCCGCAAGTGAATCAATAACGAATATTTTATTCTTTGAATTTTTATTTAATTCATTCGCAACTTTAAAAGCATTATTATACATTCCAGATAAGCCTGATGAGAATGCTAAATGGATGATTGGAAGATCATTCTTTAAAAGTTCACTAAAATATTTCATATATGATTCTGGAGGAGCTTGAAATGTGGATACTCTTATTCCATCTTTCATATGTTTATATAATTCACTTTCACTTATTCCATCTTTTAATGCTGAATATTCAATATCGCCTATACAAAAATTCATATCCATAATTTTGAAATCATATTCTCTTATTAACTCTTCTGTGAGATCTGACGTTGATTCCATTGAAATAATTACATTGATCATTTTTATTCCTCCTTTTCACCTTTCATTATAAAAAAGGATTATAAAAATTAACTCTCAATGTCAGCTTTTCATTCTACTACTTATGATTTAGAATTCTCTTTGATATTTTCCTACTCTACTAAAAGAAAAAAGTCTCTCCTAGTGAGAGATTTTTTATATAATTTCTAATAGCATATATTAAATATTATGATTCTAATTAAATAAATACAAGGATGAATCCGAGGATTACACCTACAAATAAGGCGAGCGCAGGAAGCTTGCTTTTCCACATGAGAATTGATTCTGGAAGCAGTTCACCAAAGATGACATATAACATCGCCCCACTCGCAAAACCAAGTGATATTAGAAGCGATACTTCGCCAAGTCCTCCAAGAAGATACCCAAGAACTGCACCAATAACTGTAGGAAGGCCTGAAAGAGCAGTTAGAAAAATCGCTTTTAGTTTTTTCATTCCACCTGATATTAATGGCACAGATACAGCCATACCTTCTGGAATATTATGTAGGGCAATAACAAGAGCAATTAAGAATCCAGAACCACTAAAGATATTGGCAATTAAATCTTCTTCTTTGGCATATGATGCCCCAATTACCATACCTTCAGGAAGATTGTGTAGGGCAATCGCAAGCATCATGATTAGTCCAGCAATAAATAGATTTTGATTATTTTTAACATGCGATTCAAAATGGTCTGCATGAATAAGCTCATCGAGATCATCTGCGGTTTTTGGGTGTTCATTATCTATATGAGGTATTTCTTTATTTGTCGTCTTGTCTATCCAAATATTTAAACCCCAAATAATAAGATATCCAGCAATTACAACCAGTGCAGTTAAAATAATAATAATAATTATTTCATTTTCACCTTCATAATTCTTAAGAGGTTCAACCATAAGATCAAATGTCACAACGGAAAGCATAACACCACCAGCGAATGACAAAAGAAGGCTTACCACCTTGTTGGAATCTTTTCTAAGAATTGCACCGATGAGACCCCCAATTCCAGTTCCAATAACGCCAGAAAAGAAGGTTATAATTATAATTGCTAAATAATCCATTTGTTTCTATAATAATTTTTCTATTAGTTCTTCTATTTCTTTTAAATCGTGAGTTGGTTCAAATCTTTTAACGACATTTCCTTCTTTATCTACTAAAAATTTAGTGAAATTCCATTTAATGTCATTATTATTTTCATAATCAGGATCGATTGTTGGAAGGAGTGATCTTAATAAATCAGCCATTTTTCCTTCTCCAAAGCCAGTAAATGGCTGTACATTTTTTAAATATTTAAATAATGGTAATTCATTTTCACCATTTACATCACTCTTTTTCATTTGATCAAATGTAGTGTTGTAGTGAATTTGGCAGAATTCATGAATCTCTTCATCACTTCCAGGCGCTTGTTGGCCGAATTGGTTGCATGGTATATCTAAAATTTCAAGTCCACTATTATGATATTTCTTATACATCTCTTCAATTGGTGCATATTGTGGAGTAAAACCACACCCAGTTGCAGTATTGACAATTAAAACTACTTTTCCTTGAAAATCTTTTAAATCTAATTTACTACCATCTTTTTTAGTTACACTATAAGTATAAAATTCTCGCATATTATTTCCTCTATTTTAATTAATTAGTTCTAAATATTTATTTAATTCATTAGATAATTCTTTTAAATATTCATTATAATCTATGTCTTTTTTAGCTCTTAAAAGTTCTGTAAGATTAGAAGAAATCTTATATAGATTAGTTATTGATAGATTTCCAAATACACCTTTCATTGAATGTGAAATTTCAAATG
The DNA here is from genome assembly GCA_017960565.1 of bacterium. Taxonomy (GTDB): domain Bacteria; phylum Bacillota_I; class Bacilli_A; order Izemoplasmatales; family UBA1188; genus UBA1188. The sequence goes on along the minus strand of JAGCYY010000021.1, from coordinate 22,171 downwards.
CATCATCCAGATTATTTTCTTTTATAGCGTCTTCTAATTTATCTAGATTAGTCTCTTTGATTGCTTTTTCAAATAATCTTAAATATAATGCTTCATTGTTCATAAAGCGCGCTAATGCTTCAGCTGTATCAACACCATTTTCTTTTAGTTTTGTAGTTGTAAGCATATATCTAACTCCTATCAAGTTCTTTTAGAAGCAATTGTTCAAAATCATCTTCAGGAAGTGGTTTTGAAAAATAATAACCTTGAACAATATTGCAACCTAGTTTCTTAAGCGCAAGCATCTGTTCCTCGGTTTCAACGCCTTCAGCAACCACTGGAACTTTAAGATAATTCTTAATATCCATAGTAATTTCTAAAAGTCTAAGGTTCTTCTTATCTTTAAAAACTGATTGAATTAATTTCATATCTATTTTTAAGACATCTATTGGCATAGATGACAACATATTGAGCGATGAATATCCACTACCAAAATCATCCATTTCGATCATAAAACCATTATCTCTTAATTCATTTATTGTCTTTATTAGTTGATCTTGGTTTTGAGTATAGGCAGATTCAGTGATTTCAAGCAATAATTCGCTTGGTTTTAAATGGTTGATCTCTATAATATTTTTGAAGTTCTTTACAAAATCAGTATCAAAAATATTAACTCTTGAAACATTTACAGAAATTGGAATAGAGATGTCTTTATCATATTTTGTCTTTAATTCGCTAATCTTTTTAGCTGCTTCATGCCAAACATAATTATCCATTTTTTGAATAAGGCCATTTTTTTCAAAAAGAGGAATAAATAATGCAGGTGAAATAAAGCCAAGTGTTGGATGAATCCATCTAATAAGTGCTTCTGCGGTTATTAGTTTTGGTTTATCTCCTTCAATATTGTATTTAGGCTGATAATACAGTTTAAATTGTTTTTCTTGTAAAGCAGATTCAAAATCTTCTAATAGTTGTTCAGCAAATAATTCATTATTGAAAAGATTTGAATCGAAATATGCAAAACTATTAGATACAGTTTTAAGTGTGTCTGTCGCATTCTTAGCTCTATCAAATCTTCTTTCAATCAGCAATTTTTTATCAACATTTGGATATACACCCATCTTAATTGAAAGATTGTTTTTGATATATTTCTTAAAATCTAATTCTGAGATTGAAGCTAAGATATCATCATAGTTTTCGATATGAGGCGTATATATCATAAATACATCAGCATTTCTTCTTGATACTATACCTCCGAATTTGCTGAATACCTCTTTTATTTTGCTTGATAATTCAATTAAGACTTTATCGCCTGTTAATCTTCCGTATAAATCATTGATTCTACTGAAATGACGAACATTGATATTTACAGCATCCATATTTACATCAGGATATTGTCTATCATATTTTTTTACATAATTATAGAAATATTCAGGCGCATAGAGATTCGTGAGATGATCTCTTTCTGTGAGTTTTATTGTTTCTCTATCTTCAAATAGTTCGATTGTTCTTTTGATTCTTGCGAGCACAATTCTAGGTTCTGGATAAGGTTTTGGAAGAAAATCAACAGCACCGAGGCTCAATGATTCTACTTCTGATTTTTGATCTGCAGTAATAACTATAACAGGAATATGTTTTTGAAGATTATTATTTAGAATCATCCATTCTAGGACATCAAAGCCTTTCATAATTGGCATTATTAGATCGAGAAGTATCAAAGAAATGTTATCTTTATTTAAGCTGATAATATCAATGGCTTCTTTTCCGTTTGTGGCAAATATCACATTATATGAATCTTTTAGTATCTCATTTAATGTCTCGCGATTGATTACTTCGTCTTCAACAACAAGTATAGTTCTTTTTTTATTTTTAAAACTTATAATCTTATCCATATTTTTTTGTATCCTATTAAAGTATTAAATGTTATGTGCTATTATTTCACATTAGTATTATATCACGATGTGATATATTTTTTAAAATGTTAAATTTTTTCATCTTCTTATTAAAATTGCTTGACAAAATATATTTATTAGTTTACAATTCAATTGTATTCAATTTAATTAAGCAAAAGAAGGAGATTCAATATGAAAAAAATTTATGAATTTACTGTAAAAGACAATAAAGGCAATGATGTGTCTATGGCAGATTATCAAGGAAAGGTATTGCTTATAGTCAATACTGCAACAGGTTGTGGTTTTACTCCACAATATGAAGGTTTACAAAATCTATATGAAAAATATCAAGAAAAAGGCTTAGAAATCTTAGATTTTCCATGCAACCAATTCTTAAATCAAGCACCTGGAAGTGATGAAGAGATTCAAGCATTCTGTAAGGGCAGATTTGGTGTAACATTCAAACAATTCCAAAAAATCAATGTCAATGGCAAAAATGCTATCCCACTATATAAATACCTTAAAAATGAACAAAAAGGTGGCTTGTTTGGAAATATTAAATGGAACTTTACTAAATTTTTAGTTGATAGAAATGGCATAGTTGTAAAGAGATTTGGACCAGCTGTTAAACCTGAAGATATTGAAGAAAGCATTGTAGAACTATTATAAAAATTAGAGGAAGAGAATATGAACAACTTTAATGAATTAAGCATCAAAAATCAGTTATGTTTTGCTTTATATGCTTGTTCTAGAGAAATAAACAAATTATATACTCCAATTTTAGATGAAATCAATCTAACATATACACAATATATCTCTATGCTTGTTCTTTGGGAAAAAGATGATATAGCTGTTAAAGATATGGGCGATATTCTCTTTCTCGATTCTGGAACACTAACTCCTGTAATAAAAAGTCTTGAAAAGAAAGGCTTAGTAAAGAGAAATAGATCTACTATTGATGAGAGAATAGTGAATGTTACTCTCACTAAGGAAGGACTTGAATTAAAAGAGAAAGCTAAAGATGTACCTGCTAAAGTATATTGTTCAGTTGGATTAGATAAAGAAGATGGTCTTGAACTTTATAGATTATGTTATAAAGTTTTAGATTCGATAAAGAAATAATGAAAAGAGACTCATAGTGGAGTCTCTTTTCATTTAATCTAAAACTTTATTAAGCTTCATCATAATTCTTCATAAATTCATAAAGGAATGAGAATGGGTCATCTATCATTCCCTTGTTTTCACCAAATTCAAATATTTTATTATTTTCTTCTGTCCACATAGTCCAAGTTGGAAGATCAGCTCCGTTTGGATTACCTGTTTTAATAAAATTGATGAGATATGATGACATCATATTAGATAATTCTATATCACTATCATTATATCTATATGGTCTTTTTGAATTTTCAATATTGTGATATAGATAGATCATCTCTCCAGAATGCCATGTGGATAGGTATCCATTTTCTTTTGTGAAAAGATATCTATATACTTTAACATTATTTGCATTTGCGAGAGTCGACCATGATTCATGCGGATAGACAAACCAATATGTTGAAACTATTTCATTAAATACTTTATAGGCTTCTTCATCAGTAGTAATTTCTCCATATAAAGATAGTAATTCATTCGTTTTATCGCCAAAGATTGATTCAAGACGTTCTTTATAATTTTTTAAGTTTGGAAGCGCTTGAAGTGATAAAAGATATTGTGGGACAATGAAACAATCAGCTTCATTTAGATTACATCCATTTAATAATGCTTCTTCATTTTGTTCATTTGCTTTATATACTTCATAAGGAGTTTTTGTAAGAGCATATCCATCTACTGTCATCTGCGAATTTTGATATTTAGTTGTGACTAATCTATCAGCATCTATCTTTCTAAGTTCAGCTAAAGATGTAACATCAAATTCTTTTTTGATATCTTCGCCCATCTTCATTGCGTCTTCTAAACTTCTAAATGTATGTGGAGGATTTTTAAGAACTGTAGATGAAGACTCACCAACAGCTTTTTTAAAAAATCCTTTCGCAAGTGGAGATGAACAAAGTGCTGAAACTGATGATGAACCTGCAGATTCTCCACCGATAGTAACATTATCTTTATCACCATTAAATTTATCGATATTTTTATTTATCCATTCTAATGATTTTATTTGATCTAATAGACCATAATTACCAGTTGTGTTGTTTATAGATTCTTCTTTTAATTCATCTAATGCAAGATATCCAAAGATTCCAAGACGATATGCAACTTGAACAAAGATGACACCACGTCTTGCATATTCTATACCATTATAATCTGAAAATGCAGTTGAACCACTAGTAAGAGATCCACCATGAAAGAAGACAAATACCGGAGTATTAACATCAGCATTTTTTGGTTTATATATATTTAAATATAAACAATCTTCACTCATATTTTGCACATCTTCTGGCATCAAGTGAATATTCCAAGTTTTTTCTAGATAAACATCTTGAATACTAGACATTAAAGGGTTATATTTAGCTTGCATTGCCTTTGGGGCGAACATTGAACAATCTCTTACGCCTTCCCAGTTTTCAACATCTTGAGGTTCTCTCCATCTTAAATCACCAACTGGTGGTTTTGCATAAGGGATTCCTGTGTATATTTCTACTTCATCATTAAAATCTACGACACCCTCAATATCGCCATTTAATAAATGCACTATTTCTGTTTTATTTTTAGGATTATTTATTGCGTTAAGATAATCTGGATGTACATTCGCAAGTGAAATGGCAAGTATTAATGAAACAGCGGCTATTAAGGTATTAAAAAATCTTATCATTTTGTTTTTGTTTCTTAATAAATATTGTATTATCGCAAATAATATATAAACTGAGAAAGATAACACAATACCTACTATTTTGATATTAAGCATATCTACAATAAATAATATTATTGTAAAACCTATACCAAATAATATGATTCTTCCGATAATTCCAAGTAAAGTATTTCTTTTTTTCATAGTTAGTAATTCTCCTGTTGCCTTAGATATTATACACATATTGCCTTAAAAAAGCAAAAGAAAAGGTCAAGGACCTTTTCAATAATAATATATGTTATATTATATTATGCTTTCCATAAGCCATGAAGGTTGCAGTAAGCATAAATAGCTATTACTTCATCGCCCTCAAGAAGTGGAAAAGCCACAACTGGTTTTTCACCTGGTTTTAATAACTTTCTTTGATTGCCAAATTTTGTTTGAATTGATACCCATTCAATATAATGTTCAGAAATCATTGGGTGCTCTATAGAACCAACAGAAACATATAGAATGTTTTCTTTTATTTCATATACTGGAACATGTTTTTCATGTGAAGCATCGACAGTTCCAGGCACTAGTTCTTCCATTTTTTCGCCACAACATATTAATGGAACTCCTGTTTTTTTAACTATAGCTACAATTTGACCACAGTGTTTGCATTTATAAAATTTCATTTCCATATCTTTTACCTCTATCTTCTACTTATAATTATACATTATTTAGATTTAGTATCAATCGTTATTTTGATATTGTTTATTAGGATTCAGCATTATATAGATTGTTTATCTTTTTATCCATAAAAATTGGAATTAATATTGGATATACTATAAGAATTATTGCTGAAGTTAAGATAGTAAATGTACTTATTCTTATATATGGAACTATGAACCAAACACTATTTATATAATTCGTATAGAATATAGTTAATATATAGAATAATACCATTACTATTATGTTAATTATCAAGGCATCAATCATTATAGTGCATTTAATATTTTGCTTATCATATCCTTTTAATGCAAGATCTTTGAATATGCTTTCTTTAGATGTTAATAATTTTCTTATATATTTTGAAAGGAAGATATAATAAATAATAATCAATAAAACAAAAGATATGATTAGTGGGAAGAAAAGCATAACTAATTTTGATTCATAGTTGGCTTCCATTACATTATTAGTATGTAATGTTAAACAATCAATCATAAAATAAGTATCATTATTTTCTTTTTTAGATAGATTATTGATAAATTTTAAATCTTTTCTTACACTATTAATAGTTGGAAGTATAAATCGACCAGTATTAGAAAATGACTCATCAGCAGTCCCTTCAAGTTCGCTTTTAGCAAACCCATTATACATTATCCATTTCGTCGCAAGAATATTCGCATTATCATCTCCAACAATACTATGTTTTATTATTTCACCAACAATTAATTGATTATTTCTATTTTCAAATATAATTTCGCTTTCTGGGGTTGAATATACACCACATATAGTAAAATCACCTATTTTTATACCTATTAAATCATCAGGTGTATTTATTTCAATTATATTATTATCTTCATCGACAAACCCAAGATCCATATATACTTGCGCTCTAATATCTGTGATAGCTATTTCTGTTTTATTTCTTGGTGGATGACATAGGCTTTTGTCTATAAATCTTGAATCTATTTCAAGTGGAAGAGTATCACTATATTCTGTACAAGAATTTGAATTTGCTAAAGAAATTTTCATTACATTATCAGTAGGATAATATAAAAATGTCTTTTCAAATTCATCGTTTGTAATCGGAAGTGATTCTCTATATTTAATGTCATAGTTAAATATTGGAACTGTTCCATAGTCCATTAATTTATTAAAAATGTCAGTACTTACGGCATTTATATCATAATTTTTTTGTTTAGTATATGTTTTTAGTATTGGCATTTTTAATTTACTAAATAAACTGCTATCAAATTTTGCTTCTTTTGCATAGTAAGCATCTAAAATAACATAGCCTGTGTTTTTATATGCATATTTTAATGCAGCTTTATTTGGGTTTGCATCGTAAAACATAGTTATTGATCCGATAAGAACCATAACTATAATGAGGCATAAGATTGTAAGAAATAGTTTACTTTTTTTATATTTAAAACTAGATATGCTTGTTTTAAAACATTCTTTAAAAGAAAATGTGTATTTATTTTCTTTATTATCAGAAACATTATCAATTGCTTGATTCATAAATTACCTCTCCTTTCAAATATACTTCTTATCTTAATGTTAACATCTAATATTGAAATATTCAATAGACATACAAATTTATAGAAAAATTCATTTATTCAATATCATTAGAAATAATTAGCATTTCTTTCGGAGAAATCTTTTTGATTGTTAAACTCGATATAAGGGTTGAAAAATAAGAAAAGCCTATTGTCAAGACTATTGAAATTACTATCATTAAAGTTCCAATGCTTAAAACTGGAATAATAAAAATCTTTGCATTAATAATAGAATATGAAACAAAAGAGAGTAAGTACAATAAAACTAAAAGAATTAAGCATGTAAAAATGCTTTCTATTAAAACAATTTTTCTTAAATCTTTAAAACCAGCACCTAAAGATAAAAGTATTGAGAATTCTTTCTTTCTTCTACTTATTGTCACATTTAAATAGATCATTAATTCTAATAATGTCAATAAGATAAAAACTATTAATATAGCAACTAAAATGAATGTTGTTTCTACATACTCCTTGGCATCAATAATAAAATCCACATTGCTTGTAAAAATAGTTGACGCAGTCATCGTATTAAGTACGTTGAAGTCATCTTTAAAAGTTATATTTTTAATAAACTTAATATCCTCGATTATACTTTTATTTGATGGAAGTATATATTGATTACTAACTTCTATGTCTATTAGTTCATCGCCTTCAATGTTTTGCGCTTTTACTTTTTCAATGTAATCATTACAGTAAAACCACTTTGATGAAATTGCAAAATCAAGTCCATTTATGACTGCATTCTCAATAGGATCATACTTATTATTTGAATTCCAAATTAATCTTTTTTCAAATATGATTTTGCTTTCTGGGGTTGAATATACACCACATATAGTAAAATCACCTATTTTTTTACCTATTAAATCATCAGGTGTATTTATTTCAATTATGTTATTATGTTCATCGACAAACCCAAGATCCATATATATTTGTGCTTTAATATCAGAAAGAGCAATTTCATTAATTGTCATTGGTGGATGGCATAAATCTTTATCAACAAATCTAGAATCTACTTCAAGTGGCAAATTATCATCATATTCCATACCACAACTAATATAAAGTAAATCGGTTCTAATAATATTATCGAATGATGGGTTATTTAAAAAGATTTCTTGGCTTCTATAATATTCAATAGTGTTTTTTGAAAGAGGAATTGTTTTTATAAAACTTTCATCATCAAAAGAAAAAACAGGAATGCATCCATAATCTTTTATATATTCTTTTTTTAAATTGTTTTTGTCGTATTCAATATATGTGTAATCATTAAATTTATCTGGTGTTTCTTGACCATATCCCTCAAGAAAAGCATATCCAAAGTTCCTATATGCATTCTTTATTGAAGCATTCGAAATGTTCATATCAAGTATCGTTATTAGAAAAAATGAAATAAAAGATGTTATCAATAGGATTATAATGGTTAGAAATAATCTAAATTTCTTATACTTAAAACCATAAAGTCCCATTTTGAGATAACTTTTAAATGGGATTTTTGATTTGCTGTAAGATTCAAATAGATCTTCTTTTATTTCTTCTTTAGCTATACTATCACTTGTATCACTTTCAATCTTGCCATCGGACAGTTTGATAATTCTATCTGCATATTTTTCTGCAAATTCAATATCGTGCGATACTATTATTACTTGGCATTCTAAAGAAATTGTTTTTAAAAGGTTTAGAATTTCTTTTCCAGTTTCATAGTCTAGCGCACCAGTTGGTTCATCTGCGAGGAGGATTTTTGGTTTTTTTATTAAGGCTCTTGCGATAGCTACACGTTGTTTTTCTCCACCAGATAATTCTGATATTTTTCTATTATAAAAAGTGTTTCCATCACTATCAACTAAAGATACTTTTTTTAATGTTTCATTAATTAGATTAATCTTTTCATCAGTATCTAAATCATCTCTATTTAGATCTAATGCAATTTTTATGTTTTCTCCTACCGTATAATATGGGATTAATAAGTATTCTTGAAAAATATTACCTATATATTTATTTCTTAATAATTCAAAATCTTTGTCCTTTAAGTTTTTATAACTATTTGATGATAAAAATATATCACCAGATGTTGGACTATCAATTGCCGAAATAATGTTTAAAAGAGTGGTTTTACCAGAACCACTTCTTCCTACAATGAATGATAGACCTTTTTCTTCAAATGAAAGGTTTATTTCACTTAGGGCATATGTTTCATTGTCAGCACTTAATTCGTATACTTTAGATACGTTTTCTAATTTTAATATAACCATAAATTTACATTAACTCATTGGATTTAATTGTTTATTTCGCCTTAATGTTAGCACTTTATTTGTTTTTGTACAAGATTTGTGGTCTTTTTTATATAAAAGAAAGAGCGTTGAACTTAAAAATTCAATGCTCTTTATTTTATTCATTTTCATGAAAAATTCTTTTATTTTCATATAACATCTCATCAGCATTATTAATGCATTCATTAATCGATTCATTTTTATTTATGCATTTATAATAACCAACTGATATTGTTATGCCATATGGTTTAGAAGACTTTTGTGCTTCAATTAGAATTTCATTATCTATTTCTTTAATCAAACTATCAGGGTTAAAATCGTTATTCTTGAATTTACTTATACACATCAAGAACTCATCTCCACCAAGCCTTGCAGTAAAACCATCGTATCTACTCGCAATATTTTTTAATACTGTACTAGTAATTAGCAATGCTTCATCTCCTTCTATATGGCCATATAAATCGTTGATTTCTTTGAATGAATTTAGATCGCACATAAAAAGATACATTGGGTTATCCATATTTACATTTGATAATTGTAATGATAGATATTCATATGCTTTCCTTCTATTGTTCATACCGGTTAATGCATCGCTTTTAATATTAGATTCTTGCATATTCATAAAGATGACAATTATTGCTGCAAAGGCAGCTGCAGGAAGAACAGCAACTTTTGGAAGTAAACTATCAACTACGACAAACAATACTATTATCATCATCGCAAATATTAAAGATACACTGCTTCTTCTTTCTGAAATATTAATAGAAACAATTAAATTATATGCTGCAATTATGATGACAGATAATAAATAAATACTCGAAACCATTAAAAAGAGAACATATATAGGACCTTCAACTAGTTTATTATCTGAATCTATTGAAAATATTAATTTTGTCCATGGTGATGTTAGCACTAGAATATCAACTAAAGCTACAGGAACTAAATATATTGCTTTCATGAAGCTCTTTTGCATAATTTTCAGTTGAATTTTTTCGATTGTATATCTAAAAAACAAGAAACCACAACCAGTAATACTTAAATAACTAACTATGCAGTTTATTGACATAAGCCAATTAGGTAGCGTTAGCACTTCGTATTCTTGAAGACTCCAAATGCTGTTGAAGACAAGATAAAACATATGAGCTAATGCTAATAAACAAAAGAAAGTATATTCTTGTTTTCTTGCAATACCACTATCTGTTTTAATAAGTATGTATAAGTCTAAGGAAAAAAACACGAATTGAAATATTACAAAAGCTATAAGTACATCACTAGGCATATTCATCCCCCTAATAATTTATAGTTTTTTATGCTTTCATTATACAGCAATATTATAAAAAAACTATTTTTTATTTCATAAAAAAATATAAAAAAGCAATCAAATATAATTTAGATTGCTCTTCGATATAAATTTAAATGGTTATTTTAATATTACAATTTAGCATCTTTTATTGCTTGTTTAGTACCAACATAGATGATGTTGTTTGTTTGGCCTTGCTTTAATCCACTGATGTTTATGAAACTGCCATTGAGTTCTGCATCATCAATTGAATAGAAGAAAAATACATATATTCTATCTTCACCTTTAACGCCAAAAATATAAGTGTCAAGTGATGTAACAGCAAATGTATCAGCTTCAGAACCAATATAATCACTGCCATCTAAAACAGTAACTGTATAGCCATTATCTTCCAAATTCTTTTGAATATCTTCAGCAGTAGGACCAAAGAAGAAATTACATCCAGCTAAGCATAAAACAGATAATCCACATACTAATAATAGTAAAATTGAAGATAAAATCTTTCTAGTTTTTTTCATTTTAATTTTTGCTCCTTTATTTTGTTTGATATTGTATTATAACACCCTATAAAATGAAAAATCAATATTAAAGAAATATAAGCATAGAAAACGTTTGTTGATATACAATACATGTGAAACTTTTTTATAAATTTATCATTTAGAATTAAAAAAGTGGTTTATACATCCTATAATCTAAGTGACCAAACCAGAAAAGAAGAATAAACCACATGGATATCATAAACTATTATCCTCATGATTTGAACACTAGATTTCACACTTGAAAAACATAACCTAATAGAAAAGATAATCATTATAAACTAAAAGATATTTTGAGGTTATACCACATTTCTAAAGCTTCACTAATGAGATGGATGAAAAGACTCGATGGAACAAATGAACCATTAATAGATAGATCTAAGAAACCTAAAACTCTAATACATAATGGAAAGGTAGAAAGAAGCCACAGAAATAATTCAAAAAGATTCTATTCTTATTTAAAACATAATTCAAAGGATATACTTCCTTTCTTTAATAAAAGTTTATTTAATGAATTGAGTATGATTTAATAAATAACTAAGGGAAGTAGTTAATAAATAACCATTCCAGTTTCTAAATTATAAATCAATCGTTTTAAAGTTAATATCAAAAGGGTATTTGTAAACTATAAAATCTTCCTTTTCTCAATGACTTTAATATCTGAATTATGCATCGCTAAATACATTTTAGAAAATTCTATTATTATTTTATGAGATTTTGATCTCACATCATTTGCAAGTTAACAACTGACAAAATTCCTTATTCTTCATTTTTAATTAGTTTTTGCCATTTGTTTCATAATTATCTCTATTTATTGTTTAGTGTTATTAATTATAGAATATAAGTGAAATACATATGCATCAACATTTAGAACATTATTGAATAAAAAAGAACCAATTAATTAAATATAGTTTCTATAGAAAATTATATATTTCTAATTATTTATTGCCCTCTATAAACGATTTAACGTGATCAATAAAAGCCTCATCGAGAAGAGATAATGGTTTATTTTTTAACCATACAAATAGGTATTCTACATATCTTTCAGGATTCACAACTTCTTTTGCAACAATGTGTGGATTTAAGATATATGATGTTTTTGGAAATAAACTGATACCGATGTTTCTTCCAGACAAGGCAGCAACATCTAAATAATTATCCATTTTGCAGATAATTTTTGGTTCAATATGTGCTTCTTTAAACCATTTATAAATCATTCTATTCATCGATTCTCTACTTGGAATTATGAGTGGAAGATCTTTCAACATCGCAAGATCGATTGTTGTTCCAGGAAGACTTGCAAGAGGGCTATTTTTGCTCATAAAAGCTGTCATTTTTTCTTGTCCAACCTTAAAACTATTTAAAAGTGTATTATCACATGGAGAAGTTATAACCGCAAGATTGATTAGACCACTTCTAAGTTTTTGTATTAACTCATCACTGTTTCCATCGATGATTGAAAATTCAACATTTTTATAATTTGCGATGAAAGTTTCTATCCATTCTGCCGCAATATTAGGTGCAGAACCTTCCACAAGACCGATGGATATTTTTCCGCTTATCCCTTTGCCCATCGCTCTTATTTCTTCTGCTGTTTTATTTACAAGCGATAGAATCTCTTTTGCATGTCTATACAGTAATTTACCTGATTCAGTCAACTGTAAATGCCTTTTTCCTCTCACAAAAAGAATGGTGTCGAGTTCTTCTTCTAAACTCTTCATTTGACTGCTTAAAGGAGGCTGACTCATACATAATTTTTCTGCCGCTTTTGTTATATTTAATTCTTCTGCAATAGTTATAAAATAATAAAGAGTTCTTACATCCATATATCATTTCCTCTATCATACATAAAATATATGATTATACTAATATTATATATATTTTATTTTGTAAAATCAAATGTTTATAATACAATAGTAAACTATTTTTGTTTGCGAATTTGGGGGATAAAAATTATGACTAGTGATTTAAAAGAATTGTTTGGAACTGATGTCTTCGATAAGAGAGTAATGAAATCGATGCTTTCATCAGAAATATTTGAACGATTAGAACAAACCATCGATGAAGGAAGTGAGTTAGACATTGAAATTGCGGATGCAGTTGCAGTCGCAATGAAAAATTGGGCGATTTCTAAGGGTGCAACACGTTTTACCCATTGGTTTCAACCACTAACTGGTATCACTGCTGAAAAACATGATGGTTTTATTAATTTAAGTGATAAGGGAACAGTAATTGTTGAATTCTCAGGCAAAGAATTAATTAAAGGTGAACCAGATGCATCTAGTTTTCCATCTGGTGGACTTCGTTCTACCTTTGAAGCGAGAGGTTATACTGCTTGGGATCCAACCTCTTTTGCATTTATAAAAGAAAAAACATTATGCATTCCAACAGCGTTCTGTTCTTTCTTTGGTGAAGCTCTCGATAAGAAGACTCCACTTCTTCGTTCTATGGATGCATTAAATAAAGAAGCATTAAGAATTGTTAAATTATTTAATATTAAGGCAAAAAGAGTAATACCAATGGTTGGCCCTGAACAAGAATATTTCTTAGTAGATAAAGAAATCTTTAAGAAAAGAAAAGATTTAATGCTTTGTGGAAGAACACTTTTTGGAGCTCCATCTCCAAAAGGTCAGCAATTAGATGATCATTATTTTGGAGCGATTAAACCTAGAGTTCAAAGTTTTATGGATGAATTAAATGAAACTTTATGGAAACTCGGTATTCCAGCAAAAACAGAACATAACGAGGTAGCACCAGCTCAACATGAACTAGCACCAAGATATGAAAGCTGTAATATCGCAACTGATCACAATCAATTAACAATGGAAATCATGCAAAAAATTGCACAAAAACATAATCTTGTATGCTTACTACATGAAAAACCATTTGCTGGAGTTAATGGTTCTGGTAAACACAACAACTGGTCTTTAGCAACCGATACAGGTGTTAATCTTTTATCTCCTGGAAAAACTGCTCAAGAAAATTTACGTTTTTATCTATTCATAACCGCAATAATTAAGGCTGTTGATTTATATCAAGATTTAATTAGAATTAGTGTTGCCACATACGGAAATGATTTCCGTCTTGGTGCAAATGAAGCACCTCCAGCTATCGTATCTGTATTTATTGGCAATGAACTAAATAATAAACTTCTTTCGATCGAAAATGAACATTTTAGTGCTGATAGTGAAAAACATATTCTTAATTTCGGTGTAACATCTATTCCTGAATTGACAAGTGATTCAAGTGATCGTAATAGAACTTCTCCTTTCGCATTTACTGGAAATAAATTTGAACTTAGAATGCTCGGATCTTCTAATTCTATTGCGAGTGCAAATATCATGCTCAATTCTGCAGTAGCTAGTGTACTAAAAGGTTTTGCAGATGAACTTGAAAAAGACAGTTCAAAAGAAAAAATTGTTGAGCTCATTAAAAAAGAAATAGCTAACCATAAAAGAATAATATTTAATGGTAATGGTTATAGTAAAGAATGGGTTATAGAGGCAAAAGCAAGAGGATTATATAATCTCAAAACTACACCAGATTGTCTTGAACAACTCATCTCTAAAAAGAATATTGATATGTTAACAGGTATTAATGTTTTTGATAAATCTGAACTGTATTCAAGATATCAAATCCAACTTGAAAACTATTCTGAAAGTGCATTAATAGAAGCTCGAACAATGGTCGATATGGTAAAAGAAGACTATTTACCTATCATTTCTAAATATTCAAAAGAAGTTGCCTCAACAATAATCACTAAAAAACAAGCTCTTGAAGATGCTAATGTTGAATATGAAGAAAATCTATTAAAAGTTTTATCAGAAATATTATCAAATTCTAACACATTAGTTAATACACTCGAAGAATTAATAAATAAATCATTAAATAAAGATTTCAGCAAGAAAGCTGTATTTATTAAAGATAAAATTATTCCAACAATGATGAAATTAAGAGAAAACATCGATAAAGCTGAACAGGTTCATCCAGAACATATTTGGCCATATCCAAGTTATAGTAAATTATTGTTTTCTGTAATCTAATCTTGAGGGCTATATTATGAAAAATAGTGCAATAGTTGGAATCAATTGGGGCGATGAAGGAAAAGGCAGAATTGTCGATCTTTTATCGAATAAATATGATTTTGTTGTCCGCTACCAGGGTGGTGGAAATGCTGGACATACAGTATTAAATGAATATGGTAAATTCGCACTTCACCTAATACCATCAGGTATTTTCCATAAAGGTGTTGTAAATGTATTAGGTAATGGTGTTGCAATAGACCCTGAAAGTTTATTACAAGAAATCGAATCCTTAAGGGAAAAAGGAATAACTGTTGATGAAAACAATTTAAAAATAAGTGACAGAGCCTCACTTCTTTTCCCTTGGCATAAGGCTTTAGATGCTTTAGAAGAGGATAGATTAAAAAATAAAAAATATGGTTCAACCAAACAAGGAATAGCTCCATTTTATTCTGATAAATATCAGAAAAAAACCATTATGGTAGGTGAACTTCTCTATTCTAAGCATCTAAAAGAACATATAAAAGATATATTAGAATGGAAAAACTTAACTCTAACTGGAGTATATCATGAAAATCCAATTGATTTTGATGCATTATATTCTTGGTGTGAATCATATGCATTTAAATTACGTCCTTTTATTTGTGACACTGGAAAGCTTTTAAAAAAAGCTGAACAAGATGGCAAAAGCATTCTATTTGAAGCTCAACTTGGTTCATTAAGAGATCTTGATTATGGCATATATCCATACACAACATCTTCTAACACTTTAGCATCTTATATTCCTCTTGGTTCGGGACTTGCAAATATCAATATCGATGAAGTTATCGGTGTTGTAAAAGCTTATTCTACTTGTGTCGGTGAAGGTCCTTTTGTTTCTGAATGGATTGGTGAAGAAGCAAATGAATTAAGAGAAATAGGACAAGAATATGGTGCAAAAACTGGTAGGCCTAGAAGAGTTGGACCAATCGATATTGTCGCAACACGTTATGGTGTTGAATGCCAAAATGCTACTTCTATCGCTTTAACAAAACTAGACATTCTATCGTATATGGATAAAATACCTGTTTGTACTAAATATTTATTGAATGGAAAAACAATAGATGATTTTCCATTCCCATTTGAACTTGAAGATTGTTCGCCAGTTTATGAATATTTAGATGGCTGGAAATGTGATATTTCTAAGGTGAGAAAATGGAATGATCTTCCAAAGAATGCCCAAAGATATGTTGAATACATCGAAAAAAATATCGGTTGTAGAATCCAATATATCTCTGTTGGTCAAGAAAGAAATGCATACATAAAGAGGTAATGATTATATGGATGACAAAAATAAATATATCAGTCCTTTTTCTATAAGATATGCATCTAAAGAGATGCAATTCCTATTTAGTCCAAATAATAAATATTCAACTTGGAGAAAATTATGGGTTACACTTGCTGAATCTGAAATGGAACTAGGACTAAAAGAAGGTTCTAAGCCAGTTATCGAAAAAGACATGATTGATGAAATGAAGGAACATATAAATGACATTGATTATGATATTGTTTCTGAATATGAAAATAAATTTCATCACGATGTGATGAGTCATATCTATGAATTTGGCCTAAAATGTCCAAAAGCGAAAGGTATCATTCATCTTGGTGCAACTAGCGCTTATGTCACTGATAACACAGATATTATCATCATGAGAGACGCTCTTAAGGTTCTCAAAAAGAAATTAGTAAATCTCATATCGATTCTTTCTAAATTTGCTTGTGAATATAAGGCGCTACCAACTTTATCATACACACATTTTCAACCTGCACAACCTTCTACTGTTGGCAAAAGAGCTACATTATGGATTCAAGATTTTTTAGTAGATCTTAAAGATTTAGATTATATATGTTCTTCACTAAAACTTTTAGGTTCAAAAGGAACTACTGGTACTCAGGCATCTTTTAAAGAATTATTTGGTGATGATTATCTACCAGTAAAACTTGATAAATTAATTGCTGAAAAAATGGGTTTTAGTGATACATATACTGTTTCTGGACAAACATATTCTAGAAAAGTTGATTCTCGAGTTTATAATATTTTATCAGCTATAGCATCATCTGCAGCAAAAATGTCTAATGATATTCGCTTGCTTCAACACTTGCGAGAGATTGAAGAACCATTTACTAAACATCAAATTGGTTCATCAGCTATGCCATATAAAAGAAATCCTATTCTATCTGAACGTATTGACTCTTTAGCAAGATTCGTTATCTCAAGTGCTACTAGTGCAAATTTCACTCACGCATCACAATGGTTAGAGAGAACTTTAGATGATTCTGCCAACCGAAGAATTGTGATTTCAGAAGGGTTCCTTGCTGTTGATGCAATTCTCGATTTAGAAATATATATTTCATCTGGTCTTGTAGTCAATAAAAAAATAATTGAAAAGCATTTAAAAGATGAACTTCCATTTATGATTACAGAAAACATTTTAATGGATAATGTTAAAAATGGAAAAGATAGACAAAATGTGCATGAAGAAATCCGTAAACTCTCTTTAGAAACTTTAAAAAGAGTTAAAGAAGATGGCCTTGACAATGATCTATTTCTAAAAATTTCTTCTATCAAAGAACTTGGAATTGACAAAGCTAAAATGGATGAATATCTAAAGCCAGATAAATATATTGGCATATCTATTCAACAAGTTGATTTCTTCTTAAATAATGATGTAAAATCTATTCTAGAAGAAAACAAGGAATTGCTAGGTATTGAAATACCTATTGCAAAATGAGGAATTAAAGCAATGGATAAGATATTAGTATTAGATTTTGGTGGACAATATAATCAACTTATCGCAAGAAGAGTACGCTTGCTAAATGTATATGCTGAAATAATTAATTTTGATGATATAAGTTTAGACAAAATTAAAGAAAATGGATATAAAGGAATCATATTTACTGGTGGTCCAAATAGTGTGAATGATCCCCTATCACCAAAAATATCTAAAGATATTTTCAAACTTGGTATTCCAATCCTTGGAATCTGTTACGGTCATCAACTTATTGGATTTTTACTAGGTGGAAAGATTAAATCCACAGTAAAAAATAGTGAATACGGTAAAATAATGGTCTATAAAAATGAAAGTCCATTATTTGCGGGAATTAAAAAGGATTCTATTTGCTGGATGAGTCATAAAGATTATGTAGATACTATTCCTGATGGATTTATGGTTACAGCAAAAACTGATAATTGTTCTTGTGCAGCTATGGAGAATGAAAAATTAAAGATTTATGGTGTGCAATTTCACCCAGAAGTTACACATACAGAATTTGGAATTGATATCTTAAAAAATTTTGTGATATCTATCTGCAAATGTGAACCTAACTGGAAAATGGAAAATTTTACAACCAGTTCTATTGATAAATATAAGGCTGAACTCAAAAATCAAAAAGTTCTTCTTGCATTATCATTTGGGCTTGATTCTTCTGTCGTTGCCCTTCTACTAAATAAAGCAATCGGCAAGAATCTCACATGTGTGTTTGTTGATCATGGGCTTTTAAGAAAGGATGAAGGCGATATAATGGAGAAACTCTTTAGAGATAAATTTGATATTAATCTCATAAGAGTTGATGCAAGAAAGATTTTCTTAGAGAAGTTAAAAGGTGTAACTAATCCTGAAGAAAAAAGAAAAATAATTGGGAAAGAGTTCATCAATGTCTTTATTAATGAAGCTAAAAAACTTAATGGCATCGATGTATTAGCGCAGGGAACTATCTACCCAGATGTCATCGAGAGCGGAAAAGGTTCTTCTGCAACTATTAAAAGTCATCATAATGTCGGTGGCCTTCCAGAGAAAATTGGTTTTAAGAAAATTATTGAACCATTATCTTCACTTTTTAAAGATGAAGTTAGAAAAGTTGGTCTAGAACTAGGTCTCCCAAATGAATTTGTTTATAGGCAGCCTTTCCCTGGACCAGGTTTAGCAGTAAGAATAATTGGTGAGATTACTGAAGAAAAAATTAAAATTGCTCAAGATAGCGATAAGATACTTAGAGATACTTTTATAAAATATGGTTTAGAAAAGAGTGCGAGTCAATATTTTACCGTTTTAACAAATACTTATTCTGTTGGAGTAATGGGTGATAAGAGAACTTATGAATATTGTCTTGCGATTAGATCTGTCACAACTGATGATTTTATGACTGCAACTTGGACTAAAATTCCATATGAAGTTTTAGAAGAGATAAGTTCTAGAATCACAAATGAAATAAAAGGCGTTAATAGAGTAGTATATGATATTACATCCAAACCACCATCGACTGTGGAATGGGAATAAGAGGTATTACAATGACAAAATATATCTTTGTTACAGGTGGAGTTGTATCAGGCCTTGGTAAAGGCATAACAGCTGCATCATTAGGTAGACTTTTAAAAGCACGTGGTCTAAAAGTTATTGCCCAAAAATTAGATCCATATATCAATGTTGATCCAGGGACAATGTCCCCATATCAACACGGAGAAGTTTTTGTTACTGAAGATGGTATTGAAACCGATCTAGATCTTGGACATTATGAAAGATTTATTGATGAAAACTTAAATCGTTATTCTAACCTTACAACTGGTAAGGTTTATTGGAATGTTCTAAATAAAGAACGAAAAGGTGAATATCTAGGTTCTACTGTTCAAGTTGTTCCACATATTACTAGTGAAATAAAAGAATTCGTTTATCACGTTGGGCGTGAGAGCGATGCTGATATCGTAATTACTGAAATTGGTGGAACAATAGGTGATATCGAATCACAAGCGTTCATTGAAGCGATTCGCCAAATCTCTTTAGAGGTAGGAAGAGAAAATAGTTTATTTATTCATGTCACTTTAGTACCATTCTTATCAGGAAGTGATGAGCACAAAAGCAAACCTACTCAACACTCTGTCAAAGAACTTCAAAGCATGGGTGTTAGACCAGATATTATAATCTTAAGATGTGATCAGCCACTTGAAGAAAAAATCTTCAACAAAATAGCATTATTCTGCAATGTCAGAAAAGATTGTGTAATTGAAAATAGAACACTTCCAATTCTATATGAAGCACCATTAATGTTAGAAAGACAAAATTTTTCTTCTGTTGTTTGTAGAGAACTAGGGTTAGAAACAAAAGAGATAGATTTAAAAGAATGGACAAATATGGTTGATCGTATTAAAAATCTAGAAAAGGAAGTTACTATCGCTCTTGTTGGGAAATATGTAGCTCTTCACGATGCTTATTTGTCAGTTGTTGAAGCATTACATCACGCTGGTTATTATCATAGCGCTAAAGTAAATATCAAATGGATTGATAGTGAAACTATTACCGAAGAAAATGTTAATGATTATTTATCTGATGTAGATGGACTATTAGTACCAGGTGGTTTTGGAACAAGAGGAATAAATGGTAAGATTATAGCGATCAAATATGCAAGAGAAAATAATCTACCATTCCTAGGAATTTGTTTAGGTATGCAAGTTGCGGTTATTGAATTTGCACGAAATGTCTGTGGCTTAAAAGATGCATCTTCATTAGAATTTGATGAAAATAGCACTAATAAAGTAATAAACTTCCTTCCTGATCAAAATTCTAAAATCAATATGGGTGGCACATTAAGACTTGGTGCTTATCCATGCTTAGTTAAAGATAATACATTGCTTTATAGTTGCTATAAACAAAAAATCATTTCTGAAAGACATCGTCATCGTTATGAATTTAATAATGATTATAGAGACATCTTCCAAGAAAATGGTATGGTAATAGGTGGGACATCACCTGATGGCTATATTGTTGAAACAATTGAACTACCAAAATTAAAATATTTTATTGGTGTACAATTTCATCCTGAATTCAAATCACGTCCAAATAAACCACATCCTCTATTTTTAGGATTAATTAAAAACTCATTAAAAGACTAGTGATATGAAGAAAGATAAAATTGTTGAAATAGTTACTATGGCTCTATTTACTATTTCTAGCGGATTTGTTGATGCATATAGTTTTATTTGCCGTGGTGGACTATTCGTTACTATGCAGACAGGAAACATCATTAAATTTTTTATTGAACTAACAAAAGGCAATTTTATTTTGATTTTCCTTCTTCCTATTATTTTCTTTGTTTTAGGTTGTGTTTTATCCATCTTACTATCTAAAAATAAATATAACGAAATAATTGTGATTCTATCATTATTATTATCTACTATTATTTCTGGATTATGTCCAAATACAGGTGTTTATAATCTAATATGTGTTTCGATATTATCTTTTGTCTTTGCGATGCAATTTCAAGTGTTTAGAAGTTGTTTATCAACTAATTATACATCTACTATGTGCACAAACAATCTAAGACTAATGAGCGAAAAATTGGTAGAAAAGGATAAAACATTTTTCTTATATTTATCAGTTATTATTTGTTTTTCTATAGGTTGTGTTTTAGGAACTTTATTTTATAATTTGATGAATTATTATTCAGTTATCGTTTTGTCAGCAATTTATCTTATTATTTTAATTATTAGATTTCCTTTTAAAAAAGATAAAACAATAGATTCTACTTCTGATATTTAAGTTTACGCTCATTCATTAATCAAAACTCGAACTTTCGGCTAAGTAAATAAGCAGAGGTGTACTTTAAAGTGCACCTCTATTTTTTTATTACATCTAATTACTCGTAAAGAGTATCTATATCATTCTTCATCAAAAAGACTCATTTGATTATATGCATCATCTATATTAGGTAGGTCTTCTACAACAAATTCAAATAGACTTATTATGGATTCATAATCCTTAACTGCACTATTTGGGATTCTTATTAGTTTAATTCCATACCTTTTACATACTTCCTCTTTTTGTCTATTTCTATTGGACACTTTTAAAAGTTGATAGCAAACTGTCCAATATTGTGATGACGATAATTGCTATTATATATCTTATTAATTTACATATTTTTAATTATTTATGTAAAAGTCAACCTCAAATTGTAATTTTTCGCTCAACTCAAAATGTTGTTTTTAAATGTCATCATCAAATATATTCTTATCTTTGATTCTATATGACATCCCAGTTATTTTTATTAGTTCGCAGTGATGGACTAGTCTATCTATTATTGCGTTTGCGATAACTGG
>JAGCYY010000020.1 GCA_017960565.1 bacterium | reverse complement strand
TAGATATCCTTCTTCTGCGATATATTGTGGCATTTCAGGTTGAACAATATCTTCACCAGTTACAGTAATTCTTAAAGCAACTGGATATACTTTAGCGTTGTTTCCAGATCCAACAGTAGCATTAACTGTGAAGTTGAATGTTCCACTCTTAGTTGGAATACCTGTGATTTGACCTGTTTCTCCTAAAGTAAGTCCTTGTGGCAACAATGATTCTTCCATTAGTGCATAAGTTGCTCCTTCAAGTCCTGTGATAGTACCAATGTAATCTTCTCCTGTTTCAGCACTTAAAGCATCTAATGCAAATGCAGAACCAATTGTATATCTAAATGTTCCTGTACCGATGATATATCCTGCAACATTATATGAGATAGTTGCAGTATATGAGCCAGCAACAAGTGGAGTACCAGTGATTGCACCAGTTGTTGCGTTAAGTGTTAGGCCTTGAGGGAGTGAACCAGATGTGATTGCATATGCTTTAATTGTTTCACCATTTAACATAGATGGATCAATAGCAATTGAATCATTTACTGTTGCTCCTTGTAGAATTTCATCAAAATTCGTTCCAAAGCCTGTAACTCTTACACCATTCTCATTATTTAATGTATTAGCAGCAACATATAATACTCTCATCGCAACCATACGAGCATAGTACCATTGTGATAAATCTACTTCATTAATTTTTGGAAGATCATTTACACTAACTTCTTCAACTTCTAAATCACTCCAAGCACCAGGACTATGTGCAGCAATGAACTTATAATATTTGCCATTATATTCAACTAGACTATCAATTGCATAACTAGATGATAATGAGAATGGAAGCGGGAATATAGGTCTATTATAATATACAGCACCACTTGGTTCTTCAACTGTACCAACGCCAATCATGGTTTGATCCCAAGAACCAGAAACTGGATCTTCGCCACTTGATGCAGTTCCATCAGGAAGGTCACAACCAACCTTTAAGAGTAAGTCCATGTTATTTTGAACCATTGAGTTATTTCCGTAGAAGTCAGTTACGAATGCGCCTTCCCAGCCCCATTCATCTCTTACGAGTCTAGTAATGAAGTTGTAGTTTGCAGATGCAATTACTCTACCGATACGGTTTAGAGCTGTCATACATCCTGTAGCACCACCTTCTTGCATTGCCATTTGGAATGGTTTAGCGTAGATTTGTCTTTGAGCAGCTTCAGAGAACCAAGTGAAGAGTGCTTGTCTAGATCTATTTTCTTCTTGGTCATTACCATACATATGTTTGATATATACGTTAACGCCCTTAGATTGTGCACCAGCTACTACTGCAGCTGCTACATATCCACCATGGATACCATCTTGGCTGAAGTATTCATTATTACGTCCGCCAAATGGAGAACGGTGAGTGTTCATACCAGGACCATACCAACCAGTTTCTTTTGTTTGAGCTGGGTTAGTAATTCTAGTCATACAAAGATTTCCGTTTGTCACACCATATCTATATAGTAGGTCTTTGTTCCAAGTTGATGATTGAACAGTTTCATCACACCATGTTTTACCATTGAATGAGTTAGGGCCGTTTTCATCAGATGCAGTCTTCTTACCGATGTGAGCTACTGCATAAGTTGTATGTGAACCATGGTTGACGATATCGCAGATGTTTCTCCATGTTAGTTGGTTCATAAATGTAGTCCAAAGTGGATTGATTGAACCATCTTCCATGTATAGGTTGATACCTGACATTTCATGGAGTTGAGTATAAGTTGCATTATTGTCAACAGCTGAGATTTGAGTCCAGCCATCCATTAAAGCTTTGTATTGTTCTTCTGTCTTATACCAGTCAGCAACACCCACTGTACCATAGTTGCCAAGAATATCTTTCGAATAAATACTATAATAGTATAATGTATTATCATCATACCAGTATTCTTGTCCTCCGGCTTTCCAGTAATGGTTATAATACATTACTGCATATACAAATTCATCTGTCAATGTTCTTTCTTCAACACTTTGAGTTACTGGGTATGTTCCAATCATATCACTACGAGAGAGTAATACTTGATCACAACTTGTTGGGTTAATCTTCAACCATGCTTTTAATGGATCAGTGCCTGAATAATCTCTTCTTAATGAATCATACATATCGCCATTTGAGAATAGTGGAATAATTTCATTGTGACTAAAGTCATCTATCATTAGAAGAGCTGCATCAGGACCAGTGATTGTGAATGTTTGCGAACTGTCACAAGTATGTGAATCAAAACATGCAAGAATATCATATTGGCCTGGATCTAATTCATATCCTCTATAGCCATTATTATTTGCATCTGACCAGTCATATGAAGCAAAATCTTGAACATTGATCTCTACAACTACAGTTTGAGATACACCAGGAGCAAGTACATTAGTTTTTTCAAATCCAACCAATACTTTATCTGTCTTTTCAATTTCGCCTAGAATGTAAGGAGTTCTTACATAAATTTGAACTACTTGCTTGCCAGGAAGGCCTGACATGTTTGTTACAGTTACTGGAACATATAATTTTTCAACTTGTGCAGGAGTGCCAGGAGCTGAATTAAAGAGATCTGGAATAACATTTGCTGCGAGTTTAGTCTTTATGCCATTTAGGTAATAATAAGTTTCTCCAATATCTAAGCCAAACTGAGCATATGAAAGTCCATATCCAAATGGATAAATAACGTTTTGATGATACCAGTTTTCAGCCTTTTCATATTCATTATCGCCAGGGATTGCAACACCAGATGCTGGATCTATATCAATATTACCAGCTTTGATTTCTTGATATACAGTTTCTACATAACCATAGCCTAAGTAAATATCTTCATCATAGTCGATACCATAGAAACCTTCACCACCAACTGTACCAGATGAAATAACTGGAGTTGGTACACCATGTGCTTTAGCTTCAGCACTAGTATAATCATAAATATATAAGTGAGCCGAACCTACTTGAATGTTTTTAGCATAGTTTTGCCATGTTGGATCAGCTGTTAAATCTCTATACCATTCATCCCCTAATTTACCAGATGGATTGATTTCGCCTGTGATATTCTTAGCAAATCCCTTTAATCCTGTAGAACCAGGTCTACCAATCCAAATGATTGCACCAATTGCTGGATCATCTTGGAGGTCACCAACTTCCATCGCGTTAGATGTATTAAGCACCACAACAATGTTCTTGAAATACTTCTTAACGTTCTCAATCATTGTCTTTTCACTGTTTGTGAGTTGTAGATAATGCTTTACATATGGTCCTTCAGATAGTGCTGAAATATCACCAGTTTGTCCGTTAAATCCACCCATAGCGTTTGAAAGATTCCAGTTAGTTCTTGAACCTTGACGGCCAAGAGCGACGTGCACGAAACTATCTGGATAAGCTACAATTGCTGTTTCTAGGATTGTTTCAATGTTGCTTTCAGTAAGTGGAACTGTCACGCCAATCAATCTAAAGTCAGCATTGAATTTATATAGATCACCATCAACTAATAAATAATCATTTCTACTATAATTCTTTTCAACGCCAAGCACTACTTCTGTTGGAGTTATCATAGTATCGTTTGTACATGCTTGAGAAATTTGAGTTGATGTTAGACCAACTGTATCAGGAGTATAAGAGAATTCAACATTTATTTTGTAATAATTTCCATTATAAGAAACAAGACTATCAACAGCATAAACTTTTGCAACAGCACCAGCTTCCATTAAAGTTACAGTTAGCGCAGGATTTGCGCCTATTGCAGCAGTGATGTTTGCAACTGTCAAGTTAGTTCTTCTTGGGATTTCATTAGCTAAATAATATAGATTACCACTATAAGAAACAAGAGTGCCTGGAGGAAGAGCACTATTAGGTGATCTTTGTCCAGCAACTAATGCTTGTGGGTTTAATCTAGTAACATTAGCATTATTTCCCATAAATGTTTCAACACTTATAACATCAAGTGTTTTAAGCGCTGAGGCGAGAACATAAATGTTTCCGCCATTTGAAACCTCTTTACCAGCTTGAAGATTTACTGCTTTATCTCCAACAGCGATTGGTGTTGGAGTGATGAGAGTTGCAGCTGCTTTAACATCTTCTTTTGTTGATGCATAATCGGTTTTAAATGCTCTACCTAAATAGTAATATTGTCCATCAATTATAACAACGCTACCATTTGGAAGATCATATTCATCACCAAGTACTAACTCTAATCCATTTTCTCTAACAGCAAGTTCGTTAGTAACTAGATCAAGGTCTCTTCCTTCGCCACCTGTTCTAGATAATACTATGAATGCTGCATCGTTATAATAAAAGAATGAATCCTTTGCAGAAAGGATATCTTTTTCAGTACCGATGCTAGTTGAGGATGCATAGAGTGCGTCAACTGTTGGGTTGAGGTTATAGCCTTCATTTGCGAGTGTTTGGCCTACTTGACCAGAACCGCCAGTAAGGCTTCTTTGTCTGCCACCGAATACGCTAATGTTTGAGCCTTTTGGAAGTGGGAGTACACCATTATTTTTAAGGAGTACATTACCTTCGGCAGACATTTCCACGTTTAATTCGTCAGCATAAGCTAGAGCATCATTGTAAGTTTCAAAGTCAAACTGATATTTGCCTTGTTTTTCTAGCAATAAAGCTCTAGAACCTAAACTTAAGCATAAAACAGAAACTATAGCAAAAGCCATAGTAAGTGCTAATGCAGAAAGTTTAAAAATTCTGTTTTTCATAAACTTAAAAACTCCTCCTATGTTTATTTTTATGTTTTATGGATAATTCCATTTGCTAAAAAATTGAGAACTTTTTATGAATTTCAAAATACTAAAAAAATCAACTTTATATTAAGTCATTTACATTTTTATAACAATTGTAATAAATACTTAATTACATTGCATTTTTTACTATTTGGGAGTTATTTATTTAAAAAATAAAAAAAGATGCATTTTTATTGCACCTTATTATGATTTATGTTTCTAATCTTTGCCTTTATCATCTCTAATTGTTTTCTTATATGAACGATAAAAAGTTGAATAATCATCATATCCAAACAGATTCGCTACTACTCTTTTCTTTTCTCCTGCCATAATCATTGCATGAGCTGCAATCATCTTTTTATATCTTACATATTTCATAATCGGTGTTTTCATATATTCTTTGAACCCATTACTTATATAAGATTTACTATAATGACATGCCTTAGATATCTTAGATAAGCTGAGAGGAGATTTAATATTATCATCAACATATTTAACAACTTTAGAAATCATTGTATTTATGATAGAAGGCGATGATTGTTTTATATTAGATGTCGTTATTATTATTTTGATGAGTTGGCATATAAAGATAGTATATAAATCTTCAGATTCAAAATTATCACTAAAAAAATCGAATTCTTTAAATTCGGTACTATAATTTAAATTTTTAATAAAGAAAGGAATTTTATTTTTCTTGAGTTTATCTTCTAGATATTTTGGAAGAATCGATGATGGAAATTTCAAAACATATCTTTCATATGATAGGCCATCATTAACTACAGCGAAATGATATTGGCCAGGTCTTATGATTAAAAGATCGCCTTCTTCTAATTTTTCTGTGTTCGATTCTACTGTATAAAAAACATCACCTTTTACAAAATATAACAATTCGTAAAAATGGTGCATATGTTTTCCATAATCTTCACTTGGTGAACCTGCTTTGTCAATTTTATGTGCAAAATCAATGTCTTTGTATGCAAAATTAAACATATAAAATAGTGATCAAATCATTTCTTTCTTTTCAAAAAGAAATGTACTGCCCCTTTCATCTACTAGTTTATATTTTTATAAATTTGACATCATTAAGTGCATTTATTTTTCAAATATTAACTAAAGTATAAATTGAAATCAATTCATAAAAACATTGTAATTCAATTATGTATACTTCAATTATATCACGAATTGTCGATTATTTGCAATTAATGAATTGTATTTATTGACTGATACCTACATTTTTATTATCTTTATTTGACATAAATAAAAACTAGACGTAGAAGTCTAGTTTTTATGTTGAAATCAACAAACCAAGTATAAAAGTTCATATCAAATTGTTGATTTATTTTATGCTTCTTGTTTTTCTTTTTCTTCTAAAGCAATTTCTTTTGGTTTTGGCTGGATTTGTGATAATAAAACAGCAATTAGAATACTTAAGCAACCAAAATATTGAATCAATTCATGTGTTTCTTTTAAGAATATTACACCAAATGTTAAAGAGAAAACAGATTCTAAAGACATTATGATACAAGCAACTGTAACATTAACATCTTTTTGTGCATATACTTGAAGAGTATAAGCAACTCCAGATGAAAATATACCTAAGAATAATATTGAAGGCATTGCTTCTATGATATTATTCGATTCAAAATCGCCGAATATGAATACAAATGGAATCAAAATTATTGTCGCAAAAAAGAATTGAAAAAATGATAAAACAAATGTCTCATATATTTTTGAATAATGATCTATCAGCATTATTTGGAATGAATATGTAAGAGCGCATAAAAGAAGATATATTGTTCCAAGATTTAAACTGAATTCTCCCGAGTTCACATTTATTAGATATAGTCCAGTAAAGGCAAGTACGATTGCAATTAAGATATACCTATTGATTTTCTTACCAAATAATAAACTAATTACAGGCACAATAACTATATAAAGAGCTGTTAAGAAACCAGATTTTCCAGCACCTTCACTATTGATTCCAAGCTGCTGAAATGTCATCGCAAGGGCGAGAGTAATACCGATTAATGCCCCACCAAGAACTAGATGTATTTTTTCTTTTTTGTTGTGTACAACTATTTCTTTGTTCTTCTTCTTTTTTATTTTATTGTTGATTAAAACAACAATCAACAAAAACAAGGATGCAACAACATTCCTTGAAAAGTTAAAAGTAAAAGCATCTACGCTCTTACCTCCTATGCTTTGGGCAATGAATCCTAGACCCCAAATTATTGTAGTTATTACAAGCATCAATTCCTTGTATAGAACTCTTCTTTTCATTGTTAATAATATACAATAATATAAAAATGTCAGTTAGTCCATAGATTTTTTTAAACTGACATTCTTATATTCTATTTATCGATTATTTGAGCATTAAATTTGCCAAATATTCTAGAAACAGGAACGATAGTGATAAATGCAGTAGGATCAAATTCTAATATTTCTTTACTATAGTAATTTGACTCACTTTTTTGAATAACGATATTGAGAATCGCTTTTTCTCTACCTGTAAAACCGCCAATGCCTTTTTCAATTGTGATTCCGTGAGGCATATATTCGATAAGTTTTTTAACTAATTCATCACCTTTTTCTGTGATTATTTCTAATCTCACTTTATTGTAGGCTGTATGAATGCTATCTAAGACTATCGATTGAAGAATAAAGAATACTGCGGTATATAATGCGGTTGTCATCGCACTTCCGAAGGAACCTTGAGATGGATCAAAGAAGCTTATCAGCGAACCAAATACGATAATTAATGAAGAAATGATTAGATTGATGAAACCAACTGATTTACCATTTTTAAGATTGATATATTGACATAAGGTAATAATACCACCAGATGTTGCACCTCTACGCATCATAATTCCATTCATACCACCAACTAAAATTGCAGCAACGAGTACGCAGGAAAGTACTTCGTATGTTCCATCTGGATTTCTAAATATCCCAAGACTCACCCAAAAATTGCCGAAAGAGAGAGTGATTGTCTGAACAACTGTTGATATCACGGTATATAGCGCATATTTTTTAGATATCTTTAGGGCAAGAATATTAAATGGAATTAATAGAATGAGGTTTAAGACACCAAGAAAATCTTTAAGTGAATTAATATCATTATTTATAATTAATCCAAGTGAATGTAAGATTATTTGCGCAATACCAGTGACACCACCAGCATATAATCCAATTGGATCAATTAGTGTCTGAGTAACTACTGATAACACAAATGATGCAAATATTATGACTAGTATTGTAATAGCCACAGATTGTGTTTTCTTATTTGATATAGATACTTTGTTCATAATATTTATGCTTCTTGTGTTAACTCATATGCCATTGATTCGATGATTTCATCGATTGCTTTCTTTGGATCATTTTCTCTTGGAAAAAGAGGAGATGATAATTTAGTTATATTAAATTCTTTTGTTTCATATGGAACTAAGTCTTTGATAGTTCCAGTCGTTACTCCAAGTGAACTAAATATAATAGGTGTGGTGTTAACTAAGAATGGAATATAGAGAGTTGTTTCAACTCTGATTGCTTCAAGTAGTGAATATATTACGGCTTCTAATTCTTCCATTTTGTTTTCTTTATAAAGTGCCCAAGGCATTGTTTCATCAATAAGCTTGTTTGTTCTTGAGACAAGCTTATTGATGTCTTGAAGGGCTTTGTCTACTCTAAATGAATTCATATCTTCATGGAAGACTTGAATCGTATTATTCATCTCATTTTTAAGATCAGAGATATATTCACTATCAATCTCTTTTCTTTTTACAGATGATGAAAA
Source organism: bacterium (assembly GCA_017960565.1). Taxonomy (GTDB): domain Bacteria; phylum Bacillota_I; class Bacilli_A; order Izemoplasmatales; family UBA1188; genus UBA1188. The sequence continues at coordinate 40,001 of JAGCYY010000020.1, read as the reverse complement.
ATATTTTTCAGCCATAGATAGACTTCTCGAAACTAGATTTCCAAAATCATTCACAAGATCTGTGTTGTATCTACTAATAAAATCTTCTGGAGTACAGATAAGATCTGATAAAACAGGGAATTCCCTTAAAACATAATACCTAAATGCATCGACACCATATCTTTCAACAAATGTTTTTGGAAAAATAACATTGCCTTTTGATTTACTCATTTTTTCGCCATACATCAATACCCAGTTATGAGCGAATAATGTAAAGTTTATTGGAATATTTAAACTCATTAAGAATATTGGCCAGAAAATCGCATGGAATCTTAAGATATCTTTTGCGACTACGTGTACTACTTCTGAATTGAGCCAATATTTCTCATATAGAGATTTATCATCGTTTAAGAAATTTAGGGCTGTCAGATAATTAAATAGGGCGTCAACCCAAACATATACTACGTGTTTTGGATCAGATTTGATAGGAATGCCCCATTTGAATGTTGAACGAGATACAGATAGATCTTGTAATCCTTGTTTAACAAAAGCAACTACTTCATTTTTCTTTCCTTCTGGTTGAATGAAGTTAGGATGAGCATTGATATAATCTAATAATTTATCTTGATATTTTGATAATCTAAAGAAATATGAAGGTTCTTTAACATTTTGTACAGGTCTTCCACATTCAGGGCATAACTTTTCTTCGCCTACTTCACTTTGTGAGAAGAATGTTTCACATTCAACACAATAAAGACCATCGTATGAGCCAAGATAGATATCATCATTTTTAAGCATTAATTCAAATACATCTTGAACTTGTTTAATATGATTTTCATCTGTAGTTCTAACAAAATAATCATAGTCACAATCAATATACGCCCATAAATCTTTAGCGTTTTTTGCAAGTTTATCTGTGAATTCTTTTGGCGTAAGATTTTTAGATGCCGCTTTTTTTTCGACTTTTTGTCCATGTTCATCAAGACCTGTCATAAACCTTGTGTCATAGCCAAGAGATTTTTTATATCTTTTTAATGCATCAGAAATTAAAGTTGAACTTGAACTTCCGATATGAAGACGACCAGATGCATAATAAATTGGAGTGGTTATATAAAAATTCTTTTTCATAATTCTTCAACCTTTAAAATACTTTTTTCTACTTCTTTTCTTTTTTCAGCGCCAAGAAGATATTCAATTATCTCAAGACTTAAATCGATCGAATAATTTAAACTTCTTCCTGTGATGACATTAGAACTTATTACAGTTCCGCATCTTTCATATTCACCTTCTACTTGGCTTTGCCATCCTTCGTAGCAAGTAAATTTATGATTTTTCATAATTCCTGCCTTTGAAAGCACACTTGGTGCTGCACAAACAGCTGAAACGAGCTTTGATGAATCATGAAAATCTTTGATTATTTTTAAAAGTACTTCACATTTAGAAAGATTTTCAACACCAGCTTTACCACCAGGCAGAAACAATCCATCGTATGAATCTATTTCTTCACTGGAAAGATTTGAGATATGAGTATCAGGAGAGGTTAGGATATTATGTGAAAGTGTTACTTTATCTCTATCAGATACTGATACGGTTTTTACAAAGATTTTGGCTCTCCTTAATAAATCGACAGTGATGACAAATTCTGCATCTTCAGAACCTTCAGCATAGAATGCAAGAATCTTTTTCATTTATCTTTCCTCCTTAAATACTCATTATATATATCGCTGGCTTTAAGTCCAGTTTTTGAGGCAAGCATCTTTGATGCTTCTTTAAGACTTAATCCATCTTTTAATATTATATTCATTTCCGAAAATAAATCAATATTATTTTTTTCTATCTTTCTTCCTTCACAAACTATGACCATTTCTCCTTTTAAATCTTGAGGAAGAGATGAATATTCTTCAAGATAAAAATCGATTGATTCTTCATATAGTTTTGTGATTTCTCTTAAAAGCGATACTTTTCTATTTCCAAATACCTCATACATAATTCTTAAAGTCTCATGAATTCTTTGTGGTGATTCATAGATGCAAATTGTGAACTCATATGATTTGAGGTTTTCTAATTCTTTTCTTTTTTTAGATGCTTTATGGTCTAAAAAACCATAAAATAAATAAGGTTTTATTGGCAGTGCTGACATAGTCACTGCAGCTATGCTTGCGGATGGACCTGGAATAGGAATAATTCTAAATCCTTCTGATTTTGCCCTTGATACTACCTCATACCCAGGGTCAGATATTATAGGCGTTCCAGAGTCAGAAATGATTCCAACGCTATGACCTTTTTCTAATAAATCTAATATATAGTCTTCTTTTTCTTTTGACGAAAAATCATGATATGAATCAAGGGCTCTTTCGATATCATAGTGTTTTAATAGTTTTGATGTCACCCTTGTGTCTTCGCAGAATAAATAATCGACATTTTTTATGATGTCTAAAGCTCTAAAAGTGATATCATTTAGATTTCCAATTGGGGATGATATTAGATATATACAGCCCGTTTTTGTAAGTTCACTAGATCTGATCATTTTTTTCTCCAAAATGAAAATAAGATTTTATTTCTTGTGTATAATCACCATCTTTATCATAGATATATAGTGGCGGTAATATCTTTAAACCATGAGATTTTGCATTTTTTCTGGCATCTATTAAGAATACATAACTATCTTTATCTTGATTTGGATAGACAAAACGTATTCTTTTAGGAGTGAGTCTATAAGATTTTAGTAGTTCAATTGTCTCAATAAATCTTTCAGTTCTTTGCACAATTGAAAGAGATCCACCATCGGTTAAGAGATATGATGATTTCTTAATTAAATCTTCAAGAGTGATTAAATATTCGTGCCTTGAAAATTTAATTTCGTCAATCTCGTTTTTATGTTTTGAGTCGTTTATTCTAAAATATGGAGGGTTAGAGATGACGAGTGAAAATGAGGATTGTTTAAAGCGTTTATCAACATTTAAAATATCATCATTTATCATCTTTATTTGACACTCTAAGCCGTTTAATTCAACGCTTCTTCTCGCTCGATCATAGACATTTTTTTGAATCTCTAGACCGATAATTTCTTTATCTGTCCTAAGTGACAATATTAAGGGTATAATACCATTTCCAGTGCCAAGATCAATAATGCCCTTATCTCTTGATTTTATTTCACAAAAGAAAGAAAGAATGGTCGAGTCTATCGAAAAACTGAACGCATCCTTTTCTTGTATAATCTTATGCGATGATGGATAACCTAAAATATTGTCTATTTCTTCCATTTTATTATGCTTCTAAATCTTTAAATTCTTCTATTTCACCATTATGAAGTTTTTGAATATCTTCATATTGGTCTTCTTCATATGCAATACAGCAAAGAAGCTTGCCACAAAGTCCAGAAATAGCGGTAGGATTGAGAGATAAATTTTGATTTTTAGCCATCTTGATTGTGACATTTTGCATCTCACCTAAAAAAGATGAACAGCAAACTTCTCTTCCGCAGATTCCAAGTCCAGATATGATTCTTGATGCATCTCTTGGGCCTACTTGTCTTAATTCAATTCTTGTTTTATATACTGAGGCAATATCTTTGACAAGTTCTCTAAAATCTATTCTGCCATCAGCACTAAAATAAACTACGAGTTTTGTCCTATCCAGGGTATAAGATACCTCTAATAGTTTCATTTCTAGTTCTGAACGTTCAATTATTGATTTTACTTCGTCATATAATCTTGGCTTTATGGAATTATTTTCTTCAAAGATTTCTAAATCTTTTAAAGTTGCCTTTCTTTGAACCATTTTAAGTTCGCCAATTACTTCACTATCATCGATTGTTTTTTCACCTTCGACGATTGTGCCAACTTCGAGACCTCTTGCGGTTTCAACTACAACTTTGTCTTTAGGATTTAGATTTGTGATAGCGCCAAAATAATATTTTTTATTATTGCCTTCAAATACAACTCCAACAACTTTTGGCATAATTCACCTACTTTCTAGCAGCTAATTCCATTCTTAAGAATAAATCATCTAGGTATAGATGAAAATTAAATGGTTTACCGCTATTGATGTTTGTTTTAATATCGATTAATTCTTTTAAATAACTGCTTATATCATCTCTTTTAAAAAGAGTTGAAATTCTTTTTATTCTATCTTTTTCACTTCTAAACAATGGTTCATATGATATGCTTATTGTAGTATTAAGCACATCTTTTAGATATAAAATCACAAGTGATAAGAAAAAATCTTGTGTTTTATTTGATTCAGTAATCAAATTATAATTATCATTGATATAGAGAATTATTGAACCACGTGATTCAAAATTCTCTCTAAACATATCACTCGAAAGGCTAAATAGCCTTAACATATTATTGTTTGTAAATATTTCTTCAATCTCATCTTCATTTTGAGCATAAGATGTAATAACCTTTAAAACTTCCTCTTCATAACCTTTATCAAGAAGTTTTTTGTATACATTATCTTTATTTAAAGGTTTGAAAGATAAGAGAACACATCTCGAAATAATTGTATCTAATAATTTAGATAAATTTTCAACAAGAAATATTATATAGATGTCATCTATAGGTTCTTCAACAAATTTAAGTATTGCATTTGAAGCGTTTATGTTCATATCATCAGCATCTTCAAATATATAAAATCTTGGTCCATCTTCTAAAGATTTACTATATGATTCTTTCATATAATCTTTTACAAGATCAGTGCTAATAGTTGTTTTTTTATCTTTTCTAATCCAATAAATATTTGTGGATGAATCATCATCAATTCGTTTAAATACTGGATCGGAATCGATTTCTAGATTAAGTTCTTTTGCATATATCATCTTGATGAAATATTTAGTCATTGGGACTTTTGATGTAGACTTATCTCCATAAAAAATGAAGGCATGTGGCACATGCCCTTTTTCAATCATATTTTTTAAGGTTGAATAAACTATTTTTTGTTCATCAATAAGATAGCTATAATCCACGTTTATAGTATTCCTTTAATTAGTTGAAAACAGTCGAATGAAACTTCCTTGATGCTTCTTTCACCATCAACTCTCTTGATTCTATCTGGGAACATTTTAACTAATTCTAAATATCCTTCATGAGTCTTTTCGTGGAAGTTTATTGATTCTTTATCCAATCTATTTAATTCATGATTTTTTTGGTTGGACATAATTCTTTCAATTCCAAGCTTTGGGCTTACATCTAAGAAGATAGTTAGATCAGGATATATTCCATCTATCGCATATTCATTGATCTCTTTGACTTTTTCAATGCCGATTCCACGAGCATATCCTTGATAAGCTAAAGATGAATCAACATATCTATCACAAATGACGATGATTCCTTCTTTTAATAATGGCATAACTTTTTGAACTAAGTGTTGTCTTCTTGATGCAGCATATAAAAATGCTTCACATAGAGGATCCATTTCTGTATTATTTACATCATGAATGACATTTCGAACTTGTTCAGAGATGGCAACACCACCTGGTTCTCTTGTGGTAACGACATTATAACCTTGTATTTTTAAATACCTTTCAACTTCTTTGATAATTGAAGTTTTTCCTGATCCATCAGTTCCTTCAAATGTTATGAATTTTCCGTACATACAAAACCCCCATTTACACAATAATTATTGCACAAATTAGTTATATTTGAAATATTAAGGACTTAATATTTTATTTTTATTAGATATAAGCCAGATGCTGGAGCTAATTTTGGAGTTAAGTTTTTGTCTTTTAAGTCTAATAATTCTTTAATTGATGGTTTATTATTGTTTACCGAATCTATTAAAGCTCCTACAATAAATCTGATCATATTATGCAAGAATCCATTCGCAATAAACCTTAGGACAATTCTTGATTCTATTATCTCTACATCCGTTTTATATATCGTTCTTATTGTGTTGTCATTTTCACCACGACAGAAAGCATAATAGTCATGACAACCTTCAATTTCTTTTAATTCTCTTTTTAGTTTTTCTATGTCATTTATTTTTTGATAATAGACATAATCTTTATTGAAGACAGAATATTCGCCTGTATCTATCACATATTCATATTCTTTTTCAATAGTATCATATCTAGCATGAAATATTTGAGATTTTAAAAGAGCGTTTTTAATTCTGATATCATCTGGTAAAAGATTATTTAAAGAATAGGCATATTTAGATGGCAAAATACCGAATGATGGAAATTGAATTCTTTGACCTTTCGCATGAACTTTAGCATCTGTCCTCGAAGAAACGATTATTTGAACATCTTTATTAAGCATTTTTTTGAGGGCTTTTTCTATCTCTCCTTGAATTGTTTTAAGGTTTGATTCAGATTGTTTTTGCATGCCACTATATCTAGAACCATCATATTCAATTTCTAAAAGAACTTGGGATAGTGACTCATCATAAATCTCTTCAACAAGCGATAATATCTTTGAATTTTGATCTAATCTTGCCTTGATGATATATTTAATGCCTAAAGAAACATAATAGATAAGATAATGTGAATCTTCTTTTTCAATCACAACATTTTCTATTTTATTACTATAATGTTTTCTAATGTCAGTAAGGGATGTAATTTTATTATAGTCTTTGTCTCTTAAGGCAATAAAACAAGGCGAAAAGATGGAATTATCATTATTTTCCCCTAATAGATAATCCTTAAAAGCATCTATAGCACAAAAAGACATATAGAACCTCCAAGAATAATAAATGACATAATTAAAACAATTGTATCAAAGGTTTTCCATTTTAAGATATGATATTTTGTTTTAGCTTTACCAGGAACATAATTTCTTGATAACATTGCATCCGCAAGTTGATCACTTCTTTCAAAAGATAGTACAAACATCGGTACAAGCAAAGACACAATTATTCTAATTTTCTTAAAAACATTACCACCTTTAAAATCAGCACCGCGAGAGGCTTGAGCATCCATGATTTTTAATGCCTCATCTAAGATAGTTGGAATATATCTTAAAGCAATTGAGATGATAAGCGCAAATTCTTCAGAATTTAATTTAAATATCTTAAGTGGCCTTAATAAATATTCAAATCCAAGAGTAATATCGGCTGGTTTTGTAGATAATGTAAGAAGAGTTGCAATAAAGACCATTGTGACTAATCTAAAAAAGACAAACGAGCTTGTCTCAAGACCTTTATCAAATATATTTAAGACATATGTATAATAAACATCGGTTGTTTTAATATAAACGAGGGATGCATAAAGTGATCCTAAGTACACCAAAAACAACAAGAATTTGAAATTTATATATTTTCTGATTATTATAAATAAGACTGTTAGGGATATGATAGCGATGATTGACAAAAGTGAAAAGTTTAAATTAACTGAATAAACAACCTGTCCAACTTGATTAAAGAATATTTGAAAAAAGAAAACGAATATTGATAATATCAAGAGAGGTTTTAAACCTCTGACAGCTTTAATTATTGAGATTCTAGCACTTATTAATATGATGAGTATCAATAAAAGAGCACCTAATATCTCATATATTGAGGTTAAGAAAAATATAGATATCATAAGCAAAATCGTAGAGATTATTTTAACTCTAGGATCGATTCTATAAATATATGAATTACCGGGAACATATTGCCCTAATACAAAATTATTCATTAATTAGCTCCTCGACAATATTTCCAAGATTTTTGATTTTGATATTTTCATTGAATCTGACAGATGTTTTTTCTTTTAATAGATCAATTATTTTATAAGAATCTGGTAGATCTATATTTGCATCTTTAACAATTTTTCTATTATTTACAAATAAATCATAAGGCGATGAATCAAATGAGATGGTTCCATCCTTCATAAGAATCACTCTTTTGGCATATTCATTCACAATGTTCATATCGTGGGTGATTAAAATAACTGATTTGTGTTTGATTTCATTTAGTGATCTAAATAATTTTAGAAGCTTTTTCTTAGTGCTCGGATCAATTCCAGCAGTCGGTTCATCGAAGATTAAAATATCTGGTTCCATAGCTAAAATTCCAGCGATCGAAACAAGTTTCTTTTCACCGCCAGAAAGAGTGAATGGACTAACGCCAAATAATGATTCATCGATTTCCACAAGTTCAAGTGAACTTTTCGCAATCTTAAGAGCTTCTTCTTTTGTCTTTTTAAAATTAAGAGGAGCGAACATTACATCTTTTAAAACAGTTTCTTCAAAGAGCTGATAATCACTCATTTGGAAAACTAGACCTACATGTTTTCTTATTTTGTTGTAGTTTTCGCGTCTCTTTCTCACTTTTTTAATCTTAATACCACTGACATATGCTTCTCCTGATGTTGGAATCTTAAGAGCATTAAAAAGCGATGCGAGAGTTGATTTTCCGCTTCCAGTTTCACCAATTATAGCGATAAATTCATCACTTGGTGAGATCTCTAAATTGATATCTTTTAAGGCATATTTAGTGCCTTTTCTTTTTGGATTATATGAAAAATTTACTTCTTTAAGGCTGATTCCCATAAAGCATTTAGAACCTCCTTATTGTCGTAATTTTTTTCTTTTAGTTCATGATAAACATAAAGCGAGCTAGGCATTTCTAACCTAGATGATTTTAATAATTCATAATCATTTAAACATTCGATCGTTTTTGCATCTTTGATGATTTCACCATCTTTTAATACAATACATCTATCGGTTAGAAGTGCTTCATTCATATCGTGAGTAATCATGATGATGGTTTTGCCTTCTTCTTTGAGCATTTTAACGATTTTCAAGAAATCCTCTCTGCCTTTAGGATCAAGCATAGAGGTTGCTTCATCTAAGATATATATTTCAGGGTTGATCGCAAGAATCCCCGCGATGGCAACACGTTGTTTCTGCCCTCCCGATAAATTCGATGGCATTTCGTTTTTAAATTCTTTCATTGAGACAAGATTTAAAACATCATCGACACGCTTAATCATCTCTTCTCTTTCTATTAGATTATTCTCAAGACCAAAAGCTATATCATCTTCAACACTTGTCGCTACAAATTGGTTATCAGGGTTTTGAAATACTATTCCAATATGTTTTCTTATTTCATATAAATTTTCTTCATTAAGTTCAATGTCATTTACATATATACTCCCAAAAGTTGGAGATAAAAGTCCGACAAGAATCTTAGCGAGTGTTGATTTTCCAGAACCATTGTGTCCAATAATGGAAATCCATTCAGGTTTGTCGATAGTAAAAGAAATCCCTTTAAGGACATTTCTTTTCATACTATCATACTGAAATTTAACATTATCAAATACAATTTTCATAAGATTAAATAACCTCGTTATTTATTATAACATATTTTACAGCATACATCTTTAAATATAAGAAAAGAAAAAAATAGAAAATTCTATAAATTAAAAAGATAAGATTCAACAAATCTTATCTTTTTATAATAGAATATTTGCTTAATTATTTAACAAATCTGATTAGAGCCATTGGAGCTCCATCACCAGTACGTGGAGCAAGTTTGAAGATTTGAGTATATCCACCATTTCTATCTTTATATTTTGGTGCGATATCATCAAATAGAATTTGAGTTGCAGTTTTGCCATCAGCGTTCTTGAGTGGTCTAACTGTCTCCATAACTTCTCTTCTTGCAGCAAGTAAATCTTTAGAATTATTAGTGTCTAAACCGTTTTTAGCACAAGTAACGAGCTTTTCAACGATTCCAGAAATTAATTTAGCTTTCTTTTCAGTTGTCTTGATTTCACCATAAAGAATAAGTTGAGTTGAAAGATCTCTTACTAATGCTTTTCTTGATGACATATCACGATTTAACTGTGTAAACTTGTTTGACATATAGTCCTCCTATTTTAATGACGAGCGAAACCAAGATCCATTTCTGTAAGCTTGTCCTTGATTTCCTTTAAAGATTTCTTACCGAGGTTTCTAATCTTCATCATATCTTCCTCAGTCTTGTCGCATAGCTCGCTGATCTTGAAGATACCAAATCTCTTAAGACAGTTGTATGATCTAACACTTAAATCTAAGTCTTCGATTGGTCTATCAGGAGTTTGTGATTCTTCAGATTCAACTACTGATGCACCTGTAGTAGAGCCTTCCTGTACTGCTCTATCAGATAATGAAGCTATGCAATCGAGCTGATCTTTAAGAATCATTGCAGCTTTTGCAACAGCATATTCAGGAGTAACACCACCATTTGTAGTAACATCAAGTACTAATTCTTCATAGTTAGCGTTGTCTTGAATTCTGACTTTGTTTACATGGTAAGCAACTTTTACAACAGGAGTATAGATTGAATCAATTGGAATAACACCTGCAAGTGATTCATAGTATTCTCTGTTTTCATCAGCATTCTTATAACCAATACCTTTTCTTGCGGTTAAATCGATTCTGAGTCTTCCGCTATTAACTCTACAGATGTATTGATCTTTATTTACGATTTCAACTTCTTCATCGCAAAGGATATCGCCAGCTGTAACAGTCATAGGGCCTTCAACATCGATTTGAAGATTCTTTTCGATTGCATCTTCAGATACGATTTTTAGAATAACTGATTTTAAATTTAATACGATTCCAGTAACATCTTCGATTACTCCAGGAATAGATGAGAATTCATGTTGAATACCTTCTATTTGAATTGAAGTAATTGCAGCGCCTGGAAGACTAGCTAGTAATACTCTTCTTAGAGCATTACCAATTGTAAGACCATATCCTCTTTCGAGTGGTTTTACGGAGAGGATGGCATTATCTTTATCGCTACCTGGAGTAATAACAGCCTTTGGAGCGATAAGTTTTAACTCTTCATGAGCAGCTCTAGAATCTTGAGTGATATCAAAATCTGCCATATTATTAAAACCTCCTAGCCACGTGGTCTCTTAGGTGGACGACAACCATTGTGTGGAATTGGTGTAGTATCGTAAATAGCAGTTATTTCGAGTCCAGCAACTGCTAGAGAACGGATAGCTGTATCTCTTCCTGGTCCTGGTCCTTTAACATCAACTTCTACTTTCTTCATACCACAATCTGCAGCAGCTTTCTTAGCAGCAGCTTCGCTTGCTAAACCTGCAGCAAATGGAGTTGATTTTTTAGATCCCTTGTATCCTACTGCACCAGCAGATGCCCAAGAAACTAGATTGCCTTGTGGATCTGTGATTGATACGATTGTATTGTTGAATGTTGAATGAATGTGTGCAATACCATAAGGGATATTTTTCTTAACACGACGTTTTCTTGTTGTTGTAGCCATTTATCAAGTCCTCCCTTATTTCTTCTTGTTAGTAACGGTCTTCTTTGGACCTTTACGTGTTCTTGCGTTATTTCTTGTGTTTTGGCCATTAACTGGTAAACCTTTTCTATGTCTAATTCCTCTATAACAGCCAATATCCATTAAACGCTTAATATCGTTTGTAGTGTCTCTTCTGAGATCACCTTCGATTTTGTATGCAGAAACTTCGTTTCTTATTTTAGTTAATTCTTCATCTGTAAGATTTTTAACTCTTGTATCTTCTGATACTCCTACTTTTTCTAAGATTTTCTTTGAAGTGCTTAATCCAATACCATAAATATAAGTAAGGGAAATAACGACTCTCTTATCATTAGGAATATCTACACCTACTATACGTGCCATACTCTATTTTCTCCTTATTTACCTTGTCTTTGTTTATGTTTAGGATTTTCACAAATTACCATTACAACACCATGTCTTCTAATAACTTTGCACTTGTCGCAAATCTTTTTAACTGAAGGTCTAGTTTTCATGAATTTGATTAATTCTCCTTTTTTGAATTGTATCTCCTCGTAATTCTGCCACGTGTTAAATCATAAGATGATAATTCTACTCTTACTTCTTGACCTTGCAAAATGCGTATGTTGTTTATACGGATTTTGCCAGAAACGTGCGCATGGATACGATGTCCATTTTTAAGTTCAACAATGAATTCTGTGTTTGGTAATACTTCTACGACTGTACCGTCGAATTCTATTACATCATCTTTTGCCATTCATTTCTCCTTAATGTCTACTAGAATTTTTAAATCTTTAGAGATTTTAAGATTTAAAGATTTCTTTCATCAAGATTATTCTTGATTACTTGATATAGATCTCTTGGGTGTAGACTTCCGTCTACTATCATAATTAGTCCGTTATTTGTATAATAATCGATCAATGGTTGAGTTTTTGATTTATATACAGATAAACGTTCTTTTATTGCATCAACTTGGTCATCATCTCTTGTATAGATTTCACCACCACAAAGATCGCATTTGCCTTCAACTTTTGGCATATGATTTCTTGTGTTGTAGATAGCACCACAGTTTCTGCAAAGTCTTCTTGTAGATAGACGCTCGATAACGATTTCATCACTTACATTCATATCTATTACTGCATCTAGCTTGATGCCTAGCTCATTCATCATTTGAGCTAGAGCATCAGCTTGATTAACAGTTCTAGGATAACCATCAAATAGATAACTTCTAGATGGATCCTTTAATAGTATATTCTTGATTATTTCGTTTGTGACGCTATCAGGACAAAGATTGCCCTTGCTAATGTATGAGTCAGCAAGTATTCCAAGAGGAGTTTTAGCACTTATTTCTTGTCTAAATATGTCTCCTGTTGAAATATGACAGAGGTTAGCTTTTTTTACACAGTATTGGCATAATGTGCCCTTCCCTGCACCAGGTTTTCCAAGAATAACTAGATTCATGCATCACCTATGCGAGGAAGCCCTCATATCTTTGATCTTGCACATCAGTCTTGATTTGACGTACTGTTTCGACAGCAACACCAACAACGATCATGAGTGATGTACCACCAATTTCTATAGCACTAGAAGCACCAAGCATTGTTGATAATGTTGGAAGTGATGCGACAACAACTAGATATAGTGCGCCAAATAAAGTTACATTAAATAATACTTTAGATAGATATTGTTCAGTTTCATATCCTGGACGATAACCAGGGATATATGCACCACGTTTTTGTAAATCTTCTGCAGTCTTTTGTGGATTGATTTGTAAGAATGTATAGAATATTGTAAAGAAGAATATTAATAATACATAGATTACATATCCGATTAAGGCGTGTGATGAGAAAATTTCATTTAACCAGAGCGCAGCACCTGTGTTTGGATTGACTGTGAATGAGAAGATTGTTTGTGGTATACCGAGTAAAGTTGCAGCGAAGATTACTGGTATAACTGAAGCTGAGTTGATTTTGATTGGGAAAGTAGATTCGCTAGAGCCTTGGAACTTAGCAGCGCTAGGTCTATTAGCATATTGAATCTGAATTTTTCTTTGTGAAGATTCCATAAATACGATACCGATTAGGATTACAAAGAATAATAAGAGTGTGAAGAATGCCATGAAGTATTTAGATACAGCGACATCTTGACCTGATATTTCTGAGATTAATGTATTTATAGAACTTGGGAAAGAAATAATGATACCCATAGTGATAAGGAGTGATGCTCCATTACCAACACCATAAGTTGTGATTAAGTCTGCTAGCCAGATACAAAGTGCAGCGCCAGCAGTTAGAGTAATTGAAACAGCCATTAGGCCAAAGAATGTTGTTCTTCCGCCTTGGAAGATTTGTTGTTGCATACCAAATGTTGTTGCGATAGCTTGGATAAATGCTACAACGACACCAGCATATCTTGTAAGTTGACCTAATTTCTTACGGCCTTCTTCACCTTCTTCTTTCCATTCTTTTAGAATTGGAATGATATCCATTTCTAGAAGTTCAATAATGATAGATGCGGTGATGTAAGGGCCTATTCCAAGTGCAACTATCGAATAATTTCTAAGAGCGTCTCCTGAGAAGGAGTTGATGATACCAATAAATCCAGCTGAATCTTCAGCTTTGAATAACTGTACATTATTTACTGCAGGAATCATAGTACAGATTTTAAATACTAAGAATATTAAGAGAGTAAATAATATTTTGCGCATCTCTTCTTTATTTTTGAAGACCTTCTTGATAGTATCCATAGTATTACTCCTCTACTTTTCCACCAGCGGCTTCAATTTTAGATTTTGCACTTTCAGATACTTTGTCAACTTTAACAGTTAAAGATACATTTAATTCGCCATTTGCAAGAACTTTAACGAGTTTTGCATCTTTATCTACTAAATTAGCATTTACTAAAGCTTCTTTGTCAACAACAGTACCTGCTTCAAATACGTTTAAGCTTGAAACATTAACAATTGCGTATTGTTTCTTAAATACATGAGTGAAACCTCTTTTAGCAAGTCTCTTATAGAGTGGTGTTTCACCACCTGTGAAACCGAGACGAGGTCCACCACCAGCACGTGATCCTTGACCTTTTTGGCCTCTACCTGAAGTTTTACCATGGGCGCCATAACCACGACCTAATACTTTTTTTGAATGATTTGAACCAGGAGTTGGTTTTAAATTTTCAAGTGCCATATTATGCCTCCACTTCTTCGACCTTAACGAGGTGTTTGATTGTATTGATCATACCTCTGATCTGAGGATTATCGTTTTTTACTACTGAGCTGTGAAGTTTGTGTAAACCGAGAGCCTTAACAGTAGCTATTTGGTTTTGTTTTCTTGTAAGAGGGCTCTTAACTAAAGTGACTTTTAACATTATTTAAGTACCTTCCTAGCCTCGATACCTCTAACTTCAGCAACTTGATCTACTGAACGCAAGTGAGTTAGTGCATCGAAAGTTGCTCTAACGACATTTACTGGAGTATGAGATCCGAGAGATTTTGATAATACGTCCTCAATACCTGCAAGTTCCATAATAGAACGAACAGCACCACCTGCTGATACACCAGTACCAGGAACGGCTGGTTTTAGGAGGACTTTGCCTGCACCATAGTGACCTACTATTTGGTGAGGAATTGTAGTTCCGTATAGTGGAACTTTAACAAGATTCTTTTCAGCATCTTTTGCTGCTTTTTTGATTGCATCTGGTACTTCATGAGCTTTACCAGTACCAAATCCAACAAGACCTTTACCATCACCGATAACTACGAGGGCATTGAAACGCATTCTTCTACCACCCTTAACTACCTTAGTAATTCTTCCAATTGAGATTAAGCTTTCTTTGTATGGAGATTCTTCTTCAACAGCTTTTTCTCTTCTTGGACGTCTTTCAATTTTACGATCTTTTCTTTGATGTTCTTCTTGACTAACTTCAGCTTTTTGAGGAGCTTCTTGAGTCTCAGGAGTTTCTAAAACTTCTAATTCTTTTTCTTCCATTTCATATCCTCCTTAGAATTTTAAGCCGGCTTCTCTAGCGCCTTCAGCTAATGCTTTAACTCTACCATGATAGATATAACCACCACGGTCGAATACTACTTCAGTGATTCCAGCTTTGAGTGCAGCTTCAGCAACCATCTTGCCTACTTCTTTAGCTGCTTCACAATTAGATCCACGAGAGAGTTTTAAACTTGATGCACTAACAAGTGTTACACCTTTAGTATCATCGATAACTTGAGCATAAATATGTAAATTTGAACGGAAAACATCTAATCTTGGACGTTCAGCTGTTCCGCTTACAGTCTTTCTTACACGCGCGTGACGTTTTAGTCTTTGAGCGTTTGAATCATAAATTTTAATCATAATTACTTCGCTGTCTTCCCTTCTTTATGTCTAACTTTTTCGCCTTTATATCTTATACCTTTTCCATGGTATGGCTCAGGAGGTCTAATTCCCCTAATGTTAGCTGCATATTCTCCAACTTGTTCCTTATTTGCACCTTTGATAACGCAATCAGTTTGAGTTGGGAGCTCAATTGTGATTCCTTCTGGAATCTTAGACTCTACTGGATTTGAATATCCAGCGATAACTGTAAGTACTTGTGGATTGTTTAGCACAAATCTATAACCTGTACCTTTGATTTCTAGTGGAACTTTGAAACCTTCACTACAGCCTACAACCATGTTGTTGATTAATGCTCTTGCAGTTCCATGATATACTTCTGAGAAGTTTGTAGGTTTTTCTGGAAGAGTAACGTGTACTTCGTTATTCTTAACTTCGATTACTACATCATCTCTAAATTTTTGTGTTAGTGTTCCGTTTTTACCTTTAACAGTAACTACATTGTTTTCAACTTCTACTGTTGTATTTTCAGGAATCACTATAGGTTTTTTACCAATACGACTCATATTAATTACCAGATGTAGGCGATTATTTCGCCACCGATGTTTTGTTTTCTTGCATCTTTATCAGTCATAATACCTTTTGATGTAGAAACGATTGCAACACCGAGCCCATTAAGTACTTTAGGGAGTTTTTCAGCTGCTGCATAAACTCTTAAGCCTGGCTTAGAGATTCTTTTGAGTCCTTGGATAACTCTTTCATTATTTGATAAGTATTTGAGAGTTACTTCGATAACGTTTCTATGAGAAACTTCATCTCTTTTAACTTCATAACCCATGATGTAACCTTCAAGTCTTAAAACTTCAAGGATTTCAGTTTTTGTGCGTGATAGAGGAATATTAACAGTCTTCATCTTCATCGCATTTGCATTTCTGATACGAGTGAGCATATCAGCAATTGGATCTGTCATCATATTTTTATCCTCCTACCAACTTGATTTTCTTACTCCAGGGATTTTTCCCTCTGAAGCTAATTCCCTGAAACAGATACGGCATAAATGGAATTTGCGGTATACTGCATGAGGACGTCCACATCTTTCACATCTTGTGTAAGCACGAGTTGAGAACTTCTTTGGTCTTTTTTGACTAACGATCTTTGATGTTTTTGCCATAATTATTCACCTTTACGTTGGAATGGAACGCCTACGAGTTTTAATAATTCGAAAGCTTCCTCATCAGTTTGGGCAGTTGTAACGATTACAATGTCCATACCACGAACTTTACTTACCTTATCTAGATTGATTTCTGGGAAGATAATTTGTTCTTTAACACCTAATGTGTAGTTTCCTCTGCCGTCGAAAGCTTTAGCGCTAACGCCTCTAAAGTCTCTAACACGAGGAAGAGTAATTGAAACGAGCTTATCTAAGAATTCATACATTCTTTGACCACGAAGAGTAACCTTTGTACCGATCTTCATACCTTCACGAAGTTTGAAGTTAGCGATTGATTTCTTCGCAACTGTTATAACTGGTTTTTGACCTGTGATTTGTGTTAAGTCAGCTACTGCATCGTCTAATAATTTAGAGTTTTGGATTGAATCACCAACACCCATATTAACAACGATCTTAACAACTTTAGGACATTGCATAACAGTTGAATAATTGAATTTCTTCATTAAAGCTGGTTGGATTTCATTTAAATATCTTTCTTGTAGTCTATTCATAATTCACTCCTACTAATCCAACACTTCTTGAGTCTTAACTGAATATCTAACTTTTTTAGATACAGCTGGACTATTTTTCTTTTTAGATTGTTGAGTTATAGTTTTATAACCAACTCTTGTTCTTTGTTTGTCTTTTCCAACTACGAGCATTACATTTGATGCATCTACTGGAATAGCTTTATCAACGATACCGCCATCTGGGTTTGAGTTAGATGGTTTTTCATGATGTTTAGCAAGTTTTAAACCTTCGCCTTCGAGGAGGACTTTGTTTTTATTAGTTAATACAGCAACTACTTTTGCAGTTTTGCCTTTATCAGCACCGCTTATAATAACTACTTGATCACCTTTTTTAAGATTCATATGTTCCTCCTATAATACCTCAGGAGCGAGAGATACGATCTTTGTGAATTCTTTTTCACGAAGTTCTCTTGCGACTGGGCCAAAGATACGAGTACCTTTTGGATTCTTTTCAGCATCTACGATAACAGCTGCGTTATCATCAAATTTGATTGAAGATCCATCAGGTCTTTGAATGCTTCTCTTAGTTCTAACGATAACAGCTTTAACAATATCAGATTGTTTAACGTTACCATCAGATGAGGCACTCTTTACAGTTGCAACGATGATATCACCGATTGTTGCAAATCTTCTGTGAGTACCGCCTAATACTTTTATACACATAATAGTTTTTGCGCCAGAATTATCGGCAACTCTTAATCTTGAAAACGCTTGAATCATACCGAACCTCCTAAACCGCAATATGCTTCTCAATAACTTTAATTAAACGATAACGTTTAGTAGCACTGAGAGGTCTTGTTTCCATGATTTCAACTTTATCACCAACATGGGCGATATTTTCTTCATCATGAGCTCTAAATTTCTTTGATGACATCACTCTTTTAGAGTAGAGAGGATGTTTTTTATAAGTATCAACTTTTACAGTGATAGTTTTATCATTTGTATCAGATACAACGATGCCTACGAAAGTTTTACGTACATTTCTTTCCATATCGTTCTCCTTACGCCTCTACTCTTCTCTCGCTTAATACTGTAGAGAGACGAGCGATAGTTTTTCTTGTTTTTTTGATGTCAGCTACACTTTGTAATTGACCTGTAGCTTGTTTGAAACGGAGTTCAAATAATTTTTTCTTTAAATCTTGAATTTGAGCATTAATTTCTTCATTAGAAAGTTTTCTAATCTCTTCAATTCTCATAATTATTTAGCCTCCCTTTTTACCATTTTTGTTAGAATAGGAAGTTTTGCAGAACCAAGACGGAATGCTTCTTTAGCAGCTTCTTCGCTTACGCCAGCTACTTCAAAGAGGATAAATCCTTCTTTTACTACTGCAACATATCCTTCAACAGCACCTTTACCAGAACCCATACGAACTTCGAGAGGTTTCTTAGTTTTAGCTAAGTGAGGGAATACTTTGATCCAAACTTTACCTGTTCTATCTAAATATCTTGTGATAGCAACTCTGGCAGCTTCGATTTGACGTGCAGTAATCCATGCACCTTCTTTGGCCATTAAACCAAATTCACCGAATGCTAGTTCAGTTCCACCTTTAGCATGACCTTCATATGAAAGTCTATGTGGACGGCGGTACTTAGTTCTTTTTGGCATTAGCATGTCTTCTGTCCTCCCTTCTTACATCTTCTTCTTCAGGAGTTCCTTTTAATACTTCGCCTTTATAGATCCATACCTTTACACCGAGAACACCATAAGTTGTTAAGGCTTCAGTGTGAGCATAGTCGATATTAGCACGAAGAGTATGTAGAGGAACGTTTCCTTCAGAATATCCTTCACTTCTAGCGATTTCAGCGCCAGCAAGTCTTCCAGAAATAGAAGTTTTGCAACCTTTAGCACCAGCTTTTAATGCTCTAGTGATAGCGAGTTTTTGAACTCTTCTAAATGAAGCACGATTTTCAAGTTGACGAGCGATTGAATCAGCAACGAGTGTTGCATCAGTTTCAGGACGTCTAACTTCTTTAACGTTTACATATACTTCTTTTCCAGTTAATTTAGATAATTCTTCAACAGCTTCTTTCTTGATAGCGCCTTCTCTACCGATAACCATACCAGGTTTTGCAGTATAGAGAGTAACTACTACTCTGTTTTTACTTCTTTCAGTAATAACTCTAGCGATTGATGCTGATTGGAATTTCTTTGCTACATATTTTCTAATTTTTAAATCTTCGTCGAGAAGGTTTGGCACTTCTTTATTGCTTGCATACCATCTAGCATCCCAGTTCTTGTTGATGCCAAGACGTAAACCATTAGGATTAACTTTTTGTCCCATAGATTATTCCCTCTCTCCTAAAACGCAGTAGATTGAACTAGTTCTTTTTAAGATTGCAAATCCTTGACCTTTGGCATGAGGTTGCATTCTCTTCATTGTAATTCCTTCGTTTGCGTAAATTTCTTTAACGTAAAGCTTTTCAACATCCATATTGAAGTTGTGTTCAGCATTAGCTTTACATGAATTGATAACTTTTAATACTTCTTTAGCTGCGCCACGATTAACGTTTTTTAAGATGGCTTCAGCTTCTTTGTAATCTTTGCCTCTAACTAAATCAAGAACAAGTCTAACTTTACGAGGAGCAATTCTTATCATTTGTACACTAGCTTTAGCTTCCATTTTAGTTCCTCCTATCGTTTGCCTTGTGATTTATCGCCAGAAGTATGGCCACGGAAGTTTCTTGTGAGTGAGAATTCACCAAGTTTGTGTCCAACCATATCTTCTACAACATATACTGGAACGAATTGTTTTCCATTGTATACGCCGATTGTGAGTCCTACAAATTCTGGGAAGATAGTAGAACGTCTTGACCAAGTTTGAATAACTTTCTTTGATTTTGAGTTTTTAGCTTCGATGACTTTCTTCATTAAAGATTCATCACAGAATGGACCTTTCTTAATAGATCTTGACATGCCCTATCTCCTACTTACTGTTTCTTCTTCTTACAATAAACTTGTTAGAAGGATTCTTCTTGCTTCTTGTCTTAACGCCAAGAGCTTTCTTACCCCAAGGGGTCATTGGTGCTTTATGTCCAATAGGTTGAGTACCTTCACCACCACCGTGTGGGTGATCTACAGGGTTCATTACAGAACCTCTTACTGTTGGACGAATACCATAATGTCTTGATTTACCAGCTTTACCTACATAAATAAGTGTTCTTTCACCATTACATACAACACCAATAGTTGCACGGCAAGCTTCTTTAAATCTTCTTACTTCACCGCTTGATAATCTGATGATTACGAAGCCGTTATCTTTACCAAGAATTTGTGCACTTGATCCAGCACTTCTTACGAGTTGTGCACCATGACCAGGGATTAATTCTAGGTTGTGGATGAATGTACCAACTGGGATATTACCTACTGGAAGGCAGTTACCAGTTTGGATATCTACGTTTTCGCCAGAGATAACTTTGTCACCTACTTTTAGGCCTTCTGGACGAATGATATATCTCTTTTCTCCATCAGGATATTGGATAAGAGAGATGAATGCAGTTCTTGATGGATCGTATTCGATAGTTTTAACTACACCTTCGATACCATCTTTATTTCTCTTGAAGTCGATAATTCTGTATCTTTGTTTTTCACCGCCACCTTGATGACGAACAGTGATCTTACCTTGGTTATTTCTACCACCATTTTTCTTTAAAACTTCAGTTAAAGATTTTTCTGGAACATTTGTAGTGATTTCTTTGTAATCGAGAGCACTCATGTTTCTTGTTCCATTAGTGATAGGTTTATATTTCTTAATTCCCATACTAAGTCCTATTTAGCGTAGATTTCAATCTTATCGCCTTTAGCTAGTTTAACAACTGCTTTTTGTACTGCTGGTAAAAATCCTGAATATTTACCAACTCTCTTCGCTTTTGGAAGACAATTGATCATGTTTACTGATTTAACACGAACTTTAAAAATTTCTTCTATAGCCTTTTTAACGTCTTCTTTAGTGGCGTTTTTAGCTACTTCAAAAGTATATTGATTAGCTTCTACAAGCTTCATACTTTTTTCTGTAATGATAGGCTTCTTTACTACATCATAACTATTCATCTAATAAAGCCTCCTCAAAATAATTTACTACGTCTTTAGTAACTACGAGTGTTTCAGCATCTAAGATGTCATAAACACTTGAGTGACTATCTAGACAGATTGCAGCATAAGGTAGATTTCTAACTGAGAGTTCAAGTTTAACATCTAAGCCGTTAACGAGAACGAGTGTTTTACCTTCAGCTTTAACATCGTCAAACATTTTAACGATTGTTTTAGTTTTAACTTCTTCAACTTGAAGATTATCAAGAACGATGAATTTGCCTTCTGATACTTTTTCAGATAAAGCGATTCTTAAAGCTTGTCTTCTTACCTTCTTGTTTACTTGGAAACTATAATCTCTTGGATGTAATTCAAATACGTGTCCACCGCCTCTGTATTGTGGGGCTCTGATTGTACCTTGACGAGCGTGGCCTGTGCCTTTTTGTCTATAAGGTTTTCTTCCACCGCCTGATACAGCTGCACGGTTTTTAGTTTGACTTGAACCGTTTCTCATAGCCGCTCTTTGAGACTTAACTACATCATAGATTATTTGATCGTTCCATTCTTGTCCAAAGACTTTATCGTTTAATTCGAGTGATGATACAACTTCACCCTGCATATTTAATACATTGATATTAGCCATATTTTACTCTCCTAAGCTGTTTTCTTTAAAGAAGCTTTAACGAATACTAAGCCTTTCTTAGGTCCTGGTACGTTTCCTTTAACTAAGATTAAGTTCTTATCAGCGATAACTTCTACTACTGATAAGTTTTGAACTGTTCTAGTCCAAGCACCCATATGAGAAGGCATTCTTTTACCTTTATACACTCTGTTTGGAGCGATAGAACCCATTGAACCGATTCCTCTGTGATATTTTGAACCGTGACCCATAGGTCCTCTGTGTTGGTTATTTAATTTGATTGGACCGGCATAGCCTTTACCAATTGCAGTTCCTGTTACGTCTACATATTGTCCAGCTTCGAACATATCTACGTTTACAGTATCACCAACGTTTAATGTTATGTCTTTGCATCTAACTTCAGAGATACATCTCTTTGGAGCAGTGTTCGCTTTCTTGCAGTGAGCGATTAAAGCTTTAGATGCATTAGATTCCTTTTTATCTTCGAAACCTAATTGATAAGCAGAATAACCATCGTTTTCCTTAGTCTTAATTTGGAGAACGGTATTTCCGCCTTTTGCTTCTAGTACAGTTACAGGTACTAAAAGTCCGTTTTGATCAAATACTTGAGTCATTCCAACTTTTCTTGTAAGGATTGCATTTCTCATAACTTGTCACCTACTTAAGTTGAATGTCAACACCTGATGGGAGGTCTAATCTCATTAAGGCATCCATTGTTGCTTGGGTTGGATGAATAATGTCGATTAATCTCTTGTGTGTTCTTCTTTCAAATTGTTCCCTTGAATCCTTATTGACATGAGGACTTCTTAAGACTGTGAAGACTTCTTTGTCAGTAGGTAGTGGGATAGGTCCTGATACTTTCGCACCAGTTCTTTTGGCTGCATCTTTGATACGTTTTGCAGATTGATCCAATAACTTTGCGTCATAGGATTTTAGTTTGATTCTAATGTCTTTTCTTGCTACCATGTGTTGCTCCTTTCTAAATATCTTTTAGTTTGTAATTTGAGAGTTCCCTGCTCACTATGACAACACCATCTAGTGTAGCAGCAACATCCCAATAATTTATGCATGCTTTCGCACGCGAGATATATTATATTATAATATAATGATAAAGTCAATAAGAAATTTTTATGATTTTTATGGTTTATATACAAAGTATATAAACCTAAGAACTTATTTTAATTTTGTTTTCAAATAAAAAAATGAAATATTTTCTGCGCAAAAAAGCTGATTGAACAAGAAAAAACAGAGGTTAACTCTGCTCATTTTCTTCTTCTTTTTTATCAGGATTTGACCTAATTACTTTAACAATAAACACTATTAACATAATTAGAACAATAGCAAATAATGTATAAATTATTATGTCTACGTAGTCTTTAAAAAGGAATGTTAATAATGTTATTATTGATCCAGCAACCAAATTTCCAAGAGCGATAGGAAGAATTGAATCTTTAAATTTCATCTTTAAGAAGACAGCAATAGCCGTTCCTGTCCACACTCCAGTGACAGGAAATGGTACAGCAACAAATATGAACAAAGCTTTCATATACATTCTTCTTTTTTCTTTTTCTGTATCACAAGATTTCTTTTCAGCAATCTTTTTAGCTCTTCTTTCAAACATTGCTTCTATCTTTTCAACTAGTTTTTTAAAGAATTTTATTTTCTTAAGTAGTGTAAATATAGGAATTAATAAAAAGAATATGAAGAAAAAAACTATGGTTGAACCAAGGTATGAAAAAAGTGCTGATGAAAATAAATTTTCGCCAAGTCTCACACCTACAGGAATGGCTCCTTTGAGTTCGATTAGTGGTACCATCGAAGCTATTAGAGTTATTAATTTTGCGTTTCCGTTAAAAAGAGTTATTAAGAACTCTACTATTTTTTCTATCATATTACTTATTATATTATATAAAGATAAAAAGAAACAATTATTTTGAAATTGTAGTCTTGGTATTGTGGCTTGCCAATGAATATGTGAAGCTATAAAGATATTTACAGGTTTTATATATTGTTCCAATTATTCCTGTATATAAATCAAGTCCATATAATGTGGATGGGTCAAGATAATTAGTAAAATTAAACTACTATAACTTGTAAGTTAGAAAAGGCTTCTTAAACTATCAAGCCATTCAGCAATAATACAAATTCCATCATCTGTTTGAAGATATTCTATTGAATGATCAATTGATTTAATTGAGCATACTTGATCATATCTTAAATAAAAAACAGGCGGTTCAACTCCTCTACAGAAAGTAATGTTATATTTCTCTCCACATTCAAAACTTGCTCCATTGTTTGTTGCTTTTTCATATGCATCTGGAAGAATAATGAATTTCATTATATAGCTATATTCTTCATTTTTATATTCAACAGATGGCAAAAAGCCAACTATATAGTAATCATTTATCACATCAAACGATGTTATTTCGCAATTTAAAGTAACATAATTATCTATATTTAAATATGCTTCTCTAGCAATTCTTTTTTCACCCGTTGTTAAATCTGTCAAATTAAACATTAAACAAGACCATTCTAAACCTGCAGACAAAATCAAAATTAAATCAAACAAATATATTGGGCCAAATATAAAAATTAATATCCAAGTAAGTCTTTTTGCTTTTGTATTATTCATTGCCACCTCACAAATAAATGGTGCTATTTATTTTTTTTGTTAGTTTTTTTAAAAAAGAAATTTCTATATATTTCTCTTCGTTATCTTCTAAATAATTAATAACTAAATTTCCGCCCTTTGAATCTCCAAATAATAAAGCCATAAATGTATAATATTTGCAATATGTTATCTTATTAAAATTAATCTCCTTTATCATAATGCCATTTTTTAAAATCCTGATTGAATTTTTTGTAAATTCATAAAATGTTTTACAAAATAAAGAATATAGACAATATACAATGATTCCAAGAAAAATAATACAACCAATTATTAATAAATAAATTAAAACATTGTTTTTAGTTGTTTCAAATCCAAGAAAAAATCCTATAGTTACAAGACTAATACTTATTAATTCAAAAAATAAAATAAAGAACATCATATGATAAATATTTTTTTTAATTCTCATTAAAATCTACCTTTCTAATATGAATCAGGAAATATTAAATCGACTAACCATTTTACCAGCGCTGCAGGTAAACTTACAAATAGCGCTTTTGACAACGTTTCTCCAATCGGTGTTTTTGATCCCAAAAATAGCGCTTTTAAAAAATTCATACCACCATGATTAATATAGAATGTGTCAATAGATCCAAAACTTCCTAATTTATTAAATAGCCCAGATTTACCACCAATAAAAGCTAAACCAAATGTTGTAGCGCCTTGCAATGCTCCTTCTACACCTGACAAAACAAAACCGCGACGATTCTATTCGTTTTCATCTGAGGCAACGCAATCAAAAGAATATTTAACCATTTTAGCGACTGCAGTAGTTCCAATAGATATTCCTGCATCACCAGTTGATAATCCAAAACCTGCTACACTTACGCCAGTGGCAGCTAAACCAGCCGCTCCACCTAATGCAATAGTAGCCCCAATTGCCGCTCCAAAAAAGAGCCCACCAGCGATATCGACAGCCAAATCCAATCACTTTCACCAGATTTGTATGCACTAACACCCGCTATAGTTCCGCCAATCAGCATAGCTATGCCCATACTAATTAATAATGCAGAAATGAAAGCGTGTCCATCTCTATCCACATACATAATAGGGTTATTACCACAATATGTATATAAATCAAGTCCATATAATGTGGATGGGTCAAGATAGTTAAATGAATCAGGAGTAATAAACATCTCTATATCTGGACTATAATATCTATTTATTAGATAATAGAGATTTGATTCATGGTTATGATAATAACTACGATATGTGAATGGATTGTATTCTACAAACTCATAATCTATAGTATTACTATTAGATAGATTATTTATAGAATATAGTCCATATGCAGTATAGTTATATTCTGCGATTATATCTAGATTATCATTTACTATTAATATTATATCACCTAAGATGTTTTTAATGTGGTGATTGTTTTTTAATGAAATATGGACCACAGCCACTTGGTTCATGTGCAACTATAAAACACCACGAAAAATTTTCTCCAAAAACATAAAATTCTATCAATCCAGATTCAAATATTTTTTTTGATGTATTATGGTTATTTGAAAGTGGAATAGAGAAATCATCGCCCATAAAACCATTGTCATACTGAAACTCTATTGCGTTATGTTTGTCCGCTTTATCATATGCCTTTGCTGCTTCTTCTCCATTTAAAAACTTAATATATGCATAATAAGAATTAATATCGATTGCTTCATATATATAGCAAATAACAGACCATGCACTTTCTAAAAATATTCTATTTCCATTAATTTCAATTAGTGGAGCATATTTTTCATTTTTAAACGGAAGAATTGTCTTCCTACTGCCAGGAATAATTATAAGCATTTAAGTCCATAAATATCTCCTAGAAAAACCACATAGAGTGGATAATAGCGTTTAAATATGTATCATCGATACAATATTAGTAAAGTTATCATAGGGGAGATTTATCCATATATTTTAGATATTCTTCCCCTTGCATCATATTCAATGGTGTAACTACATCTTTTACATACCTTTATTTATGCAAGTCATAATAATTATTCTTTATGGATATTTTATAATTTTTATCAATTCTTCCATTATCTCTTTAACGCTTTTAAATATTTTTATTAATAATACCAATAATTTCCATTTTCAATGTCAACCCAAAAAGATTATAATCAGTGATTACACTATAAACATTATTTAATAGAATTCAACACTTTTTCTCAAATATTGTTAACGGTGACTAAATCGCAAAAAAAAGTTTATTTTAATTTTTTCAATATGAAATCCATCTTTAGAATCGTCAAATATTTTTTTAGAGTCAATTTGGTATTTTGTATTTTTTAAAAGTTCATTTTTAGTTTTCAAACATTTTTTGTAAGAGCTTAAAGGTTCAAAATGTTCATAAAAATCTTGAAACTCTCCATCAACAATTAAAGAATACTCATAAAACAATACATATACATACTTTTGATACTTTGAACATTTAAAATCAAATTCCGATATAACAATTTCCTCTGACTCTTTTTTATATTCTTTATAGTAACAAAGTGCTTCTTCTATTTTCTTTTCATCAAAAAAATAGCCAATAATATATCTATTTTCAATTCTTTCACCATCAATTTCGTCAATTCCAAAAAAATCGACAGTTTCAATAAGTGTAATTTTTCTTTTCATATTACCTACCCAATAATCTTCTAATGATTCTATCTAACCATTTTTTTATATCTTCAAATACACTTCGCCAACTATTCCCTTCACTATCCACATACATAATAGGGTTATTACCACAATATGTATATAAATCAAGTCCATATAATGTGGATGGGTCAAGATAGTTAAATGAATCAGGTGTTATAAACATCTCTATTTCTGGACTATAATATCTATTTATTAGATAATAGAGATTTGATTCATGGTCATGATAATAACTACGATATGTAAATGGATTGTATTCTACGAATTCATAATCTATAGTATTACTATTAGATAGATTATTTATAGAATATAGTCCATATGCAGTATACTTATATTCTGCGATTATATCTAGATTATCATTTACTATTAATATTATATCACCTAAGATGTTTTTAATGTATCTATACTTACAGGTTTTATATATCGCTCCAATATAGATATACGTTATTATATCATTTTCATGAATTAAATGACTAGTATTATGTCTTCTCTCAAATAATAATCTATCAAGTTCATCATAACACCCAAGTGTTAGATAATTAGAGAGGTTTACTTCTAATGTGCTACCATCTCTTAAGCTAATACTTATTTTGATTTATTAAAAGATTCTTTATAGTTATTATATAAAAATAGGTCTTCTTGTTTTACTTTTATAGACCTAGAATTAGCACTATTTCTATTATTAAGGATGCTTTTTAAATCTAGTATTAGGCATTTAGTTTTTCTCCTATTAAGAATTTTTTTATGTAGCTTTTTCTTTATTCTATTATAGGTAATATATTTTTGTCTATAAATATTGGAAAAATAAAAAGAAAAAGAGACAAAAAATTGTCTCATTTCTTTAAATCTAATTAAATAGATTCAACTATTTAATTTCTACAGTAGCGCCAGCGTCTTCGAATTGTTTCTTAATTGGTTCAGCTTCTTCTGGAGTGATGTTTTCTTTAATAGCTTTTGGAGCTGCATCAACGATACCTTTAGCTTCAATTAAACCAACACCGAGTAAATCTCTAACAACTTTGATAACAGCAACTTTAGAAGCACCAACACCTGTTAAAATAACAGATACATTCTTTGGACCTTCGTCTTCAACTGGAGCAGCAGCTTGAGCTGGACCTGCAACAGCAACAGCAGTTGGATCAACGCCGAATTCTTCTTTCATTGCATCTACCCATTCTTTAACTTCGAGTAGAGTCATTTCTTTTAATGATTCAATAAATTGTTCTTTTGTGATTTTTGCCATGATAATTTCTCCTTAAATTATTCTTGTGAAGTTGCTTCTGGATTAGCGATCATATGTAATCCTAAGCAGAGTTGCTGGATAGTTTGATACATTCCACCTGCGAGCATAGCAAGTAGTCCAGTCTTTGATGGTAATTGAGAAATAGCGATGATTTCTTCTTTAGTACAGTATTGACCATCTACAACACCGTCTTTAATTTTGAGCTTCTTATTCTTTTTAGCGAAAGCAGCTACGGCTTTAGGGCCGTCTACAGACTCATTGTTAGATATAACAATGCAAGAAGGACCTTCTACATCGTTTAATTGTTCAAAACCATTAACGATTGCGGCTCTTTTGATTGTATTGTTTGTTGCGACCTTCAATAAACAATTATCTTTTCTGAGTTCTTTTCTGAGTTCTTCCATTTGAGCGACAGTAAGTCCTGCATATTCACATAAGAAATAAGACTTACTTTCTTTCATCTCATTAGCTAGCTTTTCTACTTGATCAGCTTTAGAAGCGATGATTTTTTGATTTGCCATGAATTTCTCCTTTAAAGTAAATAAAACCTCTTTTCGCCGAGAGAAAAGAGGAAAAATAAATCTATTATCCTTGAAATCTCAGCGGGAAATTAAGTGCCTTTGCACACCAGCTATCTTAGATATATATTCGTTTTTTTAGTTTTCTTCAAATATTAGTACTGGATTTTGATACCAGGACCCATTGTTGAAGAAATAGTAATGTTCTTGATAAAAGTACCTTTAACTGTTGCAGGTTTAAGTTTCTTGAATAATTCTACTGTTGCATTGATGTTTTCAACGAGTTTTTGATTATCAAATGAAACTTTACCGATACCGAGTTGAATGTTACCAACTTTATCAACTCTGTATTCAACTTTACCTGCTTTGATTTCAGCAAGGGCTTTAGTCAAGTCGTTTGTTACTGTTCCAGTCTTTGGGTTTGGCATTAAGCCTTTAGGTCCTAAAACTCTACCGAGTTTACCAATAACTGCCATCATATCTGGTGTAGCAACTACTGTATCGAATTCGAACCATCCACCCATAATCTTTTGAACGTAATCTGCTTCACCAACATAGTCAGCACCAGCAGCTTCAGCTTCTTGAGCTTTTTCGCCTTTAGCGAATACTAAGACTCTTTTAGTTTTACCAGTTCCATTAGGGAGCACGAATGCACCTCTTAGGTTCTGTTCAGCTTTACGTGGGTCAAGATTGAGACGGAAAGCAATTTCTACTGAAGCGTCAAATTTTTCAAAGCGAACTTTCTTAAGTAATTCTACAGCTTCTTCAACTGTATATTGCTTAGTAGAATCGACTTGTTTAGCGGCTTCAATATACTTTTTACCTTTTTTCATAAATGTTGTTTTCCTCCTTGTGGTATTAGCGGAATATCCTTCCACACAATTGCTAAATGACTATTCAACGATTTCAATGCCCATCTGACGAGCTGAGCCCGCGATGATTTTCATTGCTGCTTCGATATCATTTGCGTTTAAATCTGGCATCTTCTTTTCAGCGATTGCCTTTAATTGTTCTTTAGTGATAGTTCCAGCTTTTTCTTTGTTAGGTTTTCCAGAACCCTTTTTGATTCCTGCAGCTTGTCTGAGTAAATCAGATGCTGGTGGAGTCTTTGTAACAAATGTGAAGCTTCTATCATCATAAACGCTGATGATTACAGGGACAATTGAGCCAACCATATCCTTAGTTCGGTCGTTAAACTGAGTTACGAATTGCTGTAAATTGACACCTGCTTGTCCTAGTGCTGGTCCGATAGGTGGAGCTGGAGTGGCTTTTCCACCAGGGATTTGCAATTTAACAACTGTTTTAACTTGCTTTGCCATGATATTTCCTCCTTAATCATGTTGTGGTCTAGTGAGCACATTTTGCGCTCTCCCACACGTGTGAGAGTTCACACGCGTCAATTATTATATAATAATTATATTACTATTGTCAAGAAATATTTATTGAAAAACGATAGTGGCTATTTTAATCAAAATACACACAAGCAAGCGTTGTTTTGATAAGTTACTATTTTTTGGCAAAAATATATGTGAGTTATTTGACTACATCTATCATTGCTTTTACGAATGAATAATCTAATTCTTTAAAATAATATTCAGCATTTTCTTCTAATGTTTCTTGGTGCTTTTCGCTTGTTTTATCATAGATTCCAACAGTTATGAATCCGAGATCTTTTGTCGCAATAATTCCGTATGGTAAATCTTCAAAAATCAATGTTTCTTCATTTTTAACATCAAAATGATTAACACAATTTATGTAGATATCTGGATGTATTTTTGATTTACCAATCTCAGTTGAAGTTATGATATAAGAAAAATATTTATCTATATTTAGTTTATCGATACATTTGACAATTAGTTCTCTATCTGTAGAACTTGCGATTGCCATCTTGATACCTAGTTTTTGATAATTATACAAAAGTTCTAACATATTAGGTTTAAGTTCGACTTTTGTAAGATAATATTCCAGCATAACATCATCTATCATTTGACATATTTCATCAATTGAATATTGCAGATTATAGTTTTCTTTTAAATATTTTGCAGCTTCAGGCAACGACATAGACAAAAAGCGATCACATAAATCTTCTTTTGGTGTTATTCCTTTTCTTCTAATCAATTCTGATGCAGCAATCTCCCAATAAGACATTGAATCGACTAGAGTGCCATCTAAATCAAATATTGCAAGTTTAATCATATATTTTCTCCCATATTTTGATAAATATAAAAGGTAGCAACTAGCTACCTATTATTTAACAATTTCTACATCATCAATAGAAACTGGTGCTGACATAGTACGTCCGAACATTTCAACAGAGATTGTTGTAATCATCTTATCTAGATCGATAGATTCAACTACACCAACTCTATCTTTGAAATTGCCTCTTATTACTGTAACAATATCTCCAACTTTATATGCAATCTCAAGAGTCTTTTTAATACCACAAGCCTTAAGAATTGGTTCCATTTCACTAGCTGGTACTGGAACTGGTCTAGTTTTTTTACCAGCAGAACCTAAGAAACCAGTAACTTGAGGAGTGTTTCTAACAACCCACCAAGATTGTTCATTATCGATCATTTCAATAAATACATAACCTGGGAAAAGTTTTACAACTTTTTCTTTGACTGTACCATCTTCTTTTCTTTCTTGAACGATCTGTTCTGGAACGATAACTTGGAAGATTTGTCCTTCCATATCCATAGAAGTGATACGTTGAATTAAATTATCTTTAACGGCATTTTCCTTTCCAGAATAGGTCTGGACGATATACCAAAGTTTTTCGCCCTTTACTTCAGCCATATTATGCTCCAAACATTAAATTAAATAAAGGTGCAAGTGCTAAGTTAAATAGATAGAATAAAACTGTTAAGAATACGATAAAGCAAACAACTGTTAAACTATTAGCAAATAATGTCTTCTTATCTGTCCATGTAACGAATTTTAATTCTTTAAAACTTGGCACAAATACTGGCCATACTGAATAGATTAGTGAACCAGCAGCAATAGCAACAATAATTGATGAAATTAAAATAACTTTCCAAGGTTGATTAAAGATTCCCCAACCAGCTACTGAAACATCAAAATATGTATCAGCGAACATATTTACAGATTCATTATCACCCATTGCATTTCCGATACCAGCAAGGAGAATATAGATTGAGATTACTAATAGAGGAATAGAAATGGCAAATAAGATCCAGTTTTCAAATTTATGTTCTTCCTTAATGAAAGTCATTACTCTGGTCATAACGCCTTCTTTTTTCTCTTCTTTTTCTTTCTTAGTTTTCTTTTCTACATCTTGAGATTCAACTTCTTTAGTTTCTACATCTTTAACTTCCATATGATTAACTCCTGTTACTTAGACTCTTTATGAAGAGTTCTTTTATTGCAGTGCTTACAAAATTTTAGAATTTCAATTCTATCTTTGCGTAAGCTATTCTTTTTAATTGAATAATTGCGAGATGAACACTCTGCACATATCAAAATTACTTTTTCTTGCATATTAGTCGTCCCATTTTGTATATTTTATAGATATATTAATAAAATGTCAAGAAAAAGAGTGTTAGTTCTCTCATAGTTTTATATAATAAACATGTTAGCACACGAGGTGCACTAACATTATAACAAATCTTTAATAAAATCCAAAAGAAAAATAAATATTTTTTTCTAAATTTGAATTAAATCTCAATTTTATGTTTTTCAACATTGTATTTTATTCTATCAATTCCTTTTTTAAGTTCATAATAGAAGGTGCTTCTTTTGATATTTAATGTTTTTAGAATATATGGGACATCAAATCTTTTTATGAATCTATAGTCTATTATTTTAATTTGAAATGGTGTTAATCCTTCAAACATTGCTTTAGTTAGTTCAGGATATTCCTCAAAAGAAAAAGATGGATCCATCATTTCTACAAGAAGATCAGAAACAATTACTTTTTTCTTTTTCTTCATAGTGTAGATTGTAGATAATTTGTTTTGCAGATTTCTCATAAAGAACGCTGCAAAAGGAACGGGACCATCTTTGTATTTCTCAATTGAATTATTTAAGACAATTAGACATTCTTGCAAAATATCTTCATAATCATCTTTAAAATTAAATTCACGGATTTTTTTATAAATTAGATTGATGTATTTGTTGTAGATGATGTCGAGAGATAAACTATCGCCATCACTAATCATATACAATAATTCATAATCATTAAATCCGTAGGTGTTTATAGTTTTTTCCTCCTAGATTGTATGTTTGAAATTACAATTGCGGCAGAAATTGAGGCATTGAGGCTATTTATTTTGCCAACCATAGGAATCTTTAATAAAAAATCACAATTTTCTTTAACAAGCTTACTCATGCCGAATCCTTCAGATCCAATAATGAGCGCAATAGGCATATCAACTCTCACTTCATCGTATGATGTAGTACCTTTCATATCTGTACCCATCACCCAATAACCATTTTCTTTAAGTCTTTCTATAGCGTGATTCAGATTTGTTACTTGGGTAATCTTTACATGAGCATATGCACCTGATGAAACTTTCATCACCGTTTCCGTAACTTCTATTGAACGATTTTTAGGAATGATTATAAAAGAACCACCTAGGGCTTCAAAACTTCTAATAATGTTTCCAAAATTTTGTGGATCCTCGATTGAATCTAATATTAGACATAGTGAATCATTATTAGTGTTTTTTAAACAATCGTCAAAAGAGTCATAGTTATATGAATCGATTTCAACAACTATGCCTTGAGCATCATGATATTTATTATTGAAGTCTTTATCAGGAAGTTTTACATATTTAATATGGTTTTTATTCATATATGTTAAAACTTCATCACTAAATGATTCTTTAATGATGATTTTTTTAATATTTTTGCCTGAATAAATTGTTTCTCTCGAAACATTTTTCCCTTTTAATAACATAATATGATTCCTTTACATCAATTTAATTATAGCACATCATTATGGCTATTTCTAGCCATTATTTGAATTTATAAAATCTATTGAAGAATCGATTATATAAGCTAATCTTTCTTCATTTTTATTCAAATATAGATAGCCAATAAGTGCTTCAAATCCAGTGGCTTTTCTATATTCATTTAGGCTTGCATTTTTAGGCTTATGGGTGCCTCCAGTGTTTCTTCCTCGCTTATATATTTCAATTTCTTCATCAGTTAGATTCGGCATAATATAATCGAGTGCCTTGCTTTGACTTATGGCACTTGTGTAGTTTATTGCATGCTTATGAAGATCATTAACTTTTGTATAATGAACTGTCAAAAGATATTCTCTAATTTTTAGTTCATATATGGCATCACCAATATAAGCTAAAGTTAGACCATTTTCTAATATCATAATTTAATACCTAGGTCTATAAGTTTGTTTCTTAATTCGTCAGCAAGATTAAAATCTTTATTTTTTCTTGCCTCTAGCCAACTATTATAGATATTTCTTGTATCATTATCCATTCTTTCTAGATGCGAATCTAAACCATAGATATAAAGCATTTCTTTTAGAATATTATATAATGATACAAGTCTTTCATTGTTTTTGCTTGCACGAAGTTCAAGATTAATTTCTTTTATTATATCGTTGATAACTGTAATTCCATTTGGCGTATTCATATCATCTTCATTTGCATCATCAAATCTCTTCATAAATGATTTTGATTCTTCTGTAGATATATTTTCATCAAATAGATTGTTTACATCTAGATATAAAAATAATTTCTGAAATGCCGTATTTATTTTATCGAATTCTTGATTAGCACTATTTTGAAGTTCATCTGTATAACTTACGATATTACGATAAGATGATTTTAATAAAAGAAGTCTATAAGCTCTTGGATCGCATTTTAGATCTTTTACCCATATAACATTTCCAATAGATTTACTCATCTTTTCTTTTCCAAAATTAACTCTAGCATTATGTACCCAATAATTCGCAATCCTATTATGATATACTGATTCATTTTGAGCTATTTCATTTTCGTGATGAGGGAAAATTAAATCAGCACCACCACCATGAATATCTATCATTCCATGAAAAAGTTTATGAATCATAACACAACATTCTGTATGCCAACCTGGTCTTCCAATTGACCAAGGTGATGAATATGTTATGCCTTCATCAAATTTTTTCCATAGTGCGAAATCAAGGCCGGATTCTTTTTCATCTCTAACTTCTACTCTAGCACCTTGAATTAATTCATCTATTTTTCTATTTGATAATTTTCCATATTCAGGAAGAGATGAAACACGATAATATACATCTCCATCGCTTTCATATGCACTTCCAGCATTCACTAATTCTTTAATAAAATCTATTATTTCCTGAATCGTTTCAGTAACTCTTGGCTTGATGAAAGAATCATCAGCATTTAAGAATCTTACATCATCCATATAGGCTTTGATATATTTTTCAGCAACTTCCATTTCACTGATGCCTTCTATCTTAGATTGATTTAAGATTTTTTCGTTTATATCAGTAAAATTTGAAGCCATTATTACTTTATAGCCCTTATGTTCAAAATATTTTTTTAATGTATCAAAAAATATTATTGGTCTAGCATTTCCTATATGAATATAGTTATAGACAGTTGGACCACAATAATAAATTGTTACAATGTTGTCTTTTATTGGTTTAAATTCTTCGATTGTGTTTGTGTAAGTATTATATAATCTCATAATATTCCTCACTATTCTACTAATTGATTATATCATAATAGAATTGATTTAAGACAAAAAGAAAGATGGATTGTATTCCATCTTATTCTTCTTTTACAATGTTTACAGCATTGAGACCTTTTGGACCATCATCAACATCAAAAGATACAGTATGACCTTGTTCTATTGTTTTAAAGCCTTCTCCCTGGATCTTTGTATAGTGAGCAAAATAATCTTTTCCGTCTTCTCCAGTGATAAAGCCATAGCCTTTATCGTTGTTGAACCATTTTACAGTGCCTTTCATAAATACTCCTTACAACTTTTTATAACAAACGATTAAATTATATGAACTTTTGCAAAGCCATACATACCTAATAATTTATTTATAAGATAATATAACATAAAAATTACAAATATTACACCTTTTTTTAAAAGTTGTTACATATTTGTCTAACTATCGTTAATTTGCCTTAAATTAGATGAATTTTTGATGTTTTCTATTAGAAAATGTTGATTTAAATATGAATTTTAATATTATAAATATGAAAGAAGAGGCAACAAATTGCCTCTTCTTTCATATGTTTTTAATAATTATTCTTGATTTGCCATCTTAACGTAATTTTCAAATCTTTCTTTAGCATGCATAACATTTGCCTCAAGTAGGCCTTCTGCATTTTCAGGATTGATTTGTGCAAGAGTAGAATATCTTGTCTCATTCATTAAGAATTCATTGTATCTTTCCCAGTTTGGAGTCTTAGAATCGAGTTGGAATGGGTTCTTGCCTTCTTCTTTTAGTCTTGGATCAAATCTGAATAATGGGAAGTAACCGCATTCAACTGCAAGTTTAGCTTCAGCTTGTGATAAACTCATACCTTTCTTGATATGTTGTTCAATACATGGAGCATAAGCAATAACGATTGATGGGCCATGATAGCTTTCAGCTTCTTTTAATGCTTTAACCATTTGAGCTGGGTTAGCACCATGAGAAATTGTAGCAACATATACGTGTCCATAACTCATTGCGATTGCAGCGAGGTCTTTCTTCTTGCCTTCTTTACCAGCAGCTGTGAATTTTGCGATTGATCCAGTTCTAGATGATTTAGAAGATTGACCACCAGTATTTGAATACATTTCTGTATCGAGTACTAAGATGTTTACATCTTGATTGTTAGCGATAACGTGGTCAAGTCCGCCATAGCCGATATCATATGCCCAACCATCACCACCGAAGATCCAGTTAGATTGTTTAACGAAATAATTCTTCATTGCTAAAACTTCTTTAGCTTCTGCACTTGTTTCTTTTTCTAAAGCGGCAACTAATTTCTTAGAGAGTTCAAGAGATGCATCACCATCATAGAATTTTTCTTTGAATTCAGCAAATAATGCTTGAGTTTCAGAAGAAACCTTATCTTTAGCATTATCCATCTTAGAAAGAATTGATTCTCTAAGAGTTCTATAACCGATTGTCATACCAAAACCGAATTCAGCATTATCTTCAAAGAGTGAATTAGCCCAAGCTGGTCCTCTTCCTTCTTTGTTTACTGTATATGGAGATGCAGGGAATGATGCACCATAGATAGATGAACATCCAGTCGCATTAGCAACCACCATTCTTTCACCGAATAATTGAGTGATGTTTTTAACATATGGAGCTTCACCACAACCAGCACAAGCACCAGAGAATTCAAATAATGGTTGTGCAAATTGTAAGTTCTTAGGATTGTTTTTGCCAACGAGTTCTGATTTATAAGTTACTTCATTGAAGAAATAATGTCCAAGTTCTTTGTCTGGTGATTTTAGAGCTACTGCAGTAGGAACGAATGATAAAGCTTTTTCTTTTGCAATACATTGATTGATACATACACCACAACCAGTACAGTCTTCTACTGAAACTTGAATACGGAATTTGTATTCTTCAAGTCCTTTACCCATAGCTTTTAAGTAAGTTGCACCAGCTGGAGCTTTAGCTTCTTCTTCTTTAGATACTAAGAATGGACGAATTGCAGCATGAGGACATGCAAATGCACATTGGTTACATTGAATACATTTAGTGCTATCCCATACTGGAACTTGATCAGCAATAGATCTCTTTTCATATTGAGATGTACCAACAGGCATCATACCATCTTCATAACCTTTGAATGCAGAAACTGGTAAATCATAACCTTTGATTGCATTTACTGGATCAGCTAAATTCTTAACGAAATCAGGTCTATAACCCTTGTCTTGAACTTTATCAGCACCAAGTGATTTCCATTCAGGTTTAACATCAACCTTATTGAGTCCTGTACCACCGATTTCAATAGCTCTATAGTTCATTTCAACTATAGCATCACCTTTTCTACCGAAGGTCTTTTTAGCATATTTCTTCATGAGTTCAACTGCCTTATCATATGGAATGATTTGTTCGTTGAGTTTGAAGAAAGCTGATTCCATAACTGTATTAATCTTGTTTCCAAGGCCAACTTCTTTGGCTAGTTTAGAAGCATCGATTGTATAGAAATTGATATTTCTTTCTGCAAGAACTTTCTTCACTGAGTTTGGAAGTACAT
The DNA here is from genome assembly GCA_017960565.1 of bacterium. GTDB lineage: Bacteria > Bacillota_I > Bacilli_A > Izemoplasmatales > UBA1188 > UBA1188. The sequence continues at coordinate 1,813 of JAGCYY010000020.1, read as the reverse complement.
TTTCGAGTTCTGCACCTTCATATGGAGAGTTAAGAAGGAATGTTCCACCTTTTTTGAGTCCACCGATTAAATCATATTTTGTGAGATATGAACTTTGAGAACAAGATACGAAGTCAGGAGTATTTACGAGATATGTTGATTTGATTGGGTTTTTACCAAATCTTAAATGCATTCTTGTAACACCACCAGATTTCTTTGAATCGTATGATGAGTATGCTTGAGCATACATATCAGTATTATCACCAATTAATTTGATAGCATCTTTACAAGCACCAACTGTACCATCTGAACCAAGACCGAAGAATAATAATTCAGTAGTTGAAGCATCACCAACAGCAATTTCTTCACCAAGAGGGAGTGAAATACCATTTACATCATCTTCAATACCAACTGTGAAGTGATCTTTCATCTCGTTTGCAAGATTATCAAATACAGCGATGATCTGTCTTGGAGATACATCTTTACTTGATAGACCATATCTACCACCAACAATTTTTGGTGCATTTTCTTGACCGAAGTATGCAGATCTAATATCTAGATATAATGGTTCGCCAAGAGCACCAGCTTCTTTAGTTCTATCGAGAACAGCAATTCTCTTAACGCTCTTTGGCATTACTTCCATTAAATATTTTACTGAGAAAGGACGATATAGATGAACTTCAAGAACACCTACTTTTTTGCCATTCTTATTTAGATAATCAACAACTTCTTCAGCAACTTGGCAGGCAGAGCCCATAAGAACTACTACATCAGTAGCATCTTTATCACCATAATAGTTGAAAGGACGATAACATCTTCCTGTAACTTTGCTGATCTCGGCCATATATTTGTTTACGATATCTGGAATTGCTTCATAGAATCTGTTTGAAGCTTCTCTAGCTTGGAAGTAAACATCATCGTTTTGTGCAGTACCATAGATTACTGGGCTACCACTATTTAAGGCTTTATTTCTAAATTCATTTACTTTTTCTCTATTTAATAATTTATCAAATACAGAATAATCCATTACTTCAATCTTATTTACTTCATGACTTGTTCTAAAGCCATCGAAGAAATGTAGGAATGGAACACTAGATTCAATTGCAGCAAGATGAGCGACACCAGCTAAATCCATAACTTCTTGTACAGAACCTGAACAAAGCATTGCCCAACCTGTTTGTCTTGCAGCCATAACATCTTGGTGATCACCAAAGATTGATAGTGCATGAGATGCAAGAGCTCTTGCAGCTACGTGCATTACACCTGGTAGTAATTCACCAGCGATTTTGTACATATTAGGAATTTTTAAAAGTAATCCTTGACTTGCTGTAAAAGTTGTAGTTAAAGCACCTGATAAAAGTGATCCGTGTACGCTTCCTGCAGCACCTGCTTCAGATTCCATTTCGATAACCTTAACTGATGTACCGAATAAGTTCTTTTTACCTTGAGAACTCCATAAGTCAACGTATTCTGGCATTGGTGAAGATGGGGTAATAGGATAGATTCCCGCAACTTCAGTAAATGCGTAGGCACACCATGCAGCAGCTTGGTTACCATCCATTGACGCAAAAACTTTTTCTGACATTAATAAATTTCCTCCAATTATTAATTTTTTATTCACCAAAAATTATTATAGCCCATTGAAATATATATTTCAATAACCGAAATATTGAAAAGATTATTTTTAATAAAGATGTTTAATATTTAGTTAACTTCCGTTTTGATTAATATACGGAAATAAATCTAATAGTATTTTATAATGTAAATGGTTTATTATTTGAGCTCGTTATCATAAGAAAATATAAGGAGGGTTTTCTGTCTATGAAAAATAGCG
>JAGCYY010000019.1 GCA_017960565.1 bacterium | reverse complement strand
GGTTCAAAACGTCGTGAGACAGTTTGGTCCCTATCTGTCGCAATCGCTGGAAATTTGAGAGGAGCTGCCCCTAGTACGAGAGGACCGGGGTGGACAATCCTATGGTGTACCGGTTAGTCCGCCAGGGCTATTGCCGGGTAGCTAAGATTGGCAGGGATAAACGCTGAAAGCATCTAAGTGTGAAGCCTCCCTCAAGATGAGATTTCCCATCAGCAATGATTAAGATCCCATGAAGAACACATGGTTGATAGGCTGGGTGTGTAAGCACGGTGACGTGTTAAGCTGACCAGTACTAATAGATCGAAGACTTAACTTTGTAATATAAATATATCCAGTTTTGAGAGAATACCTAGTGATGATGGCGAGGTGGGTACACCCGTTCCCATTCCGAACACGGAAGTTAAGCACCTCAGCGCCGACGGTAGTACATTTGTGCAAGAATAGGACATCGCTAGGTTCTTTCTTTATTTAGTGAAGATGCCTAAATAGCTCAGTCGGTTAGAGCACCTGACTGTTAATCAGGGGGTCGTAGGTTCGAGTCCTACTTTGGGCGCCATTAGTGTTGACGAGTTGGAGAAATGGTCAACTCACAAGCCTTTCACGCTTGCATTTATGGGTTCGAATCCCATACTCGCCACCAATGATAAAATATATGAGTTTTGATTTTTATCAAAACTCTATTTTTTTTATTTCAAATAATAATAAAATAAGAATAATTTATAAAAATGACAAATAAATATAAATAATCGCTAAATATAGATAATTAAAAAATATTAAAATGTCAAATATATCTTGATTATTTATTTATTTAAAGTTATAATCAATTGAAGCTTATTGCTTCCTTCCATCGATGGGATGGTGTGGCTTGTGTTTATTAATGCAAGAAAAAACCATAAAGCTCGTTGTATTATTTAAGATTGAGAGGAATGCTTTTATGATTATAACTTATAAATATAGGTTTTATCCAAATGAAAAACAAAAGATAATAATTAATAACACTTATTTCATTATAAGAAAATATTGGAATAAATTGTTAAAAGAAAAAATTGAGCACAACATAAAATATAACTCAATTTTGATGCATGATATTAAAAATATAAAAATTGAGGAAAAAGCACTTGGTAAATCAGAATATGATTTTTCATCTATCCTTAATTCTTTATTTCAATTAAACGAGTTATTTTCAAGAAATACAAGGAAAAATATCCCTTTAAAATACAAAACCGAGTTTGATAATCAAACATTCTTTATTAATAACAACACAGATAGAATAAGCATAACAAATAATTTGATTGTTGACAAAAGATTAGGAATATTAAAAGTTTCATATTCAAGAGAAATTCCAAGTGATGCAGCAATTAAGAAAATAACCATATTAAAAACAAAAACAAATAAATACTTTCTTTGTATTTCTTTCTTTATAAAAGAAAAAGATAAAAATAAAATTGATATAGATAACGCCATTGGGCTTGATTATTCTATAAGTCATTTTTATATTGATAGTAATGGTAGAAGCAGAGATTTATTTTGTGATAACGATTTTATTATTGAACGTATTAAAATCAAAAAATTATTTATTGAGTTAAAAAACAAAATATCTGGATCATCCAACTATAATAAAATATATCAAAAGATTTTGAAATATAACATAAAAATAAAAAACAAAAGAAATGATATTTTACATAAGGAATCATCAGAGCTTGTAAAAAAATATGATATAATTTCAGTCGAGTCGCTTTCAGCAAAAGAGATAGCAAATCACAATAATATTGATATAAAAACCGGATACAGATATCACTTTGGAAAACAAGTATATGATTCATCTTACCAAACGTTTATTAAGTATTTAGAGTACAAATGCAACTTATATGGCAAAGTTTTTATTGCTATTGATAAATATTTTCCATCAAGCAAAATATGCAATTCATGCGGATATTACAACAAACTAGAATTAGAGTTAAGCAAAAGAATTATTATTTGCCCAAAATGTGGTAAAAGATATAATAGAGATATTAATGCTGCAAAAAATATAAGAGATAAAGGGGTTAAAGAATATATTTCAACTCAAATCAAAAGTGTTTCAAATAAAACCTAGTTTTTTATTGCAATTAATGTTAATATTAGACTAATATGACATAGCAGAGGAAAACATATGAACATTGGCATTAATACATGGGGTTTATCCCAAAAATTTAAAAAAGATTTTAAAAAGACTTTAAATGAACTAAAAGATATAGGAATTAGAGAAATTGAACCCTGTTTTGTTTTAAGCAATAGTTTTAATTTTTTGAAACGCATTGGATTTTATATTGGTTTAACAATAAATGGCACTTCTGGAAGCAACTGGTTTGCACATTTAATAGAAGATAAAATGAATATAGTTTTAGAATATGGGTTTAATGTAAACTATGTTCATTTAACATTTATAATGCCAGATAAAAAGGCATTAGGAAAAATGATCCCAACCGCAATTAAACTTGCAAAAAAATATCATATAAAAGGTTATGTTATCTCAATGCTAGCGAAAAATAAAAAAACAGCTGAAAAATATTTTGATGATATAAGAAAATTTTCTGCAGCCTTAAAAGAAGTAGGTTGCAAAACAATATATCATAATCATAGTGAAGAAATGAACGGAACACTAGAATATTTTTTAGATAACATACCTGATTTAGAATTAGAATTTGATGTTGGTTGGTCTATAATCGGCGGCGCTGATCCAAAAAATATCATCACAAAATATATGGATAGAATATGTGTGATTCACTTTAAAGATGCACTAAATAACTCAAAGAAAGATCTTTCTATTCCGATAGGTAAAGGGTCTTTAAATGTAGATGAAATAATAAGTTTAACCATAAACAATTATAATAATGGCAAGGTTGAATATATTATAGATCAGGATGCCAGCAAAAATGATATCATTTATGACATAAAAGAAGGAAAAAATAGAATAGAAGAATCAATAAAAAAATATGCTAAGTTTATTTAGCATATTTCTTCAGCATCACCTAAATTAGTAGTTATTTTATCTGTAAACAAGATACCATTAAGATGGTCGTTTTCATGTTGCAGTACAATAGCTGGATATTCGGAAAAGGTTCTCGTTTCTTCAACAATAGATTCGTCATTAGGATTGTACCATGTTCCTCTAATTTTAATTTTTTTATGTCTTAATACCTTCCCTGATTTATTAGGAATAGATAAGCAGCCCTCTCCATTTCCCCCTAAATATATCATTTGAACACTTTCGGCTATAATTTCTGGATTGTAAACTACAAACTGAATAATTTCCTTTTCCTCTTGAATATATACCGCAAAAAATCTTTTTGATATATTAATTTGAGGAGCGGCGAGTCCAACACCAGGTCGAAGTTTATATTTCTCTGCCTTTTTATCGTCTTGGCTCATCTTAAGATATCTAAGCATAGCTTTTCCAGTATTTAAATCTTTTTTTGAAAGAGGCATTTCAATTTTATCAGCTTTTCTTCTTAAAATCTCATTTCCATTTTTTATTATATCGTCATTGCATATCATCATTATCACCCATTTTATTATATCACAACTAAGAAATAATTGATATTTATGGTAAACTATAAATATAAAACATAAAGAATAGGCACCATAAATAAGATAAAAGCTAATATGATAGCGAATGTAATCCTAGATCTAAAAACTAAATCTGTTGATAAACCTTTCTCGTATATTGTCCCAGAAAGGTTTTTAGACATAGTTGAAGTTGGTGAAAGATGTTATGTTGAATTTTCTAGTTTTAAAAGAATGGGTATCATAATAGAATTAGCAAATGAAATCCCTGAAAAAAACTTAAAGCCAATTGAAGATTTAATAGACATAGAACCAGTTCTAACTAAAGAATTAATAGATGTTGCCTCTTATCTATCAAGCACTTCTTGTTATCCATTAATTAGTTATCTTCAGACAATGATACCAAGTGCATTAAAAGTCAATTATTCAAAAACGGTTAGGTTACTGGACAAAGACGATTTTCAATTAAACCTTATATTTGATGGCAAAGACATTTTAGATTATAACAAACTAGACAAACAAGATCTTTTAATTCTAAAAGAAGCAATAAAAAATAAAAAAGTAGAACTTTGTTTCAGTTATACAAAAAAAGAATCGATTAAATACGAAAAGATTGTATCTCTAAAAACTGTCCCCCCTAAGTTAACAAAAAAGAGAGAAGAAATAGTAAAATATCTATCTCTCCACAACAACCAAGAATCATGGCCAGTTTTGAGAGAAAAACTTTCAATTACTTTGGATACTCTCTATAGAATGAAATATCAAAATATCATTGATATAACGAACAAAGAAGTTTTTAGGGATGTTAAAACCTTAAAACCATTGAACGATAAAAAAGTCATTTTTAATCAAGAACAGCAACATGCCTTTGATATTTTATCTTCTAATCTTGATAAATCGAATGTGTTTTTGCTTCATGGTGTTACAGGAAGTGGAAAAACAGAAATCTATTTAAATCTATTTGAAGAAGTTCTAAAACGAGGAAAGGAAGCAATTATGCTTGTTCCTGAAATATCTTTAACACCTATGATGGTTAATAGATTTAAATCAAGATTCGGTAGCAATGTTGCAATATTTCACTCTGAATTATCAAATAATACAAGATACGATGAATGGAGAAAAATTTTAAGAGGAGAAGTTAAAATAGTTGTTGGTGCACGAAGTGCTATATTTGCTCCATTTAAAAACTTAGGAATAATAGTAATAGATGAAGAACACGAACAATCATATAAGCAGGATACTTCACCAATATATCATGCAAGAGATGTTGCAGAAATGCGTAGCAAAAACAACAATTGCCTCTTACTCCTTGGAAGCGCAACTCCATCTATTGAATCATATGCTAGATGTCTTAAAAATGTATATCATCTAGTTGAAATTAAAAACAGAGCTAATAACCTAGGGCTTCCAAAAACAGTTGTTGTTGATTTAAATGGGGAATTTAAAAAAGGCACAAAAGGATATATATCTAATAGACTTAGAGAAGAAATCGAATTAAGACTCAAAAAATCAGAACAAACAATTCTTCTTTTAAATAGAAGAGGCTATTCAAACTATTTAATGTGTCGCTCATGTGGATATGTTGAACAATGTCCAAATTGTGACGTGTCACTCACATATCACGATTTTGACAAATCTCTTAAGTGCCACTACTGTGGCTATGAAATCCCAATGATTTCCACCTGCTCAAAATGTGGAAGCAGTTATATCGAAAAAATTGGATACGGGACTGAAAAATTAGAAGAAGAATTGAAAAAACTATTTCCAAAATCTAAAGTTCTAAGAATGGACAATGATACAACAAGAGGGAAAAATGGCCACGAAAAAGTTTTATTTGATTTTGAAAACAATGGTGATATTTTGGTTGGCACACAAATGATAGCGAAAGGTCTTGATTTTCCAAATGTTACTTTAGTTGGTGTTATAAACATCGATCAATCACTCAAAATACCTGATTTTAGAAGCAAAGAAACTACCTTTGAACTTTTAACTCAAGTATCTGGAAGAGCTGGAAGAGGAGATAAACCAGGCCTTGTAATAGTTCAAACCTACAACAAAAATCATTACGCAATTAAATATGGCTTGAAACAAGAATATTTAGGCTTTTTCAATGAAGAGATGAAAATAAGAAAAATCGCAAGATTTACTCCTTTTTATTTTATGACTCAAATTAAGATTAAATCTAAGCAATTAAATCTTGCATTCTCTGAAGCGACCAAAATTAAATACATGCTTCAAGAATCTTATTCGCCTGACGAACTAATCGTTCTTGGTCCAATTCAGCCAACAATACCAAGAATAGACAATAACTATATATTGAATATAGTTTTAAAATATAAAAAGATTGAAAATCTTGACACAATATTAAAAAATATATATGAGAAATCATCAAAGGATGATATTTTGATTTCTATCGATAGATTTCCAACATCATTTTAGGAAGTATTATGAATAAAAATATTAAGATTTGTTTTATGGGCTCTCCTCTCTTTGGAAGAAACGTACTTGAGAAATTAATTGAAGAATATACAGTTGTTTTAGTTGTTACTCAACCTGATTCTTATACAAAAGGCGGAAGAGTTGTCATTGAACAACCAGTTAAACTATTAGCAAAGGAATGTAATATTCCTATTTTTCAGCCAACAAATATTAAAGAAGACTACAAAATGATGGAAAAATATGATTTTGATTTCTTAGTTACTGCTGCATATGGCCAATTTATCCCTAAGGTTGTTCTTAACCTTCCAAAAAAACTAACTCTCAATGTCCATGGCTCGCTATTGCCAAAATATCGAGGAGGAGCTCCTATTCAAAGAGCCATTGAAAATGGAGACGAATATCTAGGAGTCACCATCATGGAAACTATATTAAAAATGGATGCTGGAAACATCTATAAACAAACAAAAATCAAACTAGAAGCCGACGACACTTATGGTTCTATGATTAATAAATTATCAATTCAAGGTGCACATGATTTAATAGAAGTCATCAACTCTATAGACAACATAGTTCCAATCAAACAAGATATATCAAATGTTTCTTTCGCATATAACATTCAGAAAGAAGAAGAATATCTTGACTTTTCAAATAGTGCTATCTCAGTTTATAACAAAATTAGAGCATTTAATCCCAACCCTTTATGTCATTTTTCTCTAGATAATCAATTATATAAAGTATATTCTTCTAGGGTTTTATTTGATAATTCTTTAAACCTTCCAGGTACTATCATTGACAACACGAAGAGCCTCATAATAAAATGTAATGATAATGCACTTGAAATTTTAGAGATACAGCCATCCGGGAAGCAAAAAATGAATATTAAAGATTTCTTAAATGGTTATAGGAATAGATTTAAAATTGGAACGATAATTAAATAGTTTTTATATAAACAAAAAAGTGAAAAAACCACTTTTTTGGTTTTTTCTTTTTTATTTCTCATATAGCATATTTATTTTAACTAATTTTATGTTAAAATAACTTTAAGATAAAGGAGATAAATATATGGAGATTGACAAGAAAAAGAATATCTTTTCTAGAGAAGAAATGTATGAGTTGAACAGAGAAAGGCTGGAATCGCGTGGCGTTACTGTCAATGATATTGCCGATATCGCTTTTAAGCAACAATCGCGTTTTACCAAAAACATCGATTACAATATAGTTGTTGAAAGCACAAAAAAGATTTTGTCATATGCTGATGCTTTTCATATTATTCAACTAGGCATTGAAATCGATGAACTTGCTGAAAAAGAAATGCTATCATACCCAATTCAAGCTGTAATTAAATCAGATTTAGGCCTTTTTGGTATAGATGAATTGTTAGGCTTAGAACTCGCTGGTAATTATGGCATCATAGGTAAAACTAACTTTGGTGATATTGATGTAAATAAGCCTAAAAAAATAAATGACTTGAATGAAGATGGAAAACTTCCAAACAAATGCCATACTTTCCTTGATGACATAGTAGGAGCAATCGCGGCTTGCGCTTCAACTAGAGTTGCTCAAATCTATAAAGAAAAGGAGACACACAAATAATCCAGATGGATGAAGAAAAGTCTTTAGAGGATTTTTTTAAGGGATCTTCTTCAGATTATGAAGTGAAGAAGAAAAACTACAAAAAAATTCCATCCAATCAGCATTATGAAAATATTAGAAGAAAAGATACAAAAATATCTCGATTCTTTATTAAAATGTTTAGTTTTGATGCTGATATCGATCTAACAAACCCAACAAGCGTTTTATATAGAAAAAACTATGTTATAAGGAACATTATTTTTCTCGCAAACCTCGTATTCTTGCTATTTTCACTAGTTGGTATCTCAAAATCTAATCTTATTATATCAATTGCTTTCTGGCTAATAATGACCGCTCTTTCGCAGACAATTTATCAAATGTTGAAAAGAAAGAGAGATGATTTCAGTCATCAACAGTTGATAATGTATCTTCAATCTCTATTTGTTTTTATTCTATCCATTGTTCTCTATATTAGAGTTTATCTTGGTTTTACTATCTTAGATACTGACAACCCAGGATTAACAAATATAGAATTTTCAATAACACAAACATCATATATTTTAATCTACCTAACACTAGTAATTATGTCTTTATATCAAGACACTAAATTACTTAAAGCAATGTTTTTCTGGGTTTTGATAATCCTAACTGTAATTCATTTAACGCTACTGCATCCTGAACTCTATTCGCATGCATCTAGCGCAACTGAACTATGGCAATTTATTGTATCAGGAAATTATCGAATTCTTCTTGATATCGGCTTAAGAACCTTTGTGTTTTTAGTATTCTTTATTGCATTATACATTTCTGCATCAGTCTTTCATTTCATTTCAGAAGAAAGAAAACAAGAATTCAAAAGAAGAGTTGGCGTTGAAGCAAACTTCAAAGATGTCGTTGATAGTGTATTTGAAGCAGTCAAAGTATATGATATATCACAAGATCAATATTCACTAAGACTTTCTTCATTTAAAGTATCTGCGGTCGCTAAAGAACTCGCTCTTGCGATGAATTTCTCAGTTTCAACAGTCATGGAAATTGGATACAATGCTACAGTACATGCTGAAAAACTTTCTGAACTTGATCTTTCTGGAATCACAGAAATTAATCAAGACAACTTTGATTATGTTCTTGAAAAAACCAAATTGGCGACTGTAATCATCAAGCGCCTACAACTTTCAAAAAAAGCTGATGATATAGTCTATAGATATTTTCAAGGTCTTCTTGATAGACGTTTTATTGACAAGATGTCATTATATCCTTCGGACTACAACCAAAACATAATCTTGCTTTCAGAAATATATTGTATTTTACGTTCTGATACAAGCTACAAAAAATCTTTAACGCATGAACGTGCTATTGAAATAATAGAAAATGGCTTAAATGGTCTTTTCGAACATAACCTCGTTATAAGATTCGTAAAATTCAATCACGAAATACAAATAGCTCACGATAGGGCATAAGGAGACAAAATGAAATATATTTTTACAAGCGAAGCGGTGACGGAAGGTCACCCAGACAAAATCGCGGATAGAATAGCCGATTCTATCCTTGATGAACTTATCAAGCAGGACGCTAATTCACGTGTTGCTTGTGAGGTAGTTACCTCAACAAATTTAGTTTTTATTTTCGGTCAAATCACATCAAACGGAAAAGTGGATTACGAAAAAATTGCTCGTGACACAGTTAAGGAGATTGGTTATACTAAGCCAGAATATCAATTCTCCTATGACACAATGAAAGTTCAACTCGCAATTGATAAGCAATCGCCAGATATTGCACAAGGCGTTGATGAAAACGAAAATAAAACTCTTGGAGCCGGTGATCAAGGCATTATGTTCGGCTTCGCATCTAACGAAACAGAAGAATTTATGCCTCTTGGTGAAGTTTTAGCTCAAAATCTTGCTATGAGACTAACCTATGTTAGGAAACATAATATTCTTTCATATCTTAGACCTGATGGAAAAACTCAAGTCTCAATTGAATATGATGATGGTAAGCCACAAAGAATAGATACTATTCTAGTTTCTTGTCAACATAATGAAGACGTAAGTGAAGATTTAATCAAAAAAGATATCATAGATGAAGTTATTTTAAAAACTATCCCAAAATCACTTTTAGACTCTAACACAAAAATTCTTGTCAATCCGACTGGAAGATTCGTAATTGGTGGTCCTGCAGGAGATACAGGCCTCACAGGAAGAAAGAATATTACTGACACATATGGAGGATATGCAAGAAATGGTGGAGGTTCTTTCTCAGGAAAGGATCCTACCAAAGTCGATAGAAGCGCTAGCTATATGTTAAGATATGTTGCTAAAAACATTGTTGCAAGCGGTCTTGCTAAAAAAGCTGAAATCCAAATCTCTTATGCAATTGGTGTTTCTGAACCTATATCTATTTATGCAAATACTTTTGGCACTGGAGTATTATCTGATGACAAACTAGTCGATATCATCAAAAAAGAATTTGATTTAACCCCTTCTGGGATTATCAAAACTTTAAATCTTCAATCTCCAATCTATAAAGAAACAAGTTGCTACGGTCACTTTGGAAGAAAAGAAAAAGGTTTCCCATGGGAAAACCTAAATAAAGTCTCAGATCTTAAAAAATATCTTTAATTATCACTTTTTCCAATTCTTATCTTTATATTTTGGAATTGGATCATACCCACCTTTACTAAATGGATTACATCTAAGTATTCTCCATACTACGAGAATAGAAGCATAGAAAAAATTGTAGTTCATATATGCATCAACTGCATATTCACTACAGGTTGGCATATACTTACAAGTTTTATGCGAATATTTAGTTCTTTCTTGGTAACTTCTAATCCATTTAATCATTAACTTATTCATGTTTTTATTTTAGCACAAAAATAATATTTAGGAGGAACATATATATGTGGATCTTATGGACAGCATTAGGCTTATTATTAACATTCATTATCGTTTGTTTTGTTATTGGCTTTGTTCTTTGGTATAAAGCAGTTCCAACTCCAGCCCCTGAAAAATATATAAATAGATATGCTGAGAGAAAGGATGAAACAGAATTCTATCAATATCATCTAAGAGCTCTTAACACCCTAGAAGAAATGCCATCAGAAGATGTAGAAATAAAATCTTACGATGGTCTCACTCTTCATGCATACTATAAACATGCCTCATCAAAGACTTCAAAAACAATCATAAGTGTTCACGGATATCTTGGAAATGGTTTTTTCACAGCTCCTGAATTTTCACACTGGCTAATCGATTTTAACTACAATATTTTATTTATTGATCTTAGAAGTTACGGCAAGAGTGAAGGTAAATATACAACATATGGTATCGAAGATTATAAAGATCTTCTTAAATGGATAGATTATATCATCGAAAGAAATGGAGAAGATTCTGAAATAGCTTTATTTGGCATTTCTATGGGTGGAAACACAGTCGCAAATGTTTCAGATAAGGTTCCAACACAAGTCAAATGCATAATTGATGACTGTGGTTTTACATCTTGCTATGAACAATTTAGATTCATGATGAAGGAACAGTTCCACATTCCACAATTCTTCTTGTTTTTTGCCAATATTATAAACATCATGGTTTGTCATTTCAGTTTTAAAGATATCGATGCTAGAGCTTGCTTAAAAAAATCAAGAGTTCCTGTCCTATTTATCCATGGAAAAGAAGATTCATTTGTTCCAACATATATGGGACTTGAAAATTATGAAGCTTGTGGTTCTCAAAAAGATATAAAAATATATGAAGGAGCTGAACACGCAAGAAGTTTATTCACACATCAAGAAGAATACAAGAGATCTGTGCTAGACTTTTTAGCTAAATATCTATAAAAATGGATAAAGATACAACACTAATCATTAAAAACCTATTTGCTGATTTTACAGATGAATGTCAGGGTATCTTCGATACAACACTGCAAAACGCTTTTATTGTTGCAACCTATATTTTCTCACTAAAGACACTTCCATATTTTCAGAGTCTTTCTAGTGAAGCGAATGAAACAATAGAAACCTATTTCAACAAATTTAAAACTATTTCTTATGACCCTTATGAGATGAGAAGAGCTTTTAGCGAATCATATCTCCTAAGCCTAAGAGACCTAGAAAGCTACACAGTCAATGTTACTCTAGAACTGCCACTTCAGTATTTAAGAACTATCACAGATGCTATTGCATCTAATCTAAATTACGACCACAATAATATCTTAAACGCAAATGGCAATATCGGAAACCTGGCCCTAGCTCTCGCTTTAAGCGAACACATAGAACCAAAAGATCTTTATGTGACAGTGGTTAAACCAGAAGAACTAAGACTTGCGAAAAGTCTAAGAACTTTATCACGCTCTAAATATACTATTCAAGATGTTCTTCCATCTCTTTCATTTAGAGCTGATATCATCGTTTCCGACCCGTTTTTAAGAAAGATAGAAGATATTCTTGTCTTTTTCGAAGACTATACAGAATATCTAAACAATCATAGTTTTATGATTGTCACACTTCCAACAGAATACATTAGAGATAGAGTATTTTCAGATTCTCTTGAAAAACATTCTCTAGTATTGATTGGAATTATCGAGTATCCTGAAGACATATTAGAAGGTTTAATTAAATCTAGTATTGTAATTTTAGAAAAAAAGGATACAATAAACAAGGAGTTCTTTCATGTTTCTATGCCAAGCATCAAAGACATTGAAAGTAATTTCCAAGTAATGGATGAACTAAAAAAATATATAAATGAGTACTTAGGAGAAAATTAAATGAAAATAATGTCAATCAACTGTGGCTCATCAAGTTTAAAATTTAAACTTTTTGAAATGCCTGAAGAAACCGTAATCACAGAAGGCCAATTTGAACGTATAGGTTTTAAAGAAATGGGCACATATAAGATTAAAGTAAATGATGAAAAATATGAATCATCTTTATTGCTTCCAGATCATAGTGTCGCTGCCGAACATCTATTAAAAGACTTAATTGATAAAAATATCATTTCTAGTCTTGATGAAATCAAAGGTGTTGGTCACAGAATTGTCCAAGGTGGTAAATACTTCAGCGAATCCTGCTTAGTTAACGAATGGTCTAAGGCAAGAATTGAGGAATTGATTGACCTTGCACCTCTTCACAATAAAGCCCATTTAATTGGTATTCACGCTTTTGAAAAAGCGCTACCAAATGTTAAACAAGTTGTTGTGTTTGATACTGCATTCCATCAAGGAATGAAAGAAGAAGCTTTCATGTATTCTATCCCATATTATTGGTACAATGAATATGGTATTAGAAAATATGGCGCTCATGGCACAAGCCATCAGTTTGTTGCGAATGAATATGCAAGACTCACAAACAAAGATATTAAGAATCTCAAAATAATTACCTGTCACATTGGTAACGGTGCATCACTTTGTGCTGTTGAATATGGTAGATGTAAAGACACATCAATGGGCCTTACTCCACTTGAAGGTGTTCCAATGGGAACTCGTACCGGCAACATCGACCCAACAGTTGTTTCTTATATTTCACAAAAAGAAAACAAAGATGCTTATACCGTTGTTCAAGAATTAAACAAAAAGAGTGGATATCTTGGTGTATCTGAAATTTCAAACGATGCTAGAGATCTAGAAAAAGCTTGTCTCAATGGAGACAAGAAAGCTAAACTCGCTCTCGACATTCAAGAAAAGAGAATCGTTGACTATATCGCATCATATTATGTTTATCTTGAAGGCTGTGATGCAATAATTTTCACCGCAGGTATTGGTGAAAATTCTGAAACAATGCGTTCTCGTGTTTGCACTAGGTTAAAAATTCTTGGTGTGGAAATCGATGAGAAATTAAATCTTGATCGTGGTCACCCATTTAGAATTTCTACTAAGAACTCTAAAATTGATGTTTGGGTAATCCCAACAAATGAAGAATTAGTAATCGCAAGGGATACACTAAGAATCATAAGTGAATAATTAAACAAATTAGACACCTCCCAAGTATTTATACTTTCGGAGGTGTTTTTATGAAAAAATACATTTTAATTCTATTTTTATTATTAATTTTCACTTTTTCAGTGCCAAATGCAAAAGCGATTGATAACACAGGTTGGATCTTATTTAAAAAAACAACTGGCGAATATATCAATGTTGATACAAGAAATGGAGATAATATAAAACTTCAGAAAAAGACTACAGAGACATTGTATCGTGTTGTTTTAAATGATGGCAAAGCACTTTATTTAAACATTGATGGTAAAGCATTCGCCTATGTGAATTTCTTTGAATCAACATCTTATTATTTTCTTTATGGTGCAGCCTATAGAGAAATCGATACCTATAGTAAAGATGCATATAAACCATATATCATTAGAATGAATAAAGATTTATCTGAATCTATTATTCGATTTGATTTGCGTGAAGACATTGGAAATACTCCATATTATACATCGATGATGGAGTTTGGTGCTGATAATCTTATTGTGACAGAACTATATAATGGAACATTTAACGGCATCACCTATAATGGCCTTTATGTTGTTCATTCGATGGATAAAGATTTGAATATCATTTCATCTGTTGAAACAGCTAACTCAGAAATTACATTATCAGTTGCTTATGATGTAATTGATTTAAGAGATGCTAGAAATAATCATACCTATTTTGATATCAATTTCAATAGAATAGACTCATACAAAAGAAGTGAAGATATAGAAGGATATTTTGAACTTTATACTGACACTATCGTAAATGATGTTTTCTATCCAATTGGCACTATATTTTCAAACCCTGGTATTTATGTCCTAGAAGATGGTTATCATGAGAAAAAGACAATTACTCTCTCCCCTTCTGTAAAACTTCTTGGAGATATGGAAGGTGAATATTATAAGGAATCAGTCTCATACCAAGTATCTGGTGGTCTTGTAGAAATAAATGGTGAGAGCGCAAACCTAAATGGCACTATTTATAAACCAGGAAGTTATATTTTAAAAATCAAAGGTATCGATAGTTATACAACACAAAAATCATTTGTCATCCTTCCAGAATTCTTAACTCATATAGAAAATAACTCTCTCAATGTTGGCGACACTTTAAAATTCACAGGCACAGGAATTTTAAATGGCAACACAATAGATTCTGGCTATAAAATAGAAAATCCAGGCAACTATACATTTTATCTTCTTGCTGGAGATAAGGTTGTAGACGAGATAAAATTCAATGTTCCAGATGAAGTGGTGACAGAAGAATCCAGGACATATATCTATATCATCTATGCCGGTATAGTAGTTGCTATTATATCTGCAATATTAATTGCCGTATTTGCAAACAAAAAGAAGAATATACAGAAAGAATCAAAGTCGTGATAGAATAGTCTCATGGGAGGTACACCATGAGACTATTTATTGCATTAGAGCTTTCAAAAGAAAATAAAAACATTCTTAAAAATAACGCAGATATAATTTCTACATATTCTTCTAAAGCAAAAATATCACGAGAAGAAAATTTTCATATTACCCTCGCTTTTCTTGGTGAAGTAGATGAGGCAAAAATATCATCGTTAAAATCTATTATGGACAACTTAAATTTTCATATAAATAATATTAGCGTCACATCTCTAATCTCCTTTAATAGAGGACCTGAATGCCTTATTTCTCAAAAAG
This sequence comes from bacterium, assembly GCA_017960565.1. Taxonomy (GTDB): domain Bacteria; phylum Bacillota_I; class Bacilli_A; order Izemoplasmatales; family UBA1188; genus UBA1188. The sequence continues at coordinate 48,760 of JAGCYY010000019.1, read as the reverse complement.
TAGTTTATGAAAAAGAACTAATTTTATTAAGAAATGCTCTAGTAAAATCTCTCATCAGTAATGGTTTTATGGTAGATTCAAAACCATTTAGACCTCATATCACACTCACAAGAGAAACAATTTTAAATACACCACTCTCTCTTATAGAAAATAAAATCACTCATTTTAACGATAAAATTGATCACACCACTCTCTTTTTATCAGAAAGAATAAATGGAGTACTAACATATACACCACTCTATTCTAAAAAACTTTTGTGATGAAATTATTAAAATTAGCACTTAGTACTTGCAAGTGCTAGTTTTTCATATTATAATATATTAGCACTTGAAAGTGTAGAGTGCTAAAGAAAGAGGTGATAATATGGAAATGCAAAACTACAGTCAAGATAAAGATATCCTTAAAAAATTCGGTAAAAACCTAAATGAACTGGCAAAAGACGGCAAGATGGATCCAGTTATCGGTAGAGATGAAGAAATCTCACAATTAATTATGATTCTATCTCGTAAAACCAAAAACAACCCAGTTTTAATCGGCGAACCTGGTGTTGGTAAAACAGCGATAGTAGAAGGCCTCGCACAACGTATCGTTAAAAACGATGTCCCAAACAATCTAAAAGACAAAACCATTTTCGAACTAGATATGGCTTCTTTGGTTGCGGGCGCAATGTATAGGGGCGAATTTGAAGAAAGACTAAAAGCTGTCTTAAACAAAATAAAAGAATCAGAAGGAAAAATCATCATGTTTATTGATGAACTACACCTAATAGTTGGAGCTGGTAAAACTGATGGTGCCTTAGATGCTTCAAATATGCTCAAACCAATGCTCGCTCGTGGTGAGCTCCACTGCATTGGTGCCACAACTCTCAATGAATATAGAATATACATCGAAAAAGATGCAGCACTTGAGCGAAGATTCCAAAAAGTCACAGTTCACGAACCAACTGTTGAAGACACTATTTCAATCTTAAGAGGCTTAAAAGAACGCTTTGAAGCCTTCCATGGTGTTAAAATCACCGATAGTGCCTTAGTAGAAGCTGCCACAATGTCTAATAGATATATCACAGATAGATATCTTCCTGATAAAGCTATCGACCTTGTCGATGAAGCTTGTGCTTCCATCAAAGTTCAATTAGAATCTAATCCAGAAGAGATTGAATCAATAAGCAGACGTATAATGCAACTTGAGATTGAAAGAGTATCTCTTTCCAAAGAAAAAGATAAAATCTCACTAGAAAGACTAGAAAAAATTCTAAATGAACTAAGAGAACTTAAAAAGAAAAACGATGATTTAAAAGCCAAATGGGAAATAGAGAAACAAGAAATCGCTCACACTAAAGACCTTCAAAAAAGACTTGAAGAAGCCAAAATGAGACTTGATAATTTCCTCCAAGATGGCAACTACGACAAAGCTGCAGAACTCCAGTACTCGATTATTCCATCTATTCAAAAAGAATTAGAAAAAATCAACGATGACCCAAACAAAATCTTATCAGAAGTAGTAAATGAAGATAAGATCGCAGAAATCATCGCTAAATGGACAAATATTCCCGTAAGCAAGCTTAAACTGGGAGATAAGGAAAAACTATTGAACTTAAAAGAAAAACTAAAAGAAAGGGTAATAGGCCAAGATAATGCTATCTCTTTAGTTTCTGATGCAATATTAAGACAACGTGCAGGCATTAAAGATGCCAATAGACCAATAGGTTCATTCTTATCTCTTGGTCCAACTGGTGTTGGTAAGACAGAACTCGCTAAAGCACTCGCAGATGTTCTTTTTGATTCTGAATCTCATATCGTAAGAATCGATATGAGTGAATATATGGAAAGATATTCAGTATCACGTCTTATCGGTGCAGCCCCTGGCTATGTTGGTTATGAAGAAGGTGGTCAGCTCACAGAAGCAGTAAGAAGGAATCCATACTCAATCGTTCTTTTTGATGAAATTGAAAAAGCACATCCAGATGTCTTCAATCTCCTCCTTCAAATTCTTGATGATGGAAGAATCACAGACTCGCAAGGACGTACAGTCGATTTTAAGAACACAATTATCTTTATGACATCTAATCTAGGTTCAGAATATTTATTAAATAAAACTGATGATACAGATGAATTAATCGATAAAGTACTTCATCAAACATTTAAACCAGAATTCTTAAATAGAATCGATGAAATCATCACATTCAATGCTTTAACTAAAGATGTATGTAAGAAAATAGTAGATAAACTCTTAAATGAATTATCAGATCATCTACTCGAAAAAAGAATAACTGTTTCATATACAGAAAAACTTAAAGATTACATAATCGATAATTCATATTCTGATACTTTTGGTGCAAGACCAATAAAAAGATATATCCAAAAGAATATTGAAACTCTTCTAGCTGAATCAATCATCAAAGGTGAAATTATCCCAGGAGATAAAACTACTCTAGATGAATCAGATAATCAAATTAAAATAATGAAATAAAAAAGAAAAAGGATAGACACAAAAAGTCTATCCCTTTTCAAATAAAAAAATGGCAAAGCCATCTGTTTTAAATATCGTGGTGCGGATGACAGGACTTGAACCTGCACGCCTTGCGGTACAAGAACCTAAATCTTGCGCGTCTGCCAGTTTCGCCACATCCGCAGTTTGTGGCAGGGCCGGAAGGATTCGAACCTTCGATGATGGAGTCAAAGTCCATTGCCTTAACCACTTGGCTACGGTCCTAACAATTGCTTTATTATAATAACACAAAAAAACACCAATTGCAATTGAAATTTTCTATTTCTTTTCTCTAGTAATTCCTAATCCCTTTGTTCACATTATATTTAATTTATGATATCATAAATAAGGGAATTTTATATGCTTAAAGTTTTATCTTCAAAAATGATGAAAGATGCAGATTTATATGCAGTCAACAACGTCATGTCAGAAACAAATCTAATACTTAGAGCTGGTAAAGCTATTTTTTCTGCGCACAATTTTAAAGGTAAAACCCTAATCATTATCGGAAAAGGAAACAACGGTGGTGATGGTCTTGCCCTCGCAAGACTATTAAAAGAAGAACAAAAAGATGTTTCTATTCTTCAACTCTATCCAATAACTAAACCACATCTTTTAGATCTTCTATCATCTTGTATAGATATGATGATTCCTGTCTATAATTACACAGAATCATTTAAATTCACAGGCTATGATACATTTGTCGATGCCATCTTTGGAATTGGATTCAAAGGTGATTTAGAAACCCCAGCAAAAGAAGTAGTTGAAGAAATCAATTCCCATATGACTTTTACAATATCTATAGATATTAATTCTGGCTTAAACGCAGATAATGGTAGAACTAAGCTTGCAGTCCTATCAGATCTTACAGTAGCTATAGGATACCTTAAACCAGGTCATTTCTTAAATGATGCCAAAGACTATATTGGCGAACTATCATGCACCAATATAGGCATTCCTTTCTCTTCTGAATCATATTATCTATATAACCAAGATGATTTAAATAAATCACTTAGAATAAGAAAATATAATTCCCATAAAGGAACATATGGCTATGTAGGTATTATGGGTGGATCATACAAATATAGTGGATCAGTTAAATTATCTAACCTAGCTTTAATCGCATTATCAAGTGGTGCTGGTGTTTCAAGAATAATCGCTCCAGATTCAATCACAGATTCAATCCTACCATATCTTCTTGAATCAACACTTTATCCTATTTCATCAAATGAAGGACGAGGTTTTTTATTTGATGAAAATGAAATAAGCGCTGCCATAGAAAATCTATCTAGTCTAGCATTTGGAATGGGTACAGGTGTAAGTGAAGACACTATAAAAATTCTAGAATATCTTATTAAGAACTACGACAAAAAATTATTGATAGATGCTGACGGATTAAATGCTCTATCCCTCATAGATTTAAATATCTTAAATGAATCAAAGGCAGACATAGTTCTAACACCACATATCAAAGAATTTTCAAGGTTAATAAATAAAAAAACAGAAGATATATTAGATAATCCAATCGAATATGCTTCTAAATTCACAAAAGATTATAATGTAACCTTAGTTCTTAAAGGCCCTTCAACAATCATTTCTAAATCCGGAAGAATATATCTAGTAATCACTGGTTGTGCAAGTTTATCAAAAGGTGGTTCTGGAGATATACTTTCTGGCATCATTACCGGTATTATGGGCTATAAAGATGTTCTTGATGCTGCACTTGCTGGAGCATATATTCTTGGTAAGGCTGGCGATTTAGCTCAAACTAAATATGGGACATACGCAACACTACCAAGAGATATAATAGATCTCTTAAAAGAGATTATGAAAAAATATTAAAAAGAGTATATAATAAAAAAGTAATTATTAAGGAGCTATCTCATATGACAGATAATGAAAGACTTGCTGAATTAATATTTCCTAACATTAAGACAACTATAGAAGATCTCGAAAAGAAATATCCAAAAAGAAATCTACCTGATAATGCAATAGTTGATAGATTTGCCCCATCACCTACTGGTTTTTTACATTCAGGTAGTTTATTTACCGCAATGATATGCCATAAGTTTCAGAAACAAACAAATGGCGTATTCATGTTAAGGCTTGAAGATACAGATTCTAAAAGAGAAATTGAAGGTTCAGGAGAAAGACTTCTTTCTGAACTTGCATTATTTGATATTATCCCAACTGAAGGTTACTATGGTTCATATGAAAAAGGAAACTATGGTCCATATAAACAATCAGATAGATCATTAATCTATAATACAGTTATCAAAGAAATGATTAAACGTGGTGATGCCTATCCATGTTTCTTAAGTGAAGAAGAACTAAATGAAATCCGAAAGGAACAAGAACTTAAAAAAGAAAATCCAGGTTATTATGGAAAATATGCCCTATGTTCATTTATGTCAGCTAAAGAAGCTATAGAAAGAATTGAAAAAGGAGATAAATACATCATCCGTTTCCGTTCCCACGGTAACCACAACAATAAAATTCATGTTCATGATTTGATTAAAGGCGATCTTGAACTCACAGAAAACGATCAACACATTGTAATCTTAAAATCAGATGGTCTTCCAACATATCATTTTGCACATCTATGTGATGACCATTTTATGCACACAACCCATGTAACACGTGGTGAAGAATGGTTATCTAGTCTTCCAATTCACATCGAACTATTTGAACGTCTTGGATTCCCTCTTCCAAAATATGCTCATCTTCCAGTTATTATGAAACTAGACGATGGTAAGAGAAGAAAACTTTCAAAGAGACTTGATAAAGAAGCTGCAGTATCATACTTCCTCGAATCAGGTTATCCTAAAAAAGCACTTCTTGAATATCTATTCACTCTTGCGAATTCTAATTTCGAAGAATGGAGACTTGAACATATGGATAGTGATATCTATGACTTTGATTTCACTTTCGATAAATTCAGTGTTGATGGAGCTCTCTTCGACATAGAAAAAATTAACAACATCTCTAAAGAAAGATTATCAAGATTATCTAAAAAAGAATTCACTGATTTAGCACTAGAATATGCCTCCCTCTACAACAAGGAATTAGAATCATTAATCTTAAGAGATAGACCATATTTTGAATCAATAATCAATATCGAAAGAGAAAAAGAAAATCCAAGAAAAGACTATACTAAATTTGAAGACATTGTTCCATTTATATCATTCTTCTATGATGATTATTATGATTCAATAATAAAAGATAATCCATTTGAATTTAACCCTAAATATTCTACTAGTGAAATCAAAGAAGTTCTAAATGCTCATATGATGAACTTAGGCCTTGATTTAACTGAAGAAGAATGGTTTAATAATCTTAAAAGCGTTATGAAACCTCTAGGTTTTGCCGCTAACAAGAAAGAAATGAAAGAAGATCCTGAATTCTATAAAGGCACAATCGGTGATGCATCAGAAATGATTAGAATCGTTCTTGCCGGAAGAAAGAATTCACCAAACCTCTATTACGTAGAAAAGATTCTAGGTAAAGATAAAATAATTAATAGATTTAGTAAGGTGGAATAAAACCACCTTATATATGGCCTGTTGGAGAAGTGGCTTAACTCACCGCCCTCTCAAGGCGGCATTCGCCGGTTCGAATCCGGTACAGGCTACCATTTAAGAACAAGCAGGATTGATACAAGTTATCAATCCTTTTTTCTTCCCTTTAATATCATATCTTTTGTTATATTTTCTAATTTCATCATAAAAAATCTCTTCTTACCAATATCATTAAAAGAAGAACCTATCGCATATACTAAATCATCAATAACGATGAATCTATCATGAATAATATCATTATGAAGAATTGTTATATTATTAGGTATTATTTCTTTGTTTAAATAAGATGAAGTAGAAGTAACAATAGTTATTTTAACCTTTAAATCGGATAACATTGTTAATAAGAATTTATCAGCATATTGATCAATTATAGTTATTTCATTTCTTGATAAAAAGAATAATTTTCTTAAGAAAGTATATGGTTCTAATATTTCGCCTTCAAATATGATTTGAGTATTATCAGAATATATAGTCATCTCTAAATTCTTTAATCTATTTTCTATATTAATTACATTAGCTTCTAATTGTAATATATTAGACTGATATGCCATAATTCTTTCAGCATTAATTGCATAACCATTTAATAAATATTGTTTTAATGTATCTGTTGCCCAGCGCCTAAAAGCAATACCTCTTTTAGAATTAACTCTATATCCTACGGCAAGTATTACATCTAAATTGTATAACTTGTTTGGTCTATGACTTCCACTTATGTCGGAAATTCCGACGGAAGTATTTTCATTTAATTCATTAGTTGAAAATATATTGGTTATGTGCTCAGTTATTGTGCTTCTAGATTTTTGAAATAATTCTGCTATTTGTTCTTGTGTTAACCATACAGTATCCTCCATAGGAGATACACTTACATCTAAACTAAAATCCCCGTCCTTAAATTTAACTAATTCATATTTTCCGCTAAATTTAGCCATATTTTGAATACTATAATCATCAATTACTCTATTATTATTTAAAATTGAATTAGCCCAATTCCTAAATATTATTCCACGTCTTGATTTGACACGATAACCGACAGATATTATCATATCTAGATTATACATTTTTGTTTTATATTTCTTTCCATCAGAAGCAGTTATCGAGGATTCCTCGAATACTGATTGATCTAATTCACCGTCTTTTATTATATTTTTAATATGTAGACTGATATTGTCAATTGAAACATTAAATAATAATGCCATATCTTTTTGTGTTAACCATACAGTTTCCTCTTCAGGTGATACATTTACATCTAAACTAAAATCTCCATCTTCAAATTTTATCAATTCGTATTTCTTTTCGTGAATATTCATATTATTTTCCTCCTATTTTTCTCAAAAAGAAAAGCCTTACTGTATTTCTACAATAAGGCTTAAAATTTTTTTGTTAAGTTGTATTATTATCTTATTAAAATAAAGCATTAATATTACCAACTTTCTATAAATATATTATATCATATTATACTTTATTTGATATAATAAGATGAAAGAAATGAGGGAAAAATACTAAGTGAAAAAAATAATTGTGATAGGTCCAGGTGGATCTGGAAAATCATATTTTTCTAAAGAACTAAGTAAAATATTAGATATACCAGTATATCATTTAGATAATATATTTTGGAATAAAGATAAAACACACATCTCAAGAGAAGAATTTGATTTAAAATTAAATGAAATATTAAAAGAAGAATCATTTATTATCGATGGAGATTATTCAAGAACCTATGAAATTAGAATGAAAAATTCAGATACTATTTTTTTCTTTAATTTTTCTTTAGAGGATTCACTTAATGGCGCCTCAAGTAGGGTAGGAACTTATAGAACAGATTGTCCTTTTATTGAAACTGAATTTGATCCTGAATTTCAAGGGTTTTTAATTAATTGGCAAATTGAAACAAGACCAAAAGTATTAGGATTATTAGAAAAATATAAAGATAAAAATATAATATTTTTCAATGATAGAGAAGAAAAAGAAAAATATATTTCTCAAATTAAAAAGAGCTAAATTATATATTCAAGAATATGGGGTACGCAAATGTCATAGGGGTACGAACTTTTTAAGAAGGGGTACGCAAATTGTATCAGTTATTGCATATACTGCCACAGCTTACTATCTCCAATCTTTTACTGGTGATTTTTACTTTGGGCAATCAAAAAGCAATATGCTAGAAAGTGAATCTAAATATACTAAGCGTTAATGCGGTATCGCTTTATACAAAAAAATATATTACACCATCCTCTTTCAAATTAATGGTATAATTTAATAAAGCGAGGTAAATCCTATGATCTATAAGCCAAAAGAATTCATCTTAAAAGATGGGACAAAAGTAATATTAAAGTCACCTGAAAAGGGTGATGCTAGAATTCTTCTTGATAATATAATAAAAGTTGCATCTTCTACAGATAATCTATTAAGTGAACCAGAAGATTATAATGCATATGTTACAAATATAGAAAAAGAAGAAACATTTATTGAATCATATAACACAAATAAAAACTATCTTATTTGTGTATATTTAAATGGTAAAATCATCGGCAATTCAAGCCTCAATTTTCATAACCATATCAAAGATAGACATCGCTCATCAGTAGGAATTGCGATTCAAAAAGAATACTGGGGTCTTGGGATCGGTTCAATTCTTTTTGATGAAATGATTAAAATAGCGAAAAACACTGAAGGCATTGAACAAATAGAACTAGATGTTATTAGCACGAATGAAAGAGCTAAAAACCTATACACTAAAAAAGGATTTGTAAAAGTAGGAGATATTCCACATCAATTAAAACTTAAAGATGGAAGATATCTAAATGGTGAATCAATGATACTATTTTTAAAATAAATATCATCTATTAAACAATAATATCAATCTAGATAACTCGCAAGAAATTGCGAATAAATATCAAGAAAATAATAATTTAAAAATAAATAAAACTGCTGCATTAACTAGCCTATAAATCTAAAAAATACTGACTACATGTACATAATTTTCATAATATTAACACAAATAAATTATCTTTAATCTTATAAAACACAAAATAATATTTTTATGGGGACATTATACTATTATTCAAAAGTAATAACTATATGTCCCTATTTTTTATTAAAAATGTAAAAAGACAGTTTTTTACAATTATCGAAAATATAAAGATTTATCTTTATTATTTAGCCAAAATAGTATAAAATAAAATACAAGCCAATAAATATTAATATTTATAGGTTCTAGATTTGATCTTTATACTAATTCGGAGGAATTCTTAATGCCTAGTATCATCAGGAGAAAGTTTTTATTGGGGCTATTTGATATATTTGTTATTATGCTATCCATCTTTGCCAGCTTCTTTTTACTTTCTCAGCCACTAGAAAAAGAATATCTCCTTTTTTATATTATCTTCTCAACTAGCGAATGTGTGCTAATACTCACAATGTTCGCATTAGCTGGGCTATATAAAGCCACACTTAAATACACATCAGTAATCGATTTACTAAAGATAGGATTTGCTATTCTTTTAAATTTCATCTTTGTGAGTATCTTCGTAATCGCTACCAACTCAAGATATATAAATATGCGATATATATCGATTCTATCTCTAGTGCTGCTCCTTCTAACTGCATTTATTAGGTTCTCAGTTAGATTATTCATTCAAATAAGAAACAATGAATTATTCCCTCAAAAAGAAAATCAAAATAACGTAATGATTATTGGAGCTGGCGATGCTGGTACCACAATCTTAAGAGAACTCCTCAATACAACTAAGATTGAAAGAAACCCTGTTTGCTTAATTGATAATAATCCACAAAAAGTTGGAACAACTATCTTAGGTATACCAGTAGTAGGCACTAATGAAACTATTCAAGAGAATGCTAAAAAATTCCATGTAAAAGAAATAATAGTTGCTGTACCATCTATTTCTCGCAAAGAACAACAAGCTCTTCTTAAAATCTGTGAAAAAACAAACTGTAAAGTTTCTATCATTCCTGGTCTTTACCAGTTAGTTGATGGAACAGTATCAATAAGATCAATAAGACACGTTTCTATTTCCGATCTTCTCGGTCGTGGTGAAATCAAAGTCAACCTAGATGAAATTATGGGTTATATAGAAAATAGAGTTGTTTTAGTTACTGGTGGTGGTGGATCAATTGGATCTGAACTCTGTCGTCAGATTGCTTCACACTATCCTAAACAACTAATTATTCTAGATATCTATGAAAACAATGCTTATGATATCCAACAAGAACTACTAAGGAAAATGCCTTATTGTAACATTCTTGTCTTAATAGCCTCTATCAGAGATAAAGGCAAACTCGAAGATATATTTAAAAAATATAACATCGATATTGTTTTCAATGCTGCAGCACATAAACATGTGCCACTCATGGAAACATCTCCAAATGAAGCCATCAAAAACAATGTCTTTGGTACATTAAACCTAGCTCTAGTTTCTGAAAAATATCATGTGAAACGTTTTATTCAAATTTCAACTGATAAAGCGGTTAACCCCACAAACATCATGGGTGCTTCAAAGAGAATCTGTGAAATGATAATTCAAGCAATCGGTAGAAGACAATTATCAAAAGGCAAATGCAACACCGAGTTTGTTGCCGTAAGATTCGGAAACGTTCTCGGTTCAAATGGTTCTGTAATCCCACTCTTTAAAAAACAGATTGCAGAAGGTGGTCCAGTAACTGTCACAGACAAGAATATCACAAGATATTTCATGACTATACCAGAGGCAGTAAGCCTAGTCCTGCAAGCTGGCGCTTATGCATCTAGTGGTGAGATATATGTTCTTGATATGGGTGAACCTGTAAGAATTTATGATCTTGCTGAAACATTAATTAGACTCTCAGGCTTTAAACCTCATGAAGATATCCAAATAAAGATTACTGGTCTTCGTCCAGGTGAAAAACTTTATGAAGAACGTCTTATGGATGAAGAAGGTTTAAAGACTACCGCTAATGGCTTAATTAACATTGCTAATCCACTCGAATTCAACGAAGAAACATTCTTTGCTGAACTCGATAAATTATATATTGAAACCTATAAAGAATCGGATTCAATTAAACCAATTGTAAAGGAACTCGTTCCAACTTACAAATTCTAATTATCTATCACTATCTTAAGCGAAGCTCGGCACACTAAAGAAGTGATATGTGTTATATTTCAAAATGTCTTGCTCATACGCACATGTATGTGCTTGACCTTTTATACTCAAAAATGGAGTTTTTATGCCATATTATGTAATTCAAGTTTTTTCATCTAAAGAAGAAGAAACCGCAAAAAGGATCAAAAGAGATTTAGTTAAGCTAGTCGATGAAATCGATATTTTTGTTCCGAAAAGAAAAAGGATTATCAAAAAAGAAGGCATAAAAAAAGAAAGAATAGATATTTTATTTCCCGGTTATATTTTTATAAAGACTGATGAAATAACCATCATCGATTTAAAAAAGAGTCTATACCAAGTTAAAACCTTAACCAAGGTTCTTGGAATAGATAAAGATCATAAAAATTTTATTGCACCACTAACATTAGCTGAAGAAGAAATGTTAAATGTTCTTCTTGGCAAAGATAATCCATCTAAAACAATTGAGATATCTCATATCTATCTAAAAGAAGGAAGAGATATAGTTGTTGTAGATGGACCATTAAAGGGACAAGAAGGTAAGATCGTAGATATCAATCTTCATAAACGTAGAGTTACAGTACGGCTAGAGTTTATGGGAAGATTAGTTGATACAGATTTAGGTATCGATTTTATCGCCGAAAAAATCGATACCACTAACTAAAGGAGAACATCTCTTATGAAAGAAAAGATTTTAAAACTCATCGAAAACAATGCTAAACTTGAAATCAGCGATATTTCTAAATTACTCTCTACAGATGAATCATCTATCAAAAGCGCTATTGCTGAAATGGAGGCAGATGGTATCATCTGTGGATATAATACCATCATCAACTGGGACAAAGTATCAGAAGAACTTTGCCAAGCTTTAATTGAAGTTAGAGTTATTCCAGAAAGAGGTAGAGGTTTTGATAATATCGCAAATAGAATTTCTAAATTTCCTGAAGTTGATTCTGTTTATTTAATTTCTGGTGGTTATGATTTTTTAGTTCAAATCAAAGGTAGAAGCATGAAATCTGTTTCACAGTTTGTTTTTGATAAGCTTGCAACCCTAGATTCTGTTCAATCTACTGCCACTCATTTCGTTTTAAAGAAATATAAAGATCACGGTGTTACACTAGAATCTATTTCTAAAGAACCAAGAGAAAAAATTATTTTATGAGAGACTTTATATCCGATAAACTTAAAACAATCAAACCATCAGGTATAAGAAAATTCTTTGATATCGCAAGATCTATTCCTGATTGTATATCTTTAGGTGTTGGTGAACCAGATTTCGATACGCCTTGGCATATTGCTGAAGAAGGTATTTATGCTATAGAAAGTGGTAAAACTTTCTATTCATCAAACCAAGGTTTATTAGAACTTAGAGAAGAGATATCTAAGTGGAATAAGAGAAAATACAATCTCTCTTATTCTAAAGATGAAATCGTCGTCACAACAGGAGCATCTGAAGCGATAGATATCGCTTTAAGAGCTCTAATTAATCCTAATGATGAAGTTATTATATTAGAACCAGCATATGTTTCATATGCTCCACTTGTTAGCCTTGCGGGTGGTATTCCAGTTATCATAAGCTTAAAACAAGAAAATGAATTTAAACTCACAAAAGAAGAACTAGAATCTCATATCACAAAGAACACTAAGATAGTTCTAATGAACTATCCTAATAATCCAACAGGCGCAATTATGACTAAAGAAGATTTAATATCTATCTCTAAAGTCATAATTGATCATGATCTATTAGTTATCTCAGATGAGATCTATTCAGAACTCACATATGATATACCACATACTTCTATTGGAAGTCTACCACATATGAAAGATAGAACCATCACCATAAACGGCTTTTCTAAAGCTTATTCAATGACAGGATGGAGACTAGGCTATCTTATGGGCCCACAACCTTTAATAGAAGAAATAAAAAAGATTCATCAGTTCTCCATCATGTGTGCTTCAACCATCTCACAACATGCTGGAATAGAAGCACTAAAAAATGGAGATAATGATATTATCCATATGAAAGAAGAATATAGTCAAAGAAGAAATTATCTTCTAAGTGAACTATCAAGATTAGGTATTTCTTCTTTTACTCCAAGAGGAGCATTCTATATCTTCCCTAATATTTCTAAATATAATAAATCCAGCGAAGACTTTGCAACATCTCTTCTAAACGAAGAACACTTAGTAGTAGTCCCTGGAACAGCATTTGGTGATTCAGGTGAAGGATTTATAAGAATCTCTTATGCTTATAGTTTAAGTGAACTAAAAGAAGCAATAGTTAGATTAGAGCATTACCTAAAGAATAATTATTAGATTTAAAAGTGAGGTACACTTATGTACACCAAAAATAAAGTTAAACCATTTAATAAGAAAATATACTTAGCATCTCCAACCATGCATGGTGAAGAATTTAAATATATAGAAGAAGCATATAAAACCAACTGGATGAGTACAGTTGGTGAGAACATAAATGAAGTTGAAAGAATTGCTGCAGAGAAAGCTGGAGTCAAATATGCAGTTGCACTGTGCAACTGTACATCAGCACTTCATTTGTGTTGTAAACTTGCTGGAGAGAAACTATATGGCAAACCAAGTGTTGGTCATGGAGCACTTGAAGGTAAAAGAGTTTTTTCTAGCGATATGACATTTGATGCAACAGTTAATCCAATTGTTTATGAAGGTGGTATTCCAATATTTATTGATACTGAAGAAGAATCTTGGAATATGGATCCTATTGCACTTGAAAAAGCATTTGAAATATATCCAGATGTAAAACTGGTTGTATATGCTGAACTTTATGGTTTTCCTGGCAGAGTTGATTTAATTAAAGAAATCTGTGAAAAACATAACGCTCTCTTAATAGAAGATGCAGCAGAAGCAATGGGTGCAACACTAAATGGAAAGCAGTGTGGGTCATTTGGTGACTATGCCGCAATCAGTTATAACGGGAATAAAATCATCACTGGTTCATCTGGTGGCTGCCTACTCACAAACAGTATTGAAGATGCTACTAAAGCACGTAAGTGGTCAACTCAAGCAAGAGAAAATGCTCCATGGTATCAACATGAAGAAGTTGGCTATAACTACCGCATGAGCAATGTTGTTGCTGGAGTTATTAGAGGACAATATCCACATCTTAATGAGCACATTGAATCAAAGAAAGAAATATATGAAAGATATAAAATAGAACTAAAGGATTTACCAGTTACATTAAATCCTATAACTGATGGAACAGCACCAAATTATTGGTTATCTTGTTTAAATATCAATAAAGATTCTATGTGCAAACAAGTTAGAGATGATTCAAAAGCACTTTATATTAAAGAAAAAGGGAAAACTTGTCCAACAGAAATCCTAGAAGCAATATCATCAATAAATGCCGAAGGAAGACCAATCTGGAAGCCAATGCATATGCAACCAATGTATAGAATGCATGATTGCATCGGAAGAAATGGAACAATTAGATGTAGAACTAATGCATATATCTCTGGCGGAGTAGAAGATATTGGAGCTGATATCTTTGATAGAGGCCTATGTCTTCCATCGGATAACAAGATGACCAAAGAAGAACAAGATATAATCATCGAAGTAATCAAGAGGTGTTTTGAATAATGGAATGGTGGCAAATTCTATTAATAGTACTTGGTAGTTTATTGTTGCTATTCGTTTTTTCAATCGTCTTCTACAAGCAGTTCTTCAAAAGATTCTGGGATATCGTTTTATCTGGTTTGTCATTGATAGTTCTATCGCCAATCCTCTTGATACTGATGGTTGTTGGCGCGATAGCGATGGGCGGCAATCCATTCTTTACACAGAAAAGACCTGGAAAGAAGGATAGAAATGGAAATGAACGAATATTTAAGTTGATAAAGTTCAGAACAATGTCTAACAAGAAAGATGACTCAGGAAACCTGCTTCCAGATGAACAAAGACTCAACAGGTATGGAAAGTTCTTAAGATCAACAAGTCTGGACGAGTTGCCTGAATTATTAAATATTCTTATTGGCAATATGTCTATTATTGGGCCAAGACCTTTGTTGGTTCAATATTTAGAGCGTTATAACGAAGAGCAGAGGCATCGTCATGATGTTAGGCCGGGTTTAACTGGTTACGCTCAGTGCCATGGGCGAAATGCTCTGACTTGGAAAGAAAAATTTAAAATGGATGTATGGTACACAAGACATATTTCTCTTTTTGGCGATATAAAAATTATTTTTGAAACTGTTTTTTCGGTTTTTAAAAGAGAAGGCATTAGCAGCGAGTCTAGTGCAACAATGGAAGAATTCATGGGGAATGGTGAATAGATGAAGAAAATTGTTATATTAGGCGCTGGCGGTCATGCTCACGTCATCGCAGATATTGTGAAAGCCCAAGGAAATCAAGTTGTTGCTTTTCTCGATGATAATATTGAACAACCAGATTGTTCTGGTCCTATATCTGATTATAAAAAATATTCTGATGCTGAATTTGCAATTGGCATTGGCGATGCTGATATAAGAGAAGGGCTATCCATGTTGAATTTAAAGTGGCATACCGCTATTCATCCTTCTGCCATCGTTTCTCCTTTTGCTGTAATTGGTGAAGGCACTGCAGTAATGCCAAATGCCGTTATTAATGCAAGAACTATTATAGGCAAACATTGTATAGTCAATACTGGAGCAATTGTTGAACACGATAATGTGATTGGCGATTATTCTCACATATCTGTGGGAGCGAATCTTGGTGGAACTGTTTCAATTGGAAACCATTGTTGGATTGGGATTGGATCTACAATCAAAAATAATTGTTCAATTTGTGATAATGTTGTTATAGGCGCTGGTGCGGTTGTTATTAAAAACATTGAAGCCAGTGGAGTGTATGTTGGAATCCCATGTAGGATAATGCGATGAATATATTATTCTTAAATTTACTAAAGTTTTCTTCCTTTGAAGAACACAATATATATACCGATTTACTTAGAGCGCTTATAAGAGATGGACACAACGTTTTTGCTGTTTGCCCTTCAGAAAGAAGGCTTAAAGAAAAAACAAACATAAAAAGGTTTGGAACGAGCTCAATCCTTACAGTCAAAACTTTTAACATTCAAAAGACAAATATTGTTGAAAAGGGTATTGGAATGCTTTCTATTAAAAAGCAATTCATAGGCGCTATTAAAAAATATTATAAGGGCGTCCAATTCGACATGATTCTCTACCCAACTCCTCCAATTACTTTGTGTGGAGTGGTGGAGTATTTCAAGAAAAGAGATAATGCAAAGACCTATTTGATGTTAAAAGATATTTTCCCTCAAAACGCGGTGGATCTCGGGATGATGAAGACAACAGGCGTTAAAGGATTAATATATAAATGTTTTAGAAAACAAGAAAAGAAACTATGCGCTATTTCCGACAGAATAGGATGTATGAGTCCAGCAAACGTGGAATATGTTCTAAAGCATAATCCGGAAGTGTCAAAAGAAAAGGTTGAAGTTTTCCCTAATTGCATAGAGCCTCAGGATATCTCACTAACAGGAGAAGAAAAAGTAGAACTTAGAAACAAGTATGGATTGCCTTTAGATAAGAAGATTTTTGTCTATGGAGGCAACTTAGGAAAGCCACAGGGCATTCCGTTTATTATCGAGTGTTTAAGGACCGAGAAAGATAATGAAAAGGCGTTCTTTTTAATTATCGGCGATGGCACAGAATACGGGAAACTGGAAAAATATTATAACGAATCTAGACAAACAAATTTTAAATTGCTAAGAAGATTACCTTCTGGAGAATTTGACAAATTGCTTTGTGCTTGTGATGTTGGACTAATCTTCCTTGATCACAGATTTACAATTCCAAACTTCCCATCTAGATTGCTTTCTTATATGCAGGTGGGGGTACCTGTTTTGGCATGTACTGATGATAATACAGATGTTGGCGAAGTTATAGTTAATGGGAATTTTGGATGGTGGTGCAAGAGCAATGATGTCGATTGTTTCAATAAAATTATTGAAGAAATATTAAATGTAAAAACGTTTGAAAAAATGATTAAAGATGAAAAACAATATTTAGAAAACCATTTTTCAACAAAAATTAATTATCGTAAAATATTATGAAAAAATTACTTATCATAAATGGTGTATGTGGAATAAAAAGTACTGGTAAAATTGTTGCCGATATAGCAAAAAACTATAAAAACAAAGGGTGGAAAGTATTTATTGCATACGGAAGAGAGAATTCTTCTAAGCAACTCGAGAACATTTCATATAGAATAGGTAGCGAGTTTTCTGTGAGAGTTAATGCTTTTTTGTGCCGTTTGTTCGATAATGATGGATTTGCTTCAAAGTCTCAAACAAAAAAGCTTTTGAAATGGGCTGACACAATTAATCCCGATGAATTATGGCTGCACAATCTTCATGGATATTATCTCAATGTAAAACTATTGTTTGAATGGATCAAATCAAGACCACAAATGACTGTTAATTGGACTTTGCACGATTGTTGGGCTTTCACAGGGCATTGTGTTCATTTTTCTTTTAGAAAATGCTATAAATGGCAATCTCTATGTCATAAGTGCCCAGCCAAAAACGAGTATCCTGCAAGTTGGGTACTTGATAGATCTAAAAGAAATTTTGAATTGAAAAAGAGTGCTTTTCTTGGGGTAGAAAGACTTAGATTATTTGTTGTATCTAATTGGCTTAAGGATTTGGCCCAAAAATCATTTTTAGGAATATACCCTATCGAAACACGCTATAACTCGGTTGATGATACCCTTTTTCATTTTACCCCAAGCAATCTAAGAACGAAACTGGATCTTGAAGAGAAAATTGTTTTGTTGGGTGTTGCAACAGCATGGAGTCAAAAAAAAGGTCTTTATGACTTTATACAGTTATCTAAAGTATTGCCAAACAAATTTCAAATTGTTCTGATTGGCATTGACGACAAAACGAAAGAAAAATTCAAAATTTCCAACAAGATTTTATGTATTCCTAAAACCAATGACCAAATTGAACTGGCAAAGTTTTATTCGATGTCGGATTTGTTTTTGAATCTGAGCTATGAAGAAACATTTGGATTAACCGTAGTTGAAGCGAAAAAATGCGGAGCAAAGGTGTTGGTGTATAAGGATACGGCATGCGAAGAAGTTTTAAATTTATATGGCGGAGGCATAATAGTTGATCAAAATGTTTCCGCTGTTGAGAGAACTATCCTTGAATTGTTTTGATTATACTCGGAGTCCTATATGAATGTTCTTTTTATTACTAATATCCCATCTCCGTATCGGGTCGATTTCTTTAACGAATTGGGAAAACATTGCGATTTAACGGTTTGCTTTGAAAGAAAAACTTCAGCAGAACGCAATATTAAATGGAAGGGCAAGAACGCTTCCACTTTCAAAGAAGTGTTTCCAAAGCTTACTCCTGTCGGAATAGACAAAAGCAAAGGAAATGGTATTGTGACTTTCATCAAAAATAATCGTTTTGATGCAATTATAATTTCAGGCTATTCATCCCCAGCTGTTATGTCTGCAATCTTTTATTGTAAGCAACATCATATTGATTATTTTTTGGAATATGATGGTGCCTTCTATAAAAAAGATAAATTCTATCTTCGATGGTTAAAAAAGATTCTTCTGAAGAAAGCTAAAGTACACTTTACTACTTGCGATGAACATAAGAGATATTTGTGTTCACTCGGGATCCCAGAAAATAGGATAATTATTTATCCATTTTCATCAGTATTCAAATCTGACATTGAAAAGAACTTTAACGTATCTGAAGAAGAAAAGATTACCGCCAAAAAAAAGATTGGTGCAATTCAAGCAAACAAAACGATTCTTTCTATTGGGCAATTCATTTATAGGAAAGGCTTTGACGTCTTGTTAAAATCATTCAAAGATGTACCACCTGATTATGAATTATTCATAGTTGGTGGACTACCAACAAGTGAATATCTCAAAATCGTAGAAAGTTTAAATTTAAAAAATGTCCATTTTGTTGACTTTAAAACAAAGGAAGAGCTTGTGGATTATTTTCGAGCGGCTGAGTTGTTTGTTCTTCCAACCAGAGAAGATATTTGGGGATTAGTTGTTAACGAAGCTATGTCGTTCGGATTGCCTGTAATTACTACAAATAAATGTATAGCGGGCTTGGAATTAATTAATGGGAAGAACGGAATAATAGTTGAAACCAACTGCCCAAACGCATTATCTGATGCAATCACAAAAATCTTTTCTAAAAGTGGTGGAATTGATAAAGAAGAAATTTTTAAAATTATTTCTAACTACACAATTGAGAGAATGGCTGAAAAGCATTTAGAGGTATTAAATGGTTTCTATGGGAAAGAATAATAAAACTATTTTTTTGATTAAATTTTTTGCCATTTTTTCAGTTGTATGTGCTCACTGCAATAAAGTAGATACAGATTATTCGGCATTTTCTACAATTGCTTCAATAGCTATGTCTGTTGTCGGAACATGGGGAGTGGTTGCCTTTTTTGGTGTTTCTGGTTTTTTATTCAATCCTGAAAACAAGTTTTTGCCCTTTTTCAAAAAGAGATTATTCAGTTTGGTTCTTCCTTGGATAATAAGTGGAACCGCGGTATTTTTATATGTTTATTTAAGACGGTCGTCGTTTTCAGCTTCAGATTACGTTAATTTTATTGCCGGAAATGGTTCTTATTTGTATTATTTATCAGTTCTTTTCATCTTTCATCTTTTATATTTTGCAATTCCGTTTTTTAGAAATATTTTTTTTCAATTAGCATTAGTCATTGGCTCGGTAATCAATATTGTCTTTTTTAGTGATTGTCTTACACTTAATGGGATTATTTCTCCTTATTTAAACCCTTTAAATTGGCTTTGTTATTTTGCTACGGGAAATATTGTGCGTCAATTAGAAATTAAAATATCAAAAAATTTTGCATTAATTGCTAGCATTTGTTCGTTTTTGATTTGCGCGTCGCTCATAGCCATTTCATGTTTGAAGCAAATACCTGGATCTTATTTTGGACCACTTGGTTTTTGTGCTGCAGTTTTTGGTGGATTTCTAATTGTGTTTGACTCAGTTCTTCTTGCTGACTATTCTCTTTCGTTTATTGAATATTTAGGGAAACACAGCTTTTTCATATATTTATGGCATATGCCTTTTGCTGGTATCGTTGCAAATCTTTTGTCAAAAAAATGGCTGAATTATTTTGTGTTACTTAGACCATTTCTTGTTTTATTGTTATTCTTTTGCATTATAAAAGTGTTAGATATATTAGTTTCCAAAACAAAGAAACTAAAGTTTTGCGAAACAGTTCTAATGTTGGTCGGAATCAGGTTTTAATTATGGGTAAACTATTATTTTTAGGATACGCTGTTCCATACGATTCAATAGCATCTTATTCTGGCATTTCTCTTGCAGGAAATAAAATGCAATTAAGTATTTTAGAAGAATTGTCACTTAAAGGAGTGGACTTGAGATGTGTTACTGTTCCTCCAATAGCCGTTTTTCCAAAAGATAAACATGTTTTATGTGGCTTTAAAAGAATTAATCTTTTTAAAAACATTTTTTCTACCCAAATAGGATTTGTAAATTTACCGATTTTAAAACAATTGTCTCAGATTCGTAGTACCTTTAGAACAATTAAGAATATTATTACTAAGGAAAAAATTGACAAGGTGCTATGTTTTAATACATTTCCTCAAATTGGTACACCAATTAAAAAGTTAAAAAAGAGGTTTCCTAATGTTAAAGTGACCTGTTTGCTTGCGGATTTACCGATAGATGATAATCCAAATAGAAACTTTGTCTCAAAATATCTCCGTTATTTGTTTGAAAAAGAAACGATTAATAATCTTTTTTACCCGGATAACTATATTATATTGAACAAGTATGTTGTGACTTTTTATAAAATAAACAAGCCCTACTTGGTTGTAGAAGGAGGCATCAATCTAGATAACTTAGATTATTCCCAGTTTGAAAAGAAAGTACATAATGTTGTTTTTTCTGGAGCATTAACTGATTATAACGGAGTTAACTTTTTGTTAAGTTCTTTTGCATCTTTAGAAAGAAACGATATTTACTTAGATATTTATGGTGACGGTCCTTTGAAAAGTATAGTGGAAGATTATGCATCGCGCTTTAATAATATACGGTATTTTGGACGAATTGATAACATTGAGATGATGCGAAAACAAAGAGAAGCTTGGGCACTAATTAATCCGAGAGATCCCGGCAACAATATTTCTAAATTAACTTTTCCTTCCAAAACATTTGAATATCTAGTTAGTGGTACACCTGTCATTTCAACTAAGCTAAATGGTTATTCTAATGAGATGCTTGATCATCTATTTTTGATTGATGAGGATAAAAGTCTTGGTGAAGTTATTGATGATTTATTAAGTATTGGTCCAGAGGAAATGAAACAAATCTGCATAAGCAATTATGAGTTCGTACGATTGAATTATAGTTGGTCATTACAAGCAACAAGAATTCTTTCTTTTATGGAAAAATATGATGCTAACGATTAGGAATAAATATGAATAAATGTATAAAAAGAATAGTTATGAAGCTAGGAAAAACACTAACCAAGATGCCACTACTAAACTCTTTTAGAGGAAAGATAAAATTCAAGAACAAGAGTGGTCTATTAATTAAATGCAAAATTAAGAGTAAAGGAAATGGTAATGAAATAATCATTGGAAATAACTGCGTTTTTAAAAGGTGTAGTTTTACTCTATTAGGTAATAATTGCAAAGTTTTGTTCGATGATAATGTATTTGCACAAAATGCTGCGTTTTTTATAGAAGATGACAACGGGATTATTCGTGTAGGTTCTGACACTAGTTTTGCAGGGAAAATTCATATAGCTTGCACAGAAGGAGCGAAAATAATAATTGGTAGAGATTGTTTATTTTCTAGCGAAATCACAATTAGAAACGGAGATTCTCATTCTATTTTTAATATCAACAGTGATGAAAGAATTAATTTCGCAAAGGATGTTATAATATGTGATCACATTTGGGTCGGAAATCGTGCAATGATAAATAAAGGAGTCTTAATTTCCTCAAATAGTATCGTTGGAAACGGGGCTATAGTAACAAATCAATTTACCGAAATGAATGTTGTTTTAGCCGGTGTACCTGCAAGAATTGTTAAGAGAGGTGTTAATTGGAATGCAAAACGTAATTAATACAGTTACAATTTCACATGAAAGAGGAAAACTAAATTCAATAGCAAAAATGAACATTAGAAAGATTTTTATTGGGTTCTTTTTGTTTTTTTATTTATATCTTCCGCCTTTTTTATCGTTTAATACCATTATCATAGTGGGGTTAATTAGCTGGCTTTTATTATTGGTATTTAGAGTTCATCTCTTAAAAGGTCCAGTAACAATTGTTGCAAGTATATTACTTTTTTCTTGTGCATATATTTTGATTGTTGGTTTTATTAAGCAAAACGAATTTGTTAATTCGATGGGAGGACTTGCATATTTAACAATTTTTGGATTCCCGTCTGCACTATTTATTGCTACGTTTGCTAAAAAGTCGAAGATTTCGTTTGATGAATTTCTATCAATTTTGATATTTGTAGCTTTTGTTCAAGGATTGTTATCGATTTTGACCTACATAAATTCTAATATTCACTCTTTCTTTGTGGATAGGTTGTTTTATTCTATGTCTGAAGAGCAGATACCTAATTTAATAACCGTAAGATTGTTTGGTTGGTCTAATGGATTAACATATGCAATGCCAATTCTTCAGAGCGTTATTGGAATGTTGTCAATTTTTAAAGGGGTATTCTCTAAAAAACGAATTAATTATCTTTATGCAGCTATAATCATGTTTTCAGGTCTTATTAACGCTAGAACTAGTTTAGTCATTATTATTATGGGATTTGTTCTATTGCTTTTTTTTACGTTTTTGAAGAGCCCTAAAAAATGTTTTAAACTGTTGCTAGTAATTATTGCTTTGCTATTTCTTTTTAATTCCTTCTTGAGTATTAGCAAAAACTCCAACAATATAAAGTGGATAAGTGATGGAATTGAAGAAATAGCAGCGTTCTTAGAGGGCAAAAAAGAAGGATATTTTGACGCATTGTTTACTAACGATGCTATTGGTATTGGTATACATTATGCTCCGACTGGAAGTGAATTATGGTTTGGCACGGGATTGCTTGTAAGATCTGATATTGGATATATTAGAGACCTTTGGGAGGGGGGTATTATTTACTGCCTTTTAGTCTATTTTTCCTTCTTTATGATGACTACAAGAATTGCTAGGAATCTTTTTAATTCAACTAATAAAATTTATGCTTTTTTTCTCTTTTTTCTCTTAACTAGCGCTCTTGTTGTAACAAATATAAAAGGAAGCATTTTTGGTGTAAATGAGTTCTCTATGTTTATTGTTTTAATATTTATCTTTCTTGAGTCCAATAATGTAAATAACAAAAAAAGGAGATTATTAAGTGAATCTCGTTAGTATTGTTGTCCCAGTTTTTAATACTTCTTTATATTTGAATCAATGCATTGAAAGTATTTTGTCACAATCATATACAAACTTTGAGCTTTTTTTAGTTGATGATGGGTCTACTGATTCTTCTTTGGATATTTGTAAATTGTATGAGAATATAGACAAAAGAATTACTGTTATAGCAAAAAAGAATGAAGGGCTTGCTAAAGCAAGGGAAATAGGGTTGATGGCATCCAAGGGAAATTTCTTCGTGACAATTGACTCTGACGATTTTGTCGAAAAAGATTATTTAGAAAAATTGCTTGTTTCTTTAAAAACAAACAATACAGATATTGCTCTGTGTGCAAAAAAGGTTGTGTTTAAACAAAATAATGCAATAGTAAATCTCCCCAAGAATGCTTCGAAAGTCATTAGAGTAACGGACGAAATGTTAAATCGTGATTATTCATCGATATGCAGAGTATATCAAATGAGTGATTCTTGGAATAAAATGTACAAGATGTCTTTTTTGAAAGATTCTAATGCCCACTTTGATATGCCGAGAGAGTTTAATGGTACTGATTTACTTTTTAACTATTTATTGGTTTTGGCGTGCCCATCTATTTCGTGTGTCGATGAACCGTTATATAATTACCGAATTGTTGAAACATCTCGTGTTCGTAAAAAGAATAAACACCTTGAAATAGCTTTTGGATATATTTTAGACCGAATTGTGCAACAATTAAGAATCAGAGAAAAGCCACAAGAGCAGTATATTCAAGCCTACTCTTCATATATCTCTATGATTAAATATGCTTCGCTCGATTTGTATAATGAAGTAAGGAAAAAAGCAAAAAAAGAGATAAAAAATGAGTTTTCGGTCTTTTTTGAACATGTAGTTAAATTCGATGAATTAACAAAAAAACTAATTTTGAAAACAGTCGAAACGAAAATGAGGATTTTTACAAAAATAGTATTTAGGAAAAGTGTTAGGCAAATTCTCATATACTACAAACTTAGAAGTTTAGTTAAAAGAGTATAAATATGGTATGAAGCCCTCTCGCATTTCTTGTTTTTGATTGAAAAAGGTTTTGCCAATGGTTTTTTATTTCTAAATACACGGTTGGAGGACAGATGAGACTTTTTAAAAATAATTTCTTCAAAAAAATGTCCATATATTTTGTCGGCACTTTTTCAACTTATTTGATAAATATACTCTTAGTGCCTCTGTATGCGTATTTTGTTTCAACAGAAGAACTTGGAGAATATGATTACTTACTTTCGGTGTCCAATATGATTACGCCGATAGTATTTTTTGTCCTTTGGGAATCAATTCTCAAATATTGCTTGGGAAAAGATAAGGATAATTTTACAAACTATTTTTCAACTGCTTTTATTTTTGGTGGTTTCGGTTGCATAGCTTGTGCAGCTGTGATGGGCTGTTTGATTCCATTTAATTTGAAAATTAATTTGCCACTACTATTTCTGCTGATTATTGTTCAGGGTCTTGTTTCTTTGTGGCAGTATAGCGCAAGAGCTATGGGAGAAACTAAACAATATGTTATATCAGGAATAGCAGGAAGTGTTGCTTTAATTCTTCTTGATTTGTTTTTTGCTTTTTGTTTGAGATTGGATTATATAGGCCTAACTATTTCTCGTATTGCATCGTTATTGATTACGATTGTAGTTCTTGAATTTAAAACAAAATTACTATCTAAAATCCGCTTTCAGCTCTTTTCAAAAACCAAGCTTAAACAGATGCTTCTTTTCTCCGCTCCATTAGTTGTTAATACAGTTGCATTATGGTTTTATTCTGGTGGAAATAGAATAATTATTAGAGATTTGATTGGAGCTTCAGAAAATGGTCTTTATTCTTTTGCTGCAAAGTTTTCAGTTTTGATTAGCTTTTGTAGTACGATTGTTTCAATGGCTGTTATAGAAGAAGCATACTCTTATAATAGCATTGACGAATATCGAGTCAAAATAGGTAGATTGATCTCGATGATTTCGAAAGCCTATTTTTCCATGATTTTGTTGGCAATACCTGCGATTAACATTCTTTATCAATTTGCATTCAAACAAACAGCTTATTATGAATCGTCCGTATTTGTGTTACCTTTGTTACTTTCCGCACTATTTACTGCCTTGGCTAACAATTATGGTTCATCCTTTCAGGTGACTGATAAAACAAAATATATCTTTATTACAACCTTAGTCGGAGCAATTATATCTCTTGCTATTTCTTTGGGCTTCATTGGGGTGTTGGGGATTTGGAGTGTTGTTATCGGAAACATAATAGGTCCCTTTGTCATGATGCTTTTACGAGCAATTTACGCAAAAAAGGTAACGCAACTTAGTATAAATTGGACAATTAATATTGTTCTTTTTGCCACATCTGTTTTATCGAGTATCATCATCAATGTATTTAGTAGTTTATTTATTACTGCTTGCATTTTTGTGGTTTGTGTTTTGCTAGTATTCATTTTATATAGAAAAGAATTAATGGGCACGGTTGGCTCACTGAGGAGGAAAAAATAATGAATGTTTTGTTTATTACACCGGATTTCTACCCAAATAGTACTGGTTTTGCCAATGCTTCAACTAATTTGGTAAATTCTATCTTGAAATATGGTGAAGATAATTATAAAGTATTTGTTTTTACCGAGGTACAATTGGGGAGCAAACAAGAGTTAAACGGCATTAGTGTTTATCGATATAAATTCACCGGACCCAAAAGACATATTTTTAGGATTTTGTATGAAAGAAAACGTTACAAAAGTCTTTGTGGCTATATTGAAAAAAACAATATTGATATAATATTTTTTGAAACGAACACCTTCCCCTTTTTAGAAAACTGGGTTTTAGACAGATATGGTAAAAAGGTATTTGTGAGAATTCATTCTACCGCTGATACAGAAGTCCCGATTTTTGGAGAAAAGCGTACAATAGGAGCTAGAATTGCCTTTAAAAAAATGAAAGATTTTATGGCAAAGGTAGCTAACATAGTTTCCACCAGTAATTACTATCTGGATTTTATTAAAAGATTTTATCTAGATTCTAATGTTTACACTATGTGGGAAAATAAATCCTATGGGATCATTTATAATACTTCTGTAGATGGTATTTTGCCTAAAAGTGTGATTACCAATAATATTTTTATCACTATGGGTAAAATGTCTAAAAGCGGCGTCATCCAAAAAGGCATAACTGACCTTTTGAAATCAGTGTTTTATTTGGCAAAGAATAATAAAATACATGATGATTTCAATTTGATTATTATAGGTGATGGCGAAGAGTATTCTAGGATTTTGAGCACAATCCACAAATTAAATCTTGAGAAATATATTCAGTTAGTTCGAAGCGCTTCTCATGATGAGGTTTTTGAGTATATTTCACAAGCAAAGGCAACTATTCTTGTGTCAAGATATGAAGGCCAGTCAATGTTTGTTACTGAAAGCTTGTCTTTGGGGAAACCATTGTTATTGACGATCGACAATGGAATGTCAGATATGATTGTTGATGGTGGCAATGGCTTCTTGGCAAGAACAGGCGATCCGGTTGACATTGCTAGTGCAATTTCAAAAATTATGGCGCTAGGCAAGGATGAATTGGAGGCGATGGGTAATAAATCGCGTTTAATATATGAAACTAAGTTTTCTCTTCAATCGGCATTTGAACAATTTGATTGTTTGATGAAATTAAGTAATTTAAATGATTAAGATGGAATTGGAATGATGTGAAATACGATTATCTGATAGTTGGATCGGGCCTTTATGGTGCGATATGCGCATACGAATTGAATAAAAGAGGTTTTAAATGCCTAGTGATTGATAAAAGAAATCATATTGCAGGTCACATTTATGCTAAAAATGAAGATGGTATTAATGCCCATGTTTATGGAGCCCATATCTTCCATACCTCCAATAAACAAGTTTGGGAATGTATCAATCAATTCGCCGAGTTTAATAACTACATTATCTTCCCAGTCGCTAGATATAAAAATGAACTTTATAATCCTCCTTTCAATATGAATACATTTTCCAAATTATGGAATGATGTCTTCGCCCCAGAACAAGCCAAAATAGAATTGAAGAAGAAAAGAAAGCTTATCATTTTGATGAACCGAAGAACTTAGAAGAACAAGCGATTAATTTAGTGGGTCCAACAATCTATGAAAAACTCATTAAAGGCTATACAGCAAAACAACGGGGTAGACCATGTGCAGAACTTCCGGCCTTCATTATCAAGAGATTACCAGTAAGATTTATATATGATAACAATTACTTTAACGATAGATATCATGGTATCCCAATTGGGGGTTATACCAAAATTATTGAAAAGATGTGAGAGGGTATAGAAGTTAAACTAAATTATGACTTCTTTGAACATAAAGAAGAGTTATTAAAAGAGGCTAAAGAAATTGTCTATACCAGTCCAATCGATCAATTCTTCGATTAAAAATACGGACCATTTGAATATCGTTCAGTCAGATTTGAAATTGAAACCATAGATATTCCTAATTATCAAGGTAATGCAGTAGTGAACTATACCGAATATGAGATTCCTTATACACGTATCATTGAACATAAGCATTTCGAGTTTGATTCAACTTCTCCTAAGACCATTATTTCAAGAGAGTATTCTTCCACTTGGATGGTAGGAGATGAACCGTATTATCCAGTGAACAATGATAAGAATAATTCGCTTTACGAAAAGTATAAGAAAGAAGCCAATAAATTAGTAAATGTTCATTTCGGTGGAAGGCTTGGCCAATATAAGTATAACGATATGGATAAAGTTATCGAAAAGGCGTTGGAATTTATCTCTTCAATAAAATAAAAAAGCCATCATCGCGTCAAGATGGGACTAGTCTTTCATTTTTGACTAATTGTTTTTGCCTTGGCACATATTCATTAGCTATAAACGGAAAAGTTAGCAAGTCAATAGCAGATAATACTAAATGCTTTTTGTTATGACAAGCTGATGGTCGAATGGTGGTGGAGTTTGGATGTTTGATAATTTAGATATTTTTAAAATGTAGGTGTTTAACATTGAACAGAAAACTTTATGTAATTGGCAATGGTTTTGATTTGCATTTCATACTCCGTACCAGGGCCGAGGATTTCAAAGCGATATTAAAAACAAAGAAAGAAAATGATTAGCCATAGCGAAGGTTAATAATGAAGATACCGCCCGAAAGACTATCACTCACAATTATTAGTAGTTATTCCTTTTACAAAAGTGGATTGATTATTAGGAATGACCAACAATTATCCGAAAACCTTGTTGATCATTTCATGTTTCAGTCAATACCTAGTTCCGTGAATTCTTGTCTTTCAATAGAATTGTCCCTAAAGGAACTGCTTAGTCAGAACAGCATAGATTTTGAGAAGACCCACAATATCAAGACATTATATGATTCTTTACCAGAAGAGATAAAACTATTTTTAGAAACCGCATTAAGTAAAATCTTGGAAATTGATAAGGATAATATTTCAAAAAAGATCGATGCCATTTCTAACACATTCGTTGAGTGGAGATATTATGGTATCGATGAGTGGACTAATAAGCAGTTGGAGTTTGATTTTTGCGAGACGTTCGCAGGCGTACTAATTAGATTCATTCTTAAATTAAATCCTAATACAGCAAGGCTTATCGGTGATTTCGAGGGCGAGTAATATGCCAAAAACAGGGAAATGTGCAATTTGTGGTCAAAGAAAGCAATTAAGTTATGACCATATCCCACCTAAGTGTTGCGGAAATAACGGTGAATCCTATTATATCTCTTTCACTCCAGAATATCTTGGCAACGGTTTGAGGATGACTAAACGCAAGCACTCACAGAACGGAATCAAGTTTCAAACAATTTGTAGTGAATGCAACAATGGACTTGGTGGAAAGTATGACGAGGACTTAGGTGCATTTAGGCAGTTTGTTATAGACGCTATTAATGGTCGCAAACCTGAAAAAGGATTTGACTTGAACAATGTTATCAAGGCGGTGGTAGGTCATCTGCTTGCCGCGTCTGAATTTGATTCATCGCTGCCGGCAAGGGCGATGAGAGATTATTACTTTGATAAGAATGAGAAACTGCTCGATAAATACAGTCTTTTGGTTTGTTTCTATCCTTATCAAAATAGTATTTTCATATTGAAGAATTATGTTCCTATGGTTTTTGGGATAAATGATCCTATGCCAGAAGGGATGCTGTCCAGCTTTTACTTTTTCCCGTTCGCTTTTATTCTTTGCGATAAACAGAAATTGCCTTTTGGAAACGACTTATTTGAAACCTTAAGGATTCCTTCTCAATTAAAATTTATGCTGAATGATTGGGGCAGGAAGTTTCCTACATGGCCTGCAATTGTTGACAATAACCATGCGTTTATCGCTAGTGCAGCGGGAAAAGATAGCGTATTTAAGAATTGATTATTAGATGATAAAAGGAAGGTGATTAACTTTGATATATTTAACATTTGACACATCGTACATAGTTAGTACTTGCTTTAATTTTGATAACAATTTTTTTAAATATCTCGAAGAATATATTTTAAATGGAACTGTGAAAATTGTTATTAGCAGCATTGTTGATAAAGAAATAGAAAGACATTTATTGGAACAGACAAGAGATTCTGCCAGCACTATTAATAAATGTGCTTCTCGTGTTAGGTGCCTGGCGAATGACGGAACATTCTCCAATAAGCTTGACTTGAATTTTTTGTCGAGAATAGCCTTGAACAAATTTGATGGTTTTAAGGAGAAATTTGGGATAATCGCTATCGATTTAAACGGCGTTAATGCAGATTCTGTTTTCAGTGATTATTTTAGTGGGGTTGGCGCATTTGAATCGAAAGACAAGAAAAATGAATTTCCTGATGCCTTTGCGATTGATTCCATAATTAATTATTCAAAAGATAACAAACTTTTTATTCTTTCAAATGACAACGATTGGCTTTCTCATACGATGTTAAGAGGAGGCGTGATTATCACAGATGATGAAGAAGTTGTCAAAAACAGCAATATTGTTTTTTCAAAATCTCATGAGCACATATTGTCCATGTTGGCTTCTATTACAGGGAAAGATAATGAAGAGTGCGAAAGCTATTTTAAAGCCAATTTCAATTCAATGTTCGACAACGATATTGAAAAAGACTTTAGCGAGCAACTCTCTTCTTTTAGGTATTCTTATTATGATATCGAAGTTACCAATTCTAATATTTTATCAATGGAATTGGATAAAGCATTGATAATTAGAAAGGATAAGGACGCCAAGTCAATTGTGGTTGCCATTCTTTACCATATCGAATCGTGTCAGGATGTGAATTATAGAGATTATGATAACGGATGCTGGGATTCCGAAGAAAAGGAATATGTTTTTGTCCCAAGCGTTTATAGTACTATTCACTATAAAACAAACGGCCTTTTGATTGTTGAAGCAGAATATGAATATAAAAGCGGAAAGTTAGAAATTAATAATCCTAGAATAACGAATAATGAAATTTCACTTACGGATAGTGATTATGTAAGAGAAGAGGAATCATATCCAGATGATTTTGACGATGATTATTATGAAGAAATGAAACTTCGTGAACTTGAAGAAAAGGAAAAAGCAGAGGGCAGGAAATAAAATGTTCCAAAACAAAACAATATTAATAACTGGCTCGAGTGGATTCATAGGCAGCAATCTTATGAAAAGACTTCTGATTGAGGCGGAGAATTGCACCTTGATTGGGTTCGATAACAATAACGATTACTATGATGTCTCTTTGAAAGAGTACCGCCTTGATCAACTGAGCCAAATAAAAACCAAAAACACATACAAATTCATAAAA
Source organism: bacterium (assembly GCA_017960565.1). GTDB lineage: Bacteria > Bacillota_I > Bacilli_A > Izemoplasmatales > UBA1188 > UBA1188. Next base: position 17,344 of record JAGCYY010000019.1, on the reverse strand, counting down.
GGCGACTTGGCAGATAAGCCATTATTGGAATCCTTGTTCCGACAATACCATTTCGACATCGTAGTGAATTTGGCTGCTCAAGCTGGCGTTAGATATTCTATTACTAATCCCGATGCTTATATTAATTCTAATATAATAGGATTCTATAATATACTAGAAGCTTGTCGTAATCACCCTGTAGAACACCTAGTATATGCATCAAGTTCATCCGTATATGGTGGCAATAAGAAAATACCATTTTCTACAGATGATAAAGTAGATAATCCAGTAAGTTTATATGCTGCGACAAAGAAGTCTAATGAGCTTCTAGCTCATGCATATAGTAAACTATATAATATACCATCTACAGGACTAAGATTCTTTACTGTATACGGACCAATGGGTAGGCCTGATATGGCTTACTTTGGTTTCACCAATAAACTAATAAAAGGTGAAACCATAGAAATATTTAACTATGGCAATTGTAAAAGAGATTTTACCTATATAGATGATATAGTAGAAGGAATAGTAAGAGTAATGGAAAAGCCTCCTATTAAAAAAACAGGAGAAGATGGATTACCATTACCTCCATATAAAATTTATAATATAGGTAACAATAACCCAGAGAATCTATTAGATTTTGTTCAGATTCTATCAGAAGAATTAATAAGAGCCAAAGTATTACCAAAAGATTTTGATTTTGAAGCACATAAAAAACTAGTACCAATGCAACCTGGTGACGTACCAGCAACATATGCTGATACATCTGAACTAGAAAAAGATTTTGAATTTAAACCTTCAACTTCTCTAAGACAAGGTCTTAGGAAATTTTCAGAATGGTATTATGACTATTATATTTTAGGAAATAAAAACAATGAATAATATTACTAAAACCTCTGCAGAAGAAGCATTTTTAAAGACATATAAGAGAAATCCAGAAAACATCGAATTTACTCCTTATAGAATTTGCCCTCTTGGAGCTCACTCTGATCACCAGTTAGGGAAAATAACTGGTTTTGCTTTAGATAAAGGCATCTATATTGCATATTCTGCAAAACAAAATGGTGTAATAGAAATAAGGAGTATGCAGTTTCCAAAAAGAGCACAGTGGCACATCCTCTCAACTCCAGTTAAAAAGCAAAACGATTGGGCTGACTACTTAAGAGGTGCAACCATAACACTTGCTTCTTATTATCCTCTTAGAATAGGTTTATGTGCTATTATTGATGGAGAACTACCAATAGGAGGTCTCTCATCATCAGCTGCTGTAATTATCACATTCTTAAATGCATTATGTAAACTTAATAATATAAAGTTAGAACCATCTAAAATGATTGAAATAGCCAAAGAAGCTGAAAATAACTATGTTGGTGTATCTTGTGGTAAACTAGACCAATCATGTGAAATATATGCAAAAAAAGATGGACTACTTTATATGGATTTAAAAGATGATAGTTATGAAATAATAACTACACCAAAGAATATGAAACCATTTGAGATAATAATATTTTTCTCTGGAATAGAAAGATCACTATCATCTTCTAAATTCAATATGAGAGTAGATGAATGTAGAAGTGCAGCGTATGCACTTAAAGCATACGCAAATATGGATTATGGTAAATTTGAAGAAACAAATTTACGAGATGTTTCATATGAAATATATCTTAAATATAAAGATAACCTACCAGATAACTTCAGAAAAAGAGCCGAGCACTGGTATACAGAATTTATGAGAGTAGAAAAAGGTGCTCTTGCTTGGAGAAATGGTGATATAGAAGAATTTGGAAGATTATCATTTGCTAGTGGAAAATCGTCTATAGAAAACTGGGAAACGGGATCTCCTGAACTAATAAAACTATATGAAATAATGACTAAAACAAAAGGAATCTATGGTGGTAGATTCTCAGGTGCTGGCTTTAAAGGATGTGTAATGGCTCTTGCAGATCCAAAGTTTGAAGATGAAATACTAAAAAATGTAGAAGAAGAGTATCTAAAAGCCTTTCCAAACCTTAAAGGAAAATATAGTGCTCATATCTGTCATCCTCATGATGGAGTAAAATTATGAAGTGTTTAATATTAGCTGCTGGATATGCAACAAGACTATATCCACTTACAGAGAACTTTCCAAAGCCACTTCTTAAAGTTAAAAATAAAACAATCATAGATTGGCTAATAGATGACATAGAAACATCTAAAAAAGTAGATGAATATATCGTCATATCAAATCATAAATATTACAATCATTTTTATGATTGGTCGAAAACAAAGAATATAAATGTTTGTGTCATTGATGATATGACAATGACTAATGAAGAAAGACTTGGTGCTGTATTAGATATAAAATATGCAATAGATAAACTAAACCTTGATGATGATCTATTAATAATTGCTGGAGACAACCTACTTGATTTTTCACTCAATAGTTTTATTGATTATTCAATTAATAAAGCTACATCTTGTGTTATGAGATATTATGAGAAAGATATTGATAAGCTCATTAAATGTGGTGTTGTAACAATAGATGATTCTGATAGAGTATTAAGAATGACAGAAAAATCATTAACACCAGAAACACATTGGTGTACACCTCCATTCTATTACTATCTTAAAGAAGATATAAAACTGATTAATGAAGCAATTAAGGATGGATGCAATACAGACGCTCCTGGAAGTTTCATAAGTTGGTTATGCAAGAATAGAACTATTCATGCGATGGAAATGCCAGGAAATAGATATGATATAGGAAATTTAGAAAGTTACGAAAAAGTACAAAAAATATATAACGGAATAGAATAAAAATTTGTTTATTAAGGGGAAACGATTTTTTATGAAAATAGCTGTTGCAGGAACAGGATACTTAGGACTATCTCTGGCAGTTTTGCTTGCTCAAAACAATGAAGTATATGCCGTAGATATTATTAAGGAAAAGGTAGATAAAATTAATAATAAGATATCACCTATTCAAGATGAATATATTGAAAAGTATTTAAAAGAAAAGAAACTTAATTTAGTTGCTACTTTAGATGCCGATAAGGCATATAAAGATGCTGAATTTGTGATTATTGCAGCTCCAACTAATTATGATCCAATCAAAAATTTCTTTGATACTTCAGCAGTTGAAAGTGTAATAGAATTAGTATTAAAAATTAATCCTAATGCTATTATGGTTATCAAATCAACTATTCCAGTAGGATATACTGAATATATTAGAAAAAAATATAATTCTAATAGTATTTTATTCTCTCCTGAATTCTTAAGAGAATCAAAAGCTCTTGAAGATAATCTATATCCATCAAGAATAATTGTTGGATGTGAAGAAGAGAATAAAAAGGAAGCTATAGTATTTGCGAATCTATTAAAAGAAGGAGCATTAAAAGAAGATGTTCCAATTCTATATATGGGTTTAACAGAAGCTGAAGCTGTTAAACTATTCGCTAATACATATTTAGCACTTAGAGTATCTTATTTTAATGAATTAGATACTTATGCTGAGATAAAAGGATTAAATACAAAAGATATTATTAATGGTGTATGTTTAGATCCAAGAATTGGAACACATTACAATAACCCATCTTTTGGTTATGGTGGTTATTGTCTTCCAAAAGATACTAAGCAATTAAAAGCAAATTTTCAGGATGTTCCTGAAAATTTGATATCAGCAATAGTAGAATCTAATAGAACAAGAAAAGATCATATAGCTGAAGCAGTATTATCAAAAGCTAATTATACTGAGAAGAATGCTAATAAGATAACTATTGGATTATATAGATTAACTATGAAATCCAATAGTGATAACTTTAGAGCATCTTCTATACAAGGTGTAATGAAAAGAATTAAAGCTAAAGGTGTTAAAGTTATAATATATGAACCAACATTAGAAGATGGTAGTGAATTCTTTGGTTCATTAGTGGTTAATGATTTAAATAGCTTTAAGAAGCATTGTAGTTGTATTATAGCTAATAGATATGATAACAACTTAGATGATGTAGAAACTAAAGTATATACAAGAGATTTATTTAGAAGAGATTAACTAAAACATAGTTTCTGATTACTCGACTTGCTGTACTAGAAAAAGGAAAAGTAGGAGAAGTATATAATCTAGGTGGTCATAACGAAAAAGCTATATAGAAATAGTTAAAATAATATTAAAAGAATTAAATAAACCAGAAAGTTTGATAATATATGTAACTGATAGAAAAGGACACAATTTAAGATACGCTATCGATCCATCCAAAGCAATGAAAGAACTTGGATGGAAACCAACTACAATGTTTAAAGATGACATTAAACTAACAATAAAATGGTATAAAAACCATATGGATTGGATGAAAGAATGTACTAGTGGTAATTATAAAGAATACTACGAAAAGATGTATGGAAATAGATGAAAAATCTAATTTCTTGTTTGATCTATATAAAAACGTTATTACAAATAATTATGCGTAAAAATCTCATTTTAAAAAGCTGTATAATTTTACATAAAAAGAGGAAAAATATGCCTGACTTTAAAAACTCAAAGGAAGTATTACAAAGAATAAAGAACCAACAAGTAAATGCGGAAAGCGAAAATATTGATTACAAAGAATGTTTTAAGTTTGATGAAACAAGAGAAAAATTAGAATTAACAAAGGATATTGTTTCTTTTGCAAACACCGAAGGAGGATACATTATTTTTGGAGTAACCGATAGGGATTGTGATTGGATTGGCCTGGATAGTAGATCAACTATAGAAAATGCCGATGATAGCTACATTGTTCCATTCATTAAAAAATATGTCGATTGTGTTCCTAATTTTCAAATAGGTAAATATGAACTAGATAATGATATTTTTGTTCTCCTAACAATTGATAAAAAAGAAGACAATCCGATTGTCTTCACAAAAGATGGAGAATACTATCGAACAAAAGCAAATGGGACGAAAGAACTAAAACATGTTTTTTCTAAAGACGATATATATGGTCGTATTAAATCTAGTTCATGTCGTGTAAATGATGACAAAAGTTTCTTTTCTTTAAGAGCTTCAAATATGTCAATAATTACAAATCTTAATAAAATTGCTCCTCCATATAAAACATATATAGATAGAAAAAATGATTTAGAAATCCTTTTAGATTCGTTAAACAACGATAGAATAAGATGCGCTCAAATCAATGGTTTGGGTGGCATCGGGAAAACATCCTTCGTTAGAAATTTTTGTGATAGGATATGTAGTGGTGAAATAAAACTAAATATTCAAATAAAGTACGTTATTTGGATAACTGGAAAACTTGATACTTTTTCATCGACAGGATACATAGCACCCTTAAGAGAATCTGAACTATCTTTTAGCGAAATGATTGAAACATTTACAGATGTATTATCAATAGATACTTTTGGGAAGGATGAAAACGATTTAAAAAATGATATTTTAGATAAATTGTTAAAATATAATTCTATAATTGTTATGGACAATATGGAAACAATTACTAACGAAGATATTTTAAAATTTACTAGAGAAATACCATTAAATTGTAGAATTATTTTTACTACTAGAACAAGTATGACAGATACTTATAAAAGAATTGATTTAGTTGGCTTTGATAAGACACAATTCTTTCAGTATGTTAGTAATTGTCTTGATGAATATGCATTATCTAGAAAGAAAGAATTGCTATCTCATATAAACAAGTATTTGAATGATTTAATTGAACTGGTTCATGGTTCTCCAATATTGATAAATCTTATAGTATATAAAATATCTAATGGTGGAAACGTAGAAGCAATTGTAAATACTCTTCGTAATATGAAAAAGAATAACTCATATTACGATTCTGTTATGAAGTTTTGTTTCAAAAGTACTTTTGATAATTTAAGCATTCTAGAAAAAAAGATTTTGTTTGTTATGTCTATTTCTGACATTAGTGGAGAAGAATTTTCTATTGCTGATTTACGTTATATTTTGAAAGTTGATGACAGCGATATAAATAATGCAATGATAAATTTATTTACTTGTTCTTTTTGTTCACAAGTAAATCAAAACTATACATGTCAGCCTCTCGTTAAAGTTTTTGTAAATAAACAAATGAAAGACATTGATTTAAAAGGCAAGGAAAACATCAGTAATAATTATTATGAATGGTCTAAAACAAAAACACAAATTAGTTCTTATGAAATCAGTTTATTTAATAGAGTCAAAGCATTTGATTTTGAACGAAAAAAAGCTTATTTGGCAACAAGAGAATTAAGAAGGAAATTTGATGCTGAGTTCAATTATGTAGACATCAAAGAAGAAATAATAAAATTAATAAATGAAATTCCAAATTTTGCATACTTATATTTTTTTAAAGCGGAATTAGAAAATAAAGCTGATGACAACGTCACCGAGATAAGAAATGATTATGAAAGCGCAATAAAGCTCGATCAAGATAATGATTATTATATTGCTGAATATGCATTTTACTTGTCATACATTAAGAAAAATGATGTAGCTATAGACTATTTTAAAAGAGCTCTTTCCATTCGTGATTTTCAAAATTATCACTTTGGATTGGCGGTTGCACTTACTCGTTTTTATCATAACAAAAATGAGATTGTTTCACTAAGCGATGAGATTATTTTTCATTTTAAAAAAGCATATTATCAGCAAAACGATAAAAATAATCTTTACAAAAACGGACGTACATCTGACGCACATGCTAAGTATTTAATGGAATTAGGCAAGTATGATGAAGCATTAGAAGTTTGCAATTACGGATTATTATGTTCTCCAAACGATGATAAACTTTCCGCACTTAGAGGTATAATTTATAAAAAAATTGATCCGGAACATATTTCTGAAAGACAACTAAAAAATGTCAAAAAGGGAATTTTTTCAGAAATAAGTGATGATGCAGCAAAAGAGTTAATTGGAATTATGAGCAATATAAATAAATGATTTTCATCGTTTATTGATAGTATAAACAATCAACAAAGAAATAAATAATGTGTTATCTACTACTATTGAATCCAATAGAACAAGAAAAGACTTTATTTCTTATAGAGTATTAGAAATAGCTGGCTTTAATGAAACTAAAGCTAATAGAATTACAGTTGGAATCTATAGACTCACAATGAAATCTAATAGTGATAACTTTAGACAATCATCTATTCAAGGAATAATGAAGAGAATTAAAGCTAAAGGTGTAAATGTTATTATATATGAACCAACATTAGAAGATGGTAGCGAATTCTTTGGTAGTAAAGTAATAAATAACCTAGATGAATTTAAAAAACTATCAAATGCTATTATAGCTAATAGATATGATAGTTCATTAGATGATGTAGAAAATAAAACATACACAAGAGATTTATTTAGAAGAGACTAAATGTTAAAAACATATAAAATGTGGAGAACTCATAAGTTCTCCTTTTTTTGTTGTAGTGGTTATAATAATCATATAATGAAAGCGTTTTTAGAAAATATAAAACAATTAATAATATAATCACTTTATTAACACTTTGTAAAGATATAGTGATATTAAAGCAAAAGATTCACAAAATATCTATAAAATATATTAAAAACAACAAAGTTATTGACTAAAGTGTATAAAAATATTAAAATATATGTGAGATTAGGAGGGCTATGAAATGTTTACATATGTAAAATTGAACAATTTCCTTTCATTAAATAATGTTACATTTGATTTAAAGGAAACCAGGGACAAAATAAAAAAAATAGCTGTAATTTATGGCGAAAACGGATGTGGTAAATCAACTTTAATTCGTTCTTTTTATTTTTTGCAGAATCTAATACATACATTTGATTTAGAAAAAAGAGAGGTTAGATTTCTTAGATTTTTAGAAGAACAAGAAAATAGAGAAGTGCCACCAATTTTGATTAGATACATGAATGAACAAACACTTTCTAATTTGTTCAAGAGTTCAAGAACAATTCAATGTGAGGATAATTCTAGACTCGAATATGGTTTTGAAGTTAATGGTCATGAAGGTAGCTATATAATTGAATATAATGATGTTATAGTATATGAAAAATTATATTATTTTACCGGTAAACAAAGTGGCACTGTTTTCGAAATATCAAGCGAAGATATAAAGAATCCTAAATTATCAACTCAGGTTTTTAAGAGTAATAAGATTATATCAGAGGTTATTGATAGAATATTGAAGTATTGGGGAAAACATTCACTCATTTCTATTGTTTATGATATGCTTAATAATTTGAACAATGATTATATACAGGAAAATATATCTAACTATCTATATGATTTTCATAACATGATAAGCGAAACATCTATTATGATTAAGAGTGGTGATGGTATTTCTAGAGTCGATTCATGCAAGAAAATCAATTTCCTTTTTGACTTAGAATCCGGATCAATAGATAAAGAAAACAAATGGTTGCTTTTAAACACAGAGAAAATATTAAATGATTTTTTCATACAAACTTATTCGGATATAAAAAAAGTTGAATTTGCAGAAAAAATAGATGATAAGAGAATAAAGTATAAACTCTTATTTAACAAGTATATCAATGGCAAAATTAGAAAAATACCTGTTGAGAATGAATCTACAGGAACTAGAAAAATATTAGAAATATTAAGATATTTGTTTGGCGCCTTTTGTGGCTGTACTATTATAATTGATGAAGTTGATAATGGAATACATGATTTGCTATTAAAGGTTGTTATAGATTCAATGAAAGATTATATTACTGGTCAGTTGATTTTTACAACACATAATACTAGCCTATTGGAATCGTTGGATGCTAAATATGTTTACATTATAAATGGAAATTATGATGGATTTAAAGAGATTGTTTGTTTATCTGAATATAAGTTGCAAGATTCTAATAGCGCTCGATTAAGATATATGAAAGGTTTGTTTGGCGGAATTCCTTTTGTGCAATATGTTGATTATAATGAAATTATCGAAAACTTAAAAAAGGTAAACATAGACACATAATATGAGAGATCTAAAATATTGCAGGTGTGCCGTTATATGCCATGGGCTTTCTGAACGTCGTATAGTATCATATATAAAATCAAATCTTCATTTGAAATTAGAAATTTTTTCGAATAATAAAGGGCAAAGCTCGATACAAATAACAAGTGTATTAAATTTTATTAAACAATTTAAATCACTAAAAACGTTTGCTGATAGATGTGGTATTGAATATAAAAACAAGAAACTAGTAAATTTTAAATTATTTATTATAATGGATACTGATGATTGCACAGAGAAAGAAAAAAATAGTTTTTTGGATAAATCAATGTTTAAAGCACACCCATTGTATGACTATATTTATCCCATCTATAATTCTCCAAAACTTGAAAATGTCTTACATAAGGCAAAAATAATGACAACAATGATTAAAGATAATATTAAAGGGACATATTATTTTAAAGCGTTTCCAATCAATAAAGGTATATTGTCAATGAATTCATACAATGAAATTGAATTATTTAAAAAGAAACTTGAACTTGTTAATAGTACAAATATGGATGAATTTGTAGAGTATTGTTTATCGTTGGTATAATATCAATTATATTTATTCAGCTTCAAAAGACTATATTTTATTAATATCAAAAAATAATTGCTAAAATTGCTTATAATTATCACTATAAATTCATAATATTGTTGTTTATATAAAATATAACTTGCAATTATTGCATATTTATATTATAATACCTCCGGAATACGTTTCGGAGGTTTTTATTATGACATTAAAAGAATTAAGAAATAAATGTAGTTTAACCCAAAAAGATGCTGCGAATATCTCTCATACATCACTAAGAACTTATTGTGCTTATGAAAAAGATGAAGATTCAGCTGATCAATTAAAACTACAAAGAATAAAAGAAATATTAGAAGAATATGCTGATAAAGATGTTAATATCTTGAAAGATAAAGTATTACTAATAACTGGTGGTACTGGCTCATTTGGTGGTGCAGTATTAAAAAGATTTATTGATAGTGAACTTGCTGAGATAAGAATATTCTCTCGTGACGAAAAGAAACAAGATGATCTTCGTCATGAACTACAAGTAAAATATCCAGAACATGCTTCTAAAGTAAAATTCTATATAGGAGACGTAAGAAGCCTTGAATCTTGTAGAGGTGTAATGCCTGGAGTAGACTATATCTTCCATGCTGCTGCACTTAAACAAGTTCCATCGTGTGAATTCTTCCCAATGGAAGCAGTCAGAACCAATGTAATTGGTACTGACAATGTATTAACTGCTGCCATAGATGCTAATGTTAAATGCGTTATCTGTCTATCTACAGATAAGGCAGCTTATCCAATAAATGCCATGGGAATTTCTAAAGCATTAGAAGAAAAAGTAGCTATTGCTAAGAGTAGGAATAGTGGCAACACAAGAATATGCTGTACTAGATATGGAAATGTAATGTGTTCTAGAGGATCTGTAATACCTCTATGGATAGATCAAATAAAACAAGGCAATCCTATTACATTAACTGAACCATCTATGACAAGATTCATCATGTCATTAGATGAAGCAGTTGATCTTGTTTTATTTGCCTTTAGAAATGGGCAAAATGGAGATCTATTAATTCAAAAAGCTCCAGCTTGTACTATTAGAACACAAGCTGAAGCAGTATGTGAACTCTTTGGTGGCAAAAAATCAGATATTAAAGTGATAGGTATTAGACATGGTGAAAAGATGTATGAAACACTCCTCACTAAAGAAGAATGTGCTAAAGCTATTGATATGGGTAATTTCTATAGAGTACCAGCTGATAATAGAGGCTTAAACTATGATAAGTATTTCATAGAAGGTGATACAAAGAGAGCTACTATTGAAGAATTCAATTCAAATAATACTAGAATACTTAATTTAAAAGAAACTAAAGAAAAGATAATGGAATTATCATATATTAAGGAAAGAATTATGGAATAGTTTTATGATTTTGGTAAGAAGAATTAATCCAATTGAAATAGACTTTATGTCTTGGATAAAAAGCAGTCCAGAAAGTTGCCATCCTTTGGATATGAAAAGGTTTTATATTTTTGTTGATGATGTGCTTTTATACAAAAAAACTAGCGGTAAAAAATGGTTTAATAAGGATTATTTTATTTCACAGTGCAAAAAACATAACACTCGTTTAAATGAAGAAATTATTGAAAAATATTGGGCAATGTTTGAAACCATTAAACATTATAATCAGCATCGAGGACAATATGGAATGAAAATAATGCAACTCGATGACGAGTGTTTAAAGTATAGACTTGATATGTATCTAAATGGTAGTTTAAAAACAATTACTATAAATGAGGAAATATATCGCAAAAAATGGATATCAAAAGAGTATTTTATAGAATTGCTTAATAAAAAGGAGGACAAATAATATGTGGAAAGAAAATGGTAAAACTAAATTATTAATAATATGTGGTACTAGACCTGAAATAATAAGACTTGCTGCTGTAATGAAAAGATCTAAAGAATATTTAGATACAATCATTTGTTATACAAATCAAAATTATGATAAACAATTATCTACTGTTTTCTGGGAAGATTTTGATTTAGGTGGACCGGACGTATTATTAAATGTTGCTGGTAAAAACTTAGGTGAAACATGTGCTAATATCATAAGCCAAACATATGATTTAATGGTAGACCTAAAACCAGAAGCAGTATTAGTTTTAGGTGATACTAATTCCTGCCTATCTGCAATTAATGCAAAACGTCTTCATATCCCAGTATTTCATATGGAAGCTGGTAATAGATGCAAAGATGAATGCCTTCCAGAAGAAACTAATAGAAGAATAGTAGATATTATATCAGATGTTAATCTTCCATATAGTGAAGCTGCAAGGCGTTATCTAATAGAATGTGGTATGCCAAAAGAAAGAACTTATGTCACAGGTTCGCCTATGGCAGAAGTTCTTTCAATGAATTTAGATAAAATTAAAAATAGTGATGTGTTAAAAAGATTAGGATTAAAGAAAGATGGATACATCCTTCTTTCAGCACATAGAGAAGAAAATCTAGATACTATAAAGAATTTTAATAATCTTTTTAATTCTATTAATTCTCTTGCTGAAAAGTATAATGTGCCAATTCTATATTCATGTCATCCAAGAAGTAAAAAGAAATTAGAAGAAACAGGATTTAAATTAGATCCTAGAGTAAGAGTTAATGAACCTCTAGGATTCAATGATTATAATAACCTTCAAATGAACGCTCTTGCAGTAGTAAGTGATTCTGGAACACTTCCAGAAGAAAGTAGTTTCTATCTATCTATTAATCATCCTATTGCTGCAGTATGTATTAGAACTTCAACTGAACGTCCCGAAGCAATAGAAGCAGGAGATTTCATAATTGCTGGAATAACAGAAAAAGAACTTCTTCAAGCAACTGAAATGGCAATAGAAATGAAGAGAAATAATGTGCTTGGTAAACCTTGTCCAGATTACACTGATACTAACGTATCAATGAAAGTAGTAAGGATTATTCAATCATATACTAATATAGTTAATAGAATGGTTTGGAGAAAAGAATAATATTATGAACATTCTAGTAACTGGTTCAAAAGGAATGGTTGGTACAGCTTTAGTTAATAATCTTAAAAACATAAGAAATGGCAAAAACAAAACTAGACCAAACATTCATATAGATGAAATAATGGAATATGATTTGGGAGATGAAAATAAACTAGACGAATTCTGCTCTAAGGCAGATTTCGTCTTTAACCTTGCTGGGGTCAATAGACCAGATAATAAAGAAGATTTTATGAAAGGTAATTTTGGTTTTGCATCTATCCTATTAGATACACTTAAAAAGCATAATAATAAAGCTCCTATTATGCTTTCATCATCCATTCAAGCAACTCTTTCCGGTAGATTTGGGGAAAGCTTATATGGAAGGAGTAAACTTGCTGGTGAAGAATTATTCTTTGAATATGGAAAGAATAATAATGTTAATGTATATGTATATAGATTTCCAAATTTAATGGGCCATAGCAAACCAAGATATAATAGTGCTGTATCTACATTTTGTTATGCAATTGCTAATGATGAAGAATTCACAGTTAATGATAGAAATACTGAATTAGAACTATTATATATAGATGATTTAGTAGAAGGAATGTTTGATCTTTTAGAAGGAAAAGAAAAACACTGTGAATTTAATGGAATAGAAACAGTTTTAACTGATACTGGTAAATACTGTACTATACCAGTAACACATAAAGTAACACTTGGTGAAATAGTTGATTTATTAGAAGAATTTAAAACTCAACCAATAACACTACTTATGCCTAAAATGCCTAATGGTAGTTTTGCGAAGAAGTTATTCTCATTATATTTATCTTATTTACCAAAAGATAAATTTAAATATTCATTAAAAATGAATGTTGATGAGAGAGGAAGCTTCACTGAACTTGTCCACACATTAGATTGTGGACAAGTATCTATAAATATATCTAAACCAGGAATAACTAAAGGTAATCACTGGCATAATTCTAAATGGGAACAATTCATAGTAGTATCTGGTCATGGATTAATTCAAGAAAGAAATATCAATACTAATGAATTTGTAGAGTTTGAAGTATCAGGAGATAAAATTGAGGCTGTATATATGATCCCAGGATGGACTCATAATATCATTAATTTATCTAATACTGAAAACCTAGTTACAGTAATGACTTCTAACGAGATATTTAATAAAGATAAACCTGATACATTCTTTGAAATAGTTTAATAATAATATACAAAATAGATAAAGAAGAGATTGAAAGCAGTACTGAATGGATAAAAGAATGCATTGACGATTGTTATTTCGAATATTGTTAAGAAATGTATAATAGTATACAAACAAAACAAGATAATGTTGATATACTATAAAAAGTTATAACCAATCATTTAACGACTTTTATTAACACAATTTGAAAAGATATTTGGTATTAAAGTAAAATTTTAAACGCATAAATAATGTGCGTATTTATTAGAAAACAAATATAAAAAATATATGAAGTTTAAAAAAACGCAAAAACATCTTGCGTTTTATTTTAAAAAATGCTATTATATAAACATCTTAATCATGAGAGGAGTAATGGAAAATGATTAATATTAAGAATTTATGTGTCGATGGTTTTAAAAATATTCATGAATTAACTATTAATTTGAATAAAATTAATACTTTTTTGTCTTCAAATAACTATGGCAAATCAAATGTTTTGACTTCTATTAATTTTGGTTTTGATTTTATATCTGCTTCATCAAACGATAAGAAAAATATGATGAGTTGGAAGCCTGGACTTCCACTGAATATAACTGATTTTGGAAAAAATTTTAGATTTGAAATTGTTTTTGAATGTTTTTCAGATGAAACTAAGATAGTTAAATATGGATATGAATTTGCCTGGGCAAAAAATTCTAAGCAACCAGGAGTTATTGTTGCTGAATACTTGAAAGTAAAACAAAATGATAGCCAAAAATTTGCAACTTTTATAGATAGAACAACTGAATCTGCAAAATATCAATCCGCCCCAAAAGGAAGATGCGATAAAGATATTATTATAAATGATAGTGAATTAATTATTAATAAAATTAGTGCTTTCGATGATTTATTCTATCTTGATGTTGTAAGCAGCATAAATGAATTGAATATTTTCGTGGATAGACACTTTGATGCAAGGGAGTTATTTGATGCAGTTCCTATTATCCAAAAAAATAATGATAATCTTTCACTTTATTCTGATAACAATATTGCTCGCACTTTATACTATTTAAAAAAAGAACACAAGAATAAGTATGAACTGATTATTAATACATTAATGGATTTCTTTCCATATATTAATGATGTTAAAATAAAGGAGATTAATTTAGCAGAAAAAAACCTAAAAGTTAATATTGATGAAAATTCTCCATTTGAACTTGCTGATTACATTTATACTTTGTATGTTAATGACAAGTATATGGCCAAAACAATTCCATTTAATTATATGTCTGATGGTGTAAAGAGAATACTATCATTATTAACTTATATGACATTAGCTGATATTAAGGGAGTTCCTTTAATTGGAATTGAGGAACCAGAAAATTCTGTTCATCCTGGTTTATTAAAAAAGTATATTGATGTAATTGATGGGTTTATGGAATATTCTAAAGTGATTATTACAAGTCATTCACCATATTTAATCAATTATATCGACTTAAAGAATTTATATATTGGCGAGCCAACTAGTGATGGAAGAGCGATTTTTAAAAGCATTTCCAATAAAGGAATTAACAAAATTATTGATTACGCTGAAGAAATGGGAGTTCAAACGGGCGAATATTTATTCTCTGTAGTAAGCGGATATGATGAATTTGATTTAGATCTTGTAAAAAAATATTTAGAGAATGATTAGTGATAATAAAAGAATTCTAATTGTAGTTACCGAAGGCCCAACGGATGAAGAATTCTATAAACGAGTAATTAACTACACAAAAGCCAAAAATAAGTGCAAGAAATTTAATTTTAATGAAATAAAATATATGTGTGCTGATGGCATAGGAAATTTGCACAGAAAAATGCTAGCTAAATTCAAAATCGAAATATGTAACAATTCTGAGTACTCAAAATATGAGAAAATAGTTTGTTTTTGTTATGATAAAGATGTTTTTAAAAAAACTAATACAAACCCTCCAATTAACAGAGACAAAATGAAAAAAGATTTTTATGATTGTGGTGCTTCAAAAATAATTGAGATTGTGGCTGATGATATGATTGAAGATTTCTTTTTGATAGATATTCAAGGCATTATCAAACTTTTAAAATTAGGCAAAAAGTATAAAATTCCACAAAAGGAGAGTTTAGATTTGCTTAAACAAATGTATAAAGATGGGAATAAAATCTATTCAAAAGGAACAAAAGCTGAAGGATTGGTTGATGCTTTAAATATGGATATTATTTTATCAAAAATATGTTGTCAGTTGAGTCTGTTGTGCATGGAACTGGGATATTGTTGCAACAATAAAATATGTTAGTTATATAGGCAAGTAAATAGGCTAGAATAATAAATGGAAGTGTATTTGGTTAAGTAAAGGCTCTTTCCAATGAAAGGTAGATAGTAGGTAGATGGCATCTACCCAATTGGAAGTCCTTTGAGTTGATGAACACAAATAAAAGTACTGTAGTTTTAGGTAAAATCCAGAATCGTTTTTTATTTTCATGCTAAAATTTAGATGAGTAGTGTTGGACCCGAAAATGCCTATTTTCAACCCTATTTTATCTGATTAATGGGTAAAAACAACAAATTACGCAAATGAATATGGCAAACTTCGCAAATTCACTCCAAGAGGGACCATTTGTATTAGGAACACATAGTTGATGTAGCAGATAAAGTATATACAAGAGATTTATTTAGAAGAGATTAATATAGCGGTGGTTTTGAAAATAAGTCTTATTAACAATAGTATTATTCAAACGAATTGATTAGTGGAGGTGTTTATGGAAAAAGAAAAAGCATTAAAAATGTGGGATGACATTTTCGGAAATAGAAAATGGGCTACTGATTGTTTCGGAATATGGATGTATCGAGATGATTATGGCGATACATCCACAAAGAGAAATGATAGACCTGGAGGAACTGGTGAAAGTTATTCATATGGATGGGAGGTTGATCATATTAGACCTAGGTCTAATTTTGAAAACGAATCTGATGCAGATTTTATGAATAACTATGAACCTATGCACTGGGATAATAATAGGAGTAAAGCAGATAATTATCCGAATTTTTCTATTAATGAAAAACAATATAAAGTTGTTAAATGTGATATTTGTTCAAGATATGGTATTAAAGGATATGGTATTACTAACAATTTAGGCAAAAGAATAGACTGGAAGGGTACCACTAATAGATATTACAAGAAAAACTAATATTTGAAGAAATACTTGCTGTACTTGAAAAAGGAAAAGTAGGAGAAGTATATAATCTAGGCGGACATAACGAAAAAGCAAATATAGAAATAGTTAAGATAATATTAAAAGAATTGTGTAAACCTGAATCTTTAATTGCATATGTGACTGATTGAAAAGGTCATGACCAAAGATATGCAATTGATCCATCCAAAGCAATGGCTGAACTAGGATGGCAACCAACAATTATGTTTAAAGATGGTATTAAACAAACAATTAAATTATATCAAGAACATAAAGACTGATTAGATGAATGTACATCTGGAGAATATTTAAAAATATTATGATAAGATGTATGGAAAGAGGGACTAAGGAGATTTTATTGTAAAAGTCAACCTCAAATTGTATTTTTTCGCTCAACTCAAAATGTTGTTTTTAAATGTCATCATCAAATATATTCTTATCTTTGATTCTATATGACATCCCAGTTATTTTTATTAGTTCGCAGTGATGGACTAGTCTAT
>JAGCYY010000018.1 GCA_017960565.1 bacterium | reverse complement strand
ATGCCTCAGTTTTACTTGCGGCATCAGGAAGATACATAGGTTTTATTGCATCTTCGCTTTGATCATAGATTGGTTTACCAGAATCTAGTACTAGGTTTAAGAATTGTTTTAGAGTTGTTTGAGCTACAACATTTATTACAACACCTAAAACCACAACTATCACTGCGACGATAAACCAGGTTTTAAATGGTTTGTGTTTAAACATATTTTCCTCTTAAATATTTTTAATTTTTAGTCCTTAAATTGTTTAAAATTATTTATTAGTAATAAGTTTAGTAAAATTATTTGCAGATAATGTAGTTAGCTACCCATGAATTGTAACTTGCAGCATCCCAATATTCATCTGTAGGACGTGGTGAGTAGTTAGATAAAACTGGTAGACCACGAGTATGATCCCATTGGAGAACTGATGTAGTTTCTACAACCATTGCATCAACAATTGGTGCTGCAGCTTCTAGAGTTGTTCCTTCCATAGGAACGCTATTTTTAGTTACAATTTGAATTAAATTTTGGCCTTTTCTTAGAGGAATATTAGAACCAACTAAGAAATCTTGGAATGGTAAGCAGTCTAATGCATCAGCGCCTTCTGAGAAGTTTTCTGTATCAAATGGAACATTTGCGAATACCATTGGACTATAATCGATTGGTGTACCATTGACATTAATTTCAAAGTTAGATGGATCGAATGTATAATCACGAAGTTCTGCAGAGAATCTTGCATAGAGTGTGATTGTAGTATCTTCATCACTTACTACAAAGAATTCAAGTGAATTTTCTTCTCTGTAGAGATAACTTACGAAATATCCACCAGAACAATTTCTGTCAGCTGGAGCAGTAACGATCATACCTTCTTCTGAACATGTACCAGAGAAAGCTGGACCAACTTTCTTCGCAAGAGATGTATCTTCAGCTTCGAATAAATATTTCTTAGTTCCGCTTATAGCCTTAACCCAAGTTGCAGTTAATGATTTGTTTCCTGAGAGTGGTGTTGAAAAATCATATGGAACATTATTTTCATCTACCCATTTATCAAATGTATAACCGAATCTAGTTGGATCACTTGGTTTTACGATTGGAGAACCAGCATCTGAAGTATATGTGTATGTTTCATAAATATCACCATAGTAACCTTTGTTGAATGTTACATCATAGTGATCAATTCCATCTTTTGTCCAAAGAGCGTATAAAGTGAGGTTTTCAAGTACACTTTCTTTAAAATCATAAGTATATTGGAAGTCAGCATTTCCATACCAAGCAACGAATGTGTATCCTTCTCTTTCTGGAGTTTGAGGTCTAGCTGAGTCGCCTTGAACTACACTTTCAACTCTTGGTTGAGGTGCATTGTTATAATTTTCGTCATATGTTACATTAAAAGATGTTGATTTAACATATACAGATATCTTTACTGATTTTTTGCCACAAATGATAGATACTTGTTTTGTCATTGCAGCATTGAAATTATAATCGAATGTAAAGTCACTTGAAGCCATATCTACAAGATCAGTAGTCTTATCTGAATATTTAACTTCAACAACACCTCCTGTTGGGTCAAATGTTCCGTTGATTAGATAGTATTTATGTGTAGGTTCTACTTCAACTTTAATTGAACTTACAGTCTTACTTGAATCGATATTAGGTTTTACACCTTCTGGTAGATCTTCTCCACCTTCGCCTGATGTAGTTGTTACATCATCATCGTTTGTAGTAGTTGTAACATCATCATCGTTTGTAGTAGTTGTAACATCATCATTTTTAGTAGTTGTGATGTCTGCACTCTTTGTAGTAGTTGTTACATCATCTTTTTTAGTTGTGGTAGTGCTTTCTTTAGTAGTGCATGAAACAAGTGTAACAACACAAAGAAGGGCAATAATTAATGTTAGTAATTTTTTCATAAAATCCCCCTTAATTCGGATAGGTATAAGTCCGAATTGTCATATATTTTTTATTTTTTTAATTTTTGATAAATGTTGTTTTGGTGCTTGCATTTTGAAAGATTTATTAATTTTAAATAAAATTATAAATAGGTATGCAAACAAGTTTTGCTTCTATGATATTTTATCATTTTGCGATAATGATATATGACATATTGAACGATTTGCACAATTTTAAGCACGAATGTGATAAAAAAAATAAATCAATATCACGAATGGTTGTTATTTTGCCATTTATGATATTGATAAATTTGAATAAAATGTGTTTATATTATTATATAATATGGTTTAAAGTGGAATTATGATATCGAGCATAAAAAGGTTGTCTCGTGTTGAAAAACTTGTGCTTCCACCATATTCATCAACAATTTTTACGATACTTCTTGTACCGAAGCCGTGACCTAGTTCATTATTTTTTGTTGTTTTTAAAGAGCCACCATTTCTTTCTATTTTTCCATCGAAATAGTTTTCTTCGTGAACTTTGATAAAGTATCCGTTTCTTATTAATTTTAATGATATTATTCTTTTCGATTTATCGCTTATATTTAAGCATGATTCTATAGCGTTATCTAAAATATTTCCGAAGAGAGAATATATATCTGATTCTTTCATAAACGAGATTTGTTTTCCATCGACGATAAATGAAAAATAGATTTCATTTTCTTTACAAACTTTATCTTTTTCAGAGATGATAATATCTAAGACTCTGTTTCCTGTTTCATAAAGAGATTCATATTTATCGACCAAATCTTTGAGTTCGTTTTTGTAATTTTCATCATCGAGATTATAGATTTGGTGTTTTAGATCATGAGCTTTCATATTTAATGATTCAACTACTTCTTCTTGCATAATTCTCTTTTCATATTCAGTAGATAACTCTTTTCTAGCATTTTCTAATTTATAATCGGATACAGAATCGTTTATAAACGTTAATTCTAAGGCTAGTATCAAAGTTGAGAATAGTGCGGCAAAAAGGCAGGAATATATCATCACTTTTTGCGAACTGCCTATTAAAGAAAACATATAGTCATAATCGAAAAATGAGATGAATGATAAGACGATTGCCAATAGAACTATTACTCTTCTAGTCTTGATCTCAAATGGATATTTTGCGGAATTTTTGTGGGCGAGATATAAAAAGAAAAGCAATAATATTTGAATTAAGAATAAGAAAATGAGTGAATAGTATGATGAAAACATTTCACTAAATATTATTCTAAAGAATAATTGAAATAATTTTATCGAGATATGATCAAAAGTGTAACCGATTGTCGATATGAATACGAGATTTTTTATCTTCGTATTGTATATGAAATATAAAACAAAACTTGTTAGAGAGAATCTAAGTATTGTTCCAAGGATGTTTAATGCTATACGAAAATCCTCAAGCACGTTTGGAATTAAGACATAAGTATATAGAATACGAAAAGTAAAACAAAGAAAGAAAGCTAATACATATTTTATGTAATAGTCCTTTCTTTTTTTAATCCCAAGTCCAATTATAAAGATTGATGAGAATATACCTAAATCTAATATTAAGTCTCGAAATATGCGTATAGCTATCATATGTTTTATTCAACCTTTGAGAATACATAATCATAGAAGGCTTTCACAAAATCTTTCTTTCTAGATCTACTTATCTCAAATGTTCTATCGGCAATAGTGACTTTGTTTTGTTCTAGTCTTTTAACATATTCTAAATTGACAAGACAACTTCTATTGCATTTTAAGAATATATCTGATGGCAGGAATTCTTCTACACTTTGCATAGTTCCATATGCTGTGAAATTACCTCTTGATGTATAATATGTGATTGTGTGAATATTGATTTCTACATAGTAGAGTTCTGATTGTTCGATTGTTATATCTTGACCGACGCATGGAATAGTAATGTATTTTTTATTGGCATTTCTTTGCGCACAAATATCGATTGCACGTTTAACTTTTAGTTTAAATGAATCATATTCGAGTGGTTTTAATACATAATCGAGAGCGTTAACTTCATATCCTTTGATTGCGTATTTAGATAAGAATGTCACAAAAACGATGATGACATTTTCATCGATTTTTCTGATTCTATGTGCAAGTTTCAAGCCATCCATTTGTGGCATATCGATATCTAAGAATATTACATCAAAATCAAAAGAATATTCTTCAATAAAATTTATGCTGTTTTTGTACATCTGAACAACCAGTGTTTCATCATATTCTTTTTCAAATCTTTTAAAATAATCTTCTAATGTTTCTAGTGCTTCAAATTCATCATCTACTATTGCAATCTTATACATGTATTCCTCCAAGAAAAAGCATTTAAGTAATCTTTACATTTTATTATATAAGGAATGTTTAAATATGTAACGTGTTATTCACGAAATGACATTTTTACAACACGAATTGCAATTTTGTTGCACTTTGTGAAACATATAAATAGACTTTGTGTAATAATTAATAGGTTTTAATTCAATTTGTGAATTATTAATATAAAAAGCCAGAGAGCGGACTTTCTGGCTTTTAAGTTTTAATTTAATGTTTTTTCGTTATGCTTTTTTCATCTTAAGTATTACGATAGTTCCCCATGCTGCAAGACCTACAAATAATACGGCATCAACGATATAAGT
>JAGCYY010000017.1 GCA_017960565.1 bacterium | reverse complement strand
TAATTGTTAAGAAAAAAAGTTAATTAAAAAATGCCTAAATTAGGTAATTTTTGATTAGTTTCTTAACAACGTAGTTGTTATTTCACAAAATATATAGAAAAAGGGTAATTAAGAAATTGTTAGTTTCTTAACAGCCCCTTTTTATTGTCTTATTTAGATGCAGCAATGAATGTTGCAGCTTGTTTGTTGTCTCTATATACAGCTACTGTTGTATCTGTATGTTTTGATAGAGATTCCATCTTTTGTGGTGGACATGCAAAGATGATTTGAACATTCAAGTGACTGATGAATTCCATCATTGCATCGGTTCTTTGTGTATCCATCTTATCAAATACTTCATCGAACATAATTAAGCCGATTGAATCATCGAGCCCATTCTTTTCAGCTTTATCAAATAATCTTACAAAGCTTGCGAGAATAGCGACATAGAATGGAATTTGTGTTTCACCACCAGATTTTTCTTTAGAGATGTTTGAGAAATAGAATACATCTCCTCCTGAAATAACTTTGATATCATAGTCCATATATGTTCTATAATCTGTATATTTATTGAGGTTGCCTTGAGAATTTCCTTCATCTTGCGAGAGATTTGAGAATAGTTCATCAAGCTCTTGGTTGTATTTTCTTTCAAATTCTTCATCAAATATTGTCCCACCATAATATGATTGCATATCATTTACAATCATGTCATAGATAGCGCTAAATTCTTTACTCTTAGGGAAGACAAATTGGTATTTATCTCTTCCGAATGAGATCTTATCTAGAGTTTCATTGATCTTAGATATTTCATCTTGAGCTTCCATAATATAACTTCTAAGTTTAGATAAGAAGTCTTCTTTGAAGAGTTTTT
Organism: bacterium; assembly: GCA_017960565.1. Classification (GTDB taxonomy): domain Bacteria; phylum Bacillota_I; class Bacilli_A; order Izemoplasmatales; family UBA1188; genus UBA1188. Next base: position 42,420 of record JAGCYY010000017.1, on the reverse strand, counting down.
CAGCTTCTTCTCTTGATTCTCTTACCTTTGCTTCATATTTTACGAGTTCGCTCTTGATTAATTTATCTTGTTCATCTAGATATTCTTGAATTCGATCAAAGCCGGTGCCAAATGGTCTATTATATTTTGAGATATAGTTTACTTGTGTCATTATTAGGCCTGATTCAAGAGATTTAAGTGAAGATATTTGATCAGTGATTTCTTTAGTATAATAAGCTTCAATCTCTTTTGTCGATTTGCCTTCTTCTCTTTCTTTGTTAAAGAGTTCTTCTGTCCTATTTTTATAATCAACATGAACAAGTTCTGTATCTTTTAAGGCTTTATCTAATTCTTGATTTTCATTAAAGAGGGCTAGGATTTCGTTATTTATTTGTTCAATTGCTTGTCTCTTTACGCCAAGATCTATTTGTTTAGTACCTTTTCTTTGATTTAATACTCTGATTCCATCTAAGATGTTTTCATATTCTCTTCTCAGTTCATTAACACTCGCAAGAGAGATATGTTCCTTCTTTTCTTTGAGATCTGCAAGATTGATTTCAAGTTCAATTGCTTGTTTAACACTCTTTAATAATTCCTTGAGATATGGAAGGTTTAGTGATTGGAGAAGTTTTTTGAATTCATCTATAGTAGTTGCTTCATTAGATAATTTTTGGAATTGCGATTTTAATTCTTCGCCAAGTTTAGTATATTTTAAACGTTGTTGTTCCTGAGCATTCTTACCGATAAATGGTTTTTCGGTATTTGGATTTAGATATCTTGTAGTAAATCCTCTATATAACATACCACTCTTGGTGATTGATTGTGAGTGCTTATCTAATTCATGAACATCAGAAACCATAATCAAATTACCGATTAGATAGTTGATATAACATCTTGCATCTTTGTTTTCTGTTTCAATGATTGAGGCAAGTGAATTTGGTTGATATGTTCTAAATTCTTGAATTTTCTTGGTATTTAAGAGGTTGATTCCATAGATTCTTCTACTCTTAAATTGGTTATAACAATCTAGACAATCATCATAATATTTAGGTTCTACTATGAGAGTGAATCTTTGATTACCTAAGAAATTTTCTACAGTATCTTGCCATGAAGCATCTTTTACTTCAATTATTTCCGATAGAATATGAACACTGATGTTTTCACCATATACTTTTCTTAAATGTTCTTCCATTTGTCGACGGAGTTCGATGATTTCTTCAGAATATGGAATTGAGTTTTTAGATAGAATTGATAATGATTTATAAACATCTTGGATCTTAGTAAAAAGGTCATTTTTTCTGATTGTTACATCAGTTTCTCTTCTTACTAAATCATTATGTTTTTCATCAACTATTGTGACAAGATCATCAAGTTTTTCTGTTTCTTTTTTGACATCTTCTAATGTTTTGCATGAGAAAGAAAGTTTATTTAAATCTTGGAAGAGTTTCTTATCAACTGTTTGAATTGGTTTGATGGTTTCTAAGAGTTCAATAACTCTTCTTTCATATTCTCTTCTCTTTTCATTTGAATATCTTAAATCGGATTCACATTTCTTGATATCTCTATCGAAGAGTTCATTAGCTCTAAAGTCTTTGTTTTGGGATAAAGATGCATACATCTGTTTAGAACGATCATCTTTTCTTTCGATATTATCATCAATAGACTTGATATTATCTTCGATTTCAATTATATCTTTTTCTATTTTTGATACTGATTTACTCTTTTGTTCGATTTTTAGTTTGTTGTCTGAGCGTTTTAAATCTTTTAGTAGATAATCATAGAAATCTTGATTTTCTTTGATTTCTTTGATTGTGTAATAGTTGTTTGTGATTTTTTCTAGATCAGCAATCTTGTTTTTGGTTGTCTTAAGAATTGCTTCAAATTCTTTGTATGATCTTATTGAATCTTGAATATTTTTAACATCGATTTCTCTTTGTTCAAGAAGATGATTATAAATATAATCTTTTACATCTGTGATTGGTTTGAATGCGAGAGCTTTTGGTAGAAGCGAGAAATATTTTTCACTGACCCCACCCATTTTTGATCTAAAAGCTGTTTTAGCTTCTTTTCTTGTTTGGAAGATATAGTCCGTATAATGTGCTTTTTTGAAATCAGCACTTGATCTAACAATATAATCTTCAGAGATGAAATATTCATCTTTCATAGGGCCATCTAAGATGTAGAATGTTACTTTTGGAGCTTGAATGTTGCCTATTACATCGATGATTGTGCCAAGACAGAAGAATTTTTCTTGTTTTTGGCTATAAAATTCAAGGCAAATATGGCCAGATAGGTCGTAATCTCTCAAATATTCTTGATCTAAAGAACCAAGTTTGCATTTTACATAACCTCTTAGGTCACGTTTTCCTTTTTCGTTAGCTGCTAAGTTGAAGTTTTGATCTCCAGCTGTGAGAACGAAGCTTACTGCATCGAGTATTGTTGATTTTCCTGAGGCATTTTGACCAGTAAGGAGGGTGTTGTTTTTGATATCGATTGTTTCATTTTCAAAATAGTGCCAGTTGATCAAGCGAATTTTTGTTAATGTTTTCATAAAAATTATTCCTCCTCTCTTCCATTTTCAAGTTCCATGATGTATGAATAACATTCTTGGATATTTGTAACTGGAATTAGTTGTGTTATTGTTGGGAATATTAAGAGTTTAGTAGCTGATAGTTGCATATCGCCAAGATTATCGATAATATTATATTTCTTGAATAATCTTAAAGCACTTAATAGTTCAGTCTTAAACATTTTTCTCTTAAATCCGAATGTTTGATATTTGTTGTGAATCTCATCAATTGTTATTTGTACTGTATTATTTAGTGTTGTGTTGATTAATTTTTCTTGATAAAGGATTCTTAGGATTAGTATTACATATGTTTCTTCTTTTTTAAGTCTTAAATTGCCTGGGTTATATGAATTTTTTAATTGAACACAACCTAGTTCATTAGAAATTATTACTTCATGACCAAGGATTTGAAAGAATTCATCAAAATATTGTTTGTAGTTTACTACAAAATAATAATATTTTGTGTTATCTTTCTTATCTTTAGCAATAAAGTTGGATGTTAAGAGAATATTACATACTCTCTGAAATGTTTCTTGTACATCTTTTGGAAAAGTAGCGAGTTGATCTAATAACATATTTATACGTTCCTCCTTTTAATTATGAAATTCTTTATTATATATTTGTCTGTTTCAAAGTATTCATCTAAATCTCTGATTTGATAATCATTGAATCCAGATGCATAGATTATTACATAGAGCAATCTAATGATGTCTTTTTGTGATGCATCATTCTTGATAAATGCTCTTGCATCTTTTTCTTCACCTATTGATAATGTATCTTCAAGCACTCCTTTTATATCGTCTTCTGTATACAAAGCTTTGAAGGCTTCAAAGAATGTATCTCTAAAGTGTGAGAAATCGATTCTTGTTTTTGATAGTGAGTTATTTTCGTTCTTTTTGTAGTTACCTCTTGGTACACTTAGGCTTTGAAGACCTAACATTTTATCTACATTTAAAGTAAATAGTTTTTTAATATCATTAAAGCCGCTGTCAGCTTGTCCTTTTTTAACTTTTTCTGTGTAGTGTTGTACAACAAGATTTAATATTCCAACGACATCTGTTGCATCATTTAAGAGATATTTTACTTTAGCTAAGGTTTGAGTTATATAATCTCTGTTCTTCTTATCTATTTCATTCATTATAGAATCTAATGAATTATAGATATCTACGCAATCGTTTATCTGTTTATTTGCAGTAAATTGTGCTAGTGAAGCATCATTTCCTGAAATGAATAGATAGTCGTTAGCAATTATTGCCATGATGTCTGGATTTTCTTGCATTGCTTCAAGTTTTCGGATGATATCAAGCTTATATTTGTTTATATTATCGAAAGTTTTGAGCTTGAAATATGCTTTATCCATAACTTCATCTTTGTATTGACTTAGTAGTTCTACTAATTCTTTGATGTTGTCTTTAGAATCTATTAGTTGAATGAATTCTCTAAGTTTATGATCGACTTTTCTTATTTCTCTAACGAAATTGATGGTGTTTTTGTAAACTTGGTTTAATAAAAGACCATAGTCGAATGTATTAGAGTTTAGTAGAGAGTAGATTGTGAAGACATAACCTTTGAAATTTTCTTCTTCACTATCGAGTGAAAAGTTGTCCGCAAATAGTGAGAAGCTTGCATCTTTTTTAATTTCAATAAAGGCGAGGATAATGCTTATTGAGTAGTCATTGAAGTTAAGGATTTCAAGATAGTCATTTGTTACATCGATTGTAACCCAACCGGTCTTTTCAAACCTTCTTAAGAAATGATTCGCGAGTTCGCGATAATTTGGGATTTCTTCATCTTGGTCTTCATCTTCATAGAATTCTGAAATAGAGTTACCATTTTCTTCCAATAGTTCTTCTACGATATCCCTTGCTTCATCTTTAGGCATACCTAGGATAGAACCAGTTTCATACTTCTTGTATATTTGAATCAAGGATTCAATATAAAGGCTTCTGTTTTTTGATTGGAAGAGATTGAAGAAATTTTCTGGAAGTATTTTGTTAAAGTCCATAAATTCACCTTCTCTTTTTAAATTTTTAATATAATACAGCCTATTATATAATAAATTAAAAATATTTGTCAACACTTTTTTTATATATTTTTATTTTTTTAAAATTTTCTTTTGAAAATTTTAATTTTAAATATTTTGACATATTATAAATATTAATAAAAAAAGAAAACTTCAGGTTTAATCTGAAGCTTTCAAAATATAGATTTAAATTATTTTTTCCACTTAAAGAAGGAAGATGATTGTGCTTCCTCACCGAACATTTTTCTTAAAAGATTTTTTTGTTCGGTAGTTAGATTTCTAGGGGTTTCTAAGATGAGTTTGATATATAAATCACCTTTAATTTTAGATCTAACATTTGGTACACCTTTTCCTTTCATCTTTAAAACTGTACCGGTTTGGGTTGCTTCTGGGATACTAAGTTTCTCTTTTCCATACGGAGTATCGATTTCTTTTTGAGCACCTAATGCTGCTTCTAAGAAACTTATTCTTTCTTCACAGTATAGGTCATCTTTATTTCTTTCGTATCTTGGATCTTCTTTTACTATGAATTGAATATATAAATCACCATTTGGACCGCCATTGATACCTTTTCCGCCATATCCAGAAAATCTGATTTGTTGGCCAGTATCAATTCCTACTGGAATATCAACTGTGACTTCTTTATCGAGTCTAACTCTACCATCACCATGGCAGTTAGTACATTTGTTTTTGATTGATTTACCGGTGCCACGGCACTCTGGACATGTCGACCTAGTTTGCGATCTTCCAAAGATAGTCTGCGTTTCCATAATGATAGTTCCTCTACCATTACATTTTGGACATGTCACAATATCACTTTGTGACTGAGCACCACTACCATTACATTTTGGACATGTTTCATATACTGGAATGTTGATTTTTGTTTGTTTGCCAAAAATAGAGTCTTTTAGGGATACTGACATTCTTTTTTGAATGTCTTGTCCTTTCATTGGACCCTGTTTAGCACTAGATCTACCGCCTCCAAAGAAACTTGCGAATATATCACCTAAATCTGTAAAACTATCTGTTGAAAAGCCATCAAAGCCTGAGAAACCAGAAAAGCCATTGAAGCCAGCTCCTGGTTCTGCAGTTCCATATTTATCATAGTTCGCCCTTTTGGTTGGATCTGAAAGACAGTCATATGCTTCTTGAACTTCTTTGAACCTTTCAGGAGCATCTTTATCGTGATTGATATCTGGATGGTATTTTTTAGCAAGTGTTCTATAGGCTTTCTTTATTTCATCATCACTAGCATTTTTAGATATTCCAAGTGTTTGATAATAATCTTTGTTAGCCATATAATACCTCTAAATGCCCAGCTAAAAAGCTGGGCTTTAAAAAATTAATTGAAATTAAACTTCTTTGTAGTCTGCATCAAAGATGTCTTGATCAGAACCATTTGCGTTTCCGCCTGATTGATTGTTGTTATTGTTTGATGATTGATTCTTTTTAGATTCTTCTTCGTAAACTTTTTGAGCAAGTCCTTGTGCAGCTTTTTCGAGTTCTTGTTTCTTTGTTTTAACTTGTTCGATGTCTGAACCTTTTAAAGCTTCTTCAAGTTCATCTGATTTAGATTTGATATTGTTCTTTTCGTCTTCTGATACTTTATCGCCATATTCTTCAAGTGATTTCTTAACACTAAAGAGGAGAGTATCAGCTTCATTTCTCAAATCTACTTCTTCTTTCTTCTTCTTATCCTGGGCTTCATTAGCTTTTGCTTCATTGATCATTCTTTCAATATCAGCGTCTGATAAGTTAGATGAAGATTGAATTGTAATCTTGTTTTCTTTACCTGTGCCAAGATCTTTTGCAGTTACATTTAAGATTGAGTTAGCATCGATATCAAATTTAACTTCGATTTGAGGAACACCTCTTCTTGCTGGTGGAATATCTGAAAGTTGGAAGATTCCAAGTTCTTTATTGTCAGCTGCCATTGGCCTTTCACCTTGAAGAACTCTGATATCTACTGCTGGTTGGTTATCAGCTGCAGTTGAGAAGATTTGTGATTTAGATGTTGGAATAGTTGTATTTCTTTCAATGAGTTTTGTGAAGACACCACCTAATGTTTCAATACCGAGTGATAGAGGTGTAACATCTAGCAATAATACATCTTTAACATCACCTTTTAAAACACCACCTTGAATTGCAGCACCCATTGCTACACATTCATCAGGGTTAACTGATTTATTTGGTTCTTTGCCAAATGTTTTTCTTACATATTCTTGAACTGCTGGAATTCTTGTTGAACCACCAACAAGTAATACTTCATCTAGTTGTGATGCAGAGAGTTTAGCATCGCTCATAGCTCTTCTAACTGATACACCACATCTTTCAATTAAATCTTGAGTGAGTTCATTGAATTTAGCTCTAGTGAGTGTTTTTTCGAGGTGGACTGGCATTCCATCAGCCATTGAAATAAATGGTAGAGAGATTGTTGTTTGCATTGTACCTGAGAGTTCGATTTTAGCTTTTTCAGATGCATCTTTTAATCTTTGCATTGCCATTTTATCTTTAGATAAGTCAATGCCGTTTTCTTTCTTAAATTCTTGAACTAGATAATCGATTATTCTTTGGTCAAAATCATCACCACCTAGGTGTGTATCACCTGATGTTGAAATTACTTCGAATGTACCATCAGCAAGATTTAAGATAGATACATCGAATGTACCACCACCAAGGTCAAATACTAGGATAGTTTGATCTTTATTTTGTTTGTCGATACCGAATGCAAGTGCACTGGCAGTTGGTTCATTGATAATACGTTTAACATCTAAGCCAGCAATCTTTCCTGCATCTTTAGTTGCTTGACGTTGTTGATCGTTAAAATATGCAGGAACAGTGATGACAGCTTCAGTTACTTTTTCACCTAAGTAAGCTTCTGCAGTTTTTCTCATAGATTGAAGAATCATTGCTGAAATTTCTTGTGGTGTGTAATTCTTGTTCATCGATTTAATGTTGACAGTTTCGCTTGTACCCATTAAACGTTTAATTGATCTAACTGTATCTGGATTTGTGATGGCTTGTCTTTTCGCAACATCACCTACTTGGATTTCTCCGTTTTTGAATGCAACAACACTTGGTGTTGTTCTACCACCTTCTGGATTGGTGATGACTTTAGCTTCACCTGCTTCCATTACGGCTACACATGAGTTAGTTGTACCGAGGTCGATACCAATGATTTTTGACATAATATATATTCTCCTTTATTCTTATTCTTCGTTTTCTTTTGGGGCTTCTTGATAGAGGTTGATGATAACATTCGCAGGTCTTAAGACTCTGTCTTTATACATATAACCCTTCATGAATACCCTTAATACTTCTTGGTCTTTTTTAGTTCTATCTTCCATGTGACTTATTGATACCATTTCATTTGGATTGAATTCTTTACCAAGAGCTTCTATTTCTTTAACACCTTCTTTTTCTAAGATGCTATAGATTTGATTTCTTGTGAGTTTAAAGCCATTGAGATAAGCGATCATCTCTTTGTTTTCGACATCTTTTTCAAGGGCTAGATCGAAGGAATCCAAGATCTGAACAAGTTCTTTGCAAAGACTAAATGTTGAGTATTTATAGAATCTATCCATTTCTTCATCCATTCTTTTCTTGTAGTTTTTTGTTTCTGCAAGACTTGATAGATATTTATTATTTAGATCGGTCTTTTCATTTAATAGCTTGTCGTTTTCTTCTCTTAGAATCTTGATTTCAGATTCTAGTTTTGAGATATCTTTGTGATCTTTTTTTGTGTCTTTTTTCTTAGACTCTACTGGATCATCTTCAAAGATATCAACGTTTTTATCTTTTTCTTTTTCCATTTTAATACTTCCTATTTCTTATATGTTTTTGATAAATCTTTAGCGATATATTCAAGCAGTGGAATAACTCGTTTATAATCCATTCTTATTGGCCCCACTAAAGCAAGGCTTCCTTTTTCACCGTGTTCATTGTCATATGGAACTGAGATGATTGTGGCATTATCAACACTTTCAAGTCCAGTTTCACTACCGATTTTAATCGATACAGAATCTGTAGGTGTATCTTTGATGATTTTTATCAAATCTTTTTGTTCGAGAATATCAAGAAGTTTCTTTAGTTTATTTTGATCTTGAAATTCTGGTTGAACTAACATATTAGATGAGCCAGAAACATAATAATTAGTTTCTGCAAACTTCATAAAAGCATCGAGGAAGTTGTTGATTATAGAATCTCTATAAGCTAAGAATTCTTGCACTAAGTGGTTATCCATAATGTAGTTTAATTTAGTAAATACTTCGTTTAAAGCTGTACCTTTTAATACATCATTTAGAATATCCATAACTTTCATGATTTCAGTTACACTAACTTCTTCTTCATCGAATGAAACATTTTTAGTTTCAACATGGCCAGTTTCTGTGACTACAATCATAAGGAATTCTAGATTATGAAGGTTGATTAATTCAATTTTAGATACTTTCTGATTAGAGTTATCAGGACCAAGAACAATCGATGTGTAGTTAGTTAATTCTGATACAAGTGAACATGCCTTCTTTATGGCATCTTCTCTTGCAACAACTTTGTTTTGGAAGATATTATCAACTAAGGCATAAGCTCTTTCTTCAAATTCTTTGTCATCAGTTTGAAGCAATTCTTCTACATAATAGCGGTAACCTTTTTCAAGAGGTACACGGCCACTTGATGAGTGTGTTTTATCTAAATAGCCTTCTTTTTCAAGAAAAGCCATTTCATTTCTTACTGTTGCACTAGAAACTTTTAATCTATCACAAATAGATTTAGATCCAACAGGTTCAGCAGTTCTAACATACTCTTCAACAATAATTTTTAAGATTTCTTTTTGTCTTTTGTTGAGCATGATTATCCTCCTTTTTTGATACTTTAGCAGTCTACTTTAATGATTGCCAATAATATTATAACACGGTTTTTAGCACTGTCAATAAAAGAATGCTAAAAATGGTTATATTTATATAAAACCCTCAAAAACATCGATTTTCAGGGCTATTAATGTGTTGTTTCTGTGATATTTAACTATTTTAAATAATAGATATTTATTATTAAATAATGGTTTTTATAAAATATATGATTATTAAATTCATTATACAAAAATAAAAAAAGGCAATCCTTAATGAGCAGGAAGAATACCTGTCGTCCTTGGGGAATGCCCTTTCTAAACTTATTATAGATGAGAATGAGCTTAATATCAAACAAAATATTAAAATATAATAAAAATGAAAATATTTGTCTTTCTAAATGCTTCATCTAAATAGATTCACTATTATTTTCGATAAATTCTTTCATTCTATTTGATAATCCAATATCTATCTTCATTTCTTTTTTATCGCTTGGTCTAATAAATTCTATATAATGTGAATGAAGTAATAATTTATCACCTTCTTGATAAAGTGGATCATAGAAATCATCACCGACAAGAGGATGGCCTATACTTGAAAATGTGACTCTTATTTGATGAGTTCTTCCTGTCAAGAGTTCAATATCTAATAGAGAATAAGAGCCAAACTCTTTGATAACTTTATATTTGGTGATGGCGTTTTTGCCATCATTTCTTACGCATCTTCTCACAGTCATCTCTGATTCTTTGGCGATTTTATTTTCTATTATTCCTTCTTTTTGGTTTAGAATTCCTTTTACTATTGCATAATATTTACGCTTTAAAGTGTTTTTTAATTGACTATTTAGATTTGATGCACTATATCTATTAAATGCGACTACCATTAGGCCTGTCGTGTTTCTGTCAAGTCTATTTACTATATGAATTTTTGAATTGATTTTATTTTCCACTAAATAATATTGTAAGGCATTTAATAAAGTATCTTCATGAAGATTTAATGTCGACATGACAGATAGACCATAATCTTTATCGATGACCATCATATCATCATCTTTATAGGCAAACTTGATTGGAATATTGACTGGAGTCATATTTGATTCTTCATCATCTAAAATAAGGGTGATAAAATCACCCTCTTCAATCATTTTATTAAGGTAGATAATCTTCTCATCCTTTTTGATGTTGCCTTTGGCTTTTAGAGATTTGATAATTTTTCTAGAGATTCCATTTTCTATCATGAGTTCTAAAACAGTCATATCTCTATCAGCTCTAAATTTAATTCTCTTCATGGGAGTCTAATATATGGTTCTTTCCTTTAAATGTTTCTGGTTCATAAATTGAAAGATCTGGATAGTTTTGCTGGCGAAGAGCTTCATAGATTATTATCGCACAAGCGTTTGATACATTTAGGGCACGAACATTTTCACTCATAGGTATTCTTATAGCGTTATCTATGTGCTTATTTAGGATAGAAAGAGGAATACCAGTAGATTCTTTTCCTAAAATAAAATAATAATCTTTTGAAGTATCACTATAATCTAAATCAGTATGTTTTTTTAATCCATACCTTGTAAGGAAGATAAAAATACCATTTTTGTTTTTGGATTCAAATTCACTAAATGAATTATATAGATAATATGAAAAATTATGTGTGTAATTGACGCTTGATCTTTTAATCTCTTTATCATCTAAAGAAAAACCTAAAGGTTTTATTAGGTGAAGAGTGGAATTTGTAGCGATACATGTTCGCATAATATTTCCAGTATTTTGCGGTATTTCTGGTTCAAATAAGACGATGTGGTTCATATTATTTTGATTTATGTTGGTTTTTGAGTTTTTGTTTAATAATTATTTTCTTTTCTTCTTGAACTTTTTTATTGAAGTTCTTTTTGTAGTTAGGTTTAACTTTTTTAGATATTGTGCGTTTATGTCTTAGTTGTTTTTCAGCTTCTTGATTGATTTTAGATTTATAAAAGTCCATTCTACTTCTAGCGTTTCTAATTTTAGATGGAACTATTTTATTGTCTTTTATTTCAACATATTCCGTCTTTAAACCTTTTGATTCTAATTTATCTAGATATGAATCATCATCTAAATCATATAGAGATATTGAAAGACCTTCGTTGAACATTCTTCCGGTTCTTCCTGTTCTATGAACATAAAACTCTTCATCTTTTGGAAGTTCATAATTTATGATATGTGATACACCACTAATGTCGAGGCCACGAGAAGTTAAATCAGTTGAGATGATATATGTGTATTTTAAATCACGTATATCTTTCATTGTCTTTCTTCTCTTTGTTGGTTCCATATCTCCATAAAGATATGTGACTCTTTTATCATTTTTTAGGCTATTATATAAATCTATTACAGTATCTTTAGTGTTGCAATAAATGATTGATAGGTAGGGGTTTATCGCTGACATTATGTCTTTGATTATTGATACTTTATCTCTATATTTTGTTTTAATAAAATAATGAGTGATATTTAGAGGTGTTAAATCTTTTTTATTTATCTCAATAAAAGTAGGATTTTCTAGATATTTCTTTAAGAAAGGCTCAATAGATTCTGGGATTGTTGCGCTAAATACCATAATGTTTGTTTCATCTTTGAGTGTTACAAGCATTTGATCTATTAAAGGAATAAAACCTTGATCCATTGTCATATCAGCTTCATCGATGATGAAGGTGTTAGCCTTAAATATATTTAAAAGAGATAAATCAACTGAAAGCATTTTCAATCTTCCAGGTGTACCAATTGCAATCTGTGGATTGCCATTTTTTTCGAGCCTTTTTTTACTCTTTTCAATATCATCACCGCCAACATATAACTTAACATCTATTCCTTCAAATGCGGCAAGAGGTTTAGCCATTTCATAGATTTGTCTTGCAAGTTCTCTTGTTGGAGAAGATATAACAACTTGAAGATCATGAATATTTTTATCTATAGATAAAAAGATAGGAAAAAGATAGGAATGGGTTTTGCCTGTTCCTGTGACACTTTGTACAACTAAATTGCGTCTATTAAGGGCGCTTTCTAGAACTTTTTCTTGAACTTCTGTGAGACTTTTAAATCCAAATATTTTTAAATATTCATTTATTCTTTCATTTCTGTCCATAATACTACCTTTTTCACCTAAAATATTATATAATATTTAGCGAGATTTATAAAGGAAAAGAGTACATGAGAGTAAATGTTTTAAAGAATAGTGGATTTTGTGGTGGTGTCACAAGAGCTCTATATTTACTAGATAAAGCGATAAGAGAAAATAGCGACAAAACTATATATCTACTTCACGAAATCGTTCATAACGATATCGTGAATGATAAATATAATAAACTTGGTGTCAAGGTTATTGAAGAAAAAGATTTAGATGGGCTTTCATCTTCTTCTATTGTTTTATCGAGTGCACATGGCATCAGCAATCTTACAAGAGAAAAACTTAATAGATTTAATCATATTGATGCAACTTGTCCTTTTGTGAGAAACAACCAGAAGATTATTCAGGCTTCTAAAGCTAGTGAAATAATCTTTATCGGTAAGAAAAATCATCGTGAAACTATCGCAATGACTGAAGATAATAAAAATATATGGGTCATTGAAAATGAAAATGATTTAAAAAACTATAAATCTCATAACGAAGGTGAAGTATATAATCAAACAACATTCAATGTCAATAAGTTAAATAAGATTCATGAAATATTAGAAGTTAATTGTCCTAAATATGAGATATTCAATACGATGTGTGAATCTACTAGAAGCTTACAAAATTCTCTTAAATCTGTAGATCCAAGATACAATGTATGTGTCATTGTTGGAGATAAAAAATCATCAAATGCTAATAGTTTATTTGAAATGAGTCCATATATTAGAACTGAATTTATTGAAAATGAAAAAGATGTCGATAAATTGAAGCTCTGCAAGGTTGATAGTGTACTGGTTGTTGGAAGTGCATCAACACCTAAAGATGTTCTTGAAAAGGTTAAAAATTCTATTAAAGAAAGATTTCCTGAAAATTAAACTTTATTTTTGATGTTCTTTATATTATAATAAATAAGGAATTTATTATAGGGAGCGTATTATTATGCCAGTATCTAAAAAAAGAAAAACTGAACCTAAAGACAAATCTAATGAAGTTCATTATAATGTTGGTCAAACTAAAGTAGGAAAGATAATTGTTTTAATTTTGGCGGCTGCAATGCTACTAAGTCTTTTAATTGTCGCTATTTTTGGAATAGTTAATAGTTTGTAATAAAATATTGCCATAAAAGAAATGAAGAAATCCAACTGGGTTTCTTCATTTTTATATTTTAAATGAGATTAAAAATTCTTTGTTTCCTGATCCACCAAGAATCGGTGATTCAATCACTTCTTTTATCGATACATTATATGATGATAGATAAAGTTTTATGTTGTTTATGACCATATCATGTAGTTTTTTATCTTTTACTACACCATTTTTAATGTATGTTTTTCCAAGTTCAAATTGTGGCTTAATCAAAGCTATTACAACTACATTTTTGAATTCTTTTAGTACTCTTTCGAGGATTGTTTCAAGTTTCACAAAAGAAACATCGATCACGATGATATCGATATCGTCTTTAAAGAATAAATCCATTGAAAGAAAATTGGTTTTCTCATAAGAGTGAATTTCTGTCATTCCTCTTAAGCTTTCGTGAAGTTGATTATAGCCAGTATCAACAGCATATACTTCTTTAGCTTTATGCTTTAATAGACAATCTGTAAAGCCTCCTGTAGATGCACCGATATCTAAACATGTTTTATTTTCGACATCTATTTTATAATATTCAAGCGCTCTTTCGAGTTTTAACCCACCTTTAGAAACATATTTTAATTCATTTTCTTTAATTATTGAGATTACATCATCTAGTGATACTAAATATGATGATTTTAAAACGGGAACGCTATTTACGAGTACGTTCCCATTATCAATTTCATATTTAGCTTTATTTCGTGATTCATAATAATTATTGTTCACTAAATATTGATCTAATCTCATAATAATTCTTTGATTTTATTTTCTATAGATTCTATGTCTAATCCGTATGATTTTCTTAATTCTTCTTTTGAACCCATACCGATAAAGTCGAGTGGATATGCGAATGATTTGATGTTTATATTAATATTTTTATTATTATAAAATGAAAGAATAGATGGTGTTAATGAAGTATCTCCAATCGCTTCTTCATAGATGAAGATTGGTTTATTATCATCTTTTATTGATATAAGCATATCCTCATCTAGAGGTGATATTGAGTTTGCGTTTATTAATTCAATGTCATATTTCTTGAGCATATCTTTTAAGTAAGATACCATCGATGAATATGTTATGAGATATGCTTTAGGGTTTATTATATTGTTTATTTTAGTCCATTTATAATCATATGATGAATTCGATATATCAAAATCGATTTTCTTATCTAAAATATCATATGGCAAATGAATTGCGATTGGCCCATTATAATTTAAAAATGCATGATTTAACATATTATAAAGTTCATTTGCATCGCTTGGGGCAAGTATTTTAAGATTAGGAATGGTTTTAAGATATGAGATATCATATAAGCCTTGATGAGTTTTACCAGTATAAGGAATGAGACCTGATTTATCTACAGCAATAACTATATGAGCATTTTGCATCGCAATATCTTGGAATAATTGATCATAAGCTCTTTGCAAGAATGATGAATAGACAGGAAGGCAAACATAATAACCAGAAAGTGCTAGAGCACTTGAAAATGAAGTTGCGAATGGTTCTGTGATGCCTGTATCTATATAATCTTTGCCCATATGTTCTTTGAGTTCAAGCATATTAGATGGATAAGTCATCGCTGGCATTACAACTTTGAGTTTTTCTTGATATATATCATAGAATTTAATTAAATATCTAGATAATGCTTCTGTAAAATATTCTTTTGATTCAGGAGCTTCTTTTCTAGCACCAGTTTTTATATCAAATGAAGATGTTGAATGCCAAGCACCAACCGCATCTTCTTCTGCAGGAATAAATCCTTTTCCTTTTTTAGTAACTACATGGATTATTACTGGTCTATTTTGTCTTTCAGCATAATTAAAATATTTGAATAATTCATTAAAGTTATGGCCATCTATAGGCCCATAATATTTAAATCCCATATCATCGAATATTGTTGGCCTATAGAAGATTGTCTTAATAGCGTTTTTAATAGATTTTAAACGATAATTTTTTCTGTTTTTATCAGAAAGTTTAATATAACTTCTAGTTGATCTAAGTTTATCGAGAGCGTGTCTTATAAAACCGACATTTTTAGAAATTGAAAAATTGTTGTCATTGAGGATGATGATAGCATTTTTCTTGATTGTCGCAAGATAATTTAGAGCTTCAAATGCTTCGCCACCAGTTAGAGCACCATCGCCGATAATAGATATGACTTTAGTATTTGATTCTAAAAAACCTGCTTGAGCAGCTATTGATGTTGATGAGTGAGCAACTTCCCAGATGTCATATGAAGATTCATTTCTATTTTGAAAACCAGATATGCCATTTAAGGTTCTTAGATTTTCAAATTCTTGTGCGCGACCAGTGAGAATCTTATGACAGTATGATTGGTGGCCGACATCAAAAATGAATTTTTCACCATTTGAAAAATAACGATGAAGTGCAATCGTAAGTTCTACTATGCCAAGGTTGCTGCTTAAGTGGCCACCTCTTTTTGATACTACCTCTATTATGTATTTCCTAATCTCTAATGCAAGTTCTTCTAGTTCAGCAATCGATAGATCTTTTAGAAATGTTGGATCTTTTATTGATTTTAGATCCATAGTGTTATTCTTCCTTGATTATAAGCTTGCTTTCGGCATTTTTTAAAAGATCATAAGCATGTTTAGACAGTTCAATGCCCTCTGTGTATTTTTTTACTGAATCATCAAGAGAGAGACTACCTGATTCTAGTTCTTTTACAATCTTTTCTAATTCTTCCATAGTTTGTTCGAATGTTTTTTCCATGTTTCTACTCCTTTGATTCTACTTTCGATATTATTATACCATCTTTTAGTCTTGTCTTAATGATATCGTTGATTTCAATATCTTTACTAGATTTAATTGATTTATCATTGTGATAAGTTATTGAATATCCTTTGTCAAGGATAGATAGTGGATTTAATAATCCTAATTTCTCATTTAACAAAATATGATTATGTTTTGATCTATTGATTATTTCTCTATAGAGAGAATCGAGTTTAATTTTAATTTTATCAAGAGATTCTTTTTCTTTTGAGAGTTTTGCTTTAGGCGACAATAGATCGAGCCTATCTTTTAAATTATCTAGTGATTGTTTTTTATCATTTAGAATCTTAAGTGGATTCTTAAGAACTTGAGATCCACTTAAATGTTCTAACTTTTGAGTTAAATTCTTTAATTCATTATAGAATGATTTGTTTAGTCTAAGTGTGAATGAATCTAATTCATTTTTAAGATCAACGCTATCTCTTACAACTATCAGCGCAGCATCTGATGGAGTTGCAGCACGAAGGTCAGCAGTAAAATCAGAAATAGTAAAATCTGTCTCATGACCTACTGCACTTATTATTGGCTTAAGGGAATTATGAATCGCAATTGCAACTTCTTCTTCATTGAATGGCCATAAATCTTCGATTGAACCACCACCTCTTGCGAGGATGATGACATCTATATCGGGATTTTCGTTAGCTTTTTTAATATTATCAATGATACTGTATTTAGCATCATCACCTTGAACTTTTGTTGGATATAATGTTAAATCGCTAAATCTACTGCGCTTTAATATTATCGATTTTAAATCTTCAATTACTGCACCAGTTTTAGATGTTAAAAGAGCGATGTTTTTAGGAAATCTTGGAAGTGGTTTCTTTGTTTCTTTTTTGAAGAAACCAAGAGAATCTAATTTCTTTTTTAAAGCTTCATATTTTTGATATAAATCACCGATTCCTTTTTCCTTCATCGAGTAACAATATAATTGATATTTGCCACCTTGTTCATAGACTTCTACGGAACCTTTTACATAGACTTTATCGCCATCTTTAGGCATAAATGTGAGAGATTGAGATGCCGATCTAAACATTACTGCAGGAATTTGAGCATTTTCATCTTTCAATGTAAAATACATATGCCCACTAGAATTTAATTTAAAGTTAGAGATTTCTCCTTCTACTAAAACCGATTTCAAAAAGAGATTGTCGTCAAACATCTCTTTTATTTTTCTTGTGAGTAATGTAACTGAAAAACCTTTAAGTTCTAGTTCTTCTGGCATAAATCTTTTGCTTTATCTAGCACTTTATTGTTAAATGGAGTTTGTTTACCATCGATATCTGAATATTTTTTTGTGAGTTCAAGAGCTTCATTTATCGATACTTGATATGGAATATCAAGATATTTCATTTCAAATACAGAGTATTTTAAAATTGCCTTATCTACAAGGTTTAATCTTTTGAGTGTCCAACCAGTCATTGAATCATTTAAGATTTTTTCAATTTCATCTGTATGTTCAACTAAAGATTCGATAGTTTTGAAAACTTCATCATCTATCTCTTCTCTTAAATAGTCGCCACCACATTCGAGAATATATAATAATTTGATTGCTTCTTCTCTAAATTCTCTTCTTGAACTAATCATAGTTTTATTCTTCCAAAGATATTATAGCATATTTACTTGCTCTTTGATTCCTCAAGTAAGTCGTTAAGCATATTATAATGCTTATCAGATACATATTTGAAGATTTTTCTTTCACTATTATATGGAATAAAGAATTCATCTTCCATATCATAATCGTATCCACCATCTTCTTCAGATAAGAATAAAATATCATAGGCAAGTTGATTTAATGGACAATAACCAATGAAATCTGAATTTTGAGCTTGATTTTCTTCTTCAGTGAAGAAATCTAAAAATTTGCATGCGAGTTCTTTATTTTTAGATTGAGATGTGACAACCATACCATCAACCCAAATATTTGTTTTTTCAGGTGCATAATAATAGAAATTGATTTCATCATCATCAATTTCACATTGATAATATTCATCTAGATAATCACCAGAATATACAAGCGCCATATCAAGCATACCTTGATGAACCATTTCTTTTAGATTATCATCACCCCAGGCACGATATGTAACACTCTTAATTAAATTAGATGCTTTTTCTAGATCTTCTTCATTATCTGAGTTTAGATCAAGTCCTAGTACCATTAGCGCCATAGCGATAGAATCTCTTGGGGCGTTGTACATACCCTTATTATATTCGTTGTTTGTATAGATAGCTTCTAATGTATCGAATTGTGTAATATATTCTTCTAATCCTTCAACATCTGTGTTGTATAAGATTCCCATTGTTCCCCAAAAATATGGGATAAAATAATCTGCGTAACTTGAACATTGATCATTTAAGAATGTTTTGGCATTTGGAAGGAGATCTTCAAAATCATAATTTTCGAATTCATATTCTTCGAATAGATTGATGATTAAGCCTTCTTGATACATTCTATCAATCATATAATCTGATACAACGCAAATATCATATGCTTCATTTTTTAGTTTTTGATAGATTTCTTCGTTTGAATTGACTTCTGTATAGATGACTTTACAGTTATTTTCTTCTTCAAAAACTTGAACAAGTGATCTATCTATATAATCCCCAACATTTAAAACATATAATTTAGTTTCTTGACTACAAGCCACAAGAATCATAATTATCGAAAAAATCAATATGATAGATAATATTTTTTTCATTCTTGAACTACCTCTATTTTTCTTTTCTTATTTGTTTGAAGGAAGTTGTTCATTTGGACAACTATAGATGCGATTAAGAAGATGATTAAGTTATAAGCATAGACACTCTTAGGAATGAATCCTCTTCTCATAGCGCTATCAATCCATGTTGAAACATTATAGAATTCTGTGCCTGATACAAACATTGTGATGACAAAATCATCAATTGACATCGTGAATGCAAACATAGCACCAGAGACAATTCCTGTTGTAATAGAAGGTATAATCGCTTTAAAGACAGCACCAAATCTTGTACAGCCAAGATCACGTGCAGCTTCATATGTGTTAGGGTCTATTTGGTTTAATCTTGGTAGTACTGATAATACAACATATGGAATTGAGAAGAAAATATGAGCAATCAAGACAGTAAACCAGCCTCTTTCAAGACCAATTAATGTTTGTAGTAATACAAATATTAGTAATAGTAAGAAACCAGTTACAATATCCGGATTAACTATAGGCATGTTGTTTAATACCATAAATGCCGTTCTTTTCTTCTTATTTAATGAATGAATACCGATTGCGAATAATGTTCCAAAGAAGGTTGATATTATTGTCGATAATATTGTGATAAAGAAAGTATTTAATATAGCTATTTTTAAGCTGTCGATATTAGCTATATATTTAGATGCGATAGATAGTCTTTCATAATTTGATGTGAATAATGATTCATACCATTTAAAAGTAAAACCAGTACCTATCTCTGATAATGAATAGGTAGATGTGAAAGACATAATAAAAATCAATATTATTGGTGCATATATAATTACAAATGCAAAAACAATAAATATGATAGATAGATAATCAAATACAGACTTCTTTTTCATTAGATTAGTGTTTCTCCTTCCTTGTCTACCTTGAGTACTAAGATGAATCCTACTACTGTGAAGACAATAGTTATAATTGAGAATACACTACCGATGTTATAACCACCAGTTCCATGGAATCTTGCGTGTATTAAATTACCGAGTAATAAGACAGTGTTATAACTTACTGCATCACTAACTTCGAAAGATGTTAGGGATGGAAGGAATGTCATAATAACGCCAGATACAATTCCACCAAGAGATAATGGAAGAGTAACTTTAAAGAATGATTGTATCTTTGAACAGCCTAAATCATAAGATGCTTCAATGACTCTCTTGTCTAGTTTTTCAAGTACAGTATAGATAGGAAGAATCATAAATGGTAAATACATCGATACCATAGCCACAATTATATTAAAAATATAAAATTCATTATAATTTAAACCTAAGATTTCAAATATAGTTCTCCATGAAATGATTCTTAAGACTTGGTTACACCAAAGAGGAAGTGATAAGAATATCATTATAAGAGCGCGATATTTAGCTTTTAGTTTAGACATAAGATAAGCAACAGGATAACCGATCACAAGACAGATAAGTGTTACTATAAAAGAAACATAAAAGCTTCTAAAAACGCTTGGCCAAAATACAGTTACTGCATATCTAGAATTGAATACATATGCCCAATTTGAAAGTGTAAAGTGAACCTCAGAGTTTTGAGAAAAATCATATGTAGTGAATGCTAAAAAGATTAATATCAGCATTGGAACAACTAAGAAGATTCCCATCCATACGAGGTATGGAATAGCGAAAGATTTAGTTTTCTTTAATTTTTTAATTCTTTTAGTATCTTGAGTTATAACTTGAGAAATATCATTCATTTGAAAGATCCTCCTCAACATTTACTACTACTTTTTCTTTTTTAACCCAAATACCTGTGGTTTCACCTACATGATGTACTTTAGATGTTGATGATATGATTCTTTTATCGCCTGATTTAATATATACATCATAG
Source organism: bacterium (assembly GCA_017960565.1). Taxonomy (GTDB): domain Bacteria; phylum Bacillota_I; class Bacilli_A; order Izemoplasmatales; family UBA1188; genus UBA1188. Next base: position 21,387 of record JAGCYY010000017.1, on the reverse strand, counting down.
TACATATCACGTTTCTTGATATCTTCGATTGTTCCTTCAAAATCAGATTCATCTATATCATCTAATAAAACATCTTGTGTTAATATTCTTACAACTACATCTGTGCCTTCTTCAAGTTCTGAATCAGTTTCAAGAAGGATATCATCTGAAATCCTTACATATCCATCTTCTTCCATAACACCTGTGTAGATGTTTACACCAGGTTTTTTCATAACAGTGATATTTTCAGGATCAACTGTTAAACCAACTTCTAGGTCAAGTGGATAATCTTTAGTTGTATGTACTGTAAGTTCTGTGCCATTTTGATCGATAATATTTATTTCGTGAAGAGCTCCTTGGAATGTTTTTGAATCGATTCTTCCAGTGAGTTTAGATTCGTTCTTATTGACAATTAAGAAATCTTCTGGACGAATAACGATGTCAACTTCTTCATTCTTTGAAAAACCTGTATAGGTACATGGGAATTGAACGCCTTCAAACATACATACTTTATCTTTTATCATCTGCCCATCAACTATGTTTGATTCACCGATGAAGTTCGCAACAAATCTAGTTTCAGGTTCATTGTAAATCATTTCAGGAGAACCAATTTGTAGAATTCTACCTTCGTTCATGATAACTACTGTATCTGACATTGTTAGAGCTTCTTCTTGATCGTGAGTTACATAGATGAATGTTATACCAAGACTTCTTTGCATATCTTTAAGTTCATATCTCAAATCTTGTCTTAGTTTTCTATCTAGAGCAGCTAGAGGTTCATCAAGCAATAATAGTTTAGGTTTTAGGACAATTGCACGAGCCATTGCGACACGTTGTTGTTGACCACCTGAGAGTTGATCGATTTTACGATCTCTATATTCTTCAAGATGCACTTGTTTTAAGGCATCCATAACACGTTTTTCGATTTCATTTTTAGGAACTTTTTTAATTTTAAGTCCAAAAGCAACGTTTTCAAATACATTTAAGTGTGTAAAGAGAGCATATTTTTGGAAAACGGTATTGATTGGTCTATTGTTTGGCTCAACATCATTTATTAATTTACCATCGAAATAGATTTCTCCTGATGTAGGTGAATCAAATCCGCCAATCATTCTTAAAAGTGTAGTTTTGCCACACCCAGATGGTCCAAGTAGGGTGACAAATTCATTCTCCATAATCTGAAGATTGAAGTCATGAAGTACTTCAAAATCTCCGAAAGATTGACAAATGTTTTTTAAATCAACTAATACTTTTTCCATTAAGAATAACCTCCAATAATTTTTCTGTTTATTTTTTGTAAACAAATTAACTAAAAAAATAAAAGAATTGATATATGTTTAGAGATAATAAACATAGTGTTTATTATTTTAAACAAAGATTATAATATAATAATTGAGATATAAAATCAAGTATTTTTTTAATGTTTTATTTTATATAAAATAATATGAACAATTTAAAATAAAAATGAAAATACAAAATCGTACTTTCATTTGAATATAGATTAATTGAATATTCTAACAATATATACTTTTAAAACAGCCTAATTTGTATTAAAGAATGAGCAATATCACTAGATTGTTATCTATTGGTTAAGATTCTGATTTTTTTTCTTGAATATCCACACGTGAGTGGAAATTTTAGTTTTATATATTCCCCATCAACATCCCAATCTTCATAATCACAATCAAGTTTGAATAATGGTGATTGAAAAGAAATAACTTTGTTCTTTTTGATAGCTTGTTCAAGACCAAAAGCAAAGAGATATATGATATTAAAGAAACCATTGAATCTTCCATTCTTTACAATAACAATATAGTAAAGTCCATCATTTTGTTCTTTTTCAGGATTGATTTTGAATGAACCTACTTCTCTTGAATTAGAAATAATCATTAGTGGTGTATGGTAAACTACCCCATCAACAATTATTCTATGTGGCTTAACTGTTGTTTTGATTGATTGAATTGCATATTTTAAATAAGCAAGTCGACCAAATTTGCGTTTTGTTTCTGCGGGTGTTATATGCGACACATTTGTGAATGCACCAAAATCAGCAACATAGATAAATTTATGATCCCCAATTGTACCGATATTATATTCAATTGGAGATGCATTTAATAGATCATATATGCCTTCTTTTATTTTTTTAGAGATATTTACATTATATCCCATGTCGTTTGTGGAGCCACCAGGGAGATAACCAAAAATAGGTAGATTTGGAAGATCTAGAGGTATAGCATTTATAGTCATATTAAAAGTGCCATCACCGCCTGAAAATAATATATAATCGTAACTCTTACAGGCTTCTTTGATAGTTTTTTGAAAATCATCATTAGATGTTGAACGATGAATGTCTAATAATCCAAATTTTTCTTTTATAGCATTTTTAATAAAATCAATGTTTTTTTCGACTTTGCCTTTACCAGCAGATGGATTATAAACAAATATTACTTTCTTATTTTCCATTTATTAATCCAATGTGATTATTCTTATTGTGTTTGTTTGACCATGAGCGACACCAAAACCGCTTGTCATAATTATTAAATCATCTTTTTTAAAACCGAGTTTATAGCCTTCTTCAACAGCGATATAATCGTGCTGTAGGAAATGTTGAACTGATTTTACAAGTATAGGATATACTCCCCAGTAATATGCTAGTTTTTCACATGTTCTCTTACTGTCAGAGCAAGCTATTATTGGAAGAGATGGACGATATCTTGAAATACGTTTTGCAGTTCCGCCAGTCTCAGTAAATGCAAAAATTGATTTAGCATGTTTTAGTGAGAGTGCACAAGAAACAACCGAAATACCTATTGCATCATTTATTGAATCTTTGCTTGATAAATTGATTCTATCAAAACGTTTTTCATAATTGATAATCTTTTCAGCTTCAATTACGATATCAGACATTGTTTTTACTGCTTCTACTGGATATTCACCAACAGCACTTTCGCCTGATAACATAACGGCATCTGTGCCATCTAAAACAGCGTTCGCAACATCACCAGCTTCAGCTCTAGTAGGTCTTGGGCAGGTAATCATCGATTCTAACATATGTGTTGCAGTGATTACTGGTTTACCCATATCGTTGCACATTCTAATTATCTTCTTTTGATTGATCGGAACCATTTCAAGAGGAACTTCAACACCCATATCACCTCTTGCGACCATGATTCCATCCGCAACTTTGATTATTTCTTCGATATTATCGATGCCTTCTTGGTTTTCAATTTTTGCGATAATTTCAATATCTTCTCCACCGAGATCATCTAAAATTTTTCTAATATCTAAAACATCTTGTGGGCGTCTTACAAATGATGATGCAACGGCGTTTACCCCATATTTAACAATCAATTCTAAGTCGTGTTTATCTTTTTCACTCACAAATGGCATAGTGAGTATTACCCCTGGAGCGTTTATACCTTTGTTGCTTGAGATGTAGCCTTCATTCATTGTTTCAACTTTCATATAGTCATCTTTAGATTCAATAATCTTTAAAATAACTTTTCCATCATCAACTAAAAGTTTATCTCCGACTTTAACGTCTTTAAATAATTCGGGCTGATTGATTGAAAATTCGTGATGGTTACCAATTCTTGGTTCTAGATATACATCTATTGTTTCATGTGCTTTAAATAATTCTTTTCCATTTTCAAAAAGTCCAACTCTAATTTTAGGACCTTTTAAATCTGCGAGTATACCAATAAATGTATTTAGCTCATCTTCAACTTCTCTTACAAGTTTTATTGTGTTTATGTGATTTGCATCATCTCCGTGAGAGAAATTCACTCTAGCAACGTTTAAACCGGCATTTATAAGTTTTTTGAGTATCTCTTTATTATCCGATGCAGGACCGAGTGTACATACTATTTTTGTTTTTCTAATGTTCATTATTCTATCTCCTCATATAATGATACATAGTTTATGATATCACAATAAAACTTTGTTTGACTATATAAGTTATAAAATTTTATATGTTTTCATATAAAAAGTGTATTTTTTAAACGATTTTGATACTTATACATCATCTCTTAATATAATGATGAAAAGATTCAAAAGAATTAAAAGAAATGTGTATATCATTACATGAAATGATCCATATATAAATTCAATATTATTGGATTCGCCAAACGGAAATAACAATAATAGGACTTTAACTCCATTTGTGAGTTTTTCATAATATTGTGAATATATAAAAGAAAACCAATAGCATATCATAGATATTATAGATGCAAGATATGTGTTAAATATCAAAAGAAAGAATGATGAAAAGAATAAATAAAAGATTCCGAGGAGGAATAGCCTTGAAAATGCCCTAAATGTTGATATAAAGAATCTACCATAGGGCATTAAGGCTAAAATGAAAAGGTAGTTAAAAATTAGAAACAAGAGTTCAAACAAATTGAATAATATTATAGAAATATATTTAGTGATATAAAAGAAAGCTTTCGTTTTTTTATCTCTTATGAATAGTTCTTTATATTTAGCATATTCTCTTCCAAAATATCCAATACTTATAAAGATTATAAAAGAGATATAAACTATCTTTAGAAAGAAAAAATAATCGTTATTGAATCTATTAAAATATTCATCTCTTTTAGCATCTATACTTCCTATTCCATCAAAGATACCTGAGATGTATAGAAAATAAAATAAACAAAGGATGTTCAAAATAGATATAAATATGACATTTTTCTTTGATAAGAGATAATAAAGATGTGTTTTAATGTATTTTTGAAATGGTTTTAATAATTCCATTTTCTATCTCCAATATATTAAAATCATTTGCATTAAAATTAGATATCTCATGAGAGATAATGATGACTAATCTATCATCTTTTTTTATTAAATTTAAGAATTTTTCTTTTGATTCACTATCGAGACCTGAAAGGGGTTCATCTAATAATAGAATCTCTGATGGTGTTAGATATGATTGAATCAAATTAACCTTTTGTTTCTCTCCTTTACTTAAAGACCCAAGATAAGCATTCTTATGTTCCTCAAGTTTAAAAAGCTTTAATAGATTAGCTAATTTGTTTTCAAAATCTAATATGTCTTCACTTAAAGTTGAGAAGATTTTAATAGTTCTATAAAGGCTCATATATGGAGGAAAATTAAATCCTTCTGGAGAATAGCTTATTCTTCCTTCTATATTTATTTCTCCAAGATATGATATTTGATGAAGAATAGCTTTAAATAATGTTGATTTACCGATGCCATTTTCACCTTTAATTAAATACTTTTTATGGTCTTTAAAGTTATATGATATTCCTTTTAAGATATCTATTTTGCCATAACTTTTTCTTAAATTAATGATATCTATAGACATATTTTTCTATACCATTATGATTTAATACATCCATTCTTTTCATAAATTGGAAATCATCTTGTACAAATAGATATTCATTTTCATCTATTTCATATTCGATATAAACTGGAAATCTATCTAGTGATAAGATTGCTTTTGTATAGATTAATGGAATAAATATATCTTTAATTTCAATAGGCTCTATGTTCAAATTCATATCACTTTTATCGATAAATAATCTCGTATAATTATATGATTCATCTCTTGATCTAAGATTTAATGCTGTATCTATCTGTTTATTTTCATAGTTCATATAATCTAGATCATAATGTTCATTTTTGATGGAGATGCTTTTTATATGAATTGAGGAATCTGTGTTATTTTTGATAGAGATATTTACACCTACAATTGTTTCAATGCCTTCAATTTCATTTGTGACAGCTTGCAATCTAGAAAAGAATATATCTTTTCTTGTATTAAGGTTTGAGTTAAAAAATAAAGAGAGATTGCCGATTCTAAAAGAAAGACGATTTCCATTTTTATATGTGATATTAAATAAACCATCGCTCATAAAAAGAGGTTCTTGAAAACTATCATAAGAATCGAATGAAAGATGATAGATATATTCATAATATTTATTCCTGTTGTATATTAGTGTGCATCCTACTTCTATTTGAGAAAGGCTCGCTTTTAGTTGAATATTATTGCTTGAAATTGATGTTGATTCTATTTCTTTATAATTAGATAGAAATGTGTTTCTTTTTCCAATATAAATTGGAATATCTAATGTATCTTCACTTGATTCAAATACTCTATTATATTCTTTTTTAACCGATAATATATCGACATCATCAAATTTATTTACTAAGAGATATATTAATATAAATGAAAAGATGATAAAGATTAGTGCTGATGCGATTATTATAAAATCTCGTTTTTTCTTCATATGTTATTCCTCATCATATTCATAATATTCATAGTAATCTTCATCACTTAAATCATCATCTGAGTCTATTGAAGAATCTATATCATCGATATTTAAAGTGTTTAGTGGTTCCATATCTATCGAATAATATTCTGTGGTGATGATGACATATTCAAATCCGCCTTTTGTAGTAGGAATAAAAAAGAAAAACTTTTTAGCTACACCCTGATAAAGATAACCTTTTCCTTTTACTTTAATAAATAATTCGCTATCAGGAGCTACTACTATTTTTACCGTATCTGATTCGGTAGATTTAGTTTTTAAAGATTGTTTATATTCGAATTCTAGTTTGCTTTCAAGACCTCCTTTAAATTCAGGAGTTCCTTTTTTACTATTCTCACTATATGAAAGAGAAACTTTTATATCTCCTTTTACTGATCTTTGAATTGTTTCTTCATATGATTCTTCATATTTAAATGTATGTTGAATCTCTTTTGAACCTAGATTTTTTACATGATATAATGTTTCTGCAGTATATGTAAAAGGTTCTTTTCTTAAAGTATAATAGATATCCCAACCAAACATCGGATGTTTATTAAGATTATCTAGATACATATTTTCTTTATTGATATCCCATGTATCTAGAAGCAGGACATAATCATTTTCAAAATTGATTTCTTCGAATGTTGTGTATTTTTCAGCGTAAGCATTCTTTGAACAGATATAAAATGTAGTCATCAGCAGTAATAAAAAAATGGATAATAGTATTTTTTTCATATTTTCACCTCATATGAATAAATACATATATCCATTTATTTTTGTTTAAATTTTTAAATTAATATTTTCTTTTTTCGCCTTTATAGAATACTTCTTTTATTATTCCGCCACCAAAACATTCACCATCTTCATCATATAACACGAGGATTTGACCTGGAGTAACACTTTTTATGTGATTATATGTGATTCTAGCTTCATTATTTTCAAGAAGTTCTATATTGATAGGATTATCTATTTGTCTATATCTAAATTTAGCGTATAGATTAGTTGATTTTAGTGGATTTATGAGATTTAGATCTTCAATGATGCATTCATCGCTAAAGAGAAGCTCATTGTCAGCACCTTGGCCTACTATTAGTTCATTCTTTTCAAGATCTTTTCCAACCACAAACCAAGGGAGTTTTTCTAAATCATTTAATCCGCCGATACCTATTCCCTTTCTTTGACCTATCGTATAATTCATTAAACCATAGTGTTTACCTAGGATTTTTCCATCAAGAGATACGATTTTACCTTCTTTTGCAGGAAGGTAGTTAGATAGGAATTCATTAAAATGTCGCTCTCCTATGAAACAGATTCCGGTAGAATCTTTTTTGTTTGCGGTTACGAGATTTAATGATTTTGCGATTTCTCTAACTTCACTCTTTGTCATATTTCCAACAGGAAATAGAGCATTATCAAGTTTTTCTCTTTGTGTCATCGCTAAGAAATAAGATTGATCTTTGTTTGAATCTTTGCCTTTATAAAGATGAGTTATTCCATCGATTACTTTAATTCTCGCAAAATGTCCCATAGCGATATAATCTGCACCAAGTTCCATTGCTTTTTTCTTGAAGAAATCAAATTTGATATAGCGATTGCACATCACATCTGGATTTGGTGTTCTTCCTTTTTTATATTCATCTAAAAAATATGTGAAGACATAATCCCAATATTCTTTGACAAAATCGATTCTGTGAAGTTTGATATTTAGGGCTTTTGCGACTTCAACTGCATCATTATAATCTTTTTCTTGAGGACAAATGTCAGTGATATCATTAGGATTGCCTTTTATGTCGTTATTTAAAAAGGAATCCCAGTTTCGCATAAACATTCCTTCAACTTCATATCCTTCATCTATCAAGATTTTAGCGGCTACACTCGAATCTACACCACCTGATAGACCAATTATAACTTTTTTATTTTTCTTATCTATCATTTTTTGCCTCTATAAATATGATATATCAAAGATATAAAAAAATAAATAGTGAACCTTTTTTGTGAGGTTCACTATTTTAAATTTAGATATTTTTTTCTTTTTCTTTTGCGAGTCTTGATTTCGCTCTATTTAATTCACGAATTTGTTTTTTGTATTTCTTTCTTTCTAGTCTCTTTTTAGCATTTATTGATAATCTTTCTATGCCATCTTCTTGATTAGCTCTATTCATTCCACGAGATAAAAGAATGATTATTTGAATAGGGATCCCAACGATGAATATTAGATACATATTCTTGTTTGGGAGAGATTGAATAAAGATAGCGGCTATCAATGTCCAAAGTAAAAACGAAAGACAAATGAATAAGAATTTTCGATTCCAGATTGAAGAAAAGATAACTGCGAGAATAAATGAAACTGGGACTGCCCAGATGAAGGATTGCCACCAAGGAGTATCTTTATCGCCTAGAATAGAATATACAAATATGATAGTGGCAAGTAGCCATACAGCAGCGATTGATAGGAAACAGATAGTATATTTGTTTGTCTTTTGAATCTTTTCAACTATTAGAACTTTTTCGGAATCTACAGGTTTCTTAACGAGATCGTCTAAAGTCATGCCATAAAATTCTGCAATCTCAACTAAGGTTTCAAGATTTGGTACGCTCATTCCGGTTTCCCATTTAGATACAGACTTATCAGAATATTTAATTATTTCAGCGAATTCTGCTTGAGTAAGGTTTCTACTCTTTCTTAAACGTGTTAAGTTATCGCTTAGAATTTCATACATATTATTCATGCCTAAAATCATATCATAAAGAGGTTAAAAATGCAAATTCTATGATAGAGAGAAAAATAGAAAGGGGTTTTAAATACACTCTATTTTAAGAAATAGTACTTCGTACTATAGTATGAGAATTGACTTAGTTTTCTATCGATGATGTTTAAGTGATGGATTTTTGTCTCTACTTAAGAAAGAGAATTAAAAAAGGAGGGATAAACCTCCTTTAGAATTTAATGTTTTAGGTCTTATTTAGACTTAACTACTTCTTTTACAGTAGATGCAAGAGTAGCAACATCTTGAAGATTAGATGGAACAATGAGCTTAGTTGCTTGACCATTCGCTACTTTTTCAAGTGCTTCATAAGACTTGATAGTTAGTACTGCATCATCAGGTTTAGCTTCTCTTAAAGCTTTGATACCAGCAGCTTCTGCCTCTCTCTTAGCGATGATGGCTTTAGCTTCACCTTCAGCGATTCTAATCTTAGCTTCTTTTTCAGCTTCAGCTTTTAAGATTTGAGCTTCTTTTTCACCTTCAGCTTTTAATACTGCAGCTTCTTTTTCACCTTGTGCTTTTAAGATTTGAGATTGTCTTTCACCTTCTGCGAGTAGAATTTTTTCTCTCTTTTCTCTTTCAGCTCTCATCTGACGTTCCATAGCGTCTCTAATATCTTTTGGTGGAAGAATGTTTTTAACTTCGACACGATTAACTTTGATTCCCCATGGATCAGTTGCTTCATCAAGAATTGATCTCATCTTAGTGTTGATAATATCTCTTGAAGTTAATGTTTCATCAAGATCAAGTTCACCGATGATATTTCTTAGAGTAGTTGAAGATAGATTTTCAATCGCATTTATTGGATTAACAACACCATATGCATATAATTTAGGATCTGTGATTTGGAAGAATACTACAGTATCGATCTGCATTGTAACGTTATCTTTAGTGATAACTGGTTGTGGATCAAAGTCTCTGATTTGTTCCTTCATTACGACTCTTAAAGCAACTCTATCAAAGAATGGCCAAATCCAATGTACGCCTGGATCGAGAATAGAATGGAATTTACCAACTCTTTCAATTACATATTTTTCTGTTTGTTTAACTACTTTTATGCCAGATAGTGCTAGACCAACCACAACAACGATTGCGATTACAAGTCCAACGATTCCTCCTGGTGACATTGCGAAAATAGTGTTCATTTTATTTCCTCCTTGATTAAATTATTTGTGTTTTTTAACGATAGCTTTATTGCCATCGATTTCGATGATTTCAACTAATTCGTTTGATTCAATAGTTTCATCTATATCATCAGCGAGTTTACATGTCCAAACGAGACCATCAAATTTTGCGGTTCCAAAGACATATTTTGAGATTTCATCTTCAACAATTCCGACTTTTCCTATCATTGAATCAACGTTAGTTTTTAGTTCTTTTCTTCTATTTAATATTAGAGGTCTAATCAAAATAACAGTTAGAACTGAAACTATAACAAAGACAAGAATTTCAAGCCAAATGAAGAACAATGCATCTTCGCCCATAAATATAGTTAAAATAGATGTTAGAATTAGTGAAACAAATGCTCCAGCAGCAAACCATACAGATACGAGTGCAGGAACTGCTAGTTCTACAATAATGCTTGCCAGTAAGACTGCTAGCCAAATATAAACCATTACCATGTTTTTAACCTCCCTAATCATTATATACTATTTATATTAAATAGTAAAGTTATATCCTTCTATAAAGATGACTGTTGCATTTTTAAAATATGAGTTGCCTTCTCCTATTTGAATTTTATTGAATTGTTCTTCTGTCCCATAGAAATAGATAGTTCCAAGTTTACTGCAGCCATAGAATGCATATCTTCCAATACTAGTAATTGTTGATGGAAGCGATATAGAAGTTAGATTTGAACATCTTCTAAAGGCATTATCTGATATTGAAGATACATTATATATTTTGTTTTTTCTATCTCTTACTGTTTCTGATATTTCAATTGTTTGAATCATAGATTCACTCAAGATACTATTTATTTCTTTAACAGCGACATTGTTTGAATCGATTTGAACATACGAAAAATCATTTTCTGAATTTAAGGTTCCAAGGGTATTATTATTTCCTTGAAATAATCTTTGTATTGCAATTGAGCCAAGAGATATTACCGCATTTATTAATAAAAATATTAAAATTATTCTAAATATTAATCTACTAAGAGACTGTGTGCTTCTCGTATAAAAATAGCCTCTATTATAGTCATAATAGTTGGCATTTGGTTTATAATAAAAGCCATCAGCATTTTGGCTTATATTCTCGCTTGTATCACCATATTGATCATATTGTGCACGTTTGATAGGATCTTTGAGAGTTGAATATGCTTCATTCACTAAAGTCATCTTATCAGTCGCATCTTTATCTTTATTGTGATCTGGATGGTATTTGTTCGCAAGTTTTCTATATGCAGATTTAATTTCTTCATCTGTGGCATCTTTATTGATACCCAGGATAGCATAATAATCTTTCATAGACTTTCGATTTTATTATATAATAAAGTATTCTTTTTTCAACTATCTAACACTTAATTATCATAAAAGGTTCATATTATTAAAAACACAGGATTGAGTTTTCCTGTGTTTTTAACTAAATATATCAGCTTTAGCTTCTTTTATTAGTTCCGATTCGATTCTTTTAACTGTTTCCATGATAGATGGATCAAAATGAGTGCCACTTTCACTCATAAGAATTTTAATTGATTCTTCTGGAGTGATTGGTGGTTTATAAACTCTAAGTGATACTAAAGCATCATAAACATCAGCGATAGCCATTATTCTTCCAGAAAGTGGAATATTATCTCCTTTTAGTCCATAAGGATAGCCTGTTCCATCCCATTTTTCATGGTGAGATATCGCTATTTCTTCAGCTGTTTTTAAGAATTCTTCATCATTCATATTAGAAAAGACTTTAGCGATTGTTTCTTTTCCTTTGTAGGTATGAGTTTTTATTTTATCGAATTCTTCGTTTGTTAGTTTGGCGGGCTTTAATAATATTGTGTCAGAGATAGTTATTTTACCAACATCATGTAGTGGAGCAGCATTTTCCATAAGAGCTATTGTTTTAGGGTTTAATATATCCTTAAACTTGCCATCTTCCATAAGAGCACTGGCGATGATTTTAACATATCTTCTTGTCCTTATGACATGTTCTCCTGTACTGACATCTCTTGTTTCAATTAGAGTTGCAAGTTCATCAATGACATGAGATTGAAGTTTGTTTACTCTTTCCATCTCATCATTCATTATTTTGTATAATTCTTCTTGTTTTTTGAGGGTCAGTTCATTTCTAACCTTGTTTGCATAAGCAATTACACAGATTGAAAGTTCACAAAGGAGTCTTGGAATAACATAATGAAGAAATACATCAAGCATTCTTTTTGAAGTCAATAATTCTAGTCTATTTTCGATAACATTTGCTTCCTCATCGGTAAGCATACCTTTAATGAAATTTCTATCGAGAGAACCAAATATAAATGATCCATAGACTGTGATAGGCACCATAAGAATGGATATCACAAATACAACTATCATATATTTTTTACTTTGACTATATGATGAAGCAACAAGTGGTGGAAGAGCGAGGAGTATTAATGCATGATGTGATAATGTTATTCCAACAATTACAATTCCTAAAAAGAATGAAACAACTATCAAGATTTTAAACCAGTGTTCACTCACAACCGACGTTTTTTTCTTTATTATCTTATCAGATATTAAATGAACAGCTATTGGAGTTAGAAAGATAGCTGATGAGAGGAATGTAGAAACAAACATTGTAAGTCTTGGGACAACAAAAAGCCCTAGTTCATTTAATAATAGGGCGAGTAGGGCGAAAAAACATAATACTGATAGAAGTCTCATATTAAAGATACTTGCTTTATAATCAGCTTCACGATATATAGTTTCTTTTGTTTCCATAAGTTTTAATTCCAAATTATTATAGACAAATAGCATATGTTTTTTCAATAAAAAAATATATACTATATAATTTATGTCACATATTATTTATAGAATGTTACAAAAAAGGACCTTAAAGTCCTTTTAATCTCAAATTTACTAACAAACTGCAGCTATAAAACAATATACATCCTGATCACCATCAATAATATCAACATTTAGTGATGGGAATTTTTTGTTTATTTCTTTTACCGCTTCGTCTTTTTCTCTTTGACTAATTATATTGTTTGCTCCAAAAATCAATAATAAAGTTTCATGTGATTCAATATCTTGAATTTTAGATAATGTTTCTGTTAAGCAATTGATTTTATGTCTTCTATCGCTTACAAGATTGTGATTCAAAATACCGATATAATCATTTTTCTTTACATCTACGCCATTTACTTTAGTGTTTTTGGTAGCGGTAGTTATTTCAATTGAATTTACATCGCTGATTGCCATTTCGACATCTTCAATCATTTGATTGATGTCATCAGATTGAAATTGAAGCATTGTTGCAGCAATGTAACCTTGAGCAATACTCTTTGTCTTGATGACGATCACATTGACATTTTCGTGAGATTCTTTGTAAATATCTCTTGCTTGTTCAGCTGCTAGAATGATATTTGAGTTGTTTGGAAGAACGAAGATATTGTCAGCGTCTAATTCATCAAATGCTTGAATAAAGTCTTCAGTTGAAGGATTCATTGTTTGTTTCCCATTTACGATTTCATCAACATTGATATCTTTGAACGCTTTGATTAATCCATTTCCTTGTGCAACTGAAACTATCGCAATTGCCTTATGAACTTTTTTCTTTTTCTCATCGTTTTCTTTGTCTTTTACAAGCTTATTGTTGTGTTGTAACGCCATATTTTCAACTTTTATTGTTAAGAATTCGCCCCATCTTCTAACATAGCTGAGTACAGCACCTGGATCTTTTGTGTGAACATGAGTTTTGATTAATGTTCCATCTTTGAAACATACAACACTATCACCAACTAGAGTTAGATAATCAATAACTTCTTTTTCATTGAAGTCATTGACATTTTCTACTTTGTTTGCGGATAATTGAAGAATAAATTCAGTGCAATATCCATAATCTAATTCAGAATATTCATTAAATAATGAAAAATCAAGATTGGCATCATTTTTCTTTGAATCATTTGAATCATATACTGTTTCAACGTAATCAGGGTTTGGAAGCGTTCCTTCGAAATAAGATACAAAACCTTCAAAAATATATGTTAAGCCAGCTCCGCCTGAATCTATTACATCTGCTTCTTTTAAAACATCAAGCATTTCTTTAGTGTTTTCTAAGGTTATTCTTGCTTGTCTTAAAAGATTTAAGAAGAATGTATAAATATATTGGTTTGGAAGTTTGCTTGCTTTTTGAACAGATTCTCTAAGAACAGTTAAAACTGTTCCTTCAACTGGTTTTACAACAGCATCATAAGCTTGTTTAACAGCTGATTTAAAAGCTTGAATAAGACCAGGAATACCAACATCTCTTTTTTGCATAAGGCCATTAGAAAAACCTCTAAAGATTTGTGACAAAATAACGCCACTATTGCCTCTTGCACCTAGCAACATGCCTTTTGATAAATCTTGAGCTGTTTTATATATAGGTTGATTAATATCTGAATCTTTTATAATGTTATAACCAGTTTCAATGGTTCTTTTCATATTAGTTCCTGTATCGCCATCTGGTACAGGAAAAACATTTAAATCATTTACTTCATCTATATGAGCGCCTAGATTTTCTACGCCCATTCTAATCATCTGTATTAAATCTTTAGTCTTAAGAACTTTTGTTTTCTTTAAATCTATGTTCATAATCCTCCGAGATTTTTGTGAATTCACAATATTTTCACAAAAAATCGTAACGAGATGATAATATCACATCATAGACATATTGTAAAGTCAAATAATTTTTTTGTAACATAATATAATTATTATGTGTTATACAATAATGTCGCAAAACGTATGCTTTTTTGATACTTTTTATTTAAAATCATGAAGCTTTTCTTTAAATGACATTTTTTGTCAAAGAAACAATGTTTTTCAAATATAACATTAAACAAAAAAATAGAAATTTATCTTAAAAATTCCTATTTTTTTATATTCTTTTTTTTAAAAAAAGCATAAGCAATAAGCTTAAGCTTCTTTTAGTCTATATAAATCACTTTAGCAGGATCATATTGAGTTCTTGGTTCTTTTTCTTCTTTTGGATATCCAATGTGAATCATTGCGAATGGAATAATATTTTTAGGGGTTTTAAGAATAGTCTTTATTGCATTTACTCTTTCAACTCTAGGATACACTCCACACCATAATGAGCCAAGGCCCATATCTGCAGCACTGATAAGAATATTTTCTACTGCAGCACTTAAATCTTGAATCCAGAAATCATTAAGATTAAGAGGATTGATTCCGCTGACATTTCCACAAACAAATATTATTAAGTTAGAATTTTTATCAGTAAATGGGGATATTTTTTTGATTTTTTCTAAGATATCTTTATTTTTGATTACATAGAAAACCCATGGCTGTCTATTTAATGCACTAGGTGCAGCCATTGCGCTTTTTAATAGCTCTTCAATGATTTCTTTTGATACTTCTGTATCTTTGAAAACTCTAATACTTCTTCTTTTTAAGATAGCTTCTTTTGTCTCCATAATCGTCTCCCCTTTTAAAATACTTCTTTAATTTTATTATATATTAACTCTTAAAAATAATATATAGATATAACAAAAACATTATAAAAGATACATAAATGTTAAATATTTGTGATTTTTCATAGAAAATGGACTCTAAAATACCTTTTTAGAGTCCATATATTAATCTTTAAGAACACTATTTTAAAATAATTACCAAGTAGCTAATGAATAAGGAAAATAATATATTTCTTCTATCCAAGGTATGTTTTTTCCTTCCTCAATATATGAATCAATATTTGATAAGCTATTATCATTGATTCTAAATACTAATAATCTTTTATAACTTAGATCTTTTGTCTCTAGTGCTATTTCTGTGTGTCTTGGAAGAGTAATTTCTCTAAAACTATCAAAGTCTATAAAATCAAAATCTGAATCACTATATTCTTTATTTAGAAGACTTTCTTCATTAGTTAATAATACAATTAAATCCCTTGATTTTGAGTCATCTACTATAAGATAGTCAAAATTTGAATCATACCATTCATATGGGTTTGAACCAAATTTACTGTGTATCAGACCATATACGGATTCTCCGTAAAGTTCAAATTCTATAGCAAATTGATTTTTATTTTTAGTGAGTTCATATGAAACTCGGCCTGATGAAAGTGGAAATCTTTCTTTTTCTTCTCTATTTACAGTAACAACTACTTCATAATTATCTAAGTCTAGATCTTCACCATAAAGATAATATTTTATTTTTTTCTCATATAAATAAACTCTAGCTCTTTGATCTCCATAAGGATTTGTCGATATATCTTCAAGGGTTGAGGTTGTCATTTGATTATCGGTAGTTGTGATAACCAAATCGCTATTTTTACATCCAAATAGTGAAAACAACATTACTAACATAACTATAATTAATACTTTTTTCATAATTCTTAACCTCGTACTAATGGAGTTTATAAAGATAAATGTTAGAATTATCATCTTTTGAAACGTTTAATAAATAACTATGTACATCTTGGATATCATCAGGATTAATATATATTTTAAAGAATCTATAAAAATTATTTCTATCTGAACTTAATTTAATTTCTTTATATCTTTCTATCGTAATTTCTTCAAAAGATATACATTTTAAAACTTCAAAGTCTTCTACTCTATATGTTTTATTTTTTAAGCTTTCTTCATTTGAAAGGTATATAATTTCGAAATTTTCTTCATATTTATATGGCTCAAAATATGAATAATAGACTGGATATACATTATATGTTGAATAAAGCCAATCATCTACATCATATCCATATACTAGTTGATAATTAGTATAGTATTCCAAAAGACTAACACATAAAATGTTATATTTTATTTCGTATTGAATCGGATAAGTATCAAGAGAATATTCTTTAATATCGCCATCACTATATTCAACATTTATATAGTATCCAGTTGGGTCAAATTCTTCTCCTACAAAATAATATTTATTTCCATATTTAGAAAATGATATGCTAGATACATTCAATATATCATCTACTTGAGATGTATAAATATTATCTAATGTAGTTGTGATTGCGCTATTTTCTTTAGTAGTTGTTGTATCATTTAATGTGGTTGTTTCTTGGTTATTTGAACAAGATACAAGAAAGAATACAAGGACTAGCAATAAAAAATATTTTTTCAAAATGTTACCTCCTCTACATAGTTTTAAAAAATTTTTGGTTCTTCTATATGACTATATTATTATTATTATTTTTATTTGTAAATACTTTTTAATATTTATTTGAAATAATATAAAAAAGTGAACTTTCTTTTTTAAATGTACTTTGTATCTTTTTGCTCAAGGTATTGATTACATTATATTGTTCTAAGTTCACTTTTTTTATACTGTTATAAAATAATTATTTCTTTAAAGCTTCGGCTACAGCTACAGCAACCGCTACAGTTGCACCAACCATAGGGTTGTTTCCCATGCCTAAGAATCCCATCATTTCAACGTGTGCAGGAACCGAAGATGATCCAGCAAATTGTGCATCGCTGTGCATTCTTCCCATTGTATCTGTCATACCATATGATGCAGGACCTGCAGCCATATTATCTGGGTGAAGAGTTCTACCAGTTCCACCGCCAGATGCTACTGAGAAATATTTTTTGCCTTGTTCAACACATTCTTTCTTATATGTTCCAGCAACAGGATGTTGGAAACGAGTTGGGTTAGTAGAGTTACCAGTAATTGATACATCTACACCTTCGTGATGCATAATTGCAACACCTTCTCTTACATCATCAGCGCCAAAGCATCTAACTTGTGATCTTTCACCAGTTGAATATGGAATCTCTTTAACGATGTTTAATTTACCTGTATAATAATCGAATTGAGTTTGAACATATGTGAATCCATTGATTCTTGAAATGATTTGTGCAGCATCTTTTCCAAGACCATTTAAGATAACTCTTAAAGGTTCTTTTCTTGCTTTATTTGCATTTTTAACAATGCCAATAGCGCCTTCTGCAGCAGCGAATGATTCATGACCAGCTAAGAATGCAAAACATTTAGTTTCATCTCTAAGAAGCATAGCTCCTAGGTTACCATGGCCTAGACCTACTTTTCTATCTTCAGCAACTGATCCTGGAATACAGAATGATTGAAGACCAATACCGATTGCTTCAGCAGCTTCGGCTGCAGATTTAACGTTTTTCTTTAAGGCGATTGCAGCTCCTACTGAATATGCCCAACCTGCATTTTCAAAAGCGATTGGTTGAACACCTTTTACGATTTCATATGGATCAAATCCTTTAGTTTTACAGAGTTCACGACATTCTTCAATACTATTTAAACCATATTGTTTAATAACGTTATTGATTTTGTCTACTCTTCTTTCATAACTTTCAAATAATGCCATTATAATATCCTCCAGTCCTATTCTTTGCGTGGGTCAACATATTTTGCTGCGCCATCAAATTGACCATAATGGCCTTTTGCTTTAGTTAATGCTTCATTAGCATCTATACCACTTTTAATGAATTCCATCATCTTACCGAGATTTACGAATTCATAACCAATTATTTCATTCTTTTCACTTAAAGCAATTCTAGTTACATATCCCTCAGTCATTTCTAGATATCTTGGTCCTTTTGCTTTAGTTGAATACATAGTACCAATCATTGAACGAAGTCCTTTTCCAAGATCTTCTAAACCACCACCGATTGGAAGTCCACCTTCACTAAATGCAGTTTGAGTTCTACCATAAACAATTTGCAAGAATAATTCTCTCATTGCAGTGTTGATAGCATCACATACTAGGTCTGTGTTTAATGCCTCAAGAATAGTTTTGCCTGTTAAGATTTCAGCAGCCATTGCAGCTGAATGAGTCATACCTGAACAACCAATAGTTTCAACTAATGCTTCTTCAATAACACCATCTTTAACATTTAAAGTTAATTTACATGCACCTTGTTGAGGAGCACACCAGCCAACACCATGTGTTAAACCGCTGATATCTTTAATTTCTTTTGCCTGTACCCATTTACCTTCTTCTGGAATAGGTGCTGGTCCATGATATGCGCCTTTAGCGATAGGACACATATGTTGTACTTCTGTAGAATAGATCATCTATTGCCTCCTTATTTTTTTACCTAAATTATTATATATTATTTATAATATAAGGTCAAATAAAAAAGCACAATCATTATAGAAAGTGCTTAATATAGTATTTTAGGTTAAGTCTTTTAAATTAAAGATAGTTTTGTTTTGCTTTTTGATATAAGCGTTTGTAGTTATTTGTTAATTAATAACTTCTATTTCATAAAATTCCTTAAGGTCAAAAAAACACAAAGGGAAATTTGCTTGTTGACTTAGATTAGGAAATGTATTAGTCATATCAACACTATGTTTTGTCAATTCAAATTTCTTATTTACTGCAAAGAGAAAATATGTTTGTTTAAAATCTTGACTTTGTCCAAGCGGAGAGTAAATATCTAACACATTATAAAATGTGTCATCTTCAATTCTGTATCCTTTATATTCAAAATCTCTTACACTGCTTGAGTGATTGTATACAATGAACAACAAATTATAATCATCAAAGAAATCATCGTATGTTATGTCCCTTAAATAATCGCCAAACTCTTTACGTTCTATCTTGTTGCCATCGTACTCAAAAACACCACATGCATCTTTTGATTTGAAAAGAAAACCTTTTCTGCATGAAATAATTTGGTAACCCGGATATTCACTTTTAAATTCATCTAACGGAATCAATTTAGCATCTTCAGTAATTCTATCTAATTTTGGATATTTTCCTTGAGTTGTAGTTATTGGATTATTCGTAGTTGTTGTAATTTCTTTTATAGTTGTTGTGATGTCGTTTGCAATAGTTGTAGTGCTAATATTAGGAAGTGTTGTATTATTGTCTTTTATAGTTGTAGTGATATCATCTAGCGTTTTTATATTAGATGATGTCGTAAAAGATGTACTTTCAGTACATCCAATCAATAAAAATAGAAATAGTAATAATAGAATAAGATTTCTAATTTTCTTCATATTTATCATTCTTATTATCATTTGCGATTAAAGATGGATTAAATTTTATTTCATCATTAGAGATAACTTTATTATATGACTTTTCTTGAATATTTATAGATTCTAAAATATCATTATCATCATCTAAAAAAGATGAATGAATAGAACTATATTCTGATTCTAGGGTTGTTTCGGATGTCTCTTTTATTACTTCATATTCAAAAATTTGAAGATTTGTAAAACTATTTATGACTTCTACATTCTTAATTTCGATTTCAAGTTCTTCATCAGTGTACTCACTATTTTCAGGAATACCTACATCACTCTTGGCATCATCATAATCATAGTCTAGAGGAGTTTCTTCAATTGTTGTATTAGAAGTATCAGATGCATATGAAACATCTATATATATGCATACTAGCGATTCATCTCTAAAGCTTTCTACTATTTGATAATCAGTTTCTAAAAAATTTGCATATGAGTCATAAACAAACTCAATAAATGGACCATACTTACTTAAATACATTCCTGAGTATGAAGAAAGATTTATTTTACTTAAATATATTTCGTTTTGCACTTTGTAAAGTTCTTCCATATCTTTAATATGTTGAAGTCGTTCTTCTTCAGAATTTATTTCTGCAAAAGGTCTTGGGACAGCTTTGAATTGAAACCCAACAGATATTGGAAAATTAAGGTCTTCAATGTTACATTTTTCAATATATGTTTCACAATTATTAATTACATATGATAAGTTTTCTTCTGGTTCTTCTCTTTCATCAAGTAAATATGAAGCACTTAATGCATCAAGAAATTCTTCTAAAGTTTCATAACCATAATCAGAATAATCAAGAGCTTTAGCTATACGATTTTCAAAACAAGCAAAAAAACAAATAAATAATATAATAGATATAATTATTTTTTTAATTGTTGCCACGGCATTTTCCTCCTGCAAAACCTATAATTTTCTAAATATATCTTTTATTTCATTATAAAAGATTGATATCAAAAAGTCAATCTAAGTTACGAAGCTATTGCCATCATAGCCAATTCTTTTTCATTATTCCGTTTTAATCATTTTTACGGAATTTAGTTTGATAAATTTCTTTTGTTATATAATTAAAGTACGTTTTTGCGTTCTTTTTTATTTTTTTAGGAGGTGTAAACAATTATGAGAGAAAAGAATGCACATTTAAGACCTGAGGATAGGAGAGTAATAAAACACTGTCTTTCAAATAAGGAAAAACTAATTGATATAGCCAGTGCCAT
>JAGCYY010000016.1 GCA_017960565.1 bacterium | reverse complement strand
GCATTTATGCTTTGAGGAGACTTTTTATTCTATATTATCTTCAAAATATTCGACTAGTTTTAAGTATTGTTGCATTAAATAATGCTTTTATTTGTAAAAGAAAAGCTGTTAGAAACTTTTTAGTTTCTTAACAGCCCCTTTAATTAATAATTTTTCTTATTCAACTACTGTTTGATTTGTTTCAGATATCGCAAAGATAGTTAAGAATAATAATTCAAGATCAGCCTCTCTTGTCCATATTCTATAAAAATATCGGCCTACTGGAATCTTAATTTTCTTATCTTCTTCATCTTCTTCATGAACATATTTACTGCTTGTTTCAACTCTCGCAATTTTTTCTCCAGCTAAGAAGATGTTATATCTAATTTTAGGGAAAATACTTGTGAGGTCAGTTTCAATTTTGATGCCTTTACTATGGAGTAAATCCCAGATATTTTGTCCATCAAATTTGAATGATGAAGATACAGAGAACACTTCATCATTTACTGTTGAATCAAAAGGACGTGTTACTTTGTGAACTGTGGTTTTATTAGTATGATGATTTACAAATTCAAATTCTCTTGGTAGAGCTGGAATGTTTTTGGTGTTTATAGCTTCATATACAGGGCTTCTATTCTTATTTTCGATAATATAACCAGGTTTTAATGTATGACCGTCTAAGAGTGAATAATATTCTACTTCAGTTTCTAATAATTCTCTATTCTTATATGCTTCTATTGTTGCATCATCAAGCTTTATATTATCGATAGCTTTACTCTTCTTAAATTTCTTGACAGTGATATAGATTGCAAGTCCTAATGTGCCTACACCAACAACGATTATTACGATACCAACTAATCCATTGATTCTTGATTCAACATATTCAGCTGGATCTAGTGGATTATAATAAATTGTGAATTCTCCAGTTCTAGCTGATGTATCAGTAATAGAACCATTTTGAATATTGCCATCTACTTCATATGTGAAATCTATTGTGTAAGATGTCATATCGCTACCTGGAGTTTCATAAGAATTAGTAACAGTAGCTTTAGTTTCGATGTAGTCCTTTGTGCTAGAACCTATAAATGTAATTACGATGCCAACAATTATTAACACAATACCAAGAGGTAGTAAGAATCTCGCTGGTCCTGTGTTTCTCATAAATCTGGCAAATTTGTTTTCTACGCCCATATGTGCTCCTTTGTATTATTTTTCTTGTATTTCTTTTATTTTAATTTATCATAAGTTTTTATAAATTGCTAGATGGATGAAATCTTCTTTTTTATTATTTTGAAATCATTATCTGTCTTCAGTGTTATAGAGATTATATAATCATCAATTTTTAGAATATGAGAATAATATTTTTCACTCATATATTCTTTTATGCCATCAAAAGGATATGCATTTATTTTTTTAATATCTTTTATAAAACCTGTGCCTTTTGCCTTAACAAGAGATTCTTTTGCTGTCCAAAACTTAATAAATGATGAATCGTTAGATAGTTCATCATATTCATATGCATCTGATACACGTCTTTTAACTTTATCATCAACATATTTTATTCTTTCAACATCAACTCCAATTTCATAATATTTTGAAGTTGCGAGAACGATTAAATTATCTGAATGAGAGATATTAAAGAAGATATTGTTAGAAAGTGGTTTATTATATTCACTGAGAAAATAATCTTTTATATAATATCTTTTGAGATAGGTAGATAATAATTTTTCATTATATACTTTTTCTATCTTAATAGATTTTAAATAAGATAGTTCATCGCTCGTTAAAAGCAATGAACTAATTATTTTTTCTTTATTTATTGAATCTATTTCTAGATAATAAAGATTTACTATGTTTTTCATAATAACTAGATTATTATCTCTTTTCCTCTTAGATATCTATGAGTGATATCTTTTGTCTCCCCGAGGTAGCAGAATCTTTCAAGCATTTCTTCTATGCTCAAATCAATAAATGAATCGCTCATATTATTAATCACAAGAGCATCGAATTCATAACCTTCTTCGAAGCTTCCTACATTGCCAAATATTTCACCACTTTTTTTAGTAGCGATATAGAATGCTTCTTTAAAAGTGATTGATCTATCATCATTCTCGTAAAAAGATTTTATTTTAGAAAGTCTAATGGAATCGGAGATACCTCTGTAGATACCTAAATATTCGCCAGCTGAAATATCACTGCCATATGATAAATTAATATCATTATCAAGAAGATATCCTGTCCTCATTATCCCAGCAATTACATTTACTGTGGCATTTGGACACTGAACTGCATAACCGTCATATTTTTTTAAGATCTCGATATCTTCTTCTGATGGGAAAATAAAATGACCAGCGATGAATGGTTTATTTATAAGGTCAGCTCTCTCATAAATTCTCATATCTGATGTACAGCCGGGATAACATTTTTTAGCTTCTTCCCTTTCCCATAAAGATTCTACGATATGAGTTTGCGTTCCGCAGTTATATTTTTTGCCAAGTTCTCCTAATTTTTTTAATAATTCAAATGAACATGTAGGAGCGAATCTTGGTGTGATAATGGGTTTTGCATAAAGATTATTTTGATGTTTCTTAATAAAGATTTCTGTGTTTTTTATTGATTCTAAAGTATCTTCTATTAAATAATCTGGGCTATCTTTATCCATGTTAACTTTGCCAACAAAAGATCTAATTCCTTTTTCTTCTAATAAATTTATTAAGATATCAGTTGCTTCATTATGAATGGTTGCGTAGATAGATGCATGCATCGTTCCATGCCTTAAAAGATCTTCTATGAATTTTTCATAGACTTCTTTAGCGAAGATAGGATCTTTATATTTAGATTCAAGTGGAAATGTATATTTATTTAACCAGTCATAAAGAAGTTCATCCATGGCGATACCTCTGTTTGGATATTGTGGAGCATGAACGTGTAAATCACTAAAGGCTGGAATAATGATAGAGTCTTTATAGTCTATTATTTGATATTTTTGATATTCAACTGGAAGCTTATCAAAAATAGATATGACTTTTCCATTATCTACAACTATATAACTATTTTTGTGACATACGAGTTCTGTCTTTGATTTTGAATATGCGATATTTCCATAATATATTTCCATGGATTATACTCCTTCTTAATTGTTGCCGATTTTTTTGGTTACATTTTCTCCGTAGATAGTTTTAAAATCATCTTTCATAGAGATAATAGTGTATCCACTGCTTTCAAAAGATACTCTACGTTTTTCTGTTTCTTCTAGATTTGGATAATCTCTATCGATATCATCCGCTATTAGCATATATCCCATTCCTTTGTAGTTAGGATTGCTCATGGCGTAATTTAACATACTAGAATCGCCTGAACTATTGCCAAATGCAAGGACTGGCTGTTTACCGATTTCTTGTGTAATTAGATAAACTTTGTTCATCTTGAGATTTTTAATTACAAGTTCATCGGTTCTAATCACTGTATCATCTAGTGTATAAAGATAATTTAATCCATCGGTATCACCTTGATTATTAGATACGAGCTTAACATCCATACCGATTATTTGATTATATGGGATATTGAATGCTTCACTGGCAATTGCACGACAGATAAATCTATCAGATCCACTAACAATATATGTTATAAAATCATTTAATTGTAGATAATTAACAACTTCAACCATTGGCAAATAGATGGCATCTTTATATTTGAGATTATTAAAGCCTTCAGCATCTGTATTCGCAAAATCTTTAACATAATCTTCAAATTCTTTGATAGAAAGACCAGCAAAAGCTTTTGCTTGACCATTTGCGTGTCTTAATTCAAGGCCAGTTTGTTTCATGTTCCAAGTGTATTTGTTTTCTCTAATCCAAGTTGCAGTTTCGATCATTTCTTCTGTCTTGTTTGTACATGAACTATCATCTAAGACTCTATGAGCGAATAAGAGATATTCAAAATAAGCAGGGAATAATTCGCCAAATAAGGTCCCATCCATATCGAATGTGGCAATACGATCTTCTTTTGGAATATAATTTTCAGATTTTTCATTTGTAACATCTTTTACATATTCGGTTAAGCTATCTATTGCAGCACAATCATTCCAGTATTTAAATTTGAAGTTTGCAGCATCATTTTTCTTTTCACAAGATGAAAGTATAAAAATGAATGATACCATCAATACAATAATTAATATTTTTCTAATATGTTTCATGTATTAGTCCTCACGTCTATTAAATAATACATACGTATTATTACATAATTTTTTAAAAAAATACAAATAAAACTGATGAATTAAAAAAGAGAAGTTCCAAGAATGAATAATAAAATCATTCTTTAGGAGTCTTCTCATAATTATAATTTAGATATAACTCTATCAGTATATTCGTATGTTTTAGCATTTCCACCTAAATCACGAGTTAGATATAGGCCTTCTTTTAATGTTTCTTCTATGGCATTTTTAAGTTTATTTGCAGACTCTTTTTCACCGATATAATCAAGCATTAAGGCACTTGATAAGAAGAAAGCTGTAGGATTAGCGATTGCCATATTTTTAATATCTGGAGCACTTCCATGAACCGCTTCAAATATTGCAATATCTTTTCCAATATTTGCTGCAGGAGCCATACCAAGTCCACCGATTAGTCCAGCAATTAAATCGGTTACAATATCACCATATAGATTTGGTGCAACAAGACAATCGAATTTTTTAGGATCCATGACAAGCTGCATACACATATTGTCAATTATTTTATCATCTGACTCGATAGTTGGGTATTCTGATTTGATGGCGTTAAAGGTATCTAAGAAGAGTCCATCGCTTTTTTTGAGAATGTTTGCTTTATGGATGCATGTTACTTTTTTTCGATTATTTTTTAAAGCATATTCAAAGGCGTATCTGATGATTCTTTCACTGTTAGTTCTTGTGATTTTCTTTTTTGCGATATAGCCATCTTCTATTTCATATTCATCGCCTATATATAAATCTTCTGTGTTTTCACGGAAAGTGATGATATCGATATTATCATATTTTGATAAAGTTCCAGGCATGCTTTTTGCCGGTCTAAAATTCACATAGAGATCAAAGATATTTCTTAGTGTCACATTTACTGATTTAAAGCCTTTACCGATTGGAGTAGTGACTGGAGCTTTTAAAGCTACTTTATTTTTCTTAATTGATTCTATTGCATCATTTGGAATTAAGACGCCATATTTTTGATATGCATCTTCACCAATTAAGAATTCATCATATTCAATATCTAAATTTAAAGCTTTAAATACTCTTTTAAGCTCATTTGTGATTTCAGGGCCGATTCCATCGCCTTTAAATAATGTGATTCTATGTTTCATATGCTAGTCCAGTCCTTTTTTGATATCGCCAATATATTTACCGGCAGGTCGAACAATCTTATCACAATATAACTTGTTTTCGATGTTGTGGGCGAGCCATCCGACGGTTCTTGCACAAGCAAATAGTGGGATATAGAGATCTTCATTTATTTTTAATATTTCATATGTTAGACCAGAATAGAAATCGACATTGGTGCAAGTGTGGAAATCTTCGCCTTTGAGATTTTTTAATTCTTCATGAGCGATTTTTTCAAATTTATCATAGAATTCATATCTTTCAAGTTCATTATTCATTATCGCAAGACTATGACATTTTTCTTTTAATAACACCGCTCTTGGATCAGATAAGGTATATACAGCATGACCTATACCATATATTAGACCACTTTCATCAAAGAAATCTTTGTTTAAGATCTTCTTAACGACTTTTCTGATTTTATCTTCACTCGCAGTGAGTCCAATTTCTTTTATTACAGCGCCCATCATATCTCTTACAGCTCTTGAGGCACCACCATGTCTTGGGCCTTTAAGAGAACCTAGTGAAGCCACGATAGATGAATAAATATCTGTCTGTGTTGAAGAGACGACAATGTTTGCGAATGTTGAATTGTTTGCACCACCATGATCAGCATGAAGTATCAATGCTAGGTCTAATGTTTCCGCTTCAAGCTGTGTGAATTTGCCATTTGTCCTACTCATGTAGAGGAGGTTTTGGGCAAGAGAATATTCGTCTTTTGGTTCTCTTATATGAAGAGATAGACCATCAACATAATGTCTTTTACATCTATAACAATAAGAAACAATCGCAGGCAATTTAGCGATGATTCTAATTCCTTTCATTAGGACATCATATGGATCAGTTGCATCAGGATTATCATCATATGAATAAAGGGATAATATTGAACGCTGAATCTGATTCATGACAGATGGTGAATTGTTTCTAAAAAGGACATCGGTCGCAAAGTTTTTTGGAAGTTCATATTCTTCGCTTAAGATGTTGTGGAATTCAACTATTTCTTCTTCGCTTGGAAGACGTGAAAAGAGAATCAGGAAGCATACTCTTTCATAACCAAATTTTAGTTCATTTAGTTTGGCTAAATCATAAATATCATATCCGCGATAATATAGATGGCCTTCGTCATCAATCTTTTTATTATCTACCATTTTATATCCATAAACGTCTGAAATCTTAGTAAGCAAGACTAATACGCCAGTTCCATTTGCGTTTCTTAAACCTTTTTTAACATTGTATTGATCATATAAAACGTTATCGATGTTAGATAGTTTTAAAGAATCTTTATATTCTTTTTTAATAAAACCTTCTAGTTTGTTTTTCATATGGTATTTAGTAGACCTCCTTTCTTTAACATATCTATTTCTTCTCTTGTGAAGTTAGTTTCTATTGTATAATCCATAACTTTGATGATATTATCATCGAGGTTTGAAAAATCTAAAGATACTTCCATATCTTTTTCTAAAAAATCATACATTTCATTTGTGATTGGAATTGGCACAATGCCAAAATTCATTAGATTTTGTCTATGTATTCTTGCGAAAGATTTTGCAAGAACACATTTTACGCCAAGATATCTTGGACTTATGGCGGCGTGTTCTCTCGATGAACCTTGACCATAATTTAAACCACCAACTATTATTGAATTTTTATATTCTAAACATCTTTTCTTAAAATATTTATCGATGTTATAGAAGGTATAATCAGATAATTTTTCAATATTAGATCTTAAAGGAAGAATCTTACTTCCGGCAGGCATAATATCGTCAGTTGTGATATCATCTTTGGTTTTTAAGACTACTTTTAAAAATAATTTATCTTTTAGATTATCAAATTTAGGAAGCATCATAATATTTGGGCCCATTTTGATGTCTTTAGCAAAATTAGGTTTAATAATCATAGAATCATCGATTATAAATTCACTTGGATATTCATATAAATCTAGTTTATCTTTTGTATCTAGTGGATTTACTATATGGCCGGCAATTGCTGAATAAGCAGCAACTACTGGTGATACTAAATAGACATTTGCGGATAATGTGCCACTTCTACCATAAAAATTTCTATTATATGTCCTAAGAGAAACTGCGTTTGTCATAGGAGATTGTCCCATACCAATGCAAGCACCACAGGTGCATTCTAAGATTCTAGCGCCTGATGATAAGATGTCATATAATAGACCATTTTTGATCATCATTGATAAAACTTGTTTACTTCCCGGATTTATGGCAAAACTGACATCTTTATGGATTTTTTTATTTTTTAGAATTGATGCAACTTTTACCATATCTAGATAAGATGAATTAGTGCATGATCCAACGAGGACTTGATCTACTTTTAAGCCTTCAATATCTTTGATTTTTTTAACATTGTCAGGCATCGATGGACAAGCTGCAAGACATTCAAGATTAGATAAATCGATTTCTATTATTTCATCATAGGAAGCATCTTTATCAGCTTCAAGTCTAATAAAATCTTCGTCTCTTTTTTCACGTTTTAAAAAATCAAGTGTTATATCATCGCTTGGGAATATTGAAGAGGTTGCACCAAGTTCTGCGCCCATATTACAAATAGTCGCCCTTTCAGGGACAGTTAGTGATAAGATTCCGTCTCCACTATATTCAAATACTTTGTTTAAACCACCTTTGACTGTTTTAATTCTTAATACTTCTAATATTATATCTTTGGCTGTTACACCAGGTCTCAGTTTCCCAGTTAGTTTAACATTTACAATTTTTGGCATAATCATTTTAAATGGTTTGCCAGCCATCGCAAGTGCGACATCTAAACCGCCTGAACCTATAGAAAGGCAAGATAGGCCACCTGATGTTGGGGTATGTGAATCACTACCAAGAAGCGTTTGGCCAGGTTTTGTAAATCTTTCAAGTTGGACTTGATGGCATATGCCATTGCCACATTTAGAATATAAAATGCCATATTTGTTCGCTACCGTCTTTAGGAATTCATGATCATCAGCGTTTTCAAAACCATTTTGGAGGGTGTTGTGATCAACATAACTTACAGAAAGATTAGTTTTAACTTTATCAATACCCATACTCATAAATTCTAAATATGCCATAGTTCCTGTGGCATCTTGAGTTAAGGTGTTGTCAATTTTTAAATAGAATTCTTTTCCTTTTTCTATTGGATATTTATCGGTATGATTATAGATAATCTTTTCTGTAAGAGTTAATCCCATATAGTAACCTCTTGTCCATATATAATTTTTATTATTATATATGATATTTCATTTCCTTTCTACATAAATATACAAAAAAGTTAGAATAATTATGAAAAAGGTACTAGAAATGTGTTTCTAGCACCTTTATATTTAAAGAAATCTTAAGTTAGATATTATAAACCACTATTGTATTCTGATATATATTTATTAGCGAGCTTGTTGAAGTTGTGAAAATTTGATGTCGAAAAATCAACCATGAAAATAGGCATTTTTGATAGATACATCTTAAATGTTTCTTCATCTTTTATAAAGTTTTTATTTGTCCATCTAGCCATATCGAGTATACTCCATTCAAAAAGACTTTTAATTAAAGATGCATCCATAATAAAACCTGTCCTTTGTGCTTGATTAACACGAAGTATATTTGAATAGTCATTTTCTTTAAGATATTTAATCTCTTTTTCTATCTCAGATATCAACGTTTTTATTGAATTAGTGTTATGCCAAAGTGAGAAAATATTTTTATATTCACTTCTTTCATAGCTTGCATCACTATCTCTTTCATAAAGATAAGAATAATCTTTGACTTTCGCAAGCATAATAATGCCAGCCTTAGATTTGTTTTTAGTAATAGTGCCATATGTTAAAGATGAAATAGAGTCTATTTTAGAATCATAATT
Source organism: bacterium (assembly GCA_017960565.1). GTDB lineage: Bacteria > Bacillota_I > Bacilli_A > Izemoplasmatales > UBA1188 > UBA1188. Next base: position 2,113 of record JAGCYY010000016.1, on the reverse strand, counting down.
TAAATAATCTAAAATAGAGTTGCCTTTAGAAGATTTGATAGAATCCATATATTCTACTAAATTCTCGTATTCATCTTTTTCTAGATTATAATTATCACCATTTTCTGTATAGAAATGCTGTAAATCAAAAATGATGAATTCACCTGGATGTTCATCTAAAAAATCAACTATTTCTTTTATATATATTTCTAATTTATTTGATAAATAACCGTGGCATGTATAATAGATGCCATCAATTTTGGTGATTCTTACATCGAAATATCTAATGCCAGCATAGAGTTGTTCCTTGGCGGAACACACTTGTGCTTTAGACATTTTAACAACTAGTCCTTTCGCTACTGTACTAACTATTTTGTTGTTTGTGATACCGCCTTCGTTTGTGTTTGATTTACTACTATACTTAATGCCATCACTAAATGAATCATGAGAACCCAAAAGTGCGATATCAACTATTTTTGCATTCATATTAGTAATTGAAGTTGATAATACATTATCATATTCAGTGTTTGGTTTTGAATTTACAAAAGAAAATGGTATTTGTAGTATCAGTATTATTACAAGAATTAACAATAATAAAATAAATCCAATGAATTTTCTAATTTTCTTCATATACCCTCCTATGAATTTTTAATTTAAAAATGAGTGAATATATTTAGTATTATTAGATTTGTATATTGTTTTTGATTAGTAATTCTCGTGCAGTATCTACTGAATCTATTCCGTGTAGATTCTTAACAGGGGCGAATTCTTTTTTCCTATCTACTTCAAACGAAACACAGTCGTTCATCATTCTAATCATATCTAAGACAAATGTCTCATATTTATAAGCATTTGGTTCTGTTGGATTAATAAAATTACCAACTTCATCCATATATGGATATTTTTTATTTGCTTTATAGATTGGGAATGCGTTTTCATGTGTTCTTTCTAAAGCATCTACTTTGAATATATAATTTAATATAACTCCAAAGTTATATAGATATTCTCCATTTTCATCTTTTGAATATCTAAGTTCATCGGTGAGTTCTATATATTCAGTGATAGATGGATGGCCATTTGCCATACATATAACACCGACACGTTCATTTGGATCAACCTTTCTAACAACTTTAGCTCCGCATTCTGAATTTCTATTAATCATTGAGCCCAAGAATACTGGATCAGCCATTTTTTGTAAGACATTATCTACAGAATAGACATTTAAATATTCAATGCCATGCTTGATAATGAAATCTTTTAAGCCAGCGATTCTCATTGATTGGTACCAACCACCATTACCGTTTGGGGCAGTTGCGGGAGTGAATTTATTTTCAAGAAGGATTTTTCCTTCCATATCAGTTACAGGATATTCTTTTTGAATGAAAAATTTGATATATGATTTATCATAACCATAGTAGTTGTTTTGTTCGAAATGTCTTATGGTGATTTCGTTGTTTTCTGGGCTAGTCATGATAAAAAGATAGATATATTTACCGCATTCTTTAACTCTAGCTTTTAAGGTATCCATTTGGCATTTAAAGATAGTTAATTTATTAGAAATACCAATGTTGTACATTCCTTTTGGATATTCATATCCAAGTCTAGATCCCATTCCACCCGCAAGTAACACACAAGCAAGCTTTCCTGATTTCATATACTTTATTCCAATATCTCTATCCTGATTTTCTTCTTCTTTTATTTCTGAAAGAGTTAAAGTTTTGAGTGGAGAAATAGATTCTTTATCTTTGTTTGAACCATTAGATGACAATATTAAAAGATCTAGAGAAGCAATTTTTTCTAGCAATAATGTTTTTTCATTGTCGCTTAAAAAGTCATACCACTTGAGTAGATGAGTTTGATTATATTTTTCAAGCTTTAAATACGCTTCTGTGTAATTCATAAAAACCCCTTAAAATTAAAATATCTTCTTATTATTATTTTATATCAATATGGTTAGTTTTTTCAATTACATATAAAAATGAATAAATGGTTTGTATGTTTAACAAGTGATAATGTCTTAAATGTATACAAGGGAAAATGTCCCAAACTAAATTAATTATTAAATAGATAGAATGTAGTCATATCTTCCATCCATTAATAAGCGATTATGTCCTCATGATATAATTTTATTACG